>NZ_JAYKKK010000001.1:0-784706 GCF_036913655.1 Companilactobacillus sp. HBUAS56275
TTGTAATCGGCAAAGCCGATAACAATAATCTCATAGCTGAACGCATTCCCAATTTTTGCTCCGGACTAAAGAGTACTTTGATTGTTTAGTTGGTCAAATATAATTAGGTATTTAGACTTTGTTTCAAAAAACGTTCTTAATCTAGAAGAAAAAATCTGTATATAACGTGTAATGTGTGTAATAGGTAATATATTTAATCAGTCTAGAAATATATAATCGATTAGAACCGTTCCAGAAAAAATATAGAAATTAATAAACAGAATAGTACAAATATTTAACCCGGAACAACAAGGCACTATTGGTCTCAGCCGTGAGATTTTACTTGGTGGGTTTCCCACCTAGTAAAAGACCTGTATTTGAGATAATTGCGAACTTCAATTAGCTCAAATCAGTGTCCACAGCGTTCCAGACCAATAGCGCCTTGTTGTGGAGGGTGGCATACTTAACCAATAAGCTTTTCTGAGGGTTTAGTATTTATTTTCTGTAAAATTAGGGCTTAACTTGAAAAAAAATACTAAAAAACCCATAATTATAGTTAATTAACTTTGTAAGGTGAGAGAAAAATGGAATTGTATTTTGTCAGACATGGAAAGACCCAATGGAACTTAGAGGGGAAATATCAAGGTGGACATGGGGATTCACCTTTGTTGTCAGAAAGTATGCACGATATTGGTTTGTTAGCGAAGCGTCTTGAAGATGTTGAAATTGATCATATGTATTCAAGTCCGCTTCCACGCGCTAAAACAACTGCTGAAACGCTGATTAAAGATTTGCATCGTGACATTGACTTATCCATTGTTGATGATTTACGTGAATTCGATCTAGGAATTATGGAAGGTCGTAAATTTTCAGAATTAGAACGTGAGATGCCTGAGGTTATTTACGCTTTTAGAAATCAACCTAAGGATTACGATTATGATTTGATCCGTGGCGAATCTTTTGAAGAAGTGGCTCAAAGAACTACAGGCGCTGTTCAAAGAATTGTTGAAGCTAATAATGAAAAGGGTAGTATCGTAATTGTTAGTCATGGTGCTGCTTTAGTTACAATGATTCAGTCATTGTTGGGAACGAAAGTTGACGACATTAGAAAAGATGGCGGATTGTCGAATACAAGTTTGACGCATTTACAATATAATGATGGCCAATATAAATTGGTTGAATGGAATGAAACAGGTTACTTACATAAGAAACTTGAGAGTTCCGATACGATTTGAGGTATTAGATGGATAAAAAAGCAGAAAAATTATTCAACGATGGCAATAAACAGGATGCGATTAAATTATTAGTCGCCGATTTGAATAAAAATCCTAAACAGTTGCCGGAAATTTTACAATTGTCGACTTACTTAGTTCAAGCTGGCGATTTAGAACAAGCGGAGGAATTATTAGCTCGTTCGTTAGAAATGTTCAAGAATAATCAGGATTTACTTTATAATTTAGGAAATGTTTATTATTTGGCTGACAAGTATGATAAAGCTAATCAGATTTTTCAAAGTTTAATTGATGACAACTATGCCTTTGAAGCTTATTTTATGATGGCTAAAACATTGGATCAGCAAGGTAAACGTCAATTAGCAATTATGTATGCTTTGACGGCGGCTGAAAAAGCTCCCAAAGATTTACAAGCTAATGAGTTATTAGCCGATTTATTGCTTGCTAACGGTAATTTTAATGAGGCACTAGGATTTTATAAGGTTGCCAATGAAATCCAGCCAGAAGCTAAGCATTACTTTAATATGGCATTGTGTGCAATGAATCTAAAGCAAGACTATCAAAACTATTTAAATGAGTCCAAAAAATTGGATGAAGCTTACTATGTGAAGCACGAGAAAAAATTAGCTGATCTACAAGAATTTATTAAACAGCAAGGAGATAAGAATGACTGAAAGTGAGAAGCAGTATTTTGTGGGTACTGTTAAAGCCATTTTCTTCGAGAACCCTGAAAATCTATTCAAAATCTTTACGATCAAGATCAAAAAAACTAATACTGATTGGGACGCTAATGATATCGTCGTAACCGGTAGTTTTGGTGAAATCTCGGAAGAAGAAGAATATCGTTTTGAAGGCAATATGGTCGATCATCCAAAATACGGCAAACAATTTCAAGCCACTTCTTACAAACGTAGTCGTCCCAGCGGACGTAAAGAGTTGATCAGTTTCTTTTCCAGCGATGAATTTCCTGGGATTGGTAAAAAGAAAGCTGAAAAAATTGTTGATACACTTGGAGAAAATGCCATCGACAAGATTCTACAGGACCCTCATGCTTTGGATTTTTTGAAATTGGGTGAAGAGAAGACTAATAATATCGTTGACCAGATTTCAAAGAATCATTTAACAGAACAAGTTTTGTATCAACTCAATAATTATGGTTTCGGGACTACCTTGAGCGCACGTATTTTTCAAAAATATGGTCCGCAGACACTGGATAAGATTACAGAAGACCCCTATCAATTAGTTTTAGATGTTAAAGGAGTCGGATTCAAACGTGCTGATGAGTTAGCCAAGCGATTAGGAATTACTGGCGATGACCCCAGAAGAATCAAAGGAGCCTTGATTCAGATGGTCAGTTTGATCATCAATGAGACAGGTGACACCTATGTGGCCCAGGATGATTTGATCAAACGAGCTAGTGGTGTCCTTAATGCTAATTCGACTACTGATTTAAATAAGAAACTATTATCAGGATTGAAGAAGTTAGTCAACGATGGCGTTTTAGCAGTTGAAGACGGTCACGTTTATGAGAAAAATTTATCTGACAGTGAATGGTCGATTGCGCAATCACTCAAAATGATTACCGATACCTTCAAAGGTGTGGAATGGACTAAGCGTGAATTCAAAAAAGAGTTGAAGCATGTTGAAAAAACGTTTAAAGTCCAATACGATGAATCACAGGAAAGGGCTATCGAACAGTCTTTGACACATTCAATTTTCCTACTAACAGGTGGTCCGGGAACTGGTAAAACTACGATTATTAATGCCATCGTTTCGTCATATGCTAAGTTAAACGATATGACGTTAGATCCCAGTTCTGAAGATTATGCTATTGCCTTAGCTGCTCCGACTGGACGGGCGGCAAAACATATGGGTGAATCAACCGGTTTACCTGCGATGACGATTCACCGTTTACTAGGATTGACTGGTACAGAAGACGACGAATTTGCGGAACCAACTTTGGATTGTAAATTATTGATCATTGATGAGATGTCGATGGTCGATACGAAATTGTTTAGAACTTTGATCAATGCCGTTCAACCGGGAACACAGGTTGTTTTGGTAGGTGATAAGGATCAATTGCCATCAGTAGGACCAGGACAAGTTTTCTCAGATTTGATCAATAGTGACGCTTTTCCAACAACAATTTTGAATGAAATTCATCGTCAAGATGAGGATTCAACGATTATTCAATTAGCGCATGACATCAATGAGGGTATTATTGATGAAGGTATTTTCCAAAATAAAGCTGACCGTAGCTTTATCAATTCCAATAGCCGGAATGTTCCAGAAGTGTTGTCACAAATTATCAGCAAGTCAGAGGATCGTGGTTTTGATATTGCTGATGTCCAAGTATTAGCACCCATGTATCGAGGACAAGCAGGAATTGACAATTTGAATGTTGTCATTCAAAACGTCGTCAATCCTATGGCACCGAAGCGAAAAGAAGTTTCTGTTGGCAATACGAAATATCGTATCAATGATAAAGTCGTTTATCTGGTCAATTCTCCAGAAGATAATGTCTTTAATGGTGAGATTGGTAAAATTGTCGGAATCTTGTTAGCTAAAGAAAATACTGATCACGTTGATAAATTGGTGATCGATTTTGATGGCAACGAAGTCTCCTTGGATCGTAAGGATTGGTTAAATATCTCTTTAGCCTACTGTACTTCGATTCATAAGGCTCAAGGTTCTGAATTTGAAATGGTTATTCTACCGTTAGTCAATGAAGAATCTCGAATGTTGCGTCGGAATCTATTATATACAGCGGTAACCCGCTCAAGACGTCTGTTAATCATGGTCGGTGACCGTTCAGCTTTTGAAAGATCGATCCGTGATCAGTCCAACGAACGGCAGACAACTTTAAAAGAACGGATTTTTGCTACATTTAAGATTAAGCCTAAAAACGAAGATCCCGAAGAACCAGAAGACAGCGAGCCAATAGATTATCATTTAACCTTGGATATGGTAATGAACAATTCTATTGATCCAATGATCGGCATGGACAATGTCACTCCATATAATTTTCTCGAAAAAAATAACGCTTAGTATTATTGAATAAAATAATAATATTTAGAGATTCATATAAAAAAGCAGCTTCTATTAGGTATTCAAGGACAAACACGTATGTTCTTGAATCTCTTAATAGGAGCTGCTTTTTATTTGGTATTTGGATTTTATAATAAGATATATTAGGCGTTATTTTTCACGGGTAGCCAGAAAGGATGTTGACTGATTTCAAAATTAAAATCAAATTCATGCTGATTTAATTCCTCACCATCCATTTGACCATGCTGGTTAGTATAATTCTTTAATTCAAACTTGTCGGTTTCAATATGCCAAACATTTTTATCTTGCAAGTGTGAACCATTTGTTAATAATTTAGTCATCAATTTAGCAAATTTCGGTGTACTGATTTTTTTAACTACTACCAAGTTTAGATGATGATTAAATGGTGTAGCAGTTGGATCAATGGCAAAACCACCCCCCAAAATAAGGATGGTTGGTAGCAACAACGACATATGCAGAATCAAAGTGCTTTTGGTGTTGCTGATAATTGACATCTAATCCAAAAGCTTGTTGACGCTTCAGTACTTTGAGCAGATTGGTGAAGTAGGAGAGAGTCCCCAATCCTAGACTGTTGAGAAACTCTTTGCGTTCTGAATGATTAGTGTAATAAACAGTACTGGCGTCAAAGCCGATTCCAATATTATTGATAAAATAATGGGAAAAGTTTTTACTAGTTGCTTTACCAACATCGATCATTCGAGGATTTTTCAAAGAGAGAATGGCTTGCATCAGAATAACGGGATCCTTAGTCTTTAATTTGATTCCGCGACAAAAGTCGTTACCAGAACCACCAGGGATATAACCTAAAGCAGTGTCAGGATAATTGGATGTTTTAACGCCATTAACCGCCTGATTTAAAGTTCCATCGCCACCGATGACGACAATTTTATCATTTTGGTGTAGGTCGGCTAATTGTTTAGCAATTCTTTGACCGTCACCGTCACACTTTGTTAAATGAACCTCATAGGGAATATTTTGTTGTCTCAGAAAGTCTGTGACTTTGTTACAAGCTTTTTGGGCACGTCCGTTTCCAGCGTGATGGTTTAAGATGATTTCGATTCTTTCAGTTTTTTCCATTTTATAACCCTTAAATAAAAAAAGTAGATCAAGTGATCTACTTTAAAATTGAATTTAGATTGAAGTACCAATTAGCATTGGTAAGATAACAGGATTTCTTTCAGTACGTTTGTAAAGGAATTCTTGTAATCCTTCAATGATAACACGTTTCAGCACTGCTTCGGTTACTTTAGTTTCTTCATCGTCAAAGGCATTCTTGATCAAGTGGAAGACACGTTTTTGTGCTTGATTGATCAATTCACCTGACTCACGCATATAGACAAATCCACGTGAAAGAATATCAGGACCAGCTAAAACGATATGTTTTTGATAATCGATAGTTGCTACAACTACGACCATTCCTTCCTCAGAAAGAACTTGACGATCATGGATAACAACATTACCGATATCACCAACACCTTTACCGTCGACATAAACATCGCCAGCAGGGAAGTGACCTGCAACTCGTGCATTGTCCTTAGTCAAAGCTAAGACATCACCATTTTCTAGTAAGAATGAGTGATCTTGAGGAACGTCACACAATTCAGCTAATTCTGTGTGAATCTTCAACATACGATATTCACCGTGAATTGGCATGAAGAACTTAGGTTTCATTAAACGAAGCATCAACTCTTGTTCCTCTTGACCACCGTGTCCTGAAGCATGGATGTTGTTAACTTTACCATGAATAACTTCAGCACCAGCTTCTGATAATTGGTTGATCAAGTGGTTAACACTGATTGTATTACCAGGAATTGGATTACTTGAGAAGATAACAGTATCTCCAGGTTGAATAGTGATCTGTCTATGTGTTCCGTTAGCGATACGGCTCAAAGCAGCTAATGGTTCACCTTGAGAACCAGTACATAGAATCAAAGTTTCACTAGCAGGTGTTTGATTCAAGGCGTGTGGGTCGATCAACATATCATCAGAGATATTTAGATAACCTAGTTCACGTCCATTTTCGATTGCTTGTTCCATACTTCGTCCAAAGACCGCAATCTTTCGACCTTGTTGGATAGCAGCATCAACTGCTTGAGAAATACGATAAATATTAGAAGCAAAGGTAGCAAAAATAATTCTGCCATTGATAGTTTCGAATATTTGATGAATTGTTAAACCAACTGAACGTTCAGACTTTGAAAATGTAGGAATTTCTGCATTTGTACTATCTGATAGTAAACATAAAACACCCTTTTGTCCCAAGGCAGCCATCTTTTGTAGGTTAGGGGATGGTAGGCCAGCAACTGGAGTTAAATCAAATTTGAAATCACCAGTTTCAACGATAATACCTTGAGGCGTATGAACAGCAACACCTAAAGTATCAGGAATAGAGTGAGTAGTTCTGAAGAAAGAAACGCTTGTCTTAGGGAATTTGATAACATCATCTTCGTGCAAGACATGCATTTCTGTAGTTCTTAATAAGCCATGCTCTTCCAATTTACCCTTGATCAATGCACATGCCAATGGACCGGCGTAAACAGGGATGTTTGGAAGTTGTTGGAGTAGATAAGGAATACCACCAATGTGATCTTCGTGACCATGAGTGATGAATAATCCCTTGATCTTGTCCTTGTTTTCTACTAAGTAACTGTAATCAGAAATGACGTAGTCAATTCCTAGAAGTTCATCTTCGGGAAATTTAATTCCGGCATCAATAACGATCAGTTCGTCTTGATATTGAACTCCATACATATTTTTACCGATTTCACCAAGGCCCCCGATGGCAAAAACAGCAACTTCATTATTTTTAACTTTAAATGACATTAATTAAAACTCCGTCAATTTAAAATCAGGGCTCTTCTTTTCGTACTCTAAGTGTTTTTCGTCGAGTTCCTGAATAAATTCAATGTTATAGTCAGTATTTTTTTCAACTGCTTCACGGACGGCAATGTTTGATTCTGCATCCATGTATAGTGAATGTGTAAATTCACGACGGGGGTTATCTAGTTCGCTTGTTTGATATAAAACTTTATAAATCAATATAATTTTCTCCTTTAAATCGAATTAAATGAAACAGGTCAGTTTCATTTGACGTTTTTTCTAGTCCATTTGTGCGTTAATCAATAGATAGCACAATTCTACCATATATAAAATGGTAAGTATACTTGAAGACTATATTAAGAAATCACAACAGTACTTGGGTCAAGCGTGAATGGTTCTTTCTTATTAATCTTGTCGTAATATAGGTGACCATTCAAATGGTCAATTTCATGTTGACAAACGATGGCAGGGTAACCTTTAACACGTAGTGTCTGAGAATTTCCTTCAAAATCATCATATTTAATAGTAATACGATCTGCACGTGGAACGAATCCAGGAACATCTTTATCAACTGATAGGCAACCTTCACCCTCAGATAAGGCAGCTTTTTGAACTGAGTTTCTGACGATAACAGGATTGATTAGAGTGATTTTTAGAAGAGGCTTGTCAGGATCTTCTTCATTAGGTACTAAGACAGCGGCCATCATTTCTGAAACACCAACTTGAGGAGCGGCCAAACCGACACCAGCACGTAATTGATGTTTTTCAGCGTAATCTTCATCTTGACTCTTAACAAGATATTCCATCATATTAGCGGCTAAGGCTTTGTCTTCGTCACTCAATGGAAATTTAACATCTGCTGCAACTTTTCTTAAAACGGGATCGCCATCACGGACGATATCTTTCATAAAATACATAGTTTCCTCCGAATGTTTAATTGTATAAAAATACTTCAGTATATCTATTATAGATTATTTTGCCTAAAAAATAGAAGTATTTGGAAAAAAAGCTGTCTGATAATATTAGAAAACGATTTCAGATGTACTATTTTTGTTTTAGTAAGGGGTTGCATGATAAAATATTCTTATATGTTATCGGTTACACGATAATACATAAATACTGCTACTGGAGGTTTTGTATGAGATTAATTGATTTTGGTGTCAGACACGACGAAAAGAAATATATTGAGGAATGGTCAAAAGAGAACAATATAGAAGTAAAAATCGTTACAGATTTATTAACACCTGAGACTGTTCAGCTAGCAAAAGGCTATGACGGTATTGTTGCTTACCAACAATTGCCATATGACGAGAAAATATTCGACAAGATGAATGAATATGGTATTCATGTTCTTTCACTTAGAAATGTTGGTGTCGACAATGTTCCGTTTGAGGCTCTAAAGAAGAATCAGATTCGTTTAACGAATGTACCAAGTTATTCACCAGAGGCTATCGCTGAATATTCTGTTGCAGGCTTGATGGCTTTGTTAAGAAATCTAAAACATATGTTCAGAAAAATAGATAATCATGACTTTAGATGGGCTCCAGACATCGGTCGAGAGCTAAATCAACTAACAGTTGGTGTAGCTGGTACCGGTAGAATCGGTCGAGCTGCAATAAAAATTTATCAAGGTTTTGGAGCAAAAGTTATAGCATATGACAAATTTCACAATCAAGAATTAGAAAAACAAGGAATGTACGTTAATGATCTGGATACCTTGTTGAAAGAATCAGACGTAGTAACTCTACATATACCAAGTTTAGGTAAGGGACACACTGTAATCAATCGTGAGTCTATTGCTGAGATGAAAGATAACTCCATTGTGGTTAATAGTGCCCGTGGCGATTTGATCAACACTAAGGATCTATACGACGCAGTTGCATCTGGTAAGCTATATGGCGCTGTTTTGGATGTTTATGAAAATGAAGTTGGTGTCTTTAACTCCGATTTAAGTGATCAAGAATTTTCTGATGAAGTTTTGGAAAAGGTAATTAAGAGTCCAAGATTCATTTTGACACCACATATTGCGTTCTATACAACTAAGGCTGTGAAAAACATGGCAACTATTTCATTGAATTCGATGGTTTCAGAATTAGAAACTGGAACCTCAGAAAATGAGATAAAATTAGAAAAATAGTGACCACTTTCACAAGCTTTATAAAATTTTTTATATGCAAAGAATGCCTAAACTACTTGTTTTTTGAGCGATCAATGTTAGACTAAATTTATGAAAGCCCTTACAGGATTCACAAGGGATAGTTTTTATGAAAGGACTGTGGAGAATGGCAAATAAACCAATTGTTGATTTTGAAGCACTTAAAAATAATTTATCGGATGTTTCAAAACCCATTCAAGTATTGAATGAAAAAGCTGAGATAACAGATCAAGAAGTCTTTGATTCATTTTCAGATGATGATTTAGTTGAGTTTATGAAAAAAATGGTATGGGAGCGTGCATTGCATGAACAGACAATGAACTTCTCACGTCAAGGTCGGATGGGCTTCTATGCACCGACTGAAGGTGAGGAAGCTTCAGAGATGGGAACTGTTTTAGCAATGAAGAAGAATGATTATCTTCTTCCTGCATATCGTGATGTACCTCAATTAATTCAACATGGTGCTACTGTAACCCAAGCTTATTTGTGGTCACGTGGACATGTTGCTGGTAATAAATATGATGCTCGTTCAATGATGCCTCAAATTATCATCGGTGCTGCATATGATGAAGCTGCCGGTGTAGCTATGGGTCTAAAGAAGAATGGCGAAGATGCTATTGCCTTTACCTATACTGGTGATGGTGGTACTTCTCAAGGTGATAGTTATGAAGGTATGAACTTTGCTGGTGCCTTTAAAGTTCCTGCATTGTTCATCGTTCAAAATAATGGCTTTGCTATTTCAACACCACGTGCAAAACAAACTGCTGCTCCAACATTAGCTCAAAAAGCTGTTGCTGCCGGTATTCCAAGTATTCAAGTAGATGGTATGGATATTTTGGCATGTTACGCTGTTGCTAAAGCAGCCCGTGAGTACATTACAGCTGGTAATGGTCCTGTAATGATCGAAACTTTGACATATCGTTTCGGTGCTCACTCAAGTGCTGGTGATGATCCTAAGCGTTACAGAACCAAGGATGAAGAACAACCATGGTTCGATAAGGATCCATTAATTCGTTTAAGAAAAGTTCTTGAAGACAAGGGTCTATGGTCTGAAGAACAAGAAGATAAGTTAGTTGATGAATATAAAGCTTCATTTAAGGAAGCAATTAAGGAAGCCGATGCTGTTCCTGAAGACAAGGTTTCAGATATGTTGAAACGTACCTTTGAAATTCCAACTCCAGAAATGAAAAAAGAAATCGCTAAATTTGAAGCAAAGGAGTCGAAGTAAAAATGGCTAAGAAAACTTACATTCAAGCAATTACAGACGCCTTAGATATCGTTCTTGAAGATGATCCAAAAACTTTGATCTTTGGTGAAGACGTTGGTAAAAACGGTGGTGTTTTCAGAACGACTCAAGGGCTTCAAGAAAAATATGGTGAAGACCGTGTATTCGATACACCTTTAGCTGAATCAGGAATTTTAGGTTTAGCAACTGGATTGGGCCTAACTGGATGGCGTCCAATTCCAGAAATTCAATTTATGGGATTCTCACTTGAAGCTGTTGACCAAATTATTGGTCAAGAAGCTAGAATGCGTTTCCGTTTTGACGGACTAAGAACATCCCCTGTAACAATTCGTACACCTTATGGTGGTGGTACTCATACTGCTGAAATGCATGCTGATAATCTAGAAAATATCTTTGCAAGCACACCAGGTCTACGTGTTGTTATGCCAAGTAACCCATACGATGCTAAGGGACTATTGATTTCATCTGTTGAAAATAACGATCCTGTTCTATTTATGGAAAACTTGAAGTTATATCGTTCAATGAAAGATGACATTCCTGATGGCAAGTATACTGTACCTTTGGACAAGGCAAATGTTGCCCGTGAAGGTAATGATATTACAATCGTTGCTTACGGTGCTGAAGTAAATGAAGCATTGAAAGTTGCTGACGATTTAGCTAAAAAGAATATCTCTGTTGAAGTTATTGATCTTAGAACTGTTTCACCAATTGATACAGATACAATTTTCAAATCAATCGAAAAGACTCATAAAGTAGTTATCGTTCAAGAAGCACAAAAGATAGCTGGTGTGGGCGCACAAGTTGCCTCAGCTATTGCCGAGGACGCGGTTCTTTCTCTTGATGCACCAATTGGTAGAGTTGCAGCTCCAAATAGTGTATATCCATTTGCTTTAGGTGAGGACATTTGGATTCCACGTGCAAAAGAAATTGAAGAAAAAGTAAATGAAATTCTCAACTACTAATTAGATCGAAGGAAGGGAATCCAACTATGGCTTACAAATTTAAATTACCTGAACTAGGCGAAGGGATGGCCGAAGGTGAAATTGCCAGCTGGCTAGTAAAAGAAGGAGACACAGTTAAAGAAGATGACTCCTTAGTAGAAATTCAAAATGATAAATCAGTTGAAGAATTGCCTTCACCTGTTGCTGGTACAGTTAAACAAATTGTTGCGCAAGAGGGAGACACTGTTGAAATTGGAGACACATTGATTGTTATTGATGACGGCTCTCCTGATACAGGTGACGATGATCAACCAGCTAAGGATGATAAAGAAGCTGACAAGTCAGAACAAAAGGATGAAAGTAACTCAGAACAAGCACCAGCAACAGCCGGACCTGCTACTGGATCAGCTGATACTAATTACTTAGCAATGCCTTCAGTTCGTCAATATGCTCGTGATAAGGGTGTCGATTTGGCAAAGGTCACACCTAGTGGCAAACATGGACAAATCACTAAAGCTGATGTTGACTCATTCGATGGAAGTGCTGCACCACAAACAGCCGCTCCTGCAGCAGCTGCAGCACCACAGGCACCAGCAAATACAATTACACCATACAAGTCTGCTACTCCAGAGCTTGAGACACGTGAGAAGATGTCTATGACTAGAAAAGCTATTGCTAAGGCAATGCTCAATAGTAAGCACACAGCTCCACACGTAACTAGTTTTGATGACGTTGAAGTAAGCGCTTTAATGGCTAACCGTAAGAAGTATAAAGCAATCGCTGCTGATAAGGACATTCATCTAACATTCTTACCTTATATTGTTAAGGCTTTGGTAGCCGTAATGAAGGCATATCCAGAATTGAATGCTTCAATCGATGATTCTACAGAAGAAATCGTCTACAAGCACTATTACAATGTAGGTATTGCTACTAATACAGAACATGGACTTTATGTTCCAAATGTTAAGAACGTTGATTCCAAAGGTATGTTTGAAATTGCCAAAGAAATCACTGAAAACTCACAAGCTGCTTATGACAACAAGTTGAGTATGGATAAGATGTCCGGTGGATCAATCACAATTAGTAATGTTGGTTCTATCGGTGGTGGCTGGTTCACACCAGTTATCAATTACCCAGAAGTAGCAATCCTTGGTGTCGGTAAGATTGCTAAAGAACCTTATGTTGATGAGGATGGCAACATTCAAGTAGGTAATATGTTGAAGTTATCATTGAGTTATGATCACAGATTAATTGATGGTGCATTGGCTCAGAATGCTTTGAATCTATTGAAGAAATTGTTGCATGATCCAGATATGTTATTAATGGAGGGCTAGTTAACATGGCAGAAGACGTAATAGAAAAAGATACCGTTATTATTGGTTCCGGCCCTGGTGGTTACGTTGCAGCAATCAGAGCTTCAGAATTAGGACAAGATGTTACTATCATTGAAAAATCAGATACCGTTGGTGGTGTTTGTCTAAATGTTGGTTGTGTGCCATCAAAAGCTTTAATTACAGCTGGACACAGACTTCAACAAGCTAAAGACTCATCAACTTATGGAATTACCACAAGTGATGCCACAATTGATTTTACTAAGACACAAGCTTGGAAAGATGAAAAAGTTGTTGCCAGAATGACTGGCGGTGTACAAATGCTTTTGAAGAAGCATCATGTTGAATTGATCAACGGTGAAGCTTATCTAGACAGTGATACACAATTAAGAGTTATGCCAAGTGGTCCTAGACAATTCATGGACAACGGTGGTGGACAAACTATCAAGTTCAAGCATTTGATTTTGGCAACTGGTAGTCGTCCTATCGAAATCAGAGGATTCAAGTTCGATGACCGCGTGATTGATTCAACTGGTGGTTTGAACTTGAAAGAAGTTCCAAAGGAATTCGTCATCATTGGTGGTGGCTATGTCGGAACAGAATTAGCTGGAGCATATGCTGATCTAGGTTCTCATGTAACTATCCTTGAAGGTTCACCTAACATTATTCCTAACTTTGAAAAAGATATGGTCTCAATCGTTAAGAAGAACCTTGAAAAGAAGGGCGTTACAATCATTACTAACGCTATGGCTAAGAAGAGTGAAAACAAAGGCGATAGTGTTGAAGTAACTTATGAAGTCGATGGTAAACCAACAACAATCAGTGCTGATTATTGTATGGTAACTGTTGGTCGTCGTCCAAACACAGATAACTTTGGCCTTGAAATGACTAATGTTAAGTTGACTGATAAGGGTCTAGTTGAAGTAGACGAACAAGGTAAGACTTCAGTTGATAATATTTATGCAATTGGTGATATTACACCGGGACCAGCTTTGGCTCACAAGGCATTCTTTGAGGCTAAGACAGTTGCTGGAGCAATCTCTGGCAAAAACACTGCAAACGACTATATTGGCGTTCCAGCAGTTTGTTTCACTGATCCAGAACTAGCTAGCGTTGGTTTGACAGAACAAGATGCTAAGGATAAAGGAATTGAAGTTAAAGTAGCTAAATTCCCATTTGCCGGAAATGCACGTGCTGTTTCACTTGATGCTGCTGAAGGATTCGTTAAATTAGTTGCTCAAAAAGACACTGGCACACTATTGGGTGGACAAATTGTCGGACCTGGAGCTAGTGACTTGATTTCTGAGTTGAGTGTGGCTGTTAACTGTCAACTCAATGCTGAAGATATTGCTCTAACGATTCATCCACATCCAACATTGGGTGAACCTATTCAAGAAGCTGCCGATATGTTAATTGGTTTCCCAACACACATTTAATAGAAAAAGGGAAGAACGTTTAGAAACCGAAAAGAGGATTTTTCGTATACTAAATTAATTATTTCCGTATAAAAGCGATGCAATTGTATCGCTTTTTTTGTATAGTAGAGTAAAAATGAAGGGAGTTATCAATGCATAATTACAGTTATCCCCTTGATGAAACATGGTCACAAGATGACATTGTTAAAGTAATTGCTTTGTATAATGCGGTCGAAAAGGCCTATGAATCAAGTATTAAAAGTGATGAATTTTTGCAGAAATATCGCGCATTCCAACAAGTTGTCCCAATGAAGATGGAACAAAAGAAATTAGATAAAGAGTTTGAACTTGAGTCAGGTTATTCTATTTATCAGGTGTTTAAAATGAGTCGTGCGGCAAAAAAAGGCGAGAAAGTAAGGATTCATAATGACAGTAGACAGTAAAGAAATAGATGAATTTCTAGTAAAGCTTTTAAGAAATGTTGGTGAAAGCTTAAAAGACGATGCCCTGAAGAAAAAATCAGTCGATACTAAAAAGAATCGAAACGATTTAGTAACAAATTTTGACAAAAAAACAGAGCGCTATATTAATTCAGAACTTAAAGAGGCTTTTCCTGAAGCTACGATCGTTAGTGAAGAAGGCTATGGTGATTTAGTTACCGATATGTCAGGACTAGTATTTTTTGTTGATCCAATCGACGGTACGATGAATTTTGTTAAACGCGGTGATGATTTTGCATCCATGATTGGCGTTTACATTGATGGAAAACCATTAATTGGTGCTATTATAGATGTTATGGGTAATAACATTTACCACGGCGGTAAAGAAATTGGCTTGTTCATTAATGATGAGAAAATAGATGCTCCTAAGAATTTGTCTTTAGTTGAAGGTTTAGTTGATGTATCCGCACCAATGGCTTTAGCTAATAGATTTAATGTTCAGGACGTTATTAAAAAAAGCAGTGGTTATAGGGTTTATGGAAGTGCAGGAATTATTTTCGGTCATCTCCTGACTGGAAAAGAAGTCATGTATATGTCATACTTAGCACCATGGGATTTGGCTGCAGGACGTGTTTTGTGTGAAGCTGCAGGTATGGACGTAGTAAGTATTGACGATACACCAATAAATATGCTAAAATCACAAGTCGTAATAGTTGGTACTCAGAAAGTTGTTTCTGAAGCACTGACGACAGTCAAAACGCGTTAGTGAACTGTGAGAGGTTTCACAGTTTTTTTATTGCAAGTAATTTAAACACGTATTTATGGAAGGAAGAACTAATTTGACTAAGAGAAGAGAAGATATTAGAAACATTGCGATCATCGCTCACGTTGACCACGGTAAAACTACATTAGTTAACGAAATGTTAAAACAATCAGACACACTAGGATCACATTATGAAATTCAAGATCGTGCCCTTGATTCAAATGCTATTGAAAGAGAACGTGGTATCACAATCCTTTCTAAGAATACTGCTGTTGATTACGATGGCAAGAAGATCAACATTTTGGATACACCAGGACACGCGGACTTCGGTGGTGAAGTTGAACGTATCATGAAGATGGTTGATGGTGTACTTTTGGTTGTTGATGCTTATGAGGGTACAATGCCACAAACACGTTTCGTGTTGAAGAAGGCTTTGGAACAACATCTAACACCAATCGTTGTTATCAACAAAATTGATAGACCAGGTGCTCGTCCTGCCGAAGTAGTTGACGAAGTTCTTGAATTATTTATCGAATTAGGCGCTGATGACTCACAACTTGATTTCCCAGTTGTTTATGCTTCAGCTATCAACGGAACATCAAGTTACTCAGATGATCCTGCTGACCAAGAACACACAATGAACCCTATCTTTGATACAATTTTGAAGACAATTCCTGCACCAATCGACAACTCAGACGAACCATTACAATTCCAAGTTGCCTTACTAGATTACAACGATTATGTTGGTCGTATTGGTATCGGACGTGTGTTCCGTGGAAAGATCAAGGTTGGTGACAGTGTTACTGTTATGAAGCTTGACGGTTCTACAAAGAACTTCCGTGTTACAAAGCTATTTGGTTTCCTAGGTTTGAACCGTGTTGAAATCAACGAAGCTAAGGCCGGAGACTTAATTGCCGTTTCCGGTATGGAAGATATCTATGTTGGTGAAACAGTTACACCAGTTGATCATCAAGAAGCTTTACCATTATTGCGTATTGATGAACCAACACTACAAATGACTTTCTTACAAAATAACTCACCATTCGCTGGTCGTGAAGGTACAGAAGTTACTGCTAGAAAGATCGAAGATCGTTTAAGAAGACAACTACATACTGATGTTTCACTTAAAGTTGAAAATACTGACCAAGCTGGTTCATGGCTAGTTTCAGGTCGTGGTGAACTTCACTTGTCAATTCTTGTTGAAGAAATGCGTCGTGAAGGTTTCGAATTACAACTATCACGTCCAGAAGTTATTTACAAGACAATCGACAACCAAAAGTGCGAACCTTTTGAAGAGGTAACAATCGATACACCTGATGAATACGTTGGTTCAGTTATTGACTCAATGTCACAACGTAAGGGTGATATGGAAAACATGGAAAGTACTGGTAATGGTCAAACAAGACTTATTTTCTCAGCACCTTCACGTGGTTTGATCGGTTACTCTACAGAGTTCTTATCAATGACTGGTGGTTATGGTATCTTGAACCACACATTCTCAGAATACAAACCAGTTGTTAGAAACTGGAACCCAGGTAGAAGAACTGGTGCTTTGGTTTCAATCAACCAAGGTCCATCAACAACATACTCACTACAATCAGTTGAAGATCGTGGTACATTGTTCATCGGTGCCGGTGTTGATGTATATGAAGGTATGATCGTTGGTGAAAGTAGTCGTGATCAAGATATCGCTGTTACTGTTACTAAGGGTAAGAACCTTACAAATACTCGTGCTTCTGGTAAAGATCATGCTGCTGCAATCAAGACTCCTAAGGCAATGTCACTTGAACAATCAATCGAATTCCTAAACGAAGACGAACTTTGTGAAGTAACACCTAAGAGTGTAAGATTACGTAAGAAGATCTTGAACACAAACGAACGTAAGAAGTTCGATAAGACAAAGAAAATGTCAAAATAGTTAATTATTTATGAAGCTAGGGATGGTCTAATCCCTGGCTTCTTTTTTTGTTTTGAGAGGGATGCGCTTGATGCCGTCTTCCATAAAACTTGGGAATGCATTGGAACGCTGTGGGCGCGATTTGAAGCTAATTATTTCACACTTCGTGCAAAATAATGGATCTTCAAAATCGGCCTCATTGTAAATGGCAAAGCCATTAACAATGATTTCACAGCTGAATGCATTCCCAAGTTTTATTCCAGACTAAATCCTAGTTTAATTGTTTGGTTAGAGTATTGAAAAAGGGGTTGTTCTATTCTTTGATAGGAAGCCCATTAATAATAACTCCGACTTGCATACTGTTCTGCTTAATTCAAGACCTTGATGGTATTTGTTAAAAACATTAATATGGCAAATGATGTAATTTTGGGTCGATACCAGTATTTTTATCAAATTAGAATGAACAGTGAATAGAATTATAATTCGTTCAGAACAACATTTTTTGTTTTTGGTTGTGGCGTTAATACTAACGGATGTGCTTGATTTTCTAAATAGAGGTTGTTTTCTATTTAGGTTTAATAATGACCGATAAATAAAGCTGGATTTAGTCCGGAGCAACAAGAAAATTGGCCCAGCCATGAAATTTACCTTGGCAATTTATTGCCTAGGTAAAGGCCGAGCTTTAAGCTAATAATTTTGCACAACGTGCAAAATTATTAGCTTAAAGTCGTGCCCATGGCGTTCCGGCCAAATTTTCTTGTTGTGGAGGACGGAAATTTAAGCATATTCTTCAGAGAGTGGCATACTTCATCACAACCAAATAAGAACTGAATTCTTATGCCAAAAGACAGTAATGACCAGTTTTTTTCTAGTATTATTTGGTGGTATAATCTTATTATTAGATTTTAGGAGTTAAGACGTGAAAAAATTAAAAAAAATTGACTTATGGATTGTCATTCCATATATCATCCTATTAGGTATTGGAATCGTTATGGTTTATTCAGCCAGTTTTTACAATTCACTGATTTCTGGCGGAAGTACAACCCAATATTTAGTCAAACAGGCGATTTTTGCGGTTTTGGGATTGTTTTTATGTTATTTTAACTTTATTCTCAAAGCTAAAATTTTTAAAAATCGGCACATTATCAAGTATGCATTGTTATTTACGATTTTATCTCTAGCAGCGTTACCGATCTTGGGTAAACTGTTTCCTAGTTTGCGTGTCAATGGTGCGGTGGCCTGGATTCCGATAGGACCATTTAATTACCAACCCTTAGAGTTGGCTAAGTTAGTCTTAATTCTCTATTTATCGTTTGTATTAACCAGTAAGCAAGAGCGATTGTTGTCTTATCAGAATTGGAAGGAAATCGGTTTTGAAGTTTTACCTCCCATATTGGTTGTGGCTCTAATCGTTATGTTACTTTTGATTCAACCTGATTTTGGTGGAGCAATTGTTATTTCGTTAATTACTTGGGTCCTTCTTGGTGCTTCAACGATACCTGGAAAGTATATCGTGCGGTTGAGTGTCGGCTTGGGTGCCTTTTTAGGGTTATCGATCTATGGAATTTTTAAAATAGCTCCTTCAATTATTACGAGCCATTATCAGTATCAACGTATTTTGGCTATGCAACATCCCTTTAAATTGGAACAACATGCTGGAGCACAGCTAGTTAATTCCTTTTATGCTATTAGTAATGGTGGCGTCTTCGGTGTTGGCCTGGGTAATGGGATACAAAAACGTGGTTACTTACCAGAACCACATACCGATTTTATTTTGGCGGTTATTAGTGAGGAATTAGGCTTAGTGGGTGTCTTCATTGTTTTGGCTTTATTGGCACTGATTATTTTAAGAATTATTCTTATCGGTATTCGTGCAAAGAAAAATTATAATGCTTTAGTTTGTTATGGTGTGGCGACAATGATGTTGACACAGGTAATTTTAAACGTTGGTGGATTGTTAGGCATGATCCCACTGACTGGTGTTACATTGCCGTTTATTAGCTATGGTGGATCCAGTATGTTGATTTTATCAATAGCTTTAGGAATTGTACTGAATCTGGATGCCACGAATAAATTTGAAAGAACAAGGTGATTTTATGTTTAAAAAGGTGGAACGCCAAGCATTGTATGTTTGGGTCTACTCACTTAAATGGCGAAAAAAGTTACAACGCTATGGAACCATTTATTACACTTCTCCGAAAATGAAATATGTGATGATGTATGTGAATGCTAATCGTGTTGCAGAAGTTAAAAAAGAATTAAGCTCAAAGAATTATGTAAAACGAGTTTCGTTGGCTCATCGCAAAGAATTAGATGAACATTATGTTTTAAAAACTTCTGAAAGTAAGCAAGAGGAAAAGTAATGAAAGTTGTATCTGGAAAATTCCGCGGTTTAAATTTAAAAGCAGTACCTAGTAATAATACTCGACCCACTTCAGCTAAAGTTAAAGAAGCTGTTTTTAGCATGTTGACGCCATATTTAGTTGATGACGGTGTTGCATTAGACTTGTTTGCAGGAACTGGTAGTTTAGGAATCGAGGCCGTTTCACGTGGTTATAAGACGGCTTACTTAGTCGATAAGGCTTATAAAGCCATCAGTACGATCAAAGAAAATGTCGACAAGACTAGAGCTAATGATAGTTTTGTGGTTATGAAAACAGCTGCAACTGAGGCTCTAACTAAATTTAAAGATGATCAAGTAAAATTCGATCTCGTATTTTTAGATCCACCTTATCGTATGAAGATCACTGAACAAATCATTGAAGACATGGTTGAAGAAGATTTATTGAACCCTGGTGCTATTATTGTCGATGAAACGGATTATGATATTGATCTTTCCAATTTTTCTAAAATCGATTTATTAAAAGAAAAGAACTATAAAGATACAAAAGTCGCATTATATCAGTTTGGAGGCTAAAATGACTGAAAGAATTGGACTCTATGCAGGCAGTTTCGATCCAGTTACGAATGGACACTTAGATATAATTCGTCGAGCTTCAAAATTATTCGACAAATTATATGTGGCACCGATGACCAATACGTCTAAGAATTATTTATTTTCTTATCAAGAGAAAAAAGCTTTTATTGAAGCAGAGATAAAGGATTTATCAAATGTCTCAGTCGTAGATGGAAAGTCAGAACTTTCAACTAATTTGGCTCGCCAACTAGGGGCTGGATTTATGGTGCGGTCAATGCGTAATCCAGATGATTTTGGTTATGAGTCAGGAGTGGCCTCAATTAATAAAGTCTTGGATAAAAATATTGAAACAATATTCCTGCTAGCAAATGATCAGTATGCTACGATATCATCGTCAATGATGAAAGAAGTAGCTAAATTTGGTGGCGATATATCCGAATTCGTACCTCAAAAGGTTGCTTTGGAATTGATAAAGAAATTGAGGAAGGAATAAACTATTTTGAGATTTAACAAAACTAGAAATAAAATCTTTGGTGCTATATTCATATTCATCGTTGTTGTGGCATTTTTCTTTACACCAACTGGTTATTATTTGGAAGTTCCCGGTAGTGCTGAAGATACTTCTCAATTTGTGAAGGTCAATGGTAAGCAGGATAAGAAAAAGGGTAATCTATTGCTTACGACAGTCGGAATTGTCAGTGGGACGCCATTTACCATTTTGAAATCCTTTGGAAATGATTTTGAAACGCTTTACACCCAGAATGAATTGATGGGAAATGAGAATAGTCAGGAGTACTTCAAAGTACAGCAGTATTACATGAAGTCAGCTACTAATAATGCTATTCAAGCGGCTTACTCTAAGGCAGGCAAACCTTTTACTAAGAAGTATTTAGGTGTCTATATAATGGATGTCATGGATAATTCTGATTTTAAAGGTAAATTGCAAATTGGCGATACGATCACGTCAATCAACAATTACCGCTTCAAGAATTCAGAACAGTTTATAAATTACGTCAAGAAACAGAATAAAAAGTCTACAGTTAAAATTAATTTTACTCGTGATGGTAAAAAGAAATCAGCTTCAGGTAAACTGGTAAAATTAGCAGATACCAAACGTTTCGGCTTAGGAATCACTTTGACTGATAATACTGAGGCCAAAGGAAATCCACCAACGAAGATCGATGCCGGCAGCATCGGTGGTCCTTCAGCGGGATTGATGTTTACCTTGCAGGTCTACTCACAAATCAGCAATAAGGATTTGAAAGCTGGACGTACAATTGCTGGAACAGGAACGATTGCTCCTGATGGAACAGTTGGCCCAATCGGGGGGATTGAAAAGAAAGTTTATGCGGCCTCAGAAATGGGTGCTACCGTCTTTTTTGCTCCGAATGATCCTGTCACAAAAGAAATTAAGAAATACGAACCAGGTTACGTTAACAACTATAATTTAGCTAAACGTGCTGCTAAAAAAATTCATACTAAGATGAAGATTGTTCCTGTTAAGAATTTAGACGACGCAATTAATTATCTTGAAAAAACTAAACAGTCCAAATAAGGGCTGTTTTTTTTTGCGTAATTTAGTTCGAGGTGATTAAAGATGGAAGAAGTTTATCAATATATTCGAAACAAGAGAATTATTTTACTGATTGCTACAATAGTTTTAATTGTGGGAGGATACTTTTTTCTGATTCACAGACCGATGTCGGTAAGTAAGGTGGAACCACAACAGGAATTAACTGCGAAAAAGAACGACGATACTAAAAGTGAATCAAAATCTAAAGCTAAGAAAGCACAGGATATTGTCGTTGATGTACAAGGGGCAGTCAAAAAGCCTGGAGTATATCACGTTAAAGATAAGGCAATTGTTCAAGAAGTAATCCAAATGGCCGGAGGACTAACTGAGAAAGCGGATTTAAAGCAAGTTAATCAAGCTAAACGAGTAAATGATCAAATGCAGATTTACATACCAATCAAAGGGGAAATAGCTAATCCATCAGTAAATAACGTAGCAGGGTCAAGTCATAGTCAGGATAAGAAAGTAGTTAACATTAATACAGCCACAGTTGATGATTTTAAAGATGTTACCGGTATTGGTCCTAAAAAGGCCGAGAAAGTTATTGCCTATCGTGAACAGCATGGACAGTTTAAATCTCTGCATGATTTAACTAATGTGTCGGGAATTGGTGAGAAAAGTTTGGCGAAATTAAAAGATCAGTTGACGATTTAAGTTTATGAAAGGCAAACTGATTTTTCCCGCGCTGATAGTAGTCTTACTAGTAGCGATATACTTTGGTAATAAATGGTTCATGATCCTGTTACTAATGTTAATGATCAGGGTCATATTGTTGAAAAATACTAAATTCAATTTCTTGATAATAATATTGATGATCCTATTTGGTGTGCGTTGTTGGTTGATAAAAGCACCTACGACAGTTCCACGAGTACGAGATGGCATAATTTCACCGGATCAAATAACAATTAATGGCGATTTATTGTCGGGTAACCTAAGAACTGCAAACGAAACAGTTAGATTTATATACCAGATAAAAACGCACCGAGAACAACAATACTGGAAAAATTTAGATCATTTGATACAGGTGCAAGTCCAGACTCAGAAGGTGACGCCTATAGCACAACCACGAAATCCTGGTGAGTTCGATTATGCCCAATATTTGGCAAAGAAGAACGTATACTATCAAGTTGAAATTTCTGGTTTTACGAGTCTTAAAAAATATCAGCCTAGAAGTCTAAGTGACAAGATAAATGTTTTACGAATACATATTATTAAGTATTTAGCGCAACTACCGAAGTGGTTACGAATTCACGCTCAGAGTTTAATAGTCGGATATACTGATTCATCGGATAAAGATTTTTTGAAAATATTAAGTGCGTTAGGAATCATTCATCTTTTTAGTCTATCAGGATTACATGTGCTACTTATCTTAACTATCTTAAGAAAGATAACCTCTCTTTTGCGAATTCCTCTAGAATGGGTTGATACCTTAATGTTATTTCTATTACCGAGTTATGGAATTTTAGTAGGTTCAAAGAGTGGTATCTGGCGAGCAATTATTTTAGCGATGGTTGGTATAATTTTAAAAAAATTGGATTGGTCGTTCAGTCGTTTAGATGTTTTTAGCATAACGATATTGATATGCTTGTTTGTTGATCCATTGGCAATTACGACAATGGGTGGACAGCTAAGTTTTTTATTAGCATTTGCTATTATGTACTTGTATAAAAATACTAATTTTATTTTGATGACTTTAAAAATGAATTTGGTCAGTTTGCCGATAATTTGTTTTTATACATATCAATTGAACTGGCTGACTCTGTTAGTTAATCTCATCTTCATTCCGTTATTTACCTATTTAATACTACCGTTGAGCCTGATTTCAGCATTGTTTGTCCATCTAAGTGTTTGGAATAGTGTTAATTTTCTATTTGAGAAAATGTATGCAATTCTCGATTATTTTGCTAGTGATGTTAATTTTATTTTTGTGACAGGTAAGTTTGCCAGTTGGTCAGTTATTTTGTTAGTTTTGATTAGCATCTTTTTGATTGAAAGTAAAAATATCCTTAACAAATATTTTTATCAATATATATTTGTTTTTAGTATTTGCGTGGCTTTGAATAAATTTCCTTTAAGTGGAGCCGTACACATAATTGATGTTGGTCAAGGAGATAGCATTCTGGTTACGACGCCTTTAATAAGAAAAACCTATTTGATCGATACAGCCGGCAAATTGAATTTTATGACTAAGCCATGGGCCAAACGAACTCGCAGCAACCAAGTGGAGCACAGTACGATTCCTTTTTTAAAATCACAGGGGATTTCACAAATCGACAAACTTTTCTTATCTCATAAGGATGTCGATCATATCGGTAATTTAGAAATTCTTCTGAGTAAGTTTCCTGTTAAACAGGTTAACTTTGGTATTGGATTGGATCAGAATCCTAGAATTAAAAAGGTGATTCATGATTATCCTAAAATTGAATTTAAGAGTCATCGTCAAGGAGATAAAATAAATACTGGATTTATCGATTGGCAGGTTTTGTGGCCTAAAGTCAGAGGAAAAGGAGAGAATAGTGATTCCTTAACCTTATTTGCTCAGATTAAGAATAAGAAATGGCTTTTTACTGGTGATTTAGACATTGCTTCAGAACAAAAGATATTGAAAGATTATCAATTTAAAGTGGATTATCTCAAACTCGGTCATCATGGATCTAAAACGGCAACGGGGGATGAACTGTTAACAAAAACGCGTCCTGGTTTAGGGTTGATTTCGGCCGGAATCAATAATCGCTATGGACATCCCAATAAAGAAACACTAGAACGGCTGGAAAAGCATCATGTAAAATATTTAAATACGGCTGATTATGGTATGATATCTTGGTATTACGATTTTTTCGGTAATGGAGAAAAGATAACAACTTTTTTAAAGGGTGACTCGTTTGAAAATAACAGAACTAAAAAATAATTTAAAACAAGGTAATTTGAGTAATGTTTATCTAATTACAGGTGCAGAACAAGTTTTTATCAAAGATATTCAAAAATCATTTAAAGATATCATGACCCCAGAAGAACGGGATATGAACTTTTCCAATTTTGATTTAGAAGAGACATCGTTGGATGACGTTATTAATGAGGCCATTTCAGCACCTTTCTTTGGTGAAAGAAGATTAGTCTTTGCTCAAAATCCTTATTTTTTAACCGCAGAACGTGTCAAGAATGCTGTTGAACAGAATACTGACCTATTGTTGAGATATATTCAAAATCCTACGCCATCGACAATTATGGTCATTTTTGCATCATATGAGAAATTGGATGCTCGTAAGAAAATTGTTAAACAGTTGAAAAAAATAGCAACAGTCGTGGATGCTGGACAAATGGAAGGGCCAGTGTTGACTAGAACGATTCAAAATGATTTAAAAGCTGACGGTTATCAAATCGATGGAGAAGCTTTAGATCTTTTGGTAAATAAAACTAAAAGTAACTATTCGTTGATAACTAATCAACTGGTTAAATTAAAGATGTACGCATTACAATCTAAAAAAATTGATAAACAGGCTGTGGAAGAATTGGTTCCACAATCGTTGGAAGATAATGTTTTTGACTTGATGAACGAAATCCTCAACAAAAATATCTACCAAGCCGAAGAACTATATCATCAATTTCTCTTACAAAAGATTGATCCAATACTTCTTATAGCCATTTTGATGTCACAATTGCGATTATTGATCCAGGTAAAGGTATTAACTGAAAGAGGGTTAACTGAAGCTACTATTTCTAAGAACCTTAAGCTACACCCATATCGAGTTAAACTTTCACATCAACAGTCAAGACGGTTAGTGATGAAACAATTAATTCTCATGTATCAGGATTTGGTCAATTTGGACTACCAGATCAAATCAGGACAAGGAGATAAGGAATTACTGTTTGATTTATTTATAGCTAAATTTGCATAACAAAGAAGGGGATTCAGATATTATTCTGAATCCCCTTTTTAAGAAATAAAAAAGCAACCAATAATAGGTCGCTTAGATTAATTCAATTTAGCAAGTCTTGACTTGTCGCGAGCAGCTTTGTTAGCCTTGATTAGACCCTTAGCTTTAGCCATGTCAATGGCGCGAACTGCCATTCTAAACATATCTTCTTTGTTGTCAGCGTTATTAGCGGCTGAAGCTTCAAAGTTTTTGATAGCTGAACGCATAGCGCTCTTTTGTGAAGTATTGCGAAGAGTTGCACTTTGTGCAGTCTTTACACGCTTCATAGCTGATTTGATTTGTGGCATCAATTTCACCTCCGATTACCTAGTAAGCTTAAAACTCAATACATAGAATTATACATAATTAGCTTTGGCAATGCAATGAAATGTCGTTTTTTTTTATAAAGGTCGTCAATTGAGAAAACTCGGTAATTTATTGCCGAGATGAATCAATGTCTTGGACGACCATTATTATATTTTGTCAATTGTTGATTCATGTATTCTATTACAATCTCTTTAGATACATTTCCTAATTACTCATAAAGTAACTTGGGGACCAAAGGTGACCACCCCATAATTGTGATTTTGTTTCTGGATATTTCTTGAACCATTTTCTTACCGATACTTTTTTCTAATTTTTCACGATATTCGTAGGTATTTCATCCGATGAAAAGTTTATTACCATATGAATATGGTAAAGCACTACTTCCATATTTTGGATTGTAATAGACTTCTTATCGTATATGGCTCTAAGAAATCTCTTTATTGATTCTAATGTTTTTTTAATAGTAAAAAATATTTTTGAATATTTTTTGATACTTAGTAACTTAAAAAAATAGAAATCAAAATCAAGAACACTAGTTCTTCTTTTCGCTATCGTAGATGTTCCTTTAGGTGTTATTATTATGGTGCATTTAACAGGGAAGGAGTTCTCACACGTATGGCTTTAAAGGGAATAAAATTAAGAATTTATCCTAATGAATATCAACGTGAATTGATTAATTTCAATTTTGGGGCTAATCGTTTTGTTTGGAACAATATGCTAGATATGATGATTAAACGTCACGAAAATAATCCAGATTTGAAATCCTTGAAAGTTTTTGATTTGAACTATATCCTAACTGCTTTTAAAAAGGAATATATCTGGTTAAAGAAAGCTGAAAGTACTAGTCTTCAAGCTTCTAATAAAGATTTGTTTGAAGCATATAAGGGCTTTTTTAGTAAAAAGTGTAAGTTTCCTCGTTTCAAAAGCAAGAAGTATCCCAAGCAAAGTTATCAATCTAAATTCGTGAATAACAACGTTGAAATCATTGATAGCTCTTATATTAAACTTCCTAAGCTTGGAATAATGAAATATAAGAATAAGAAATCAATTCCTAGTATCATCAAGTACGTTACTATTCGTAAGTCATCAACTAATGAGTATTACGCTGTTTTAACAGTTGATGAAGAGTTAGAACAGTTACCAAAGACCCATAAATCAGTTGGAATTGATATGGGTGTTTCTGATCTAGCTATTTGTTCAAATGGTAGAAAGTATAAAACTATTCGTTTTGATAAAAAATTGGCTAAAAAGAAACACTATTGGGAAAAACGATTAGCTAGAAGACGTACTCAGGCTTTGAAGGAAATACAATATAAGAAAAAGTTTGGGGTAAGTGATCCAAAACCTCTAGAACAATACAGTAATTATATGAAAGCTAAGCTCATGGTAGCTAAGTATAGTGAAAAGGTAGCTAATCAAAGAAAAGATTATCTTCATAAGATAACTCGTGAATTAGTTGGAAATAATGACACGATTGTAATTGAAGATTTGAAAACCAAAAATCTTCTTGGAAATCATAAACTATCACGCGCTATTGCTAATCAATCATGGAGAGCATTAAGACTAATGCTTGAATACAAGTGTGAATGGTATGGGAAACAACTTTTGATAGTTAATCCATTCAAAACTAGTCAAATCTGTTCTAACTGTGGTTACGACGACGGTAAACATGGATTAGATATTCGAGAATGGGATTGCCCAAGTTGCGGTGTTCACCATGATCGTGATATCAATGCAAGTAAAAACATATTGAATAATGGCTTGGAACAAGCCTTAGTAAAATAGTTCTAGCCACTACTGACTAGTTGAAATACTAGTTGGCAAGTATGGAATGTTCCTAGAAGCTCGGTACTTCAGTACCGATGTAGTTCACACTGTTGCAATATTCTCCATTATGTAGTAAACTAATTAGTTGTGTTAACCATGCTCTGTTTGACGAATCACCAACGCAGACATAGTTTGGCTAAATATATAAGGAAAAGGTGAATGAAATGGCTATTTCAAAACAAAAGAAAAATGAAATTATCAAGCAATATGCACGTAAAGACGGAGACACAGGTTCTCCAGAAGTACAAATTGCTGTATTAACTTACGATATTAATTCTCTAAATGATCACTTGAAAGTAAACAAGAAAGACCACCACTCATATGTTGGTCTATTGAAGAAGATTGGTCACCGTCGTAACCTATTAGCTTACTTACGTAATAATGATGTTCAACGTTACCGTGAATTGATCAAGTCATTAGGTCTACGTCGTTAATATTGAATTTAGAAGTTTCCTACATTGGAGGCTTCTTTTTTTTCGCTTTTTTTTATATATCGTCCCTCGTATGGTAGAATAGCAGACAGGTATAGCTTAAATAGTCTTATAAGACTTAAAAATCACAATAGAATATTATGACCTATGCTATTTTATTTTAATGAAATGAGAGATGAAAATGAGCAAAACAATTAAGATAATTTTATTAAGTGGCGTACGTGAAAACGGAAAGAATATGTACGCAGTAGAAGTAAATGACGAGATCTATATTTTGGACATTGGATTACAATATCCTGACAATGATCTTTATGGAATTGATGTAGTCGTACCTGATATGACTTACATTAAGAAGAATATCGACAAAGTGGTAGGTATTTTCTTATCACATGGACATGCAGATGCTATTGGAGCCTTGCCATATTTAATTAGTGATTACGATATTCCTGTATTTGGATCTGAAATGACAATTGAATTGGCTAAGATCGTTTGCTCAAACGATAATCGTAGCAAGAAGTTCTCAGACTTTCATGTTATTGATGAAAATACAGCAATTGATTTTGAGCAAGCTTCAGTTTCATTCTTCAAGACAACACATTCAATTCCCGGTTCTTTAGGAACAGTAATCAAAACTGAAGAAGGACAAATTGTTTATACCGGTGATTTCAAATTTGATCAAGCCGCTGTACCTGTTTACAAAACAGACTATGGTCGTATCGCAAAAATCGGTAGTGAACGTGTTCTAGCTTTATTAAGTGACTCAGCTAATGCGGAATCTCCATACGAGAATTCTAGTGAACGTGACATTTATGAATATATTTTAGATACTTTCAGTTATCATAACGGTCGTATCATTGTGGCTCAAGTGGCTTCAAATATTCAAAGAATGCAACAAGTTTTGGATGCAGCTGATAAAACTGGTAGAAGAGTCTTTTTGTCAGGAACTGATGCTGAAAAGATCGTTAAAACGGCTATGAAGTTAGGTTATTTGGAAGTTCCTAATAAGGAATTACTTTTGAAGCCTAAGGAACTTAAAGGCTTTGACAATAATAAATTGGTTGTAGTAGAAACTGGTAAGATGGGTGAGCCGGTCAAAGTTTTACGTAAGATGGCTAATCCTGCTGCTAAGACCAAGTTCCAAATTGAAGAAGGCGACCTAGTATTTATTGCTACAACACCTTCTCACTCAATGGACACGACAGTTGCTAAAGCTAGAGATGCTATTTATCGTACAGGTGCTGAAGTGAAAGCCTTAGGCGATGATAAGCATTCTTCAGGTCATGCTAATAAGTCAGACTTACAATTGATGATCAATCTTTTGAATCCAGAAAATGTTATCCCTATTCAAGGTGAATATCGTCTTTTGGATGCTCACGCTAGAATTGCTCATGAGACTGGTATTCCTTATCAAAACATTTTCCTTACTAAAAAGGGTGATGTTTTGAATTATGAAAATGGCCAATTTTATCAAGCTAAAGGTGTCGATGCCGGTGATACTATGATTGATGGAAAAGGTGTCGGCGATATTGGCAGCATAGTTTTACGTGATCGTGAATTATTGGCCGAGGACGGTGTTTTCATTGCGGTAGCTACAATTGACCGTAAGAAGAAAAAAGTCGTTGCTAAGCCTAAAATTACAGCTCGTGGTTTCGTTTACATGCGTGCTAGTCGTGACTTGTTAAGTGAAAGTTCGGATATTATCGTAAAAACTATTGTAGACTATATGCAAAATAGTAAAGACTTTGACTGGTCTGATTTGAAGCAAGATGTTCGTGATAAGCTAAATCATTTCTTATACGAGCAAACTAACCGTCATCCGGTAATTCTTCCAGTAATCATGGAAGTAAATCAAAACAGACATAGAAAAGCCAAAAAATAAACTGATTTAATTGGTTTAGATATTGTTGAGGTATTGTATGGACGACTCAGATAATCTAAAAAGAATTATTGATCAAGCGGATGAAGCCTTTGAACAAGGTCTTTGGCCTGAGGCGGTAGATTTATATACGCAAGCATACGCAATGCAGCAGTCATTCTCAATTAACAAGGGGTTGGCTGCTTCTTTGTTGAATCAAAAAAGACCAGGTGACGCGGAGGCTGTAATTTTAGATTATTTTAATTATTACCTCAGTGAACCAGAAACGGCTGAATTAGCACTAGATATTATTTTAGAAAATAATGATTTTCTATTAGCTAATCAGATGTTAAATTTTTATGACGCAGAGACATTACCTCACATCAAGCCTGAATTCATAGATGATATAACCAAGAGAATAGAAGTGGCTGAAGATCGACATGAACGTTCTTTTAAACCAGAGAAGGAAAGATTGATCAAACAGCTCTATTCTATAGTCACGGAATCGACTCCAAAACAAATTCAATTGTTAAGAAATTTGAGACAATTTAAAAAGGACGATTACGTGAAAAATGCCAAGATTTTATTGGCCAATCCCTTGCTACATCCGCTATTGAAGAGTGAGGCATTGGAAAATTTATTGAAGCTGGGAATCGATGAAACACTAGATATTTCATTCTACGGCAAAAATAAAACTTGCAATCCGAGTGACTTAATGCCTATTATGTCAACTGATGTCTATTTGAAAATGTGCGACGAATTAGAAAAATTATTAACTGACGAGAATGAATCTCAAATCGATAACTTTAAAGGTGAATTGTCACTTTATGCTGCATTTGTCTATCCCTTTGGCGATGAAATAATAAAAAGCCCTAGACTCTGGACAAAAGCTATGCTTTTAAGGTATCGTTTAGTTGATGAATCACAAATAAGTGATAATCAGGGGTTGAAGGAAGTAAATAATTGGCTGAAAAGGTTCGATGAACTGATAAATGCCTTTCAAGAGTGAAAAAGTTTAACTTTTTTCACTTAGAGTATTTACAATTTCGTTTACTCCCCGTATAATCCAAAGAGTATATTTTTAGTCGGTGATTTGCGCTTAATTACTTTGCTTTCACCTCTGAAAGTAGTATAATTTTTCAGTAAAGAGTCGTCTAAAGAACATTTTCTTTGGATCAATCTTATGAAATGAAATTTTAGGAGGATTCTTTGTAATGGCAGAAAAAGAACATTATGAGAGAACAAAGCCCCATGTAAATATTGGGACAATTGGTCACGTTGACCACGGTAAGACTACTTTAACAGCTGCAATCACTAAGGTATTGGCTGACAAAGGTTTAGCTAAGGCTGAAGATTACGCTGATATCGATAAGGCCCCAGAAGAAAAGGAACGTGGGATTACTATCAACACAGCCCATGTTGAATACGAAACTGAAAAGCGTCACTATGCACATATCGATGCTCCAGGACACGCTGATTACGTTAAGAATATGATCACTGGTGCTGCACAAATGGATGGTGCCATCCTTGTTGTTGCTGCAACTGATGGTCCTATGCCACAAACTCGTGAACATATCTTGCTTGCAAGACAAGTTGGTGTTGAATACATCGTTGTCTTCTTGAACAAGACTGATCTTGTTGACGATCCAGAACTAGTTGATCTAGTTGAGATGGAAGTTCGTGAACTTCTATCAGAATACGATTTCCCAGGGGATGACATTCCTGTTATCCGTGGTTCAGCTTTGAAAGCTCTTGAAGGTGACCCAGAAGAAATCAAACACGTTGAAGAATTACTTGATGTTGTTGATGAATACATCCCAACACCAGAACGTGATAATACAAAACCATTCATGATGCCTGTTGAAGATGTCTTCACTATCACTGGTCGTGGTACTGTTGCATCAGGTCGTATTGATCGTGGTGAAGTTAAGATTGGTGACGAAGTTGAAATCGTTGGTTTGAAGCCAGAAGTATTGAAGTCAACTGTTACTGGTCTAGAAATGTTCCGTAAGACACTTGATTTAGGTGAAGCCGGAGATAACGTTGGTATCTTACTACGTGGTATTAACCGTGATCAAATCGAACGTGGACAAGTTCTTGCTAAGCCAGGTTCAATCCAAACTCACAACAAGTTCAAGGGTGAAGTTTATATCATGAGTAAAGAAGAAGGTGGACGTCATACTCCATTCTTCTCAAACTACCGTCCACAATTCTACTTCCATACAACTGATGTTACTGGTGTTATTGAACTACCAGATGGTGTAGAAATGGTTATGCCTGGTGACCAAGTTACTTTCGAAGTTGACTTGATTGCTCCAGTTGCTATTGAAAATGGTACAAGATTTACTGTTCGTGAAGGTGGCCGTACTGTTGGTGCCGGAGTTGTTACAGAAATCTTAGACTAATTTCTAAGTGGTAATGATAAATAAAAAAGAGTTGGTTAATCCAGCTCTTTTTTTTATGGCTAAATTATTTAAAAATTATAAAAAGTGTCATATAATATACAAATGATGTCTTAAAAAACCTATTAAATAACGATGAATGTTTACAATATCACCATTTTAGGGTAATATTACAAAGTATGAGATCGTTGAAATACCGGAGGGATAATATAAATGTCTGCTAAGGCTAAATTTACAAAAAAAGAAAACAATACTGGTGAATTAAAATTTGAAATTGACCAAGATACAATTAAAAAAGGTTTAGATACTGCTTTTAATCGTGTAAAGAAGAGCTTGAATGTTCCTGGATTCAGAAAAGGAAGAGTTCCTCGCCAAATCTTTAACCGTATGTACGGTGAAGAAGCATTGTACGAAGATGCATTGAACGCTGTTTTACCAGCTGCATATCAAGATGCTGTTGATGAAACTAAAGTAGAACCTGTTGACCAACCACAAATTAGTGTTGAATCAATGGAAAAAGACCAACCATGGGCTATTACTGCAACAATTACAGTTAAACCAGACGTTAAACTTGGTGACTACAAGGGTATCGAAGTTACAAAGCAAAAACGTAATGTTATGAAGGCTGATGTTGAAGATCGTCTAAAGGAACTTCAAAAGCAACAAGCTGAACTTGTTCTTAAAGATGGTAAAGCTGAAAAGGGCGACACAGTTATTATTGACTATGTTGGTTCCGTTGATGGCAAAGAATTCGATGGTGGTAGCGCACAAAACTACTCACTAGAATTAGGTTCAGGTTCATTCATTCCTGGATTTGAAGATGAATTGATCGGTCATGCTGCTGATGAAGATGTTGACGTAAACGTTACATTCCCAGAAGATTACCAAGCAAAAGAACTTGCTGGTAAGAAAGCTATCTTCAAGACAAAGATTCACGAAGTTAAGTCAAAAGAATTACCAGAATTAGATGATGATTTTGCTAAGGATGTTGACGAAGACGTTGATACTCTTGAAGAATTAAAGACAAAGATTCATGATGAAATCAAGGATCAAAAGAAACAAACTGCTGAAGAAAACATTCAAGAAGAAGCAATTGCTGGAGCAGTTAAGAATGCCAAAATCGATGACATCCCACAAGCTATGATTGATACAGAGGTTGAAAATCAATTGAACCAATACTTAGCTAACCTACGTCGTCAAGGTATCGATCCTAAGTTGTACTACCAAATGACAGGTACAAACGAAGAAAGCTTGAAGAAGCAATTTGCTAAGGATGCTGAAGAACGTGTTAAGACTGACTTAGTTATCGAAGCAATTGTTGCTAAAGAAGATATCAAACCAACAGAAGACGAAATCAAGAATGAAGTTAAGTCACTAGCTGATGAATACAAGATGGAAGAATCCGCTGTAAGAAACGCACTTAGTGATGACATGCTTGCTCATGATATCGGTGCTAAGAAAGCTATCGAATTGATCGTTGACTCAGCTGTTGAAAAATAATGCTTTTTAGAACTGAGATTAGGGAAGCCATTGGGCTTCCTTTTTTTTTAATTATAGTTTCAAACTAATTACTTTACTCAAAGTTATTACAATGCTAGACTTTCAAAGTAATTGGAACTATTGAAGGAGAATAACTATGTTTGATAGTACAGAAAATACTGGCACAATTAGCTGTTCGTTCTGTGGTAAAACACAAGATCAAGTAAAGAAAATTGTTGCTGGACCAGGTGTGTACATTTGTAACGAATGTATTGATTTGTGTAAAGAAATCATTGATGAAGAATTAAACGATTCAACACCAATGGATCTTGAAAATATCCCAACACCTATTGAGATCAAAAAAATTCTTGATGATTATGTAATCGGCCAAACTGATGCGAAGAGGGCATTGTCAGTTGCTGTTTATAATCATTACAAGAGAATTAATAAAATGGAACATCTTAAAGATGGTGAAACAGAGCTACAAAAGAGTAATATTGCTTTAATCGGACCTACTGGTTCTGGTAAAACTTTCTTGGCTCAAACTCTAGCTCGTATCTTGAAAGTGCCATTTGCAATTGCTGATGCAACTACTTTGACTGAAGCAGGTTACGTTGGTGAAGATGTCGAAAACATTCTTTTGAAGCTTTTGCAAAATGCAGATTTTGATGTAGATAAGGCCGAACACGGTATCGTTTATATCGATGAAATTGATAAGATCGCTAAGAAGAGTGAGAATGTCTCCATCACCCGTGATGTGTCTGGTGAAGGTGTTCAACAAGCACTTCTAAAGATTCTTGAAGGAACGATTGCTAGTGTGCCACCACAAGGCGGTAGAAAGCATCCTCAACAAGAATTAATTCAAATTGATACAACAAACATCCTCTTTATCGTTGGTGGTGCCTTTGATGGTATTGAACAGATTGTTAAGAATCGTTTAGGCGATAAGACAATTGGTTTTGGTGCTGAACAAAAAGCAACTGTCGCAGAAGAGAAGAGTTTGATGCAACAAATTATCCCTGAAGATTTGATGAAATTTGGTATTATTCCAGAATTCATCGGTCGTATTCCAATCGTAACAGCTCTTGAGAAGCTTACAGAGAGTGATTTGGTTGATATCCTAACAAAACCAAAGAATGCTCTTATTAAGCAATATAAGGAACTATTAAGCTTGGATGGAGTTAATTTGATCTTCACTGATGGTGCTTTGAAAGAAATTGCTAAGATGTCGATCGAAAGAAATACTGGTGCCCGTGGATTGAGATCAATTGTTGAAGAAACAATGCTGGATACTATGTTCGATATTCCTGGTCGTGACGATGTCGAAAGCGTCAAAGTTACTAAAGAAGCAGTTAGAAAAATTAAAGAACCAGAATTGATTCTTAAAAATGGAGAAGTTGCCTAGTAGGCAGCTTTTTTTGTTTATGGTAAAATTACTTCATTGAGGTGAATTATGCAGGTAAATAATGTATCGATGAATTTGAGCGCGGTCAGCTCAAAACAATATCCAAGTGAAGGTTATCCAGAAATAGCCTTATTAGGCCGTTCTAACGTGGGAAAGTCTTCTTTGATAAATACACTTATCAATCGTAAAAGCTTTGCGAGAACGTCTAGTACGCCAGGTAAGACGCAAACACTTAACTTCTACAATATCGAGGATCAATTGTATCTTGTCGATGTTCCTGGATACGGATTTGCTAAAGTATCTAAGAAGCAACGTGAAGAATTTGGCGTTATGATTGAAGAATATTTGACTACTCGTGATGTTTTGAAAGGTGTAGTTATTTTGGTCGATGGTCGTCATCAACCAAGTGAAGACGACGTTTCAATGTACCAATTTGTGAGTTATTATCATATTCCTACATTGATCGTGGCTACAAAGATGGACAAGGTCAAAGGCAATCAGTGGAATAAAACAATCAGTCAAGTTAAGAAAACAATGCAGATCAATCAAACAGATGATCTACAGTTATTCAGTTCTGAGACGAAACATGGTAAAGATGAAGTCTGGGATTGGATCGAGAGACATATGTAACAAAAATAGAGATAATAATCATAATTTGATTACTATCTCTATTTTTTATAATTGTTAACTTAATTAAAATTAATAATTTTGTCGAAAGTAAATTCTCCGTCTGCAAATTCGAACTCTAAGATACTGCAGTTGCCAAAGCCGCTATCTTTTATTTTACCAATATCAGTCCATTGACTGGTAAAGTTCATGATAGAGCCAGCATGACTAACTACCAAAACTGATTGGTGATCTTGTTCCATAATGTCGTTTAAAGTCTTGTTTACACGATCCTTATTTTGTTGGGCACTTTCGCCGCCGTATTGGACAAAGAAATCACCAGATTGTTTTTTAGCATCAGTAATTTTGGGATTTAAATACTCATGTTCACCTTCAAACTTGCCAAAGGACATCTCACGTAATCCTTTTAAGCGTGTATAGGGCATGTCAGTAACTAATTCTAAGGTGTCGCTTGATCTTTCAGCCGTTGAACAAAAAGCGGCGTCAAAATGGATATTATTGTCTTTAAAGTATTTTCCAGCTGTTTTGGCCTGTTGAATGCCTTTATCTGTCAGTGGTGAATCACACCAACCTTGAATTTTGCATAAAACGTTAAAAAGCGTTTGACCATGACGCATTAAGTAAAGTTTTTTCCTCATGTTTCCCCTCCATAAAAGCACTTACATTATACAATAACTTTGCTTTTCTAAAAAAGACCTTGAAAAAGATATCACTCCTGTGTATCATCGTATTTATAAATAGTTTTGGTTTTAAACTAAGTAGTAATTTACTTCGGTGTTCAGAGAATTGACATTTGGTGAGAGTCAAGCAGGGTAAATTATCAAATACGAAACTAAAATTCGTGTCCTACGTTATAGGAGTAAAGAGCAAGTAGAAATACTTGAATTTGGGTGGTACCGCGCATAAGCGTCCCTGCATAACTGCAGGGGCGTTTTTTTTCTATAACGGGGATAATTATTGGAGGAAGATCTATGAATATTATTGATGAACTATCATGGCGTGGCTTGGTCAATCAACAATCTGACGAAGAGGGCCTACGTAAATTAGTTGATGAAAAAGCTATTTCACTTTACTGTGGTATGGATCCAACTGGTGACTCGATGCATATTGGTCACTTATTGCCATTTATGACTTTGGAAAGATTTGCTAGAGCAGGTCATCATCCATATGTTGTTATTGGTGGTGCTACTGGTTCTATCGGTGATCCAAGTGGTAAAAAAGCCGAACGTCCTATGCAAACAATGGATCAAGTTAATCACAACGTTGAAGCTTTGAGCAACCAAGTTACTAACATTTTCAGCGACTTCACAATGGTTAATAACTACGACTGGACAGAACCAATTGGTATTCTTGATTTTCTACGTGACTACGGTAAGTTATTTAACGTTAATACTATGCTTAACAAGGAAATTATCTCAAGTCGTCTAGAAGTGGGTATTTCCTTTACAGAGTTCACATACCAAATCCTACAATCACTTGACTTCTTGACACTATACCGCAAGCATAATGTTCAATTGCAAGTTGGTGGTGGTGATCAATGGGGTAATTTGACTGCTGGACTTGATTTGATTCATAAAGCTGAAGGTCAAGATGCTAAAGTTTATGCTTTGACAATCCCATTATTATTAAAAGCTGACGGTACAAAATTTGGTAAGACTGCTGGTGGTGCGGTTTGGCTTGACCCTAAGAAGACTTCACCTTACGAATTTTATCAATTCTGGTTCAATCAAGATGATAAAGATGTCGTTAACCTTTTGAAGAAGTTTACTTTCTTATCAAAAGAAGAAATCGACGAATTGGCTGAATCTATTAAGACAGCTCCAGAAAAACGCTTGGCTCAAAAAACTTTGGCTCAAGAAGTAACAAAATTCGTCCATGGCGAAGAAGCTTTGAAGACAGCTGAAAAAATTACTGATGTTTTATTCTCTGGTGAAATTCAATCACTAACAACAGCCGAAGTTGCTGAAGCTTTCCATGGTGTTCCTAGTGAAGAAATCTCTTCTGATCCAATTAATTTAGTTGATCTTCTAATTGCTACAAACGTTGATAAATCAAAGCGTCAAGCACGTGAAGATATTCAAAATGGTGCTATCAGAATCAATGGTGAAAAATTGACTGATACAACAATTGAAATTGATCCTAAGACATCATTTGATGGTAAGTACATCGTTATCCGTCGTGGTAAGAAGAAGTACTTCCTTGCAGAAATTAAATAAAAACCATTGACTGAGAATGTAAAATCGTATATATTATTTGCAACGAAAACTTTTAATCGAGTCCTGTGAGGCTTGGAAGGTATTAACTACATTTGGCAGAAAAAGTGTAAACTTCCTTTCCTTGTGGGATAGGAAGTTTTTTGTTTACTTAAGAAACTAGGGAACTTTTAATCAGATCCAGTGAGGTCTAAAAGGTTTAAGGGATAATACTAAACTTTTTAGGGGTAGCTGGACTGACAGCTACCCCTTTTAATTTGGAGGAAAACAATGAAAAACATACTTTCTATGTCACAATTATCAAATCAAGAGGTTCAAGATTATCTCAATGCAGCCTTGGAATTCAAAAACGGTCGACAATCCAATATTGGACAAGGTAAATTTGCCGTCAACATGTTTTTTGAAAACAGCACTAGAACTAAATCAAGCTTCCAAGTTGCGGAAATGAAATTAGGGATGCAACAGATCGTCTTTGATGCTGAGAAGTCTTCAACGAAGAAAGGCGAGAGTCTTTACGATACTTGTCGAACATTAGAAAGTGTGGGTGCTGATTTAGCTGTTATCCGTCATAGCCAAGATGAGTACTACAACCAACTATTGAATCGTAATCTTAATATTCCAATCATCAATGCTGGCGACGGTGCTGGACAACATCCTTCACAATCCCTACTCGATTTAATGACAATTTATGAACACTATGGACGACTAGATAGCTTAAAAGTGGGAATTATAGGTGATTTAAGCCATTCCAGAGTAGCCCATTCCGATGCGGAAATTTTGACACAATTAGGATCAGAAGTTTACTTCGGCGGACTTAATTCCTGGTACACATCAGAATTTCAAGCTATGGGACCTCACAAAGCAGTCGATGATCTTTGTAAAGAAATGGACGTTGTCATGTTGCTTCGAGTTCAGCATGAAAGACTATCCGCAGAAGAGAATCAAAACTTTTCTAAAGCTGATTACTTTGAAAAATATGGAGTAGATATGCGCCGTGTTAATTTAATGAAACCCGATGCTATGTTGATGCACCCAGCCCCAGTTAATCGTGGAGCTGAAATAGCTGATGATGTGGTTGAAAGTGATAAATCGTATATCTTTAAACAGATGGTCAATGGTACATTTATTAGGATGGCAATGATTGAATCAGTTTTGAAAGGTGTTAAATGATGAAAACATTAATAAAGAATGCACAGCTATTTTATCAAGGGCAGTTGACTCCGGCCGACCTGTTAGTAGAAAATGGAAAATTTACGGAAATTGCAGAAGAGATATCGACCGATGATGTTAACGTGATCGATGCGAAACAACAATTAGTCGCTCCAGGTCTAATCGATGTTCATGTTCATTTTCGTGAACCAGGACAAGTCCATAAAGAGACCATTAAAACTGGAACCTTAGCTTCAGCTCATGGTGGCTTTACAACAGTGGGAGCTATGCCCAACGTTATTCCAGTACCTGATGATCCTGAAAAATTTCAAAAGCAATTGGACTTGAACAAAAAGAATTCTTTGATCAACACACTACAATATGCACCTGTAACTAAAGATGAAACAAGCGATGAATTAGTTGATATCGAAGCTTTAGACAAATTAGGGGCCTTTGCTTTTTCTAATGATGGTCACGGAATCATGAATGCTCAATCAATGTTTGAAGCCATGGAAAGAATTGCAGCAATCAACAGTCATTTGGCTGCTCATGTTGAAGATAAGAATCTTTTCAACCATGGCGTGATCAATTTTGGTTCAGCTTCGCAAAGATTAGGCCTACCAGGTATCCAACAGGTTGCTGAAACTTCGCAATTGGCCAGAGATTTAATTTTAGCTAAAGAAACTGGCGTACATTATCACGTCTGTCATATTTCTACCAAAGATAGTGTTGACTTGATCAGAATGGCTAAGGATGCCGGTATCAATGTTACTTGTGAAGTGTCACCACACCATCTATTACTGAATGATGGCAATATTTTAAAAGATGACGCTAATTTCAAGATGAACCCACCATTGCGTTCACAAAAGGATCAAATGGCCTTATTAGATGCTTTAGAAGATGGAACAATTGATATGATTGCAACCGATCACGCTCCTCACGCTAAAGAAGAGAAGAATCAAGGCTTTGAAAAGAGTGCTTTTGGTATTACTGGGATTGAAACTTCGTTCCCATTAATGTATACACGTTTAGTTAAAACAGGCATGATCAGTTTAGAACGATTAATTGATCTGATGGCTGTAAAACCAGCTAAGTTATTTGGACTTAAAGATGTTGGTACGATTGGCTTAAATCAACAAGCTGACTTTACCATGATCGATTTGAACCAAGAGTACACGATCAATGAAGCTGACTTCTTATCTAAAGGCACTAATAGTCCTTTTATCGGACAATCTGTTTTTGGAAAAGTTATGGGCACTTATGTTAATGGCAAAGCAGTATATACAAGTAATCACGAGGGGTAAAAATGGATAAACCAGTTATAGTAGCATTAGATTTCGCAGATGATTTTGAATGCATTAATTTCTTGAATCAGTTTCCTAAGAATCAATCGTTATTTTTGAAGATCGGCTTAGAAATGTTTTGTCAATATGGCTATCCATTCGTCAAACGTTTACGAGAACGTGGCTATAATATCTTTTTGGACTTGAAATTACACGACATCCCTAATACCGTCAAAAGAACTTGTCAGGTAATCGCTAAGTGGGATGTTCAATTATTAACGATTCATGCTAGTGGTGGCGCAGAAATGATTGCAGCTGCTAAAGAAGGGCTAGCGGGTTCAAATACTAAATTATTGGCTGTTACCCAATTAACATCCTTAGGACAAGTTGAATTAACTAACGAGTTACAAGTTTCATTGCCGTCACAAGACTATGTTACAAGATTAGCTAAATTAGCTTTTAACAGTGGTGCTGATGGTGTTATCTCATCGGCTTTGGAAGTTCCTATGATCAAAGAGGCAACTAATGAAGACTTCCTCTGTGTGAGCCCTGGGATTAGACCTAAGTCAGCTCAAGTTGGCGATCAAAAGAGGGTAACAACGCCAAGTCAGGCTAAAAAATTAGGTAGCGATGCAATTGTGGTTGGACGTCCAATCACCCAGGCAAAAGATCAATACAATGCTTATATGAATATTGAGAAGGAGTGGACTAAATAATGGATAAAGAAGTAGCAAAAGATATTGCCAGTCAACTATTAAAGATCAAGGCGGTGACATTAAGTCCCAAAGAACCTTTTACTTGGGCCAGCGGCATCAAATCACCAATTTATACTGATAATCGCCTAACTATTGCCTATCCTAAATTTCGCCAAACAATTGCTGAAGATCTAGCAAAATTGATTAAAGAAAAATATCCCGAAGTAGAAGTTATCGGTGGAGTTGCTACAGCTGGTATTCCTCATGCAACCGGTGTTTCCAATATTCTTGATCTACCTTTGAATTATGTTCGCCCCAAGAAAAAAGATCATGGTAAAAAAGGACAAATTGAAGGTCGTTGCCAAAAGGGTGACAAAGTTGTATTGATCGATGACTTAATTTCAACTGGTGGCAGCATTTTGAAAGCAGTCGATGCCGTACGTGAAACTGGTGCCGAAGTCATTGGAACTGTAGCAATTTTTTCTTATGATTTGCCAGAAAGCACAACAAATTTTGCCGCAGCCAAGACACAATTGTATACGTTAACTGATTTCCCAACTTTGACTCAAGTAGCCAAAGAACAAGACTACATCGAAGCAAACGATACTGAACTACTAGAACAATGGTATAAAGACCCAGAAGGATGGTGCAAATAATGGATTTATATAAAGCAGTACGCCCGCTAATTTTTAAAGTTGATCCTGAAGTCGATCATCATCTCGTGGCCAATGGTTTAAAAATGTTTAATCGCTATCCTCAAGCACTACAAACAATGTTTCAAGCTAAGAAACCAGCTAACTTGAAAGTGACTGTAAAAGGAGTCGACTTCGATTCACCAATCGGTATCGCAGCTGGATTTGATAAAAAAGCTGAATTTTACAACAGTTTGGGTGCCTTAGGCGCTGGATTTGTTGAAATTGGTAGTGTTACTAAGGACAATCAACCTGGTAATCCCAAGAAAAGAATTTTTCGCTTAACTGAAGATCAAGCTATCATCAACCGTATGGGCTTGAACAACTTGGGTATTGAAGAAACTAGAAAACACTTAGCTAATACTCCAAAACATGTGACTTTAGGCATCAGTGTTGCTCCTGGACATGGTCTAAGCAGTGAAGAAATGGTTGACGAGATGGTGGATGATATCAAAGAAATTCATTCATTTGCCGACTATATTGCCTTGAATCAAAGTTGTCCTAATCAAAAAGGGGTAACAACACTACAAGAGATTCCAGTAGCTAAGCGATTGTTACAAAAAATCCATAATTTACATATTAAGGAACCGGTCTTTTGTAAATTTGGTAATGACATCACGGCTGAACAGTTGATTGAATTAATCAATGAAACTAAAGGATTGATGGATGGAATTATTTTAACCAACACAGCCTCTAATCCAAGTAAAGTTTACGATAATTTGAAGTCAGCCAATCGCGTTGAGGGTGGAGGCTTGAGTGGTAAACCAATCTTCTTTAAATCATTGAATTTGACTAAAGCAATTCATCAAGTTTTCCCTGAATTACCAATTATGTTTTCCGGCGGAATATTCACACCAGAGGATGCACAAACGGCTCTAGAAGCAGGTGCCAGTTTGGTACAAGTTTATACAGGTTTTATCTATAACGGACCTACGCTTTTGGAAAAAATCAATCGTCACTTGGCTGATAACGATGTGGTAAGTCGACTAGATTACTCATCAGTTTCAGAAGCTCCAGTTCGTGATGAACAAGATGTTGAAGTTACCGATATTAATGAAGATAAAAAAGTTGAATTAGATGCCAATTCAGGTGCATCATTCCACGAAGAATAGCTAAAAAGACTGTCAGATAAGGATTTTTATCCGGACAGTCTTTTTTTTATGGAAAAAAATTTATTGTTTAAAATTGCTATCTTCAAATTTCATTAGAAGATAAAATTACCTTTATTTATATTATGAGGGAGATTTTATGGGGTATAAATTAATTACCATTGATATGGACGACACACTTTTGACATCAGCTAAAGAAATTTCAGAGAAAAACAAAGTCACGATTCAAAAAGCCATGACCAATGGAACTAAAGTGGTTCTCTGTTCAGGTCGACCACACGAGGCAATGTATGACTATGCTCGTAGTTTGGGTATTAATGGCAATGATAATTATCTGATTACCAACGGTGGGGCCATTATTGAAAACATGAATGGTGAAATTTTTTATCAAAAAACACTTAATAACGATTTTTACCGAGAATTTGTCGATTTCGCTAAAAAATATGCATTTCCGTATTGTGTTTTGGACGTTCAAGGCAATACTTATACGAGCAATTTTGAATTCATCGACAAGTACACGATAGATATGGCTTATGAGAATAACCGTGGGTTATATATCAAAGAACCAGAAGATCTACCAGTCGATTTCGAGATTACCAAGGGAGTCATCAATGGTAATGAACAACGTTTGGATGAAATCACCGACTTTATCAATCGACAATTCAGTGATTACTTTGTCGTGAGAACTGGAGTTGGCTACCTGGAAGTTTTCCCTAAGAATGTCAATAAAGGCGAAGCGGTGAAATATTTAGCTCAACAGTTAGAAATCGAACTGAACGACGTTTTAGCAATTGGGGATCGTGACAATGATATCTCGATGCTTGAGATAGCTGGCAAGGGAGTAGCTATGGGCAATGCTCAGGCAGGTGTAAAAGCTGTCAGTGATTACGTAACAACTGATAATAATCATGATGGTGTGGGGAATGCAATTGAAAAGTTTGTTACGGCATAAATGTTAGATTTTGACCTTTTTCAAATCATCAATTAATTTAGTGATCTGAGATTGCTGCTCAGATGATAGTTGATCAGAATTACCAATAACATTGATAATGGTATCTCCCAATTGAATGATTTTGACAGTAGTGTCATTTGTAGCTAAAACTAAGTAGATTGAAACAAATTTTGTTAGTTCTTCGAATTGAAGCGACTCTTGAATTTTTGTTTGAGGTAAAAGCTTATTCGAAGTTTTAATGATGATCTGTTTTGCCTGCTGATTTTTTTCTTTGTTGGCTTTGCGTTTTTGGTAATAGGGTAAAAAGAGTGCAACTGAGACGGCTAAAATTTCGGCAAAACTTTCAACCCATTCAGCCAGAGAACCTATTTCCATAAGATCACTTCCGTAAAATTATTTGTGATAAGAATAGCATTGAATCGATTGATTAAGGTATTAGAAAGCACTAAAAAAGTTCTGAGTTAAAAGGATTATTCCTCTTAATTCAGAACTTTTTGATTATCTACATAAATAGAGTAAAGACAAAGCCAACGATACCAACTAAGAGTCCGTATAGTAAAGCTGGTAGAACGGTCTTACGTAAAATGTTACCTTCCTGACCAGTAAGCCCAACAACGGAGCTAACTGAAACAATGTTGTGAACACAGATCATGTTTCCGGCCGCAGCACCAATCAATTGAGTAGCCAAAACTAATTCGGTGCTGACATTAGCCTTGGAAGCAATATCGGCTTGAATTTGTCCGAAAGTCAAAGTAGAAACAGTTGTACTACCAGTAACGAAGGAACCTAATTGGCCTAAGAATGGTGCAATGATGATCCAGATACCGGAGAGATATTTGGAAATTACTTCGGCGATGTACATAGGCATACTAGGTAGTTTGGCCAAATTAATTTCAGAGTTAGTAAAAATTTGAACCATTATCAAAGTTACGGTTAAGGCTAAAGCAGTCGATTTCATGGAGAAGACAACCTTTTTAGCAATTGGGAAAAATTTCTTTAAAGATTTAAGTTGGATCAGTAATCCTAAAGCTGCGGCGATGGTTAAAAGTGTACCGGGTGAATATAGAAATTCCCAATCGGAACTAATTTGTGAGAAACCAAGAATATTTTTCCATGATAGATTGACATTTGTTACTAAAAAATTCTTCAAAGGAGCAATAGTTCTTGTAGCTAAAAGCATCAAAATAACGATGATGTAAGGTGACCAAGCTTTGAGTAAGGACATCTTTTTTTCGGAATCGATGGTTTTAGTGGAAGTAGTCCAAGGATTAGTGAAACTGTCCTTTGGTAATAAGAACTTCAATCTAATAGTGAGGATAGCAATGATGATTGTAGCAAATGGAGCCAAAATAGAGACAAACTCGTAACTTAAAACAGAGGAAATCAACAGTGCAAAGATGCTATATACTAAGCCAATAAATAATGACCAAGGGACTAATTTTAAGAAGTCTTTTTTCTGTTGCCCATCTTTTTTACCGAAGATGAAAACCAAAATAAAGATCAACATCAATGGCATAAAAGTACCAGCAAACAGATCTATTTGCGTGATTCGTTGCCCAATAGAATTCAGAAAACTAGTTTTTTCACTGACATTACTAAGACCAACAGTTAATGGCGTACCCACAGCTCCAAAAGAAGCAGGAGTCGAATCAGCCACAAGTGCCAGTGTTACAGCTGCCATAGGTGAAAATCCTAAAGCAATCATCAGAGGAGCAGTAACCATAGCTGGTGTTCCAAATCCAGAAACACCTTCAATAAGTCCACCGAATAAAAATGCTACCAAAATTAGTTGGATACGCATATCGGCCGACAACGTGTGAAAACCAGAGTTAATCCGGTTAATCGCCCCAGTTCGTTGCAAAATATTGAGCATCATTAAAGCTCCAAATAAAATCCAAAGAATTGGTAAAGCCTTATGGATTGATTGGAAAATTGAAGCTAATAGAGCCTTAGGTGGCATTTTCCAAAAGAAGTAGCCTTCCAGTAGAACAACGAAAGCACTGATCGACATACCTTTGTTTGCCGGCATATTGATGATTCCTAGAAGTATTAATGGCAAAATAACAGCCGATAAAGCGACAATGATCATGGATTTTCCCCTTTAAACATATTTTAAATATTATATAATTTTTCACTTATTCATTGTAGTAGAAAATCAGAAAAATATTTTTCTATAAATGAACTTAAAAGTAATCTAAGATTTTGGTACAAATTGAGTTATGACTAATATCAACTAACATGGTGTAAGTATGCCCGTCGGTAGAGGAAAATCTGTGGGCCACTGGAACGTGGTGGACACGGCTTGAAGCTAATAATTTTGCACTTTGTACAAAATTATGGATCTCCAAGTCCGGTCTTCTACTAACCTTGCTTCGCAAGATAAGTAGAATTTCACCACTTAGGGCCCACAGATTTTCCTCTACCGACTGTATTTTTGATTCTATTGTTATTTATCAAAACTGCAGTATTAGATGGCATGTAATCAGGTATGAATTTTAATTTAAAAATTGCTTATTAATTATATGAATCCACTTAGAATTCTTAGTGCATATTATTTTAACTATTTAATATTTTAAGAGTATACAAACAATAGAATAGGATACTAGTCCGGAGCAACAAGCCCGATTGGTCTCAGCCGTGAAATTATACTTAGCGATTTATCGCTTAGTATAAGACCTGTATTTGAGACAATTGTGATTTTCAATTGGCTCAAATCAGTGTCCACAATTCCAGACCAATCGGGCTTGTTGTGGAGGACGGCAAGTTACCACCATAACCGAATTTGAGCGAAAATCTAATCTAACTACCTTAATAGTATGACAGATTAGGCTAAAAAGGTAATGTTTGACTAGATTATTTGTAGATGAAATACTATTTTGAATAAATTACTTTGACACACATAGTAATTGGTGATACATTATCGATATAGAAAAGAAGGTAGATGAGAATAATAATGAAACCACTAATTTCCAAAGATATTATTCGCGGACATACAGCTACTATCGTTTTAAATATTCTCAATCAGGGTGACAGTTATGGTTATGAAATTGCTAAACGTGTCAAAGAACTGAGTCACGATGATTATGAGTTGAACGAAGCCACTCTTTATACCGTTTTTAGAAGACTAGAGAAGAATGGAGACATTGTTGGCTATTGGGGCGACGAAACTCAAGGTGGCCGTCGTAAGTATTATCAGATAACTACCCAAGGGAAACAGACGTTAACGGACAATATCAAGGCTTGGAATTTTGCTAAAAAGGTAATTGATGAATTGATTTTAGGAAGGATCGATAATCATGAGTGAAGAAATAAAAACATTAGTAAATCAAAGATTAAATAAAATCTTTAAAGATTACACTGAAACAGCTGAATTAAACGATCTAAAAGAAGAGTTGGCCTCTGATCTAATGTCCTCAGCCGAAGATAAAATGACTGACGATACAACTTCAGAAGAAGCAGTTGCAAAGGCTTTTAAGGAGTTCGGCGATATTGATGAGGTAATCAACCAAGTTGTGAATGATAATCATGAAAATGAACATCACAAGCATGCGGCGGGCCACACTTTTAATATTGACGATTCGGGGATCAGTATTGATAACGGTAAATTACTCAATATTACTGACGATGGCATTACAGTTAACAATGGCAAAACGATTAAGATTACTGATGAAGGTGTTAAGTTCGGTAACCTGGTGATCAACGACAATGGAATTAACTTTAATGGTAAGTTGAAACCATCTAAGAAAAGCAAAGATGACTTCGATTCGTACTTTGATGGAGCATTCGATGATTTTGATAAAGATTTTGATGACGATGACTTCAACACCGAAGTACATGTTGAAACATTGCCATTGACTGATGAATATGAATTTGATTATACGGATCTGGATAAAATTAAAATCAATTACACTAGTGCTGACGTAAGAATTGTGTCGACCGATGATGACAAGATTAAGGTCAGTGAGTATATATCACGCCCGAACCCTAATTATCAGATGAGAACTGATGTCTCCGATGGTGTTTTGAAAATCAGTCAGGGTGCCATTCCTCATTTTTTACCATTAAAGATCAGAGTAAAAATCATGCTTCCAAAAGGTTACACGAAAGCACTACAAATCTTTAATGCTAGTGGTAATCTGCAGATTCAAAGTGTTAAAAAATTGGAAAAAATTGCAGTTGAATGTCACAGCGGTGCAGTATATTTAAATAATCTTGAGAGTCAAAATTTAATGTTTGATATTAGCTCTGGAAAATTAACTTTGGATCATGTTTTAGCTAAGGAACAGTTAACTATCAGTGATCGTAGCGGCCTAGTTAATATGGACACTGTGGCAACGCCTAAATTCAATATTTCTTCAAGAAGTGGTTCAGTTAATGCAATTGATCTCAACGGTGCAGGTAATATCCTCGTTAAATCAGGTACAGTCCATATCAATTTTGCCCAAATTACTGATGATGTAAATGTTGAGAATAGTAGTGGGACCGTTAAACTAAAGATGCCAGAAAATGATTCTTATAAGTTTGACCTAGAGGCTAAAGATGGAATTGTACATATGAAACAAAAGGCCGAATTAGTGCACGATATTATGAATCTAAAAGAAGGAACTGTCGGAGATGATCCTCAGTATCAATTGACAGTCCGGGCAAAATCCGGAATTATCAAAGTTTCATAATTAGAATTTACATATTGGATAGTTGAAATCGTCTTCGTTACAATTTGATCGATATTAATTTATACTCATAGATAATTTTTGAGGGTAATACCTAGGTTAGGAGTATTGATCATGATTGAAAAGATAATAAATCAACACTTTATACCAATGTTTGATGTCGATAAGCTAAATATTGTCTGTAATAATGCCAATATTAGAGTGGTGTCGACAGATGGAGAAAAATTTATAGTACACGAACTCATGTCACGTCGTAATTTAAAATATATGTTTGACGTTGATGTTACAGGTAACGGTTTATCTATTAATCAAGAAAGATACCCTCGAATTCCCATCACAAAGTTTGAACTGCAAGTCTCCATTCCCAAAAGCTTTGTTGGTGATGTGGTAATTTCCAACGGTAACGGATCAATTTTGTTACATGATTTTGATTGTCAGCAGTTGTTCATCACCGATATTTCAGGGAAAGTAGTTTTGGATGACGTAAGAATCGAGAAAGGATTCTTTATCCAGTCTCGTAGTGGCGATATTAAATTGGACAATGTTAGAAGTCGTCGATTCTATATGAACTCTTACACCGGAATGATTAAAGCTGTCTCACTGAGCGGTGCGGGCAATGTGTCTAGCTCATCTGGGTATGTTCAACTGGATTTTGAAATGATTTCAGGAAATGTCGTAATCAATGATACTAATGGGACAGTTAAGGTGTCGATGCCGAAAAAAGAATCATATAATTTTAAATTGCAGTCTAAAGCGGCAAGAATAAAACCACCAATGGCTGATTTTAGTCATGACCTTCTGGAGTATAAAGAGGGAGCGGTGGGCGAGGATCCTAAATATCAGTTGAGCGTCCAAACCAAGTCCGGTCGAATTAAAGTTAAATAACATAAAAAAAACAAGTTCCATTAGAATTGACAGTACGCAATGTGTCCTGTACTTCTAGTGGAGCCTGTTTTTTAATTGATTTTTTCAGTAATGATCTTTAAAACATTGCTGACACGATAAAGTGTGTTCTTAGGATCGTGTCTTTGATTCCAAGATAGATCCAATGAAATATGTCCCTTATGGAGCTCAAGTACGAGATAGAATGGCTTCCTCAGCCAAGGGAAAAAAGACTGCTTAGCAGGTTTAATGGTGAGAATATTTTGCAGATCATACTTTTTATTATCTTCTAAAATATAACAATCTTTGACTTGTGAAAAACTGATAAATTGGTAATCAATACGGTCGGGGAAAAAGATCATTTTCAAACGATCACGATAAGTCAGCAATTTGTAGTAGGAAACACCATGAAGTTCTAATTGCCAGTGACCAAAAAGTTTTTGTAGATTTCTAGGATAGTAGACGAAAATTAACAAAAAGAAGATACCTAGGAATAGGCTCAATGCTGCTGAAGGACTAATTATTAATCCCAGTCCACCAAAGATTAAGCTAAGTAACAGACTGACTATTAAAGGACGACGATTAACTTTTTTTCCAAATTCAGTTTTTTCAATCATTTGCGTTATCCTTTCTTATATGCTAAGAATATTGTAACGGTTTGTAAACGCTATCACAAGCGAGATAATAGGAATTTAATTTGAAACTATTTTTTTAGAAAGCATTGTAATAACTAAATTTATCGTATATTCTACATGTATATTATGAAGATAGAGGAGGATGATGTTTATGGGAAAAAAGGCTAAAAAATGGCAAGTACCTTCTGCGTATACAATACTGTTTTTCTTAATAATTCTGGTAGCAATTTTAACTTGGATTATTCCTGCTGGCGAGTACGCCACTACCAAAGCAGGTAATATTGTAGCGGGGACTTACAAAGCTCGTGCCAGCAGCCCGCAAGGTATTTGGGATGTTTTCCTAGCACCAATCAATGGAATGGTAGGAACTTCAGAAACAGAAGGCTCCATTTCAGTATCACTGTTTATCTTAGTTATCGGTGGATTCTTAGGGGTCGTCAATAAGACTAAAGCCTTGGATGATGGAATCAGTGCCACCGTTAAAAGATATAGCGGCAAAGAAAAAGCTTTAATTCCAATTTTGATGGTATTATTCGCTATTGGTGGATCAGCTTACGGAATGGGTGAAGAAACAATCGCCTTTTATCCGATCCTGATCCCAGTCATGATTGGAGTAGGTTACGATTCAATCACAGCTATTTCGATTGCTTTAATCGGAACGCAAGTCGGATGTTTAGCTTCAACTGTCAATCCCTTTGCCACGGGGGTTGCATCACAAACTTTGGGTATTTCACCAGGTGATGGATTAATTCAACGTTTGATTTTGTTAGTTATTGTTACAACAATCAGTATCATTTATGTTATGCGTTACGCTGATAAAATTAAAAAAGATCCGTCACAATCATATGTTTTCGATCGACGTCAAAAAGATTTAGAGGAATTTTCAATGCCTGAACGAGATATCGACGAAAAGTTGTCTACTCGTCAAAAGGCAGTTCTATGGCTATTTGGTTTAACTTTCTTAGTTATGATCGTTAGTTTGATTCCTTGGTCAAGTTTGAATGACAATTGGACGTTCTTTGACAGTTTCACTAAATGGTTAACAAATATTCCTTTCTTAGGTGCTTTGATCGGTAAAGACTTAGCGCCATTAGGAACATGGTACTTTACAGAAATCACGACGTTGTTCTTCATGATGTCAGTGGTAGTTATGTTCGTTTTCCGCATGAAAGAATCCGAATTCATTGATGCCTTTTTAGGCGGGATGAACGATTTCTTGAGTGTTGCAATTATCGTTGCTGTAGCCCGTGGTATTCAAGTTGTAATGAATAATGGTTATATCACAGCCACAGTCTTACATGCTGGTGAAACTGGATTACAAAGTTTATCAGCCGGTGTCTTCATTGTTTTAACTTATATTTTCTACATACCAATGTCATTCTTGATTCCTTCTACTTCAGGTTTGGCAGCCGCTACAATGGGAATTATGGGTCCATTAGGTAAATTCTCAGGTGTTGACGGTTCCTTAGTTATTACGGCCTACCAAGCTGCTTCAGGTTGGGTAAATTTGATTACACCAACTTCTGGAGTTGTTATGGGAGCCTTGGCTATTGGTCACGTTGATATTGTTAAGTGGCTCAAGTACATGTGGAAATTGATGGTAATTCTTTTCGTTGTCGTAGCAGCATTCTTAGTTGTTTGTGCAATGATCAAATAGGGGGAATTTAGTAATGGAAAAATTTATAACAGATGAGATTCAAACTGAGGCAATCGCTGACTTGGCTAAAATTGTTGGTGTGGCTTCATACAATGAGCCCGCACAAGATAAGGCACCATTCGGTAAGGGGCCTAAAAAAGCTTTAGATGAAGTTTTAAAGATTGCTGAAAACTTAGGCTTTAAGACTTACGAAGATCCTGAAGGATACTATGGTTATGCCGATATCGGTGAAGGCGATGAGACCTTTGGTGTTATTGGACATATGGATGAAGTGCCAGCAGGAAATTTGGATGATTGGGATGTAGAACCTTATCAATTAACTGAAAAAGACGACAAACTATATGGTCGTGGGACACAAGATGACAAGGGCCCAACTATTGCTTCGATGTATGCAATTAAAGCTATTCTAGATAAAGGCTACAAATTTAATAAGAAGATCCGAGTAATTTTTGGTACTGACGAAGAAATCCTTTGGAGAGGTATAGCCGAATACAACAAGAAAGAAGATTCAATCGATTTGGGAATTGCACCCGATGCGGAATTTCCATTGATTTATGCTGAAAAAGGATTACAACAATCATATTTGGTTGGTTCGGGATCAGATGAATTGAATTTGGATTTGGAAAATGCTTTTAACGCCGTACCTGGTAAGGCTGTCTATGATGGTCCTAAACAGGATGAAGTTTTAATGGCTTTACAAAAACATAATTTTGCAGCCGATGAAAATAACGGAACTATTGAAGTTCACGGTAAGTCAGTTCATGCAATGAATGCTCCCGAAGGAACTAATGCTGTAGTCAGATTAGCAATCGCTTTAGCAGATGTGTTCCCAGATGTAGCCGTATTGAAGTTCTTAAAGGCTTTTGGTGAAGATGCCAACGGAACGAATCTTTTAGGTGATGTTTCTGATGATGTATCTGGAAAATTAACATTCAATATCTCTAGTTTAAAGATCACACCTGAAGAATCCAGAATGCAAATTGACTTGAGAATTCCTGTTAAGATCGATCATGATCAACTAATTCAAAAGATTTCAGATGCTGTTGCTAAATTTGATATGAAGTATGAGAACTTTGATTACGTTGCTCCATTGTATGTTCCAACAGATAGTGAATTAGTCAAAACTTTAATGTCGACTTATCAAGATTTAACTGGTGACACTGAATCACAACCAGCTATATCTGGTGGTGCTACTTTTGCTAGAACAATGCATAACTGTGTAGCTTTTGGTGGGATGCTACCAACAACTCCTGACTTCATGCATCAAGCAAATGAAAACTGGAGTAAAGCCGATATGAGAAAGGCTATGGAGATCTTCGCTGAAGCAATTTATCGTTTATGTGTTTAATAGGGCAATAGCCCTATTTTTTTGTTTTCAGGACAAAAAATTTGTTTTATAGGAAGAAATTAGGTAGCGTAGCATTAAGAAGTATCGGTTATATAAATGACCGTTTAGACATATTGAGGTGTAATGAAAATGTTTGATTATAATACACGCGCATCAAAGTTCAAGCTCCAAGGTGAAGTTATTGTCCCAGGTGATAAGAGTATTGCTCATCGGGCGATTACTTTCGGTGCATTAGCAGACGGTGTTACACAGATCAGTAATTTTTCCTATTCAGACGATTTGGCCGTAACAACTAAAGTTTTTAAAGAACTTGGTGCCAAAATCCATACAGAAATGAGTAACAACGACATGATCATCAAGGGCATTGATCATCAGCTCAACCCCCTAGATCATCCGTTACAGATTGATAACGTTGGTACGTTAGAAAGTCTCTTGTTTGGCGTTTTAGCAACTAGTGAGAATGAATATACAATTCAAGGCGGCAATTTTTTAAGTAAACGTCCGCTTGATCGTCTAGTAACGCTTTTACAACAAATGGGTGGCAAGTTCCAACAAGTATCAGAAGATGCTTTGCCGATCAAAATTCAGGGAAGTAGTGACTTACAGGGGATAACTTACCAACAAGATATTTCTAGCGCCCAGATAAAAAGTGGGCTCGTAATGGCAGGAATATATGCTAAAACACCAACAACAATTATTCGAAAACTTCCAACGAGAGATCATACAGAGGTTCTGGCAAACTATTTTGGTGCAGATGTTGACGCTAAACCAGATATAATTAAGGTCAATCCAAAACATACTCATTTAACCGGTCAGAGTTTAATGATACCGGGTGATTTTTCATCGGCAGCACCATATATTGCTGGAGCTCTAATCTCAAAAGATAGTGAAGTCAGATTACCTAAAGTTGGATTGAATTCCACGCGTATAGGTTTATTAAACGTTGCCAAACAGATGGGTGCCAATATTATGTTGGAGAGCCACTCAATCAATAGCGTTGAACCATATGGTGATTTGGTAGTGAAATCTCAACAGCTTCATGGAGCAACGGTTACAGCAAAACAAGTTCCATTTATTATTGATGAAATCCCACTAATTGCATTACTAGCATCACAAGCCCAAGGCCAAACGGTAATAGAAGGGATTCATGATGTTCACTTGCAATTGAGTGATCGGATTCGAAATATGCGTGTTGAATTAGCAAAATTAGGTATAGTTATGCAAGTAAACGATGATTCAATCGTAATTGATGGGGACCAGACTATCAACGTGAAAGATGATGTTGACAGTCATAATGATCATCGAATTGCGATGATGCTCTGCGTAGCTTCAATTTTGACAGAAACACCTTTCAAAATAAAAAATATTGAATCAATTGATATATCATATCCTAACTTTTTGGCTGATTTTAAGAAGGTCTTAGTTGCAAGAAATTAGAAAGAGACTTCTTTTTTATTAGGTAGTGTCGTATTATTAATGTAATTGAGATTTATGTAAGGGGTTACTTTATTAATGATTAAGTTTATTGGAACTGACTTAGACGGAACATTGCTGAATAGTTACAGTAAAATATCTACCCAAAACGCTCAGGCTATTCGCAATGCTGTCAATTCCGGAATTGTGTTTGCCATTTGTTCAGGGAGAACATTGCATTCCGTTAATAAATTTTTTGAAAAAGATTTGAAAGTACCAGGATATCGTGTGGTCTTAAATGGGGCAGTCGTAGTCGACTCTAAGGGGAAAAAAGTTGTCGACCAACCTTTAGATCGGGATGTAATTGCGGAAATCTTAAAACGGGCACAATTTAGCAAATTTAAGATAGTCTTAGATGGACTTAATGACACCTATATTTATGATCCCAATCGTCATTGGAATACTTATTTTGAAGGGATGGGACGGCATCACTTTAAGGAACAATCTGTGAACGATCTAATGAAGCTAAATGATCAAACAGACATAGATATCTATAAGGTTTGTTTCAGTTGTCCTCCAAAGAGACTACATGAGTTACAAAAGAAGTTAGAGTCGTTTACGGCCCTACCAATAACGATCAGTCGTTCAGGCAGTACTTATTTTGAGATCAACGGCCAAGATGTAACAAAGTTGTCAGCTTTGCAACATATTTCAGAACACGAAACAATTCCCATGAACGAATTCATGTGTTTTGGGGATTATGGCAATGATCTTGAAATGGTTAAAGAAGCTGGCTATGGAGTTGCTATGGCTAATGCTATCGATAAAGTAAAAGAAGTTGCTTGGAAGATTACGGATAATAATAATCAAAATGGTGTTGCAACAATGATTACACGTGTATTGAATAAGGAATTTGATTAGAGAGAGGGTAGGTTAAATGTGCCGTCCTCCACAAAAATTGGGAATACTGTTGGAACGCTATGGGCGCGATTCGGAGCTAATTATTTTACACTTCGTGCAAAATAATGGATCTTCGAAGTCGGCCTTATTGTAATCGGCAAAGCCGATAACAATAATCTCATAGCTGAACGCATTCCCAATTTTTGCTCCGGACTAAAGAGTACTTCTATTGTTTGTTCGTCTTTAAATATTTAGATAGTAAGATGGTAAATTACAGTTATTTCATTAGTATGGATTTTAACCATGTAAGGCTAGAAGATATCTAATCACTACATCATTTAGTGCTAGCGCTACAACAAAGTTTGAGCAAGGATCAGAATCTCATGGCTGAGTCAATTTTCTTGTTGTTCCGAACTAAATCCGGTTCTGTTTATCAGTTATTGTAAAATCTAAATATTAAAAAACAGACTCTATTAAGAGATTCAGACATATTTGCATGTCTTGAAATACTTAGTGGGTCTGTTTTTAGTTTAGACTTTAAAAGTTTCTATTTTGATCATGTAAGGTTAGATGATATCTAATTGCTGCATTTTTTCGATAATATTAGAAACGAGTATCTAGTCGGTAGTAAAAAATCTGTGGGCCCTCAGTGGTGCCATTCTACTTAGCTTGCGTAGCAAGGTTAGTAGAAGACCGGACTTGGAGATCCATGATTTTTCACAGAGTGAAAAACTATTATCAAGCCGTGTCCACCACGTTCCAGTGGCCCACAGATTTTTTGCGGACGACGGCATATTTCAACTACCTCAGTTGGTATCGGATACAATTTAATTAGTAACCGTAACCATCAAATTATCCACGTCTAATAACGATTTCGAAGAAAATTTATAAATTCAAAGTGTTTTTTGGTAAAAACATCTTGATAAATGTTGAAACTAGTTATACAATCTAATTGTTCTATGAAAGCGTTTTAAGTAAACGTTTTAAATAAAAAACAAATAAATATTTTATTCAAAGGGGTATTATATTATGGCTGAAAAAACAATTATGCTTTGCTGTGCTGCAGGTATGTCAACAAGTTTACTAGTATCAAAGATGCAAAAGGCTGCTGAAAGTGATGGCATTGATGCTGAAATCTTTGCTACTGCTGCTGCTGATGCTGACGCAAAATTGGAAGAAAAACATCCTGATGTTTTAATGCTTGGACCTCAAGTTAGATATCTAGAAGGCCAATTCAAAGAGAAGTTGAGCATTCCTGTTGAAGTTATCAACATGCAAGACTACGGAATGATGAACGGTGAAAAGGTTCTAAGAGAAGCCGTAAGCTTGATCAAATAATCATTCATTTATAAACAACAAAAGGGCGCATAATTAGCACCCTTTTCGTTTTTTACAGGTAAAGTAAGCGCTTAATAAATAAAAATAATAATAATCTAATTTAGGAGAAAAGAAAAATGTCAGAAGAACAACATGATGAAGAATTACAAACAGTTATGGGATTGATCATTAACGGAGGAAATGCTAAGAGTTCAGCCTTCGAAGCTATCAATGAAGCTAAAAAGGGTCACTTCACAGTTGCTGATCAAAAATTAAAGGAATCAGACAAGTTCTTAGTTGATGCACACAATTCTCAAACAGATATGTTAACTAAAGAAGCTAACGGTGACCATGCTAAAGTTACTTTGTTGATGGTACATTCACAAGATCACATCATGAATGCTATTACATTCAGAGATCTAGCTGGAGAAATCGTTGATCTATACAAGAGACTTGATAAAGAATAAAAAGGAGCATGAACTTAAATGAGTGAGGGAATTCAAATGCCCAAAGGTTTCCTTTGGGGAGGCGCTGTTGCAGCACACCAATTAGAAGGTGGCTGGAATGAGGGTGGCAAAGGCGTAAGTATTGCCGATGTTATGACAGCTGGTGCTAAAGGTGTTGCAAGAAGAGTTACTGACGGTGTCAAGGATGGAGAAATTTATCCTAATCATTGGGGTAATGATTTCTATCACAAGTATCCAGAGGATATTAAGTTATTTGCTGAATTAGGCTTAAAATGTTTCAGAACTTCAATCGCTTGGACAAGAATTTTTCCTAATGGCGATGAAGATGAACCTAACGAAGAAGGCTTGAAATTCTATGATGATATGTTTGACGAATGTTTGAAATATGGCATTCAGCCAGTAATTACTTTGTCACATTTCGAAATGCCATATCACTTGGTTAAGGAATATGGTGGTTGGAGCAATCGTAAGATGATCGAATTCTTTGATCGTTTTGCTGAAGTTTGTTTCAAACGTTATAAAGACAAAGTTAAATATTGGATGACATTCAATGAAATTAATAATCAAACCGATTGGCAAGATCCACATCCATTGCTTCAAAATTCAGGCTTGCAATTAGGCAAAGATGACAACTGGGAAAAAGAAATGTTCCAAGCTGCTCATTATGAATTTGTTGCTAGTGCAAATGCGGTTCAAATTGCTCATCGAATTGATCCAAGCTTACAAGTTGGTTCAATGATTGCTATGTGTCCTATCTACCCATTGACTTCAAAACCAGCTGATATCATGAAAGCTGAACGTGCTATGCAATATCGTTATTACTTTGGTGACGTTCAAGCACTAGGATTCTATCCGGAATGGATTGAAAAGTATTGGGCTCGTAAGGGTTACGATCTTGATATCACTGCAAGTGATTTGGCAACAATTAAGACTGGAACAGTAGACTATGTCGGTTTCAGTTACTACATGTCCTTTACAACAAAGGCACATGAAGGTGAGACTCACTTTGATTATGATGAGCATGACGATTTGGTTTCAAATCCATATGTTGAAAAATCAGATTGGGGTTGGCAAATTGATCCAGTTGGATTGAGATATGCTATGAATTGGATGACTACACGTTGGCACAAACCATTATTCATCGTTGAAAATGGTTTTGGTGCTTACGACAAGGTTGAATCCGATGGTAGTATTCATGACCCATACCGTATTCAATACTTCCACGATCACATTTTACAAATGGAAAAAGCTGTTAAAGAAGACGGTGTTCAATTACTTGGTTACACTCCATGGGGTCACATTGATCTTGTGTCAGCAAGTACTGGTGAAATGAAGAAACGTTACGGAATGATTTATGTTGACGAAGATGACGAAGGTCATGGTAGTTTGAAGCGTTCCAAGAAAGATTCCTTCTACTGGTATAAGAAAGTAATTGAATCAAATGGTAAAGATTTAGATATATAGTTGAAAGAGGTTTTCGTATGACTGAGACAACAAAAAGCGGATTAAGAAAAGATTTTCTATGGGGAGGAGCCGTTGCAGCAAACCAACTCGAAGGAGCTTGGAATGTTGATGGCAAAGGTGTCAGCGTGTCAGATATTATGACTGCTGGTGCTTATCAAAAACCCCGTGAAATTACTGACGGCATAATTGCTGGTAAAAATTATCCTAACCACGAGGCAATTGATTTCTATCATCACTACAAAGATGATATTAAAATGTTTGCTGAAATGGGCTTCAAATGTTTTAGAACTTCAATTGCTTGGACAAGAATCTTCCCCAATGGCGATGAAGATGAACCTAATGAAGCAGGTTTAAAATTCTATGATGATATGTTTGATGAATGTTTGAAATATGGAATTGAACCAGTAATTACTTTGTCACATTTTGAAATGCCATATCACTTAGTAACTGAATATGGTGGTTGGAGAAATCGTAAGGTAATTGATTTCTTTGTTAAATTTGCAACTGTTTGTTTCAAACGTTACAAGAACAAAGTTAAGTATTGGATGACATTTAATGAAATCAACAACCAAACTACTTTTACAAATGACTTCTCAATTGCAACTGACTCAGGTTTGATTTTTAGAGATAATGAGTCTGAAGCAGAACGTGAAGCTTTGATGTATCAAGCCTCACATTATGAAGTTGTCGCTAGTGCTTTGGCTGTGAAGATTGGTCATAAGATCAATCCTGATTTTGAAATTGGAAATATGGTCAACTTCACACCAGTTTATCCAGCATCGTCAGATCCTAAAGATATCTTGTTAGCTGAAAAAGCTATGCAAAGACGTTACTGGTGGGCTGATGTTCAAGCCTTGGGTGAATACCCAGTCGGTATGGAAGCATACTTCAAGAATCATGACTTAAGACCAGATATTACAACTGAGGATCGTGTTGTTTTACGCGAAGGAACAGTTGATTATGTTGGTTTCAGTTACTATAATTCTATGACTGTTAAGTACAGTGACGACAATCCAGAATTCAAGTTTGTTGGTGACCGTGAAACTGTCAAGAATCCTAACCTTAAGTACAATGATTGGGGCTGGCCTGTTGATCCAATTGGTTTGAGATATTCAATGAACTGGTTGACGGAACACTATCACAAACCAGTGATGATCGTTGAAAATGGTTTTGGTGCATATGATAAAGTTGAATCAGATGGCAGTATCCATGATGATTATCGTGTTGATTACTTACGTGCCCACGTCAAACAAATGATTACAGCAGTTAATGAAGATGGCGTAGATCTTATGGGTTACACTCCATGGGGCTGCATTGATTTAGTTTCTGCTGGAACGGGTCAAATGTCTAAACGTTACGGATTCATTTATGTCGACAAAGATGATGAAGGTAACGGAACACTTGCACGTTCAAAGAAAGATTCATTCTATTGGTATCAAAAGGTAATCCGTACAAACGGATCAGATATAGACTGAACCTAACAAAAAAAGCCGAGACAAAACTAAATCAGTTGTCTAGGCTTTTTTTATCGCTAGAAAGTGTAACATGTTACATGTATACTGAAACTTGTTTAGTAAAAGTGATATATACCAATAGAAAGGAGGATGAAAAATATGTTTCCTTATCAGAAAGTTCATGAATTGAACCGATTAGAATTGATTGTTTACAAATATATTATTGGTCATACCAAAGAAGTACAAGATATGACGATTCGTGAGATGGCTAATGCAGCGCATGTTTCAACGACAACCATCTTGAGATTTCTTAAGAAGATGGATTATAGCGGTTTTTCAGAATTCAAATTTGCTTTAAAGCAGAGTTTGAAACAACCATCTAAGGCGCAACAGGATCCAAGCATGGAACCAATCAAGAACTTCTTCCAATTGGTTGCTGACGAAGAGCCGTTTGATGATAAGATCGATCAAGCGGCTGACATGATCAACGCTGCTGACCTAGTTTTGTTTTTTGGAGTCGGTAACAGTGGTCGCATTGCACAGTATGGAGCAAGTATCTTATCAAGCTATGGGATTTATTCGTTGCCAATCATTGATCCTTTTCAACCAGAACCATTCTCCAATCGTGATTTCAGTAAAACCTTGTTAGTTTTAGTATCTATCTCAGGTGAGACGGATGAAGTTCTGGAACAAGCACGCTATTACAAGAAAAATGGGGCAGAAACGATAGCCTTAACAGCTAATTCATACTCTGTTTTAAATCAGGTAACAGACTTTGCAATTTCCTACGATACTCCTCAAAATCGCAAAGGACACATTAATGTTACAACGCAAGTACCAATTGTTTATACCCTGGAACAGATCTCAAACTGCGCCTATCATAAGATGGTAGACCAAGTAGATAATAGATTTTCGGAACATGTCACGGATTAGTGACATGTTTTTTAGGTTAAAACATATTATTTCATCTCTAAAAGCATACACATTTTGATGAAAAGGGTTACAATGGTATTTGTAAGCGGATAACAGTGTTTCTGCTTAGTAACAAATTTTATTTTTGAGGGGGTTTTGCTCATGGCTGAAAAGAAATCCAACAGTTTTATCACCGACAAAGTCATTCCACTCGCTGGTAAACTTGCTTCTTCTCGTCATTTGATTGCATTGCGTGATGGTATGACATTAGCTGTTCCTATGATCATCATTGGATCAGTCTTCATGATCATCGCACAATTTCCAATTCAAGCCTATCTAGACTTTATGGCTAGTGTCTTCGGTAAGAATTGGGCAACTGTTTTACAATATCCAACTAACGCATCATTCCATATTATGGGTCTGATTGCTGTTATTGGTATTTCTTATAACTTGGCTAAGAGTTATAAGGTCGATCCAATTTCTGCTTCAATTGTTTCATTAGGTGCTTTTGTACTTACTATTCCATTGAAGACAGATAAAGCTGGCGCATTGTGGATTCCATTGACACAATTTGATTCAGCTGGTTTATTTACAGCTATTATTGTAGGTTTGTTCATTACCGACCTTTATGTATGGATGGTTCACAAGAACTGGACAATTAAGATGCCTGATACAGTTCCACCTGCAGTAAGTAACTCATTTGCTGCTTTGTTCCCAGGTTTCATCGTTTTGGCTCTTGTTTGGGTAATTCGTTTAGGTGTTGAAGCAACTCCTATGCAAAGTATTCCAAATATCATCTCATTCTTCTTGGCAACACCACTAAGTCACTTGAGTAACACATTGCCTGGTGCTCTAGTAGCTGAATTCTTAATTTCCTTCCTATGGATCTTTGGTATTCACGGTGCTAACGTTGTTTCTGGTGTTATGATGCCTATCTGGTTAACAGCTTTGAACCAAAACCACGCAGCCTTCACTGCTGGTAAAGCTCTACCAAACATCGTTACAACATCATTCTTTGATAACTTCGTTCACATGGGTGGTTCTGGTGCCACAATCGGTTTGGCTATGTTGTTAGCCTTCGCCGCAAAGAGTAAAGAACTTAAGACTTTAGGTAAATTGGTTGCTGGACCTGCATTGTTCAACATTAATGAACCTATCCTCTTCGGTCTACCAATTGTTATGAACTACAAGATGTTAGTTCCATTTATTGTTACACCATTAATTAATGTAACAACAACATACATTGGTATGGCTACTAACTTGGTTGCAAGACCAATGGGTGTTTATATTCCTTGGACAACTCCACCAATTCTATCAGGATTTATTGCAACTGGACATATTTCTGGTTCTGTAATGCAAATTATCAATATCATTCTTGATACTTTGATGTACTTCTACTTCTTCAAGTCAATGGATAAAGAAAAATTGGCTGAAGAATTAGATCCAAAGAGCGCTAAAGCTTAATATTAATTTCTTGGAGGTTTCGTTTTGAGAAGACTTGGATTGTCACTATATCCCGAACATTCAACTTTAGAGGAAGATAAAAAATATCTTGATACAGCTAGTAAACTAGGTTATTCCAGAATATTTGCTTCATTGTTAGAGTTGGGTGACGACAAGGATACGACTATCAACCGTTTCAAAGAAACAATTGCTTATGGAAATAAGCTTGGATTTGTCACGATTGTAGATATGAATCCTGGATTATTTAAAGAATTGAATATCAGTTACGAAGATTTATCATTTTTCCATGACCTTGGAGCTTATGGAATCAGATTAGACGAGGGCTTTTCCGGAATGGAAGAGGCTAAAATGACTCGTAATCCTTATGGCTTGAAAATTGAGATCAATATGAGTTCTGGTACTCATTATTTGGATAATATTATTTCATATCATCCAGATACGAACAACTTACTCGGTTGTCACAATTTCTATCCTCAAAGATATACTGGCTTGGGTGAAGATTTCTTCATTAAATGGTCAAACTTCTTTAAAGAACGTAATATTCATTCGGCTGCCTTTGTAAGTTCACACCACGCAACTTTTGGGCCATGGCCGGTGCAAGATGGTTTACCAACTTTGGAAGATGATCGTGATTTACCAATTGCTACTCAAGTTAAGCACTTATTATTAAGTGGTGTAGTTGATGATGTAATTATTGGTAATACTTATGCATCTGATGAAGAATTAGAGGAAGCTTCAAAAGCTTTCTACGCACCATATCCAGTTTTGAAGGTAGACTTTTCTCAAAATGCTACTGAATTAGAAAAAGAAGTTATTTTAAAGTCTACTCACGTTTATCGTGGTGACGCATCAGATTACTTGTTGCGTAGTACGATGACTAGAGTGCATTATCGTGATCGTGATTTTCCTGCTCATGATACTGATGATATTAAACGAGGCGACATCATTATTGTTAACGAGAAATACGGACAATATAAAGGTGAAACTCAAATAGCACTCCGTGATATTAAAAATGATGGACGACGCAACGTCATTGGTCATTTGAATTCAGACGAGGCTTTCCTATTGAAATACATAGAGCCTTGGAGTAGCTTTAAGTTAACTGACTAAGATAAAGAATACTATTCTCAATTGAATAGTATTTTTTTATAGGGAGAAAATTATGAATAAATATTTGCTTGGAGAAAATGAATTCGATAAGTTTTATGACTTATATTTATATTCCTTTAATCGTCAAGATTCTGAACAACGTAGACGAGTATTTAAAGAAAGATACGATCATTCTTTAGTTTATGGAATTATGAACAGAGGGAAATTAGGTAGCGGACTGTTTAGTATTCCTCTCGAAGTTAATTTTCATGGCGTCGATTATAAGATGAATGGAATCGGAGACGTTATGAGTGCTCCTGAATTTGGTGGCCACGGTGGTGCCGGTACATTAATGAATGAGGCACTATTCGACATGTATAAGAATCATGTGACCTTGTCTTATTTAGCACCATTCTCTTTTGGTTATTATCGTCAATTTGGTTTTGAACAAGCCTTTGACCATACTCAAATAGAAATTAAAAATACCGACCTACCAAGAATTAAAAATGCAAGCCACGGTTACGTTGAAAGAATTGCCATCAAGGATATTCCAGATGAATTAAAGAAATTATATCTGGATAATAATAACCAAGGTGGCGTTAATCGTGCAAAGTGGTGGTGGGATCATATGCTTGATAAGCATTCTGATTACCGCGCTGCTTTGGCCTATGACGATGATAATGTCTTGATTGGTTATTTAATCTATTACGATCAAGACCAGACATTTTACATTCATGAATGGATCAACCTCAATCCATTAAGTCGCCAATTGTTAGCAAAATTTGTTATTAAGCATCAGTCAATCTTTTTAAGTTTTGTCTATGAGTCAGCAGATCCTGATTTCAAGGCAGATATTTTAGAGAATCCTTATTCGGCAAACTTAAAAGTGACACCTTATATGATGGCTCGTATCGTTGACTTGGAAGACTTCTTGAAACGTTATCCAATTCAAGTAAATTCATTAGAAAAGATATATTTCAAAGTTAAAGATACATTAGAGTGGAATGACCACACTTGGGCTTTGACTATCAACGACGGCAAAGTGGAATTAAGTAACGCTGACGGTGAGGGGGCTGATCTGGAATTGACCATTCAGACTCTTACTAAAGCTATGTTTGGTTACCGTGATTTGAATTCATTAGCCGATTATGGCTTGGTCAAAGGTGATTTGACTAAGATCAAACATTTGTCAAAAGTCTTTGTTTCTGAAAAGCCACAGTTGATCGACTACTTTTAAATTGGTAAGGACCAAAATATAATAAAATATATAGAATAAAATTCATAAAAAATATGCGATAAATAATGAAAAAATAAAAAAATTATAGTGCTCTTGTCATGGGGTTATAAATTATAGAAGGAAAAATACTATTGGGAGGTTACATTCTTTGACATGGCATGTATGGCAAGTAGCACCGTTCGTCACCAGTATCTTTTTTATACTGGGTGTATTTACGTTGTATCAAGTCCTATATGATTGGCTCAAGTCCATTTTTCATTATAAGAATATCAAAGTAAATGATGATCAGTTGAGGGATGTTTTTGGGATCCTTTACATGCTAATTTTCATTTTTGGTATGCAAGCCACGATTGTAGGAAAATCTATTTCATGGGAATTCATGAACTTTCAAATAATAGGACTGATTTTCTGTGCTTACTTTTTGAATATTAAGATTCCTTATCGTTATTTTATTCCTATCATATTAGTTTATATGATTTTTAATTCTTCTATTGGTTATTGGGAGTCTTGGTGTCATGCATGGACCTTAATAATGAGTTACGAATCGTTTAATCATATTAGAAGAATGTCAGAGGGCAACTATCGTTTTGCGAGATACATGATGGTAGGTGTCACTTATGGCGGTTTAATGTGGTTCTTCGTAATGGTCAAGTTCAACCTGACATTGGCCACATTTTATGAAGAGTGGTTTTACTTAATCATCTTCGAATTTTTACTTTATAGTTACGTGAACATGGTTCGGCGCGACAGTAAAATGAAAATGCATCTACTGGAATTTGCTAACCACGATGCATTGACCAAAGCTGAAAATTATGCGGCTTATACTAATGAGATTCAATATGAATTTGAAGCTTGTCAGCAAAATAAGTTACATTTGTCGATGATGATGTTTGATATCGATCATTTTAAACATGTAAATGATACTTACGGTCACCTTGCAGGAGATAAAGTTTTGCAGCATGTTGCGGATGTTGCACAGACAATTATTGATGCTAATGATCCCAAAGTGAAATTTTATCGAACTGGTGGAGAAGAGTTCAATGTGGTTTTTCCAGGATATGACTTGGAATCAACTAAGGATATCGTGGATGAAATCTTTATGGCTCTCAATCATTTACCGATTGATATCAATGGTAAGAAAATTTATATTTCTATCTCGATGGGAGTGTCGTCACTTTCAGCAAAGGACATTCAACCAAACGATTTATACAGTCGTGTGGATGGTAATCTTTATCATTCTAAGAACAACGGCCGTACGCAAATCACAGCTTTCTAAAAAAATTCGCTATTTCTATGATTGTAATGAAATAACGGATTTTTTTATGCTAGAATTAATTGTCATGAATATAAAAGTTTATGAAAATTAAATAAATTATTAAATGAATTCAAATCCGAGGAGGTTATGCGTCTTTGACATGGTCTGTGTGGCACGTATCACCGTTTATAACAAGTGTTTTCTTTATTTTAGGGATCTTTACGCTATACCAAGTTCTTTATGATGGATTAAAGACGTTGCTACATTCTAAAAATATTAAAATCGATGATGATTCATTAAACTCTATATTTGGAGTTTTTTATATGTTGATTTTTATTTTTAGCATGCAGGCCACCTTAGTGGGCACACCCATATCGTGGCAATTTATGAATTTCCAATTAATAGGATTGATCTTCTGTGCCTATTTCTTGAATATTAAAGTTCCAGCTTATTTTTTCTTCCCAATTATGGTTTTGTACATGCTTTTTAATGGTTCGATTGGTTATTGGGAATCATGGCTTCACGGATTCATTTTGATGATTTTCTATATTTCATTAAATCGATTACGTCGTCGTCAAAAATATAGCCATCCGTTTGTCTGTTACATGTTGATGGGAATTGTTTTTGGAGGGGCATTGTGGATGTGTATGAAGATCAAATTTAATCTTCCAATGTCAACCTTCTTTGAAGAATGGGGTTACTTAGTAATCTTTGAAGCCTTACTGTTTAGTTATGTAGGGATGATTTTGCGTGATAGCCAATTAAAATTGAAGTTGTTACAATTTGCAAATCATGATGCTTTAACAAAAACTGAAAATTATGCAGCTTATAGCGCTGAAATCAATAATCTTTTTGATAGCAGTTCGAAAAATAAGTTAGATCTATCAATGATGATGTTTGACATCGATCATTTTAAACAAGTTAATGATACATATGGTCATTTAGCAGGGGATAAGGTATTGAAACACGTTGCCGACGTTGTTCAGACTGTTATCAATGCGAATGATCCGAATGTAAAGTTGTACCGTACCGGTGGAGAAGAATTCAATGTGATTTTTCCAGGTTATGATTTAGATTCAACAGAGCCAATCGTCAAAGAAATATTTGCGGCTTTGAATCATTTGGATGTTAATATTGATGGACAAGATATTTCAATAACAATATCCGTTGGTGTTTCCATGATTTCTAAAAAAGATACTGAGCCTAATGATTTCTATACACGAGTTGATAGTAATTTGTATCGCTCAAAGAGAAATGGCCGCATGAGAATCACAGTCGCATAGAGAGAGCGGAGCAGGCCTGCGAAGCTCGTTTCCACTATAAAACACAGAACAATGGTTATTAAAAAGGAAAAAGCCCATGTAACAATCAATCTCTTATAAAAGAGATGATTGTTACATGGGCTTTTTTAGTATCTATCTAAGCAGTTTCAACCTTAGAAACTTTTGCTTTAGGCATAACCAAGTTTAAGATAATAGCGGCGATAGCTGCTACAGCAATTGGAGAACCTAATAAATATTGAAGAATTTGAGGTGCGTTCTTAGTTACGTCAGCAGGTAAGAGTACTAAAGCAAGTGTAAGAACAATTGGTAGACCAATGATGTAAAGGTCACGATCGGTTGTTTCGAGACCACGGATAACGTTTAGACCATTAAGCATGATCGTAACTGTGATAATAGCGAACACGCCACCGATAACTGGGGCAGGAATGGCTGCTAAGAAAGCAGATAACTTACTGAAGAATCCTAAAATGGAGAACCAGATTCCGGCAAAAAGGAAAACTCGTTTACTTGCGACACCGGTGATAGAAATCACACCAGCGTTAGTTGAGTAACCTGTAACAGGAGTTGTACCAAGTAAAGCAGCGACTAAACAACTTAAACCTTCACCGATGATACCGTGGTTCCATTGCTTGTCAGTGATTTCATGATTAGTAACGGCACCCATGGCAAACCAAGTACCAGTTGTTTCTGTAGTGATAACGGCATAGATGATAATGAAAGTAATGATAGCTGAAGGTGAGAAGTTAATACCCCAATGGAAAACCGTTCTTTGTGGAAGTCCAAACCAAGCAGCGTCAGCAACAGTTTTCCAGTCGAACATACCCATCAAACTAGAAACTAGTGTACCAACACCTAAAGCTAGAATAATAGAACTTGTTCTGAAGAAACGACGAACCTTAGGGAATTTCAAACTAATACCAACGGAAACAACTAAAGTAAGAGCTGTAATTGAAGCTAAAATAATATTTTTGTCGATACTTCCAGGAGCATTGAAGATGTTGCTGTTTAAAGCTGTGGGAATTAAAGAAAGACCAACGCAGGTGATAATAGTTCCACCGACCATAGCGGGAACTAATTTGTTGATGATTTTTTGGAAAATACCTGTGGCTCCAAGGATAACTAGGATAATCGAACCGATCAGTAAGGCACCAATTAGAGTACCCATACCGTTACCCTTAAGACCACCTGAAGCTAAAACAACACCGGCTGCGGCGCCCAACGGAACAAAGGAAGGTCCTTGTGAAACTGGCATTTTCATAAAGACAAAGGTTTGAAGAATAGTACCAATTCCGGCAGCTAGGAAAGTAGACTGTAGTAAGCCCATTTGATCTCCTAGACCCATTGCCATCATTCCTGCAAGAATGATAGGTGGTACGTAGATATCCATTGCAAGGACGTGTTGAAGTCCTAAAAATCCAGCTTCTCCTAGACCAATTTTATCATCTGGTCCAACTAATAAATTACTTTTATTATTTTCCATTATTTTCCCCCATATTATCGTGAACTAATTTTCCAGATACATAGACTTGTTTGATATTTTCTTTATTGGTGTGATAAATCAATCTTTCGAAAATTTCTTGTGGATGATTAGACGATAGTTCATAGTATTGATCTTGAACAATTTGTAAGTCAGCTTTAAAGCTAGCCTTGATTCGACCAGTTTTGAGATGGAGTGCTAAAGCGCCACCAACAGTTGCTAGATAAAAGACATTGGCAGCTGTGAGACGGGTGTTTTGATTAGTTTCATCTTGTAAAGTTTGAGATGACATAATTGCTTGTTGCATATTACGATAAATACTTGGAGAAAAGCCTCCAGAGATGTCCGTTCCTAAACCAACTTTTACATTTTTGTCATGAGCATCTTTCACTCTCATAACATTATTACCAAAGTAAACGTTGGAAATAGGGCAGTGAGCCAAGGCAGTTTGCTTGTTGCGAAGTAGTTCTAAGTCGCCATCTGTGAGTTGAGTGCCATGAGCTAGAACAGTCTTATCAGTCAAGAGACCGAATTGTTCTAGTACTTGGGCATCGCGTTTGTGGAAACGTTCAATAGCGTATTGATCTTCCCAGATACTTTCACTACAGTGTGTTTGAACAGGAAGATCATATTTAGCAGCTAACTTTCCTAATCCATCAAGTGTCTCGTCAGTGCAGCTGGGTACAAAACGAGGTGTAATGACAGGAGTGATGTCAGCACTATTTGTTTTTTGAAGTTTGAGAACTTCTTCGATAAATCGTTTGGTTTCATCAAGTGCTTCTTTGGAAGAATTGTCTCGATAAAAATCAGGTGTTTGTTCAGGATTATCCATCGCAACTTTACCAATGAAGGCTCTTTGTCCCAATTGAGCACAAATTTTTGCGAGGACTAAATTAGCGTCGGTGTCGACAGAACCAAAGAAAAGTCCCGTTGTTGTACCGTTTGCTAATAACTCAGAAATGAGGTTTCGGTAAACTTTTTCAGCATAAGCTAGGTCCTTGAACTTAGCTTCCAGTGGAAAGGTATACGTATTGAGCCATTCCTGTAGTGGCCGATCCAAAGCCAAACCAGCTTGAGGCCATTGCGGTGCGTGAATATGTAAATCAGTGAATCCCGGCAATAGATAATTACCAGGTGGTAAAATATGAAGAATCTTTTGTTGCTCAGCTCTTTGTTTGACAGATTGATAATCAGAATCTTCAACGGAAATTACACGGTCAATAATGCCTGACTGGTCTACACATATAAGTACTTTTGGTGTAAAATCCGCCTTGTCAAACGTAGCTGAAGAAACAATAGGTCCTTCAAAAACGATTTGATAGGTGATAATCTAACACTTCCTTAAATTTGATGTTCTTAGAATAACATGAATGATTGTGTAAATAAATAGTAAAATGTTCGTATTTTGCTTAAATAAGGAAAAAGACACGTTCTTATATTTTTAAGAACGTGTCTTTTTTGATATAAAAATAATTTTGAAACAGGTTGTAATTGTTAATAGGACGGTGTTTTTATATGTGACAAATAAGCCGTTATAAAAATTATTTTTGTTAAGAAATTATGGAAATTTCTTTATAAAAAAGTTTAGTTTTGATTAAATTGACTGATTGTAATTATTCTTTACAAAAGATTGATTAAAGTTTTGCTTGATTGTATATACAATCCTGATTATACTATTCATGAAAACGTTTACTAAGGAGTGATAAAATGACATATGCAATGATTGGAACTTGGAGAATGGCATATGAAGGATTGGAAAAGGGTATGGAGCTTTTAAAAAATAAAGGAGAAAGTTCAGATGCCGTTGAGACAGCCATAAAAGAAGTTGAAGATTATCCATTCTTTAAATCTGTTGGCTATGGTGGATTGCCTAACGCTAATGGTCTAGTAGAAATGGACTCTGCATTTATGAACGGAGATACTTTTGAAGTCGGTGCTGTAATGGGAATTAGTGATATTAAAAATCCGATTTCAGTAGCAAAAAAGTTAAGTCATGAACATTTTAATAGTGTGATGGTCGGAGAGGGTGCTACCCAATATGCAGCTCAAAATGGATTTGAAAGAAAAAACATGCTAACCGATCGTGCAAAGAAAATATGGGAGAACAGAAAAAAGGAAATAGCTGAAAAAAATCTCTCCCCATATGATGGTCATGATACCGTTGGAATGGTGAGTCTAGATCAAAAAGGTTCTATTTCAGTAGGGACATCAACATCAGGCCTATTTATGAAAAAACCAGGTAGAACTGGAGATTCAGCTTTAGTAGGTGATGGTTTTTATGCTGATAGTGAAATTGGTGGAGCCGCAGCAACTGGATTAGGTGAAGATATTATGAAAGGATGTCTGTGCTATGAAATTGTTCGCTTGATGGGTACAGGACTGAGTCCACAAGATGCTTGTGACCAAGCTGTTTATCCATTTGTACAAAAGCTGAAGAAACGTTATGGCAAGGCAGGCGAATTTTCATTGGTAGCTCTTAACAAGAACGGTGAATGGGGAGTTGCAACTAATGTTGAGTTCACTTTTGCCGTAGGAACTGAGAAGGAAGAACCTAAGATTTATATTGCTCACCCAGAAGATGAGAATGAGACCAAGATCGAACCTATTACTCAAGAGTGGTTAGATGCTTATGAAAAAAGGATCAAAGCTCCAATAAATTAAGAGGAAGTTTTTATGAAGTATTTATACAGTAAGATAGCCGATAAGATAGAAAAAGATATCAAAGATGGTGAATTTGGAATTCATCAAAAATTACCCGCTGAAAATGAATTATCATTTCGCTTCGAAACATCACGTTTAACAATTAGAAAAGCCATTGAGGAATTACAAAGACGTGATTTAGTTGTAAAAGATCGTAACCGTGGAACCTTTGTTATGCCACCGGAAACTAAAAAGATTTCTAGTGGCTTGAATGGTTTGTATAGTTTCAGTGAAGTTGCTCGAAGACAACATATGAAACCAGGAACGGTTGTCCTGAATTTGGAGACAGCACGTAATATCCCTGATTTAGTAAAGAAACAACTTCATCTGCGAGGCGATGAACCAGTGTGGAAGCTAGAAAGATTAAGATTGGGTGATGGAGAACCGTTAACTCATGAGGAAATTTATTTACAAAAACGTTTTGTGCCCAACTTAACAAAGGAGAATGCTGCTACCTCATTATTTGAAATGATTGAGAAAAATATTTCCATTGCATATGCGAGTCAAGAGTTAGAGGCAGTTATTCTTGAGGGACGAATCAGCAAACTTTTACATAATAAGGCTGGTGAACCGACATTTTTAGTTCATACGACATCATATTCGGCTGATGGATATCCAATTCTACATGATGAATCTTACTATCGATCTGATAAATACAGTTTCCATAATATTTTATATCGTCATCATTAGTTAGGAGGTTAAGAAAATGAAAGTGATCATATTTTTGGATCAAATTCAATCTGGTTTGGGAGGTAAAGAAAAAGCTGATACTGAACTAGGTGGTAAAAAGTTAGCAATGGGTGCGGCTGATACGATTGATAAAACCCTGAAGAAGCAGGATTCTTCAATTATGGCAACTTTTTTCTGTGGAACAGAATACTATGAGGCTAACAAAGACATTGTTCAAGGAAAAATCACACGTATGTGTCAAAAAATGCAACCGGATGTAGTTTTAGTTGGACCGACATACGATTATAGTGCTTTTGCTAAGATGGCTTGTGAAGTAGGCTATGCAGTCGAAAGTAATTCTGACATCCCAGTAGTAGCAATGGTTGCTCAAGAAAAGAATGCTGACACCATCGAAAATTATAAGGATAAATTAAACATTGTGAAGATGCCTAAGAAAGGTGGGACCGGATTATCAGACTCAATCGATCACGGAATTGAGCTATGTTCAAAGAAAGTAAAGAAGGAAGATATAACTGAATTTGTAAATGAGTATTGTTTTTAGAAAGGGATGATTTTCATGCAAAAGAAGTTTGAACAAGTATTAATGCCTGTGGCAACAAAATTGGCTAACAATGTTGTATTACGTTCCCTACGTGATGGATTTCTAATTATTACGCCATTGATTATTGTTACTTCAATTTTCTTGCTGATTGGAAACTTTCCAATTCCCGGTTGGGCCGACTTTTGGACAGGAGTTCTCGGTCCACATTGGACAGAATGGTTTAGTGCCGTTTCCGATTCTGTATTTAGCTTTACTGGTCTTTTAGCATGTTTTGGTATTTCTTATGCTTATGGTAAAAACCGTGGTTTGCGTGCAGTTCATGCTAGTGCCGTAGCCATCGTTTCATTTTTAATTATGACACCTACAACAGTTGAAGTAGGTAAGAAAACTGTTGGAGCTGTTCAAACAATTTATTTAGGACCTAATGGTATTTTCTTAGGATTATTTACGGCCTTAGTCAGTGTTGAATTGTTCCGTTTTGCAATTAAACGTAATTGGACAATTAAGATGCCTGACGGTATTCCACCTGCAGTAAGTGAATCATTTGATGCTTTGTTACCTAGTGGTTTTGTAATTTTGGCCTTTTTCTTAGTTAGAATTATTTTTAGTTTGACTGATTTTGGTACTGCTTATAACTTTATTTACACAATGTTACAAGCACCATTAAAGAATGTTGGTAACTCATTACCATCAGTTCTACTTTATAACTTCTTAGCATCATTACTTTGGTGCTTTGGTATTAATGGACCAACTATTACTAATAGTGTCTGGTCACCAATCTTTTTCGTTTTAACACAAGATAACCTTAAAGCTTTCCAAAATGGTACTGATCTACCACATATCTATACACAACAATTTATTGATATTTTCACAACTTATGGTGGTGGCGGTAGTACATTGTCACTATTGATCGTGATGTTGTTTGTCTGCAAATCTAAACGTATTAGAGAATTAGGTAAATTAGCTGTTGTACCGGGAATCTTTGGTATCAATGAACCATTGATTTTCGGATTGCCAGTTGTTTTAAATCCTATTATTGCTATTCCATTTATTATTGTGCCAGTTTTGAATACTTTAATTTCTGGTATTGTCTTTAGCTTGCACTGGGTCCCTTATACCAACGGAGTTATGTTGCCATGGACTACGCCACCATTGATTTCCGGATGGCTCTCGACAGGTAGTTGGACAGGCTCGGTATTGCAACTGTTTGAGTTAGTATTAGGCGTTTTGATCTACTATCCATTTGTCAAGATGCTAGACAAACAATACTTGAATGAAGAGGCCGCTGCCGAAGAAGTAGAAGATGTTGATATCGACTTTAGTAATATTTAAAGACGAGGAGAATAGTATTGAAAGAAATTAGAACAGATTTTCAAAAATTATTTGATGAATCTAAAGATGAATTTTTGGCCGACTTTAAACAATTGATCAGAATTCCCAGTGTTAATGGTAATAAAACTTATCAAGCACCATTTGGAATTGGACCAAAGCGTGCTCTGGAGTATATGCTGGACTTGTCGCAGAGACTAGGTTTTAGAACTGGCCAAGCTGGCGACTGTGTTGGTTGGGCCGAATATGGTCCGGAGACTGAAGATTATTTCGGTGTTTTAGGACATATCGATGTTGTTGATGTTGTTGACGACTGGAACTATCCTCCATTTGATCTTACGTTAAAAGATGGATATTTCTACGGTCGTGGGGTATTAGACAATAAGGGTCCCCTGTTATCAACCTTGTTTGCCTTGTATTTGATTAAGAAGCAACAATTACCATTAAAAAAGAGAATCCGTATCATGTTCGGGACAGATGAGGAAATGGGAAGTCGTGATATTCCGTATTTCTTGAAAGAACAACAACCTCCATATGCAGGATTCACCCCCGATTGTAAATTTCCAATTGTTTACGGAGAACGAGGAATCGTCGATTTGACAATTACTTTACCAATTGAAGATGGATCATTAGAACAAATTGATTCAATTGATGGTGTATTTGATCATAGTTTTTTGCCGGACTATGCCGCTATAACGGTTAATGGTCAAACAAGTGAATTTCATGGTAAAAAGGCTCCTAGCAATGCTCCCGATATGGCTGAAAATGTTTTACCCGTTTTGGTTAAAAATAATCAGTATTTGACAGGTCGTACAGGTGATGTATTTAAATGGCTCAATGAAAAAATTGCTGATCAGTATAACGGTGAAAACTTAGGCCTTAATTATCGAGATGAGGATTCAGGGGAACTTCAATTGTCATTCTATGATTTGGAGAAGAGCGTAGATGAGATTAGTTTCAGTATTTCAATGCGTTATCCAGTTACAATATCTGAAGAAAAGATTTTAAGTCAATTGAAGAGTCAGTTATTGGATGGAATGAAGATAAAGATCAATCGTAGTTTCCCATCAACTGTTAAAGATAAAAACTTACCTTATATGCAAAGATTCTCGAAAATATATGCAGAAGATACTGGTTTGAATGGGGAGCCAGTGACTACTACAGGAGCAACCTATGCAAGAGAGATGCCAAATATCATTGCTTTCGGACCGTCTTTCCCTGGTCAAAAGGGAATTGCGCATAAAGGTGATGAGTGGTTGAAATACAGTGATTGGCTAATGATGATGCAGATTTATTATGATTGTCTCATTGATGAAATAACTAATTAATTAACTAAAAGTGGAGTCTAATAGGCCCCACTTTTTTTATGTAAAGGATTACAATAAAAGTAGATACTACTGTAAGGAGAAAAGCGTATGGACTATAAATTAATTGCACTAGATATGGATGGCACTCTTTTAAATGATAAAAAAGAAATTACAGATAAAAATAAAGAAGCCATTTCTAAGGCTACCGCTCAGGGTGTAAAAATTGTGCTTAGTTCTGGGAGATCCTATGACGGTATAGCCTATGCTTACAAAGAACTAGGTATTTCGGGCTCAGATGAATACATGATCAATTGCGGTGGCAATTTGATTGAAAGTTTGGACAAAGAAATTATCTATGAAAAAGTATTGGACAACAGTGTTTGTGAAAAAGTTGCTCGTGAGTTGAATGAAAATAAATTAAATTATATTTTGATTGATGAAGAAGGAAATTCATACGATTCCTATCAAGAATGGATGGAACAACATATGTTGAACAACGAGTTGGGTATCGTGAAATTCATGGTGCATACGCATAAACGTAAATTGTTGGAGGCGGCAAAGTTACTCCATCAAAAATTTGATCAGGAATTCTTTGTCGTTGTAACTAGCAAGCAAGATATTGAAATCTTTCCTAAGGAGGTCAATAAAGGAAAAGCTCTCAAAAAATTAGCTAAATATTTGAAGATAAAAGCTGACGAGATTTTGGTCATTGGTGACTGGGATAATGATGTTCCAATGATTAAATTTGCTGGCTTAGGAATTGCTATGGGTAATTCTCCAGAACACGTAAAGAAAGCAAGCGATGAGATAACTGCAGACAATAACCATAGCGGTGTTGGTCAGGCAATTGAAAAATATGTTCTAAAAGAGGGAGAAGCATTAGATGAGTTATAAATTAATTGCTTTGGATATGGACGATACCTTATTGACGACAGAAAAAACTATTTCTGCTAAAAATCAGGAAACTATTAAACGAGCTTTAGAAAAGGGGATTAAAGTCGTTTTGTGTTCTGGACGGACGCATAACGCTATTACAAGTTACGCAAAGACCCTCGGAATTAGTGGTGAGGACCAATATATGATCACTAATGGTGGTGGCATGATTGAAAATATGGCTGGAAAAGTAATTTTCTGTAGAACAATGACAAATCAGTTTTATCGTGAATTTGTCGACTTTATTAAGAAGAATCAATTACATTACAATGTCGTCGATGATAAAGGAAACACCTACACTAGTCATGTAGAGTGGATCGATAAATATACTATTACGCAAGCATTTGAGAATGAAAATGGTCTCTATATCCGTGAGCCCGAAGAGTTACCGGATGACTTTGAGATTGTTAAGGCCATTATCAATGGTAAAGAGAAACAATTGGATGAGATATCCGCAATTGTTCATCAACACTTTGATAAAGACTACTTTGTCGTACGGACTGGTGTGGGTTTTCTAGAAATTTTTCCCAAGGATGTCAACAAAGGAGAAGCCGTCAAACAATTGGCTGCTAAATTGAAGATTGACTTGAGCCAAGTTATGGCTATGGGTGATCGTGATAATGATATTTCCATGTTAAAAGTGGCTGGCAAAGGTGTCGCAATGGAGAATGCTACTAGTGGTGCTAAAGCAGCTAGTGATTATGTAACAGCCGATAACAATCATGATGGTGTTGGTTTAGCAATTGAAAAATTTGCTCTGTGAGTATGGCGTAACTATTAGATTGAAAATGGAAGGAATGGATTAATTTATGAAGAAAATCATTAATAATACTGAGGATATTGTTCCTGAAATGATTTCAGGACTGGTGAAAGCTAATAGTGATTTAGTAAAACAGATTGAAGGCACAACCGCCGTTGTCAGAAATGATCCTAAGTTCACTGAAGAAAAGCAAGTTGGTGTCGTTTCCGGTGGTGGTAGTGGTCATGAACCTTTACACGCCGGTTACGTTGGTGACGGGATGTTGAGTGCTGCAGTTGCCGGCGAGGTCTTTACTTCGCCAACTCCTGATCAGATTTATGAAGCCATAAAAGCAGTTGATCAAGGTCTAGGTGTTTTGTTGATTGTGAAAAATTATTCTGGTGATGTTATGAACTTCGATATGGCTAAAGAAATGGTTGAAGCCGATGACATTAAGATTAAATCAATAGTTGTCGATGATGATATCTCTGTTGAAAACAGTGAATTTACACAAGGAAAACGTGGTGTGGCCGGAACTGTTTTGGTTGAAAAAATTGTTGGTGCCGCCGCTCGTTCTGGAATGAATTTAGATGATTTGGCTGCACTAGGTCAAAAAGTTATTGATAGTACTAAGACTGTAGGAATTGCTCTTCATGCCGCAACTGTTCCAGCAGTGGGTCATCCTGGATTTGAATTAGGCGACGATGAAATCGAATATGGCATTGGGATTCACAACGAGCGTGGTTATTCAGTTGAGAAGATTCAGCCATCAAAAGAATTAGCTCATGAATTGATCAAAAAAATTATGGGTGAGTTTTCGGATCAGACTGGTCATTTTGCAGTATTGATCAACGGAATGGGTGCCACTCCATTAATGGAGCAATATATTTTTGCTAATGACGTTTTAACTGAACTTGAAAATGACAAAATTGCGGTTGAGTTCAGTAAGGTAGGTAACCAAGTAACATCGCTTGATATGCAAGGAATATCTTTGACGATAATGAAAGCTGAGGATTCTTGGATCAAGATGTTAAAAGAACCAGTAACAACAATTGGTTGGTAGAAAGGGAGTAAACTGATGGAATTAAATTTAGCGGATACGAAAAAGTGGATTGAGTTATTTGTTAAAAAAGTAGAGGACAATACCTCAGAATTGAATGAACTGGATACAGCAATTGGTGATGGTGATCACGGCAGCAACATGGCTCGCGGGATGGCCGCAGTGACTGATGCCCTTAATAAAAAAGAACCAACTGACTTGGCAGACTTGTATAAGACAGTAGCGTTTGCGATGATTCAAAAAGTTGGCGGAGCTTCTGGTCCATTGTATGGAACGGCTTTCTTAGATATGTCAAAGAAGGCTAAGGACACGACTGATTTAGCTGAACTAGTGCAAGTTGGTTGCGATGGCTTAAAGCGTCGTGGTCAATCAGACATTGGCATGAAGACAATGATCGATGTTTGGCAACCAGTTGCGGAATCGTTAAAGGTTGATCATTTTTCTAAGAATGTAGTAGAAGACGCTTTGAACTCTACCAAAGATATGGTCGCTACAAAGGGCCGTGCCAGTTATCTAGAGGAAAAATCCAAGGGTCATTTGGATCCCGGATCACAATCAAGTGCGTACTTATTTGAATCCTTACTTGAAGTGTTAGGAGAATAAAAATGAAATATGGAATAGTGATCGTGTCTCATTCATTTGAAATCGCTGAAGGAGTTAGAAAATTAATTTCTCAAGCTGCACCCGACCTTTCAATTACCACAGCTGGGGGAACTGATGATAATGAAATTGGCTCTTCATTAGAAAAAATTCAGAAAGCCGTTGATGAGAATACTGGTGATGAACTTTTAGCATTTTACGATTTAGGAAGTTCCAAGATGAATTTGGAAATGTTGATGGAAATGACTGATAAAACAATTCATAAGTATGATGTTGCCTTGGTCGAGGGTGCTTATACAGCAGCAACCTTGGCAGAAGTTAATAGTCCTTTGGCGACGATTGAGACTAATTTAAAGCCGTTAAAAATAAAATAATTTTGTTTTAAAATCCGATAATCTAATTTAGAATTGTCGGATTTTTTATTTTTTAGCCAATTTCTATTAGAAAAAGAAGAAATTTTATCCAAAATGTCTATAATATTAGAGACCCTTTAATATTGATTGTATGAATCAGCTTTATTATACTAAATTATAAGTGTAAATATTAGACTTTTATTAGTATTTATTTAATATTATTAATAAAAGATTTGACAGATTAATTTAGAGTGCTAATCTTACAATTAAAATTATAAAAAGGGGGTTCAACTCTATGGGCAAATTAATTGGTATTACTGCGGATGTTTATTTAGGGTCAACTGATGTAATAAACCAAAAATTAATGGACTACGTGCCACGACCAATTGTTGATGGGGTGTTGATGGCAGGAGGTATTCCGGTCGGATTACCGATTTTACCAGTTGATAAAGTAAATCAATTAATTGAGAGAATGGATGGAATTATCTTTTCTGGTGGACCAGATATTGATCCTAGCTTTATGGGAGAAGAACCAATCCCAAAATTAGGTGTCACCAATCGAAATCGTGACCGTTTTGAAATTGCAATGATTAGAACTGCTGTAGCAAAAAAAATTCCAATTTTTGGTATCTGTCGTGGTACGCAGATGATAGATGTAGCTTTAGGTGGAACGATTTATCAGGACTTGGGGAGTCAGTATTCAGGTAAATTGATCAAGCATAAGCAACAAGCTCCGGGGGACCAACCAACCCACTTTGTAAGAGTAGACTATAATTCTAAACTTTATAAAACGATAGGCGATAATGTCTTTGTGAATTCTCGACATCATCAGGCTATTAAAGAAGTTCCTGATTTCTTAAAGGTTGTAGCGACAGCCTCTGATGGAGTAATTGAAGCAATTGAAAATGAGGATGCCAGTATTCAGGCGGTACAGTGGCATCCCGAAAATTTATGGAGACATGATTCACAACAACTGGCTTTATTTAGTGATTTTATCGGTCGTATTGGCAATGAAAGTACAATTCCATCAGGTTTGAATTGAAAGAAAATAATTATATAAAAATGGACTCTGTGAGAGCGATGATTTTTGGGAAACTAAGAATTCAATGCTCTTTTTTAATTTATTAGATAAAATATAATAAAAGTGTATTTGCTAAAATTATTTTTTTATAGTACTATCGTTTTTGAAAACTGAATAGATTTCTTCGGGGCAGGGTGTAATTCCCGACCGACGGTAACAATTCTTTGAAATTGAAGTCCGTGACCCGCGAAAGCGGTGGATCTAGTGAGAGTCTAGAACCGACTGTAAAGTCAGGATGGTAGAAGAAAATAATATTTCATGCTATTGATAAGTCTTTTTTGGACTGCACTCGTATGAAGTCTTATTTAGCTTATCTTGAAAGCCCCGCAATAATTATTGCGGGGCTTTTTTTGTGGGGTGAATAAGCATTGGAAAAATTTATGAAATTGGCTTTTATAGAGGCTAGAAAGGGAAAAAACACTTGGACTAATCCACAAGTTGGTGCCGTTATAGTTAAGGACAATCAAGTTCTAGGACAAGGACACCATGAGACTTTTGGTCAAAACCATGCAGAAATTAATGCTTTGAATAGTTTAAGTGATATAGCACAAGCTAAGGGATCCACTCTGTACGTTACTTTGGAACCCTGTTCGCATTTTGGCAAAACACCACCTTGCGTTCAGAAAATAGTTGAAGTGGGAATTAAAAAAGTTGTGATTGGACAAATTGATCCTAATCCTATCGTTAGCGGACGAGGAGTTGAATATCTAAGAGATCACGGTGTTGAGGTAGAAATACTGGAACTTTCTTCGGATTTAAATTCTGCATATAATTTTTTCTATAAAAATAAACGTCCGTTGGTTACCTTGAAGTACGCCATGACCTTGGATGGAAAAATTAATCGAAAAAAAGGAACTCGCTCAATGATCTCAAATCAATTGGCCTTTGATGATTCCCAGAAGTTACGTGAACAGAATCAAGTAATTCTAATTGGTGAAAATACGTTAAAGGTTGATGATCCCAAATTAACTGTCCGCACAAAAGATTTGATGTTTCCACCAATTCGAGCGGTGATGGTACGTGATATTAATACGATTGCTTTAAACGGTCGATTGTTTCAAGCATCAGGTCCTATTTGGATTTTTAGTGGAACACAATCGCAGCAAGAATTTCCTCAAAATGTACGGATTTTGGTGAATGATTGGACCCCACAAAGGGTTATTGATTATTTAGGCAAGCAGGGTTTGGAGTCGGTTTTGGTTGAAGGTGGCAGTCATATTCAAGCTGATTTTTTTGAACAAGAGTTAGTTGATCATATCATTATCTACCTCGCCAACAAGATTTTTGGCCAAGGATTACCAGCAATCTGGGGTAAGCAGTTACCGACAATGAATTTCAGTGATTTGACTGTAGAGCAGTTGGGTTCAAATTTAAAAATCACAACTTGGAGGTTAGATTAATGTTTACAGGAATTGTAAAGGATATTGGTAGTGTGATTGCTATTGATCAGACTAAAGAAAATTTTGTTTTGACCATTCAACACAATTTTGGAACAGTACACTTAGGCGACAGCGTTGCGATAGATGGCATTTGTCTAACAATTATTGATTCTCAGAATAATCAGATCCAAGTTGAAGTCATGCCGGAAACAGTTAAAAGGACTAATATTGCTGATTTAACAACTGGTCAAAAAGTTAACTTGGAACCGGCGTTGAGACCAAATGATGAACTAGGCGGACATTTTGTTTTGGGACACGTTGACACTACAGGTCAACTTTTGAAAAGAGAATTAGCTAAGAATTCAATCTTATTAACTTTTTCTATTGCATCGCAGTTTTTACCTTATCTAGTTGAAAAAGGATCAATTGCCATTGATGGTGTCAGCTTAACCTTGATTCAGGTAACCGATAAAGATTTTCAGGTCGGTATTATTCCTTACACGAGTAAAGAAACGGTTTTAGGAAATTTGGAGATTGGTCAAACTGTTAATTTGGAAACCGATATTTTAGGAAAATATATTATTCAAGCATTTAAGCGGGGGTATCAAAATGTCAATTAATGAGACAATTCAAAAAGTGGAACGTGCAATTGAAGAATTAAAGCAAGGAAAGCTAATTATCGTAGCTGATTCAACAAAAAGAGAAGCCGAGGGCGACATGATTGGTCTAGCGGATTTTGTTACTCCTGAAGCAGTAAACTTTATGATCAGTCATGCTAAGGGTTTGCTTTGTGTACCAATGAGTTCGAAGCAAGCTAATAAATTGGACCTTCATTTGATGACAAAAGGACACGATGCTTTTAATACTGCTTTTACCGTCAGTACTGATGCCAAGACAACTACTACGGGTATTTCAGCGTTTGACCGTGCAGATACGATAAAGAAATTAGCAGTTTCACAAGATCCACAAGACTTTTATCATCCGGGACATATTTTCCCATTGATTGCTAAAGATGGAGGAGTACTAGAACGTGATGGCCATACGGAAGCAGCCGTTGATTTAGCTAAACTTTCCCAATCTTCTCCAGTTGCCTACATTTGCGAGATGGTTAAAGATAATGGAAGAATGGCCCGTAGACCAGAATTAAAAGCTTTTGCCAAGGAGCATGAAATGTCTCTAATTACGATAAAAGATATTATTGATTATCGTTTTGCACGTGATGTTGATGTATTAACAGAAGTGTCAGATGTAGATTTGCCTACTAAATATGGACATTTTCGATTAAAGTCATTCCTATTCAAACAAGATCCCATTCTGATTATTTATAAAGGCGAAATTCAGCAGCAAAAAAATCTCTTAGTCCGTGTTCACTCAGAATGTTTTACGGGAGACGTTTTAGGCTCAATGCGTTGTGATTGTGGAGAGCAATTGGCGACTGCATTGCAAAAAATTGAAGAAAATAAATCCGGAGCCGTAATTTATTTGAATCAAGAAGGTCGTGGGATTGGTTTGATCAATAAATTACGAGCTTATCAATTACAAGATCAAGGCTTAGATACCGTCGAGGCCAATCTAAAATTGGGTTTTCCAGCAGATCAACGTGATTATCGAGTCGTTACTGCCGTGTTGAACAAATTAGACATAACTTCTATTTCGTTGTTGACTAACAATCCTGATAAAGTTGATCAATTAAAGCAGATGGGACTGACAGTTACACGAGTGCCTTTAGAAATGCACCCCAATAAAAGTGACATAAAGTATTTAGAAACTAAGAAACACAAATTTCATCATCTATTAAGTGAGGTAGAGTAGAATGCCAGAAATAGTCGGTCAATTGAATGGAGAAAAATTAAATATTGCGATTGTTGTAGCTAAATTTAATGACATTGTCACTAATAAGTTACTAAACGGAGCACGAGAAAAATTGTTGCAACTGAATGTGGCAGAACAGAATATTACCGTAGTCAAAGTTCCAGGAGCAATGGAGATTCCACGAATTGTTAAATTGTTGTCTGAAAGTGAACGCTTTGATGGTATTATTGCTTTAGGAGCCGTTGTTAAAGGTGAAACAGCCCATTTTGATTATGTCTGTGCTGAATCAGCAACAGGAGTCAGTCAAACTTCTCTAAATGGTTTTGTACCAGTAATGTACGGTATTCTAACAACAGAAAATATGGCACAAGCATTGAATCGTGCTGGTGGTAAAGCTGGTAACAAGGGTTCTGAATGTGCAGTAGACGTTGTTGAAATGGCAAATTTGGAAATTGAGTTAAAAAAATAACGTGAGAAAAGTCTCACGTTAAAATAATTAAATAGTTTCAAGGGATGGTTCACTAGTAGGTTTAGGGTAACTTTTATCTAGAAGTTCTAATTCGTCAGCAGTGAATTGAACATCAAGAGCGGCTATATTACTTTGCATATGATTTGCGGAACCAGTCTTTGGAATACTCAACAAATCATGATTACGAAGGACCCAGGCCAAAAGCAACTGATGAATTGAAATGTTCTTTTGTAAAGCCATCTCTTTGATGACTGGTTTGATATTAAGATATTCGCTGCCATCAGAACCAAAAGGAGAGTAACCAACAAATGACATGTCATGCTGCTTTTGCCATGGTAAAATCGAATACTCGATTCCTCGACTACCAATATTATAGAGATCTTCGTTGATACGACAATGGTTACCATTTTCCAGATTGGATAATTCCTTCAAATCATTTAAATCAAAGTTGGAAACACCCCAATTTTTAATGAGGCCAGCTTGGACCATTTTTTCTAATCCAGAGACAGTTTCTGAAAGTGGTGTATTACCACGCCAATGAAGTAAATACAGATCTAGATAGTCGGTTTGAAGTCGCTTGAGACTAGCTTTTAAACTTGTTTCGATTAACTGTGGAGTTGCGTGAAATGGATAGAATTTAGAAATCAGTTGCAAATCTTCACGATGATAATCTTTTAGTACATTACCAACTAGTGATTCCGATAAGCCTTCACCGTACATTTCAGCAGTATCGATAAGATTAACGCCATGATCCAGACCATATCTGATAGCCTGCATTTCTGCTTCAGTTTGGGATTGGTTTCCTTCGCCGATATGCCAAGTGCCAATACCAATGGCGGAAGTCTTCTGATGATTAAACGTAATGTATTGCATAAAAGTCCCTCGCTTTCTCGTACATCTTTACTATCATTATAAGTCAGTGAATTTGTTTTATATATGAAAATACCAACCAATCGTTAATCTAAATTGGTTGGTATTTTTTAGTGTCAATTAATTTAAAAATTCCAATGTGGAAGTTAAGTCAGAGACTGTATGTGTCGGTTGAACAGAACTTGATGCTGAAGCTTTTGAACGATTGACCCAAATAGACGGCCACCCTATTTTGTCGGTTGAAATAATATCACTTTCATAACCTTCAGCGAGGTGCCAGTGATTTTGGGATGTAAAACCGTATTCCTTTTCAACAGTCTCAAAAAAGTGAAGGTCAGGTTTGTAAGCATGAACATCCTCAGCTGTCCAGATGTCAAAAGGTACTTCGAGTTTTTGAACGTTTTTATCGATGATGTCCCATGAGGAATTGGACATGATAATAAGATGGTAATCACGCTTAACCAGTGTTTTTAGTGTCTTAATTGTTTCTGGAAAGGGAACTAAATTTTGATGAGCAATCATCACATCAACAAAATATTTTTCGAATTGATGTTTTAAACCAAATTGATAATCTAAATGAATCAAATTATTACGAATGAGTAGATCATAATCCAAATAGGGATGTACATTGTTGGAATCATTTTGATAAGTTTCAAAACGTTGTCGGGCAATTGAGGGGTCAACCCCAACTTGAAGAGCTATTTTTTCGATCTCGTCGTAAGTGTTATTTTCTTGAAGCAAAGTGCCATAACAATCAAAAGTAAGATATTTTTCAGACATGATAGAAGACTTCTTCCATAAAAAGATTTCATATCCATAATATCATTATATAAATATATTTATATGAAAGCTATGATAACCAATCAAAAATATTCTGGATGTTGCTGCTCCAAACTTTCCAAGAATGGTCTCCTTCAACTGGCATCCAAGTGTAATGATCTTTAGCGTGAATCGTTAAGAAATTCTTGAACATAACGTTGTCTTCATGCATAAAATCAATATCACCACAGAGTGTTAAGATAGGTAACTTTGGTTGGCGATTGTTATAAATATTGATCAGTTGATTTTTGGCTATCTCTTCAGGACTGTCAAAAATAGCGTTGAAGGTATCTTTAGACATGGGGCATTTAGGATTGTCTCGGAAATGTTCGATATCGGTAATGGGTGATAAAGCAGCTACTTTACCGAATTTATCGGGATTTTTAAAAGCAAATTTTAAGGCGCCGTAGCCACCCATACTTGAACCGACGATATAGTTTTTGGCCGGATCTTTAGAGATCGGTAATAGGTTTTGCATTTTAGGAATAAATTCATCTATGAAAAAAGAGTAATAAGGAATGAATTTAGAATCAGAATAAAATGAATTTAGACCGTCAGGCATGATAATTGCCATGTTATATTTACGAGCGATTTCTTCGATATAAACATGCTTACCCCAAGCAGTATTGTCACCAGTATATCCATGCAACAACCACACAGTCGTGTAATTATCTTCATTAGTATCAGGAATGACGACGGAAGTTTTGAAATAAGTGTGTAAATAATTTGTACGATAATTAAGATTCATTAATACCATTATTAGACCTCTTTAGATTAATTATTAGTCTTCGTGAAAATGGTAAACATAATGTCAATAAAAGTCTAGTTAGACGGTAACCATTTATTTTCGTAAAGATATTTTTTGAAGTGCAAATAGTTAGTATATAGCTCTAACATATCCGTAATATCATGCAAGTCGAGGTTAAAGTAGTCAGAAATTTTGTTCAGACGGTAGTTGGTAGTATTTCGATGTATATTTAATCTGGTGGAGGTGTCGGTTACGTTACCATTCGACTTGAAGTAACAATCGAGTGTGTCGATCAATTCCTTACCGGCTCTAGTTTTGAGTAAACCCTTAAAGGTGTTGATATATTTGTCCGAATAAAGATGGCTTTGCAACAATTGGTTGAGGAAAGTGATTTGTTGATAGTAATAAACATTAGTCAACTGCAATTCGTGAACTACTTTGATAGTATCGATGGCCTGTTGAACAGCCTTCTTTAAATTGGCACTTTGATTACTAATACCAATCACAATTTTGTTTAGACGACTGTACTCTAGATACTTTTCTAAGTTGTCAGTGTTTCTAGTAATAATTAACTGTTGATGTGGTGTTTTGCTAAAGTAGAAATCACCCTCTAAAATAGTAGGCTGGTTATCGGTTTCTAAAATGAGAGCATAACGTTTTAATTCAAGATTAATATTTAGAGCCTGAGCGCGTGATTTCAATTCGAAGTTTTCAGAAATATTGTCAATTGTCGTCCATTGATAGAGAAAGTGATTTAAAGATTCTTTACGTTGATTTTCAGCCTTGGAACTGTTGATCTGTGTGATTAACAGTTCAGTCGAAACTTTAAGTAGTGAAGCCAAGGGGGTGACTTTTTCAGGGTCACCAGTAATACCGATAACACCGATAGTTTTGCCTTGGAATTCAACGGGGATATTAACGCCCGGCTGACCAAATTTACCAAAAGATTCGATCATCGGTTTAGTTTTACCGCTTTCTATGGTTTCGATAGCACCAATATGTAAAGTATTGATTCGATCTTTATTGCCACTAGCAATGATGTAGCCTTTTTCGTTCATCATATTGATATTATAGGGGATGTAATCCATCATTTTATCAACAATAGATTGTGCTAATTTAGGGTCTAATTTCATAATTTTTTCCTTGTTAAAGATCAAGCAAAGTTATGCAAAAGCTTGAATCTGTTATTTGTGCATATAAATATTTTACATTATTTTAAAATTTAAAAACATTGATTTATCAATAAAATTCATTATTTTTTAAAGTATCACCCAATTATTTTTGTGCAAATGTACATTGATTTAGTGATTTCATCACGGTATTATACAAAAGTTAATAATTGTTCAATATTTAACAATTACCGTGTTTTTGAGGAGGAAGTTTTAAAATGGTTATTGCTTGGTGGGCAGCCTTATTAGGTTTGCTTTTAGCAATTGGATTGATTTTATTCAGAGTTAATCCTATTTATGCATTAATTTTTGGCGCAATCGTTGGTTGTTTAATTGGGGGAATGAACCTTTCGCAAACGACAGACGTGATCGTTAAAGGTAGTTCTGGCGTTATGGGTACAATTATCCGTGTGATTGCGGCTGGTGTTTTAGCTGGAGTCATGATGGAATCAGGTGCAGCCAACGTGATCGCATCTAATATTGTTAATCGTTTTAATGATAAGTTAGCGATTTTAGCTCTAGCGTTATCGACGATGGTTCTAACAGGTGTGGGGATATTCATTCCTGTGGCAGTTTTGATCGTGGCACCAATTGCTCTAGAGGTAGGGCAAAAGATGCACTACAGTAAGCTCTCATTATTGGTAGCTCTTTCTGGTGGTGGTAAAGCGGGAAATATTATTTCGCCTAATCCAAATACAATTGCAGCTGCAAAAGGTTTCAATGTTGAACTTTCACAAGTTATGATTGCTGACTTTGTACCAGCAGTCGTAGGTCTTATTGTGACAGTACTTTTAGCTACCTTGATCAAAAATAAAGGATCTTTTGTACCAGCTGATCGTAAGTTTGAAGCCAAAGAGGAAAAAGACTTACCAAGTTTAAAGGCAGCCATTGTGACACCTTTAGTGGCGGTCGTCCTCTTATTGATCACTCCTGTAGGTGATATTTTGGGAATCAAAGCCTTAGCATCATTTAATTTGGATGCAATGTATATTTTACCGATTGCTGGTTTAATTGGAACTTTGGCAATGGGACAACGTAAAAAGTTTTTGAAATATATGACTGGTGGATTAGCACGTATGACCGATGTGGTACTGATTTTGATTGGTGCTGGTGCAATTGCTGGTTTAGTTTCAGCATCTGACTTGCCCCAGAAGGTAGTTGAGATAGTAAAAGTTTCCGGAATCTCTGGAACGTTCTTGGCACCAATTGCCGGTATCTTGATGGCAGCAGCAACGGCATCAACATCAACTGGTGTTATCTTAGCTTCAAATTCATTCAGTAAGTCAATCATGTCATTTGGTATCTCCGGTACTGGCGCTGCAGCAATGGTTCATACCGGAGCCACAGTTATCGATCAATTGCCACATGGTAACTATTTCCACGTGACAGCCAAAGCTGTTGACATGCACTTTAAGGAAAGAATGAGCGTTGTCTTCTGGGAAATGCTCGTTGGACTTTCAATGACGATTGTAGCAACATTAATGTATGGAAATCTGTTCTAGAGGTGGATTATAAATGAAAATAGTTTTGGCTCCAGATTCATATAAAAATTCATTAACAGCTAAGGAAGTTGCTCAAGCAATGCACAAAGGCTTTGCTAAAGTTTATCCAGAAGCCGAGTTTGTCAATGTACCAATGGCCGATGGTGGTGAAGGAACAGTTCAATCATTAGTCGATGCTAAAAATGGTCAAATTATAACTGAGGAAGTTGTTAATCCTTTAGGCCATAAGACAACAGCTCACTACGGTTTGATCGATGATGGCAAGGTGGCTGTTATTGAGATGGCAGAAGCTAGCGGGATTCAATACATCAATCAATTTACGCAAAATCCATATATCACAACAACTTTTGGAACTGGTGAGTTGATCAAGTCAGCCATTCAAAAGGGCGCTAAGACGATTATCATTGGAATTGGTGGTTCGGCTACTAATGATGGTGGTGCTGGTATGGCTCAAGCCTTAGGTGCTCATTTATTAGATGAAAAAGGCCAAGAACTCCAATATGGTGGTGCCATGCTGGAGAAATTGGATCGAATCGATATCTCAAATATGTTGCCAGAATTAGCGGATGTTAAAGTTATTATTGCTTCAGATGTAACCAATCCTTTAACGGGTCCCAACGGTGCCAGTCATGTTTTTGGGCCTCAAAAGGGTGCTAATGAGAAAATGGTTGAATTTTTGGATAAAGCTTTATCACATTACGCTGACATTTTAAAAAGAGATCTTGGAAAAGATTTAGAAGAAGTTCCTGGAGCTGGTGCTGCTGGCGGATTGGGTGCGGGACTCTTAGCCTTTACGCACTCGGAAATGCGTTCAGGAGTCGAAATTGTCGTCGACTATACTGATTTAAAAGATAAAGTAAAAGATGCTGATGTTGTAGTGACAGGAGAAGGTCAAATTGACTTTCAAACTAAGTTTGGCAAGACACCGATTGGAGTGGCCAAGGCAACTAAAGCTGTTAATCCAAAGGCAACAGTCATTGCGATTGCAGGTTCTGTTGGTGAAAAAATATCGGAACTTTATCCTTTGGGAATTGACGCAATCTTTACTTGTGTGCCTGGAGTTGAAGAGCTGTCAAAGGCTATTGCGGATACTGATAAAAATTTACAACAAGTTTCAGAGAACATTGCACGTTTAATTAAAAATACAAATATGAAATAGATGATTTAAGCACTTAAAAAGGCATCCGTAACGTCCAAATTTTTTTGGTTGGTATGGATACCTTTTTTGTGAATTAGTCTGCATCAGTTTTTTTCATGTGTAAAATAGGATAAGGATTACCGGCATCATCAGTTTCAGTACGGCGGTAAGTTTCAAAGCCAAGATGTTGATAAAATCCAATGGCTTGAGGATTCTGTTCGTTGACCGTCAATTTATTCACATTAAAATTTTTGATTCCATAAGTAATTAATTGCTTGCCAATGCCATGGCCACGGAATTCTGGAGCCACAAATAACATTTCAAGTTCTTGATGAGAGATACCCATGAAAGCAATAGGGGACTCATCCTCTGCAATTATCAAATCAGGAATTTTTCGTAAAATTTCTGGTAAAGAAGTCTTAATTGTTTGAACTGCCTCTTCAGATAAAAAGGAGTGGGTAGCTCTAACAGATGATTCCCAAACATCGGTCAATTGAAGTATTAGATTTTCGGACCTTTTAGAAACAATTTTTATTTTCAAATTACACCTCAGAATAGATTTTGCTTATTAGCAAAGAATTAATTATGATTGTAACAGGAGTTAAAGAAGGTTAAAAGGATAAGAGGAATATCTAATGCTTATAGATAAAAGTTGGTATGACGAACTGAAGTTAGGTCAGATTCAAAATGTCCAAGCTGTTTCTGGCGGCGATATTAATTTGGCTTTTAAAGTGGTTTCAGATACAGGTGAATATTTCCTAAAGGTTCAACCAAACAACAATGAAGGCTTCTTTGATCATGAAATTGAAAGTCTCAATCTGATTAATTCAGTGGCTAATGCTCCTAAGGTAATTCGAAGTGGAACTTTTCAAGATAATGGCTATCTGGTTTTGGATTATATTCATTTTGGAACGGGTTCCCAGTATGATCTAGGTCGATTAGTGGCTAAAATGCATCAACGTCATTCACTACGTTTTGGTTTGGGACATGATGTTTTAAATGCAAAGAATCCTAAAATAAATACTTGGCGCGCTAATTGGGGTGACTTCTATATCCAACAACGTTTGAATGTTTTGATCAATGAAGTTCAGAAAAAAGGTTTGTGGAATGATGACCGCGATAAGTTAATGCGTCAATTTGAGGAAAAATTAACAGATTATTATCAAGTTCATCCCATCACGCCGAGTTTGATGCACGGTGATTTGTGGAATGGTAACGTTGGTTTTCAACAAAATCATCAACCAATTTTATTTGATCCCGACGTCTTTTTTGGTGACCGTGAGATGGATATTGCAATGACTTTGTTGTTTGGTGGCTTTAATGAAGAGTTCTATCAAGGATATCAGGATCTTTACCCATTAGATAAGGATTGGCAAAGAAGGGTACCTTGGTATCAGACTTATTATTTACTGGCACATCTAAATCTTTTTGGTGAGACTTATGGGGCAAGTTTTAATAATACATTAAGACAAAGTGTAGAAAATTAAGACTAACTTCCTTGTCAATTTACCAAAATAAGAGCGATACTATAAGTAAAGACTTTTCTTTTTAGCGGGAGTGAATTAAATGAATAACGAAATTAAATATATCTTAAATGAACTAACGGTTATTTACGGATTTTATCAAGATAAGTTTAGTTTGGAGAGAATTAAGACTTATATTTTAAGCATGCCCGAAGGTTCAAAGTTAGTTAAGGTGGAAGAAGGGCAAGTCCCAATGTACGATCATAATGTAACTTTGCCTATTGGAAAATTTAACGATGATACCGATTCTGTCAGCTTGTTGTTAGTAACTCACACCATGGTCAAAGAACGCGATATGGATATGATTGCTAGTGACGCTAGACGAGTAGTGGCTTTAGTCAATCGTTTAATTAGTTTGATCTCACCTCAAAAATAGAATATTTTACCGATATTTTGGCCAATGACTACACGATTTTTATCGTTGTCATTGGCTTTTTTTGTTGATATAAAGCCTTTTTTGATGGAATAGAAAAATAAAGGTAAATTTGACTTATATTTTTGACTTCATTAAATTGAATGAGTATTAAATAAATCAACGATTGAGGGAAGAATATGAGTTTACAAGTTTTATTAGTTTGTGGTACTGGTGCTTCGTCAGGATTCATGGCTGTTAGCATGCGAAAAGTCGCTAAAAAGAAAGGGTTAGATTATCAAATTAAAGCCCGTAGTGAATCTGAATTAGAAAATTATCTTGCTGAGACCGATGTTATCATGATAGGCCCACATTTATCTTTTATGGAAGCAGAAATTAAACAATTGGTGACAGGTACTGATAAAAAAGTTATTCTGATGAATTCTGATTACTATGCCACTTTAGACGGTGAAAAAGCATTAGATCACCTTCAAAGCGTACTTGATTAGAAAATAATTGGAAGGATTTGAAGCAAATGAATAACTTTATGACAGTTTTTAAAAATAAAGTAGCACCCAAAATGGATCGAATCAGTCGTAATATTTGGATCAGTGTTTTAAAAGATTCGATTTTACAAACATTGCCCTTTATTTTGGTTAGCTCGGTAATTACTTTTTTAGGTTTGTTCGCTAATATTTGGAAATGGTGGCCTGATTTATCAGGTATCAGTAATTTTACTTTTGGAATTATTTCAATTTTTGTCGCATTTCTAATACCTTTTAATATGATGGAAAAAAAGAAATTAGCAAAGCAGAGAATTATTTCTGGACTAGCTTCTTTAGGATTATTTTTACTTCTAACTAATCCCGTGATGGGAAAAGATGGTAGTGCGATATTTGAATTCAGTCACTTTGGTGCAGCAGGGATGTTTGTAGCCATTATTTGTGGTATTTTCGCGGCCTTAGTTATGGGATTCTTTGGAAAATTCAGTTTCTTTTCTGAAGATACTGTTATTCCCGACTTTGTGACGGCATGGTTTGATTCAATGTTACCGATAGGAATTGTTATCACAGCCGGTTTTATTTTAGTCGATGTCTTAAAAATCAATGTTTATCAATTGATCATTCAAATGTTTTCACCTTTAGCTAATATTGTTGAGACTCTACCTGGATTTGTATTAGTTATGTTGATCAATTGTTTGATTTATTCAATGGGGATTTCAACATGGATTTTGACTCCAATCACAACGCCGGTATATTTAGCAGCTATTCAAGCTAATCAAATACATGGGGCCCATAATATCGTTACTGGAGAAACAATGTTTTCAACCTATTTATGGATTGGTGGGGTAGGTTGTACGATGCCATTAGTTTTAATGATGTTATTTTTAGCTAAGTCGCAACGATTAAAAATTTTAGGAAAAGCCTTTATCGTACCTAGTATTTTTAATATCAATGAACCGGTTGTCTTTGGTTCGATCGTCTGGAACCCATATTTGATGATTCCGATGTGGATTCAAGGAGTAATTTTGCCAATCATTGTTTGGCTTGGTTTGAAAACAGGATTAGGACATATCCCTGATGCAGTTTTCCAGATGTGGTATGTTCCTTTCCCAATCAATACGTGGATCAATGGACATACGATCGGTTCAATTATTTTGGTATTAATTATTTTCCTAGTCGCAGCAGCAATTTGGTATCCATTTTTCAAGGCTTATGACCGTGAATTAATAAAGAAAGAAGCAGGTAAGTAAGATGATAGATGAATCTGAAAATAATGCTGACCTACGTCGATCAATGCAGATGATAATCTCTTCTGGTGATGCCAGAAAATTTATTATGCAAGCGTTAGACTTAGTTGGAGATGCTAAATATGATGAGTCTGAGCAATTATTGAAGCAGGCACATGAGAAACTATTAACAGCACACGCATTGCAGACAGATAAGATTCAAAAAGAGGCTGAGGGTGAAAAATTAGAGTATTCAGTTTTGTTCACTCATGCTCAGGATACGATGATGTCCGTTAACAGTGAATATAACTTAGTTAAGCATTTGATTGAGGTATTTAAAAAATTGAAGCAATAAAAAACTCCTTAACCTGGATTCTTGTCCAAGTTAAGGAGTTTTATTTTGAAAGAATCAAACACGGAAAGCTCAATTCTTTATGCGAAAAGATAATTTATAGGAGGTTTTGAATGTGTGAATAGTTTGATTAGATCAAGTTTGCTACTTGCATCAAGATTGGAACGACGATTACGAACAAGACAGTTGATGTTGTAACAAGATTTGTTGCGTAGTCGACGTCACCATGTGATTGGTCAACCAAGATAGGTAGAACAGCAAGTCCAGGAGCAGCAGATTGAATGATGAATGAGCTACTTTCTAGAGCAGGTAAGTTAGTACCCATCATTGATTTACCTAATAGGATGATACTGATCATTAAAGCAGGGGCGATAATGAATCTACCAACTAGGGCTAGAATTGTATCACGGTCGAATTTGATAGATTTCAAACCAGCATCAGCTAAGATAATACCAATGTAGATAAGTGACATAGGTGTAACGATACCACCGACCATGTCCAAAGTCTTATTGATCCATTCTGGAACAGGAATAGCTAGTAATAAGAAGACTAATGAAACTAAGAAACCAACAAGTGGAGCAGGTAGAAGTTTCTTCCAGTTGAAGTCCTTCTTAGCACCCTTTTCAACGGTTGGATCATCACTTGAGATGAAGAAGATACCGACAGCCCAAGTTGAAATTGTGTTCATAACATAGTAAACAAGGAAGTAAGGTAAACTCTTTGTACCAAATAGAGCCATGTTCAATGGTAAACCAATGAAGATAGTATTAGCATTAACGAACATGTTAATGAAAGTACCACGACGACCTTTTCTGATACGGAATACTTTAGTTAAGATCCAAGCTACGATGTAACCTAGAGTGAAACTGGCGAAAGTGAAAATCAAACCGCCAGACAGACTTGCTAATTTATCTCGATTCAAATATTTAAGAACAGAAACGAAGATAGAAGCAGGTAAAGCAATTTTCATGATGATGAATGAAATATTGCCCTTGAATTCATCACCTAGGCGACCAGACCCTCTTAGCCAGTATCCTAAAGCAATGACAATAACGATTTCAGCAACACTTTCTAGTGAAGTGATAAATGCAGCCATAAAATAATTCCCCTTTGTTTGACAAATTTATATATTAATATTTAGGTTCCCACTTAAGGTCAGCAACGGCCTTCTTGGCGTCAGTAGCTGATGATAATTTTTCATCAATAGCTTCTTGTGCGACACCTTCAGCAACAGTAATACTGAACTTATCTAGTTTTGAAACAGGAGGCAATACTGCAGCACCTGCTTCTGTAGGATCAACGATACCACCCAATGAGTGAGCAGCTTTGTTGATCATACCGTCACTAAGCAACTTAGCGTTAACAGCCATTGAACCAAGTCCAAGACCAGGATATACCAAGGCGTTGTTAGCTTGTCCAATATTGTAAGTTACACCATTGTATTCGATTGGATCAACAGGAATACCAGTAGCGATAAGAGCTTTACCATCAGTCCATTTCAAAAGATCTTCAGCCTTAGCTTCAGCAAGCTTTGTAGGATTTGATAGTGGGAAGATGATTGGACGTTCAGTGTGAGCAGCCATTTCCTTGATAATTGATTCAGTGAAAGTACCAGGTTGTGTTGATGTACCAACAAGAATAGTAGGATGAACAGCCTTAACAACAGCTTCTAGATTTGTTAGTTCATCAGCATTAGCAAATTCACTACGTTTTCTAGTAAATGGTTTTTGTTCTGGTGTTAGATCTTCAGTGTCATCGAACAATAGACCTTGCTTATCAACTAAGTAGAAGTGTTTCTTAGCTTCTTCTTCAGATAGGCCTTCTTCAACCATTGAGTCAAAGATTCTCTTAGTAATACCAGCACCGGCAGTACCAGCACCAAATGATAGATAAACTTGATCAGTAAGCTTTTGCTTAGAAATGTTCAAAGCACCAAGGATACCGGCAAGAGTGATAATACCTGTACCTTGAATATCATCGTTAAATGTAAGAATTTGATCCTTGTACTTGTTTAAGATATTGGCAGCATTGCTACGACCGAAGTCTTCAAAGTGAAGATACATATTAGGGAACAAGTTTTCAGCAGTTTCAACGAATTGGTCAACAAAGTTGTAGTACTTGTCGCCTGTGACACGTTCGTGATGGTTACCCATGTATAGGTCATCATCAAGTAATTCTTTTCTGTTTGTACCAACATCAAGAACAACCGGAAGAACTGACTTAGGATCAACACCAGCAGCAGCTGTATAAACCATCAATTTACCAACAGAGATGTCAACACCTTGAACACCCCAGTCACCAATACCAAGAATACCTTCACCATCAGTAACAACGATAAGTTTGATATCACGACCCTTAGCAGCATTCTTTAGTGATGCTTCAAGATCATCAGGATCATCGATTGATAAGTAAGCAGCATTTTGTGGATCTAAGAAGAGATGACTGTAGTTTTCAATTGTATCGGCAATTGTTGGATCATAAACAACAGGCATGAATTCATAAACGTGTTGACTGAATAATTTATAGAATAAGGTAATATTCTCATTGAATAAATCCATCAAATACATTCTCTTATCAAGGAATGTTTTCTTACTTGAATAGTTCTCGTAAGCTTGTTCAACTTGTTGGTCCAAAGTTTGAACGAATGGTGGAAGCAAACCTTCAAGATGATTTTCTTTTCTTTCTTCTTTAGTAAAAGCAGTACCTTTATTTAAGAAGTGATTATTTAATAAATCTAAACCCTCATATTTCATAGAATTAATTCCTCCTAATTATTTTTTTATACAAGTAAACACTACAATAATTGATATACGTTTATATATCACGTTATATAAAATAAATTTTCGAATAATGAATTTTATATATAGAACGGTTGGCATATTTATTATTGGTGTTCGTAAATAACTTTCGTATGGTACTATAAAACATAATAAAAAATATAGTCAAATATATCATCTTTGATAAATAAAATTTATAGGTGCAAATATGAATATAAAAGATTATCAGTACTTCAAAAAACTGTCCGAGTCTAAGAGTTTCTCTGATACAGCTAATTTTTTTGGTGTCAGTCAACCGACGATTACTTATTCGTTAAAGCGTTTGGAAGATACATATGGCATTCCTCTGATCAAGCGAAAGAGTTACGCTAATTCGTTATCTTTAACCTATGCAGGGGAACAGTTGTTAGCTCATATTGATAAGATCTTATTAGAGAATGATTTGATTAGCGATGACATGAAAAGAATCAAACGTAAGAAGATTGTCATGGGATGGCCACCGATTATTAGTAATTATGTAATCCCTAAAGTCTTTGATCAGCTGCGGGACGCCAATCTGTTAAGTGCAATTGTCCCAGAGGGTGCCAGTTCACGTCAGTTATTGTCGGAATTAAAAAATGGCAAGATAGATCTATCCTTATTAGGATCGACCATCTTGCCACAAGAAAATCACTTGGATTATCAATTAATTAAAGAACATCACTTCAAATTCATTGCTTCCGCAGATCGGGATGTCTCTAATATTAAAACAGTAGAGGCACTATTCAATGAAGATTTTATTTCCCTAGACGAAAAATCAGTTCACAGTCAAGTTTTACAACGAATTACTGAACGCTATAATGTCAAGCCACACACAATGTTTAAAACAAATGATTATCGGTTGATGTTAAGTCTAGTTAAACAGAATAAAGGTGTCAGCTTTGTCACGGAAACGGCCATTCAGGATGTCCCAGGCATCCAAGAAATTCATATTGATGATTTAGATTTGCCTTCATTCTATATTTTGTTTGTTTATCGTCATAATATGGTGGGAAGTGAAAGGCTTCAACAATTAATGAAAATTTTCAAAAATATTTAGATAATAATTTTTATTTATAAATAAAACGAGGTATACAGGTCTAGTCCATTTTAGTAAAATATAAATTGTCAGTTGATATATCTAATTGGCAATAGGGGATTAGTGGTAATTATTTAAAAATTAAAGACTATATCTCATCAATATGGTTTCTAATTTTTGTGAATATATTGTGTAATTATCATTTTTTATAATCAAAATGGATTAAAAAATTATGGGATAGGCATGTTTTGATAATCTGTTTACTGATAGAAGGCCATTTGTATAGACCTTTTTGTATAAAAGAATTGATTTATAAAAAGTTGTCGACTTTTGTAAACCCACTTATCTTTCTGAGGGAATATGGTAGTATTATTTGTGGACAGAGATTCTGCTAAATCTTTGTTAGATGATTTTATGATTACAAAAGAATATAAAATTGATGGTAGTTCCTCCCTGAGCTGCCATTTTTTTGTGGTTTCGATTTGCTAAACTTTGTTATATCAATAATGGTATTGCGTTCTATGGTATAATTTTTTGTAATAAGCTATTTAGGAGTTTTTAGTATGAATTACAATGTTGATCAACAAAAAGAAATTGCCCAATATGCAGTAGAACATGATAACAACTACAAAGCTACTGGTGAAAAGTACGGAATTTCATACCAACAGGTAGCTGCATGGGTTAGAAAATATAAGAAGTCACAAACTAAATCTGAAGAAAAAACTGCACCAACTTCCAAGCCACAACAATCATCACAACCTAATATGCTGGATGTGCTGAGTCGTAAAGATCCTGTTTTGGAAGCTCAATTACGTGAAGTTAAAAAAAGATTAGGACTATTATAATATGAAGAAAGTCATCTTCGTTTGTTTAGGAAATATCTGTCGTTCACCAATGGCAGAGATGATGATGAAACAATTGGTCGAACAACAAGGCCTTGATTCAGAGATTAAAGTAGAGTCTCGGGCTACTTCAACTTATGAGATTGGTAATTCGCCTCATCTAGGTGCAATTGCGGAATTGAAGAAGCAAAACGTACCTATTGTTAGACACACTGCTCAGCAAATAACGTCTCAAGATTTTGATAGTGCCGATTTAATCATCGGAATGGATAAACAAAATATTGTCGACCTAAAGCAAATGGCACCTGCCGCTGATGAGAGTAAAATACATATGGCCTATGAAGCGTTGAATAGTAACGCCGTAATTGAAGATCCTTGGTACGATCATAAATTTAATCGAACCTATCATCAGTTAGCGGAGGTTTTACCCATTTGGCTAGAAAAATTGAAATCATAAGAGTCAAACTCTATTTTAGATTTTGACTTTTTTTATTTAATTTGGAGGTTTTATAATGCATCAATCATTGTGGGACCAGCTAAAGAATGTTTTTAAAAAGAAAGAAAAGAATGACGATACCATTTTAACGAATGATATTAACGATCCTCAAAATAAAGCTCGAAGCAAAGAGGAAGAAACTAGTGATTTTTCACAGATATTGAAAGTAGAAAATGTCCAAGTAGACGTTACTGTTGCTTCTGAAAATGAGCTGTTGAAGTACCTATCTAAGTTTGCTAGCCAACGACAGACAGGGTTAGATGAAGAAAAAATATATGGTCAATTTTTATTACGTGAACAACAAGCATCGACTAATTTAGGTGATGGAATTGTGTTACCTCATGTTATTGATGATTCAATTAAAGAATTGACAATGTTGGTTTTGAAATTAGAGAATCCTATTATGTGGAATAATGAAAAAATTGACTTAGTGATCGGTTTGTTGATTCCTAAATCGGAACCAAATTTTCTTCATGTAAAATATCTAGCCAGTATTTCGATTTTATTATCAGATCCTAAATTTCTTTACTCTTTAAAAGAGACTACTAGTTCTAAAGAGATAGCGGATATGTTTATTAACAGTAATAATTAATAAAACGGATAATAATGTTATAATAATTGAGTTATTTAACAAGAAAATTGGAGGGATTATTTTTGAGCCAATTAAGTGTGCTAAATGTAGTAATTCGACTCCTATTGGCTGTGATATTTTCAGGTATCATTGGTTTAGATCGAGCATATAAGCATCGTCCAGCAGGATTAAGAACGCATATCTTAGTGTGTTTGGGTGCTTGTATTATTGCGATGATTCAAAAGAATATTGGGTTCGATGCCTTAGAGATGGCACGTCAGTATCCTCAATATAAAGGTGTTATAAGAGCAGATGATGCTCGTTTGATAGCTCAAGTTGTTAGTGGTATTGGTTTCTTGGGTGCTGGAACGATTATTGTGGAACATCACTCGATTCGTGGATTAACAACTGCCGCCAGTCTTTGGGTAGTTGCTTGTCTAGGAATTGCTATTGGTATGGGTGATTATATTATTGCCATAGTCGGCTTTTTAGTAGTTTACGCTGTTTTAGGTTTTTTGAAGAAGATCATCAAGATCAGTCCAGTCAGAAAGCTAAAGATCGAGTACAAACATAAGCTGGATACTAAGAAGTTTATTGATGATTATTTTCAAAGACACGATATAACAGTTGAAGGTGTTAGATTCAGCGTATCCAATTTGAATGATACGAAGATATATACTAATGTTTATTCAATTGATTTTGGAAAAGATATTGATTACGTTGATATTGTCGAGGGACTGTCAATGAATGAAAATATTCTTAAGGTAGAAACGATTAATGTTTAAAGTAAGAATATCCCTAAATTATTAACTTAGAGATATTTTTTTATGCTCATTTTTAGTAATGGTATATTTAAATATTTTAGTCTGGATAATTGATTGAAATTTGTCTAGACCTTTGCTATCTTTTGTAATTGGGGGAATTAAATGATAAGAATTTTGCGATCCAGATTGTTAATTGTTTTTTTGTGTACGTTATTAGTCTTAGTTGGTTATCTATTATTATCGAAAAATAAAGTAATTGGTAGTAACCGCGAAAGTATTATTTTAGTAAGTGAAGCAAAACATAAGCAGAAGAGTATTTCGGAATTTAGTAACGAGAGTAAAAAATACTCTTATGTTTCTTTTGACAATTTATATGAGAATACAACTTTATATTTTGGATCGAAGATTTTTCAATTTGGACATGTTAAAAAATTGGATCCAGAAGATAAATATATGTTAGTAGCATTAGATGGCAACGATGCGTCAAGAGTTTGTAAAGTGAAGTATACTGACTCCAATTTTGCGAGAAACATCAGTAGCTTACAAGAAAATGACGCTATAAAGTTTTATGGTGAAGTTCTTTCAATGGATAATTATATTAACGAAAAGGGCCGCCAGATTAGACGTCCCGTGATAAGTGCTAACTTTATACAATTAAAATTAAACAAATAAGGGGAAAAAATGACTCTATACAACAGTATCCTAGATGATAACTTTGAATACTTGATGTTCCAGGAATTGATCGATTTAAGAGAAATGGAATCAGAGACACTTCCAGAATAATTAAATTCTAACTAAATTGTCGAGAAACATCTTATGAAAAAGCAGTATCCGTTAAAACCACCTTGAATGTGGATTTAATGGATACTGCTTTTTAGATACAAAAAACCCTCCAAGCTCGGACGGCAAATATCCAAAGTGGAGGGCACACATTTTATATCAAAAGGGTTCTTTAAGAAATAGTAAAAATCAAATGGCATCTCAATTAAGAGAAGTGACATCAAACAAGAGAAGTTTTAATTACTACTTTTTAGATTCCTTTTTATTCTTAGCAGATTTCTTATCTGCGGAATCTACGCGTTTTTCGTTTTCTTTTACATCATCGGGAAGAGAGGCAAACTTATCAAACAAACTGCCAAAATCACTTTCACGTTTCACTGTTAAGCCCATCGGAATCAGCCCCTTTCAGGTTTTCTTTATACTGCTATTATATAGCCTTTCAAAAAGAATAACAATTATTTGGATAAATTAAATTAGTCGATTAGTCAATTTTTTCAATCTTGCCCGCCGCAATAGGCAAAGTAGTGTGAGCGTCATAATCACCCACAGCACCGCCCACGCTTTCAGGTAATTGGAGACTGTCAGGAACACCATGGATATAAATAACACGTTTATCTAGTTCTAGTTCGTCAGTGCCAAAGACCTCTTTAAACTTCTTTTGTAAATCTTTCAAAGGTACATCTATTTCATAGGCAAAATGACCATTAGCGTCAGAAATAGGATAATTATCATTAGGTACATTCATGTTTTGAGGGGCATCGTCAAAGGGAACCATCGTAGTACCTGAAACAATCTCTGTTTCAGGAAGGTCAACTAAACCATCATGATTAACATCTTGGGCCATGGTAGCGATTTGAGCTATTTTACCATCAGGAAAACCATGGAAGTGTTCCCAGTGTTGAGTGTTCTTAGGAGTATCAAACATTTCAATCTTAATATGTAGATTTTCGTCAGATTCAATAAAACTCGCATTACCATGAGCCTTAGTACCGATAAATTCATCATTTAATGGAACTATATCTGCTTTATATTCTGTCATTTTTCTTATCTCCTATTCAAATTGTACACAAATATATTGTATAAAATCAATTATATTCTCAAAATATATAAAAGCAAATAAAAACAACTCGAAATCCCCAAAGGGGCACTTAATTTGACAATTACGCAGATTAACTTAATATTAGATAAGTTCGAACTATACGAGGGAGGGGTATTTATTGGCAACTGAATATCTTGAACATAAATTAAGCCTTTTGCCACCACGTCCTGGTTGTTATTTAATGAAGGATATTAATTCCAAAATTATTTACGTTGGTAAGGCTAAAAACTTACGTAATCGAGTGCGTTCTTATTTCAAAAGTTCTCATGAAGGCAAGACGGCTCGGCTAGTATCAGAGATTCGCGATTTTGAAACAATTATTACTTCCAATGATAAAGAAGCATTTTTGTTGGAAATTACTTTAATTCAAAAACATCAACCATATTACAATATTAAATTAAAACGTGGTACAGGGTACCCTTATATAAAAATTACTAATGAACGTGATCCTAAAATGGAAATCACGGGCTTGGTTAAGAAGGATGGTGCCTATTACTTTGGACCCTATCCTAATGTTTGGGCAGCGTCTAATACTTTGAACTTCTTACAAAAGGTTTATCCATTAAGAAGATGTCAAGGTAACCTGGGCCGTCCCTGTTTGTATTACCATATGGGGCAGTGTTTAGGAGCTTGTTTCCAAACCGTTCCGAAGGAAAAATATGATCAACAGATTGAAAAGATTAAAAAGTTCTTGGGCGGTAACGTTGGGGAAATTAAACACCAACTAGAAGACAGAATGGAACATGCTTCGGAAAAATTGGAATTTGAAAGAGCGGCTGAATTAAGAGATCAGATCAAATATATTGAGACAACTGTAGAGAAGCAGAAAATTATTTCTAATGATAGTACGCCTAGAGATATTTTTAATTACTATGTCGAAAAGGGTTGGATTTCAATTCAAATTTTCTTTATTCGTCAAGCTCGCTTAATGAAACGTGAAAAAAAGGTTTTTGCATGTATCAATACGCCAGAGGAAGAATTATCGACGTTTATTTTGCAATTTTATAATCGTCGTAATCAAGTCCTACCTAAAGAAATTTTGGTGCCTGATAACTTGGATAAGGATACTTTATCTCAGGTTTTGAATATTCCATTTAGGACGCCACAACGTGGTCAAAAACGTGATTTGATGGATATGGCAGCAGAGAATTCTAAATTGGTTCTACAAGAGAAATTCCGTTTGATGGAATTGGATAATCGTCAAACATATGGTGCTCAGAAACAAATTTTTGAGGCGCTTGATTTACCATACGGCCATATTATTGAATCGTTTGACCACTCACATATTCAAGGAACTAATCCCGTTTCAGCAATGGTTATGTTTAAAGACGGCCGACCTGAAAAGAGTGGTTATCGGAAGTATAAGATCAAAGGTGAAGTAGAACACCAATCTGGTGCGGATGAAGCAGCCAATACCAGAGAAGTTATTTATAGACGCTATTCACGTTTGATTAAGGATGATTCCCCATTACCTGATTTGATTTTGATGGATGGTGGTATCATTGAATTACGTGCAGTAGTGGATGTCTTGAATAACGAATTGGGAATTGACATACCAGTAGCAGGGATGGTTAAGGATGATCACCATAATACTTCACACTTAATTGTCGGCGAAGATGGGATTGAGGTACCATTAGATCGTAAGAGTCAGGGATTCTATTTGCTACAGAGAATTCAAGATGAAGTTCACCGTTTTGCCATTACTTTCCATCGTAAGACGAGAAGTAAAAATGCGTTATCTTCGCAACTTGATAATATTCAAGGTGTCGGTCCGAAAACTCGTACTAAGTTGTTAAAGAAATTTGGTTCAGTTAAGAAGATGAAAGAAGCTTCGGTTGAACAATTGACCGATCTGGGAATTCCTAAGACAACCGCACAAACGATCAAGATAACGTTAGCAAGCACAGATTTTCATAAGAAGTATCATAAAGGTTAAAGGGAGAGATTTGATGATTACATTGAAATCAGAACGAGAAATCGAAGGTATGCGTGAATCAGGTAAGATATTAGCCGGAGTCCATTTGGGCTTACGTGACTTGATCAAACCTGGTATCTCAGCTTATTCGATTGAAGAATTTGCTAATGACTATATTGTTAGCCATGGTGCAGTTCCTTCAGAAAAGGGTTTTGAGGGTTATAAATACGCTACTTGTGTCGATGTTAATGATGAGGTTGCACATGGTACACCACGTCGTGATTTAATCTTACAAGAGGGTGACTTGGTTAAGGTAGATATGACTGTTAGTTACAAGGGCTATCAAAGTGATTCTTGCTGGAGTTATGCTGTTGGTTCAGTGACTCAAGAAACATCCGATTTAATGGAAGTTACTAAGAAGTCATTGTACTTAGGGATTGCTCAAAGTATTGCTGGTAATCGTTTAGGCGATATTGGTTATGCTATTCAACACTATACAGAAGATGAACATGGCTATGGTGATGTCAGAGAACTTTGTGGACATGGTATTCAACCAACAATGCATGAACAACCAGATGTTTTACATTATGGTGAACCAGGCCGTGGATTACGTTTAAAGAATGGTATGACAATTACAATTGAACCTATGATCAATGAGGGTACATGGGAAATTGTTGATCGTTCACTAAAGGACCCTAACGACGATTGGATTTACTACGCTAGTGCTGACGGTTCTTGGTCTGCTCAATATGAACATACTTTAGCAATTACCGAAGATGGTCCTAAGATTTTGACTTCTCAGGATGCTGCAGAGGATGAAAAATATCTAAGTTGGGCTCGTAAATATTTAAAAGAACACAACCAAATGAAATAAGACGAAAAAAACAGCCCTTTGAGAGGACTGTTTTTTTCGTCTTATTTTTTGTTTGCATCACTATGATGAACGAATTCGTTAGAAGCGACACGATAATGTTTTTCTTCTTTATCACCTAAATAGGCAATACGATCATATTTCCAAGAGGTTTTAGAACCTAAGGCACGATTAGTGATAGATTCAGAATTTGAATTGACTAAACTAGTGTATTCCTTATCTTTAGTTTCAATGACACCGGATTCTACTTGATAACGGTAGACATCTTTTGCACTGACCCATTCGTTAGAAGCAACACGGTAATAAATTTTTCCATCGACCTTGATACTTTGATCGAATCTCCAGTCGGAGTGTTTTGATAACTTCTTATCGGTAATAAGTTCCATCTTGTTTTTGTCCAAGCTATATAACTTAACATGTTCTTTCATAGTACCAACAAAACCATTCATTTTGTCGGGGTTAGGATTTGGAGCTGGGTTAGGGTTTGGAGCTGGGTTAGGATTTGGAGCTGGGTTAGGATTTGGAGCTGGATTAGGGTTTGGAGCTGGATTAGGGTTTGGAGCTGGGTTAGGGTTTGGAGCTGGATTAGGGTTTGGAGCTGGTTCAGGGTCTGGTGTTGGTTCGGGAGCTGGAGTAGGTTCAGGCTCAGGAGTTGTTACTGGTGGCTTAGTATTACCATTACCTTCATCATCCTTGATCAACTCATATTTAACTTTTTCATCAGTAGTGATGGTTCCATCTTCGTTTACCTTAGCTGTTACAGTTTCTTTATCAGGTTTGTAGCCATCAATTTGGGGAACTTTAACAGTTACGGTTTCACCTTTTTTACCAGTGACATTCTTAACAGTTTGCAAGCCCAAGTTAGAGCTAATCACTACGTTGGAAGTTACAGTTGAATTTTCGTCTTCATCAGAATAGTCTTCTGATTCGTAATAAATTGAGAGATTTTGAGTACGTCCAGCCATGAACATTTCGATTATTGGATCCTCATCGTCACCAGAATAAAAGGCTAGAGCTTGTCTTAGAAAACCTTCGGTTCGTGGAACAAGTTCGCCGTCTTGTCGGTCGAAGATATACTGATGAAAGGCCTTACCAGTTCTTGAATCCAAGCCAAGTTGTGGAAAGTATGAATAACTAACGTCAGAGTGGGTTTTATTAGGATTCAATTTAGCTTTTGATGAGTCCGGCAATTTTTCGTCAATTTGTTGAGGAACTTCTGTAAAGATTTCGTTTTCAGTACTTTGTTTGGAGAAAAGTTTACCATCGAGATAAACATTGAGATTGAAGACTGCTGGTTTGGCCCGTTCTAATTTAACAGTGAATTCAGCATTATCTTTAGTGATCTTATCGGGATCAAATTCCTTTTCGAGAGGTTGTTCATTAAAATCGATATCAAGAGGATTATTGGCATTTTCGATGTTAGGTAAATTATCCAAATCGATGAATACAGCATCAAAGTGTCCTTTTAATAGATTCTCTTTATGTAATCTATATAATTTTTCGACTGTAAAGGTTGATTCATTAGAGCTAAGGTCAGACTCATGCACATGCTGATAAATTTCTTCACCAGTGTCTTTAAAAACATAATGCACATTGGCATCTCCCTTGAGTAGTTCATAAGCTATATGATCAACTTTTTGAGAGTCGTTTAGTAACGAAAGAGTTTGAGTATTCTCATTGTATTGCAATTGTAACTCATTTTTTGGAGCATCGATTCTATAAGTAAGTTCTCCTCCCCAGCTGGTTGTGATTTCTAAATAGCCGTAGAAGGTGGCACTTTTGCCATTCTTTAATTCGGTAATTTGTTCATCATCGAGATTGACATAGGTATCATCTAGCTTAGTACTGTTATCTCTTGTGGTAGAAGGGACTACAATACTTGTATCAGTGTTTAATTGATCTAGTGAGACTTTGTCACTTAATTTGACACTGTTGGCCCGAAGTTCTTGGTTATTGCTACTCTGGTCGTCAGTTGTCTCCTTATTCTGAATTACTTCAGGATTAATTGTATCAGCGTAAGCAACTGTTTGTTGCGCGATAGGGGCTGCAAATCCACCTAAAATAACGGCTGATAGTAAAATGGTTTTCATTTTCATGGTAGTAAACTCCTTGCGTTTTGTGGTAGGGAATTTTAGGCCATTTGTGACCTGCAAGTTCAAAATAATACCAGATAAATTTCGATTGTAAAGAAAAAAGCACATGGTGTCTAAACAAATGATAAAATGCTAAATTATTTAATCGAATTAATCTGTATGTCAGCAATTGCTTGCTATACAATAGGATTTCGTGAACTTCTTACTTTTTGTAAGTGGTTTCAGTATAGCAAATAAAATAGCTTTGTAAACGTTAAATAACGTGTTATATCAACAAACAATGGTAATTAAAAAAACAATTTATGAAAAACTATTTTAAACAATGAGAAGAATGTTATAAAAACTGATGAGGATGAAAAAAGAGATAAAAATTCAGTAATAGGATTAGACCACTGAATTTTTATCTCTTAAATTTTTGCTTTATCCTAAATAAAGAATAAAATTAATTAAGATAAAAATCTTAATTGAAGAAAATATCTATCTTATTACTAGATAAAACTAAGAGGTAAGTACAAATGTTATCTTGCAAAGCATCAGACAACATTAAATTAGCAATACCAAGACCTAAAATTGACGGCCCCAAGCTATTTAACTTGTTGGACAAACAACGAGAGTATTTTGAATATTATTTACCATGGTTAAAGTTAACTAAAGTGGTGAATGACGAAGTTGAATTTTTACAGATGACCAACCGCCACATGGGGACGAATGATGCATTAAATCTTGTAATTTGGTATCAAAATGAAGTTGCGGGAATGATTAGTTTTAATCATTTTGATAATTTACGGGCCAGTGCTGATATTGGTTATTGGTTGGGTAGAGAATTTCAGGGCAAGGGTATCATGACCAAAGCAGTAAAATGTTTTGTTAATTTAGGATTTGAAGACTACGGTTTAAACCGGATCATAATTCAAGCAGCAGTTGATAATGAGACTAGTAATGCAGTGGCTAAGCGGGCAGGCTTTATTTTTGAAGGAACATTACGTCAAAACGAACTGTTGGATGATGTTTTTCATGACGAAAATTTGTATAGCTTGCTTAAAAACGATTTATAGTATCAAGTCCAAATAAAAAAGATTCAACTAACTTTTATGTCAGTTGAATCTTTTTTATATCTAATAGTAGAAATCTATTTGTTTTTCTTCAATGCAGGTTTCCAAACACCATAGATAACACCAGAAATTACAGCACCGATAACAACGGCTAGTAAGTAAAGTAATGGTTTGTTAGCCAATGGTGTAACGAAGATACCACCGTGAGGAGCAGGTACGTTAACGCCCCATAGTTGTGTCAAACCACCACCAATGGCAGAACCGATAACACTTGATACGATAACGTGTAATGGATCTCCGGCAGCAAATGGAATAGCACCTTCAGTAATGAATGATAAACCTAAGATATAGTTTGAAAGACCGGCTTGTCTTTCTTGTTCAGTAAACTTGTTCTTCCAGAATGTTGTTGCAATCGCAATAGCTAGAGGAGGAACCATACCACCAACCATAACGGCAGCCATCAAAGCACCGTCTTGAGTCGCAGTAAATGTACCAATGGCAAATGTGTAAGCAGCCTTGTTGAAAGGACCACCCATATCGATGGACATCATACCACCAAGCAATGTACCTAAGATAACAGCATTGCCTGTACCCATAGATTCTAGGAAGTGAGTAATAGCAGCGTTAACAACGGCAAAGATTGGATCAACAGCAAAGTACATGATAGCTCCGGTAAAGAGCAAACCTAGTACTGGGTAAATCAAAATAGTTTTAAGACCAGCCAATGATTTTGGTAAGTTCTTGAGCCATTTCTTTAAGAAGACAACGACCCATCCAGCAATGAAACCAGCTAGAAGACCACCGATAAAGCCAGCGGGACTCTTGGAACTAACTACAGAAGCTGTAGCTTGTGATGCCATATAACCACCAACAAAACCAGGTAGTAGGGCAGGACGATCACCGATTGAAACAGCGATATAAGCAGCTAAAACAGGAATCAAGAAACTAAAAGCATAATTACCAACATTGTTAAAGAAGAGGAACCATTGTGAATGAGCACCAACGGAGTTTTCCAATAGGAAGGAAATAGCCATTAGAATACCACCACCGACAACGAATGGAAGCATATTAGAAATACCATTCATTAAATCGGCATAAATTCTTGACCAAAGGGACTTCTTTTCTTCTGTATCTTCTGTTTCTTGTGCAGCGCCACCTTCAGCGTGGAAGACAGGAGCTTTTTGTTCAACGGCTAAGTTGATCAATTCTTCAGCCTTGTTGATACCATCACTAACAGGGCGGTTAACTAAGTGCTTGCCATCAAAACGAGGCATGTCAACTTTCTTATCAGCGGCGATGATAACACCATCAGCACGTTTGATTTCATCGGCAGTTAATAAATGCTTAACACCTTCGGAACCATTAGTTTCAACTTTGATGTCAACACCCATTTTTTCAGCTTGTTCTTTTAGAGCAGCTTCAGCCATGTATGTGTGGGCAATACCAGTAGGGCAGGCTGTAACAGCAACAACATATGGTTTCTTGTCGTCAGAGTCACTAGCTTGAGCAGCAGCTGCTGCTTTAGCCTTTTGTTTCTCTTCATCAGCTTTGTCCTTGGCTTCTTTTTCCTTCATAGCCTTGTCAAATAATTCTTGAACTTCATCAGCTGTTTTGGCAGCCTTCAAATTCTTAACTAATTCAGGATTGATCAAAAGTGATGAAAGTGCTGCAAGTGCTTGTAAATGAAGATTATCGGCACCATCTGGAGCAGCAATCATAAAGAATAGGTAGGCTGGTTGGCCATCTAATGATTTATAATCAATACCCTTAGCACTCTTAGCAAACAAGACTGTGGCACGTTTAACAGCTTTATCACGAGCATGAGGCATGGCAATTCCATCACCAATACCAGTACTTGTTTGTGCTTCACGTTTTAAAATGTCTGATTTATATAATTCTTTGTCATCAATAACGCCGACTTGATAGTACTTATCAACCATTTCTTCAATGGCATCCTCTTTGGTAGTAGCTTTCAAGTCCATAATCATGGCGTCTTTTAACAATAGTTGTTTTAGATCCATTATTAAGAGTCCCCCTCAATTAAATTTCAGTAATAGAAATTTCTTTATAAACTTCGTCAATCTTGTCTTTAATAGCTATGTCTTGACTAAAGGCAGTAGCTGATCCGCAAGCAGCACCCATGTGGAAGCTTTCAATAGGATCGTTTGTTTCCATGAATGTACCAGCAAAACCAGCAATCATGGAGTCACCAGCACCAACTGAGTTGATGACAGTTCCCTTAGGAGCGTTGGCCTTGTAGGCTTTATCTTTAGTAACTAACAAAGCACCGTCTCCGGCCATTGAAACTAAAACGTGTTTAGCTCCCTTGTCCAAAAGCTTTCTAGCGTAACTAATAATTTCTTGTTCATCTTTGAAAGTAACGTTGAATAGATCAGCCAATTCATGATGATTTGGTTTTACGACTAATGGGTGCAATGGTAATGTGTCCAAAAGGGCTTGACCAGTAGTATCAATGATGAATTCAGCACCTTGCTTTTGAATCTTTTCAGCGATATCTAAATAAAAATTAGTGTTGAGATTTTTGGAAAGGCTTCCGGCCATAACAACAATGTCACCCTTACCGATTTCACTTAAATTATTCATGAAAGTAGTTTGTTCAGCATCACTGATGGAAGGACCGGCACCGTTGATCTCAGTCTCTTCATTTTGTTCAGTAGCATTGATTTTGACGTTGATACGTGTATCTTCTTTAACCTTAGTGAATGAAGTTTTGAGATTATGTTGTGAAAGTAATTCTTCAAACATTGAACCTGTGGCTCCACCAACAAAGCCAAGTGCTGTGGAATCAATATTTAACTCTTTCATAATTCTAGAAACGTTGATTCCTTTTCCTCCGGGAAGTTTAACATCACTTTGAGTGCGGTTAACTTCGCCAGTATTCAAATTCTTCAATTGCAAAACATAATCAATTGAAGGATTAACTGTAATTGTATAGATCAACTAGATTGCCTCCGTTATCTTGGTAATTTTTTTCAAAGCATTAGCTTCTTTTTCTGATAGTCTGCTTGTTATTAATGGAACCTCATCTAAAGTTGCAAAACGACTAAAACTAACTTGCGAAAACTTTGAACTATCGGATAGTACGTAAGATTGATTTGACTGCTTGATCGCCAAACTTTTAATAGCTGCTTCTTCAGGATCCGGCGTTGTATAGCCAGCATCGATAGAGAAGCCATTAGTTCCGAGAAAAGCACGATCAAAATGGTACTTCTCCAGAGTTTGAATAATGTTTGCACCAATCAACGCTTTCGTGGATGATTTTAACTTTCCCCCAGGAATAAATGTGTTCACATTATAATCAGCCAGCATTGAAGCATTATCGACACTATTGGTAATGACTAACAAGTCGTTGTGTTCTATTAAGTAAGGAATCATGAATTGAATGGTGGTTCCGGAATCTAAAAAGATAACCTCATGATTTCTAACTAAACTTGCAGCGGTCTGACCGATTAGTTTCTTTTCATTAATGTGTACAGCTGCTTTTTGAGAAAGAGCTGGTTCCTCATGTAATGAAATAACATTTTGAGCACCGCCGTGAATTCGCAATAACTTGTGACAATTCTCAAGATCTTGCAAGTCACGACGCAAGGTAGACTCAGAAGCACCCGTTAATGGAATTAAATCGTGGAGTTTGACAATATTGTGTATTTTTAGTTGTTCTAAAATAATTTGTTGTCTTTCTTCAGTAAGCACTTTCATCACCTCGCAAAAAATATAATACAACCATATTCGTTCAAAATCAATCATAAAAACTCAAAATCTTTCAAAAACTTCCAAAAGATATTAACCAATTAATAAATTTCTGGACAATCAATCATACTTCAAAGTATTATGAAGTATGTTTTTGTGCTAAAATTTAGAAATGATAATTAAGTTTAGAAAGGGGGATTTTAATGTTTGTAGATAACGTTAAAATCACCGTAAAATCTGGTAAGGGTGGAGACGGTGCAGTTGCCTTCCGCCATGAAAAGTATGTACCACTTGGTGGACCTTCAGGTGGAGACGGTGGTCGCGGAGGCGACATAATTCTAAAGGCTAATGAAGGTATGAATACTTTAATGGACTTTAGATACAAGAGAATTTTTAAAGCTCAACCTGGTCAAAATGGCCAAATTAAGGGAATGTATGGTCATAAGGCTGATCCGGTTTACATTGTCGTTCCAACAGGAACATCAATTTATGATGAAGATAGTGGAAGATTAGTTGGAGATCTAACAGAAAATAACCAAGAACTAGTCGTTGCTAAAGGTGGCGATGGTGGTCGTGGTAACATTCACTTCGCTACTTCTAAGAATCAAGCACCAGAAGTGGCCGAAAATGGTGAGCCTGGTCAAGAGAAGCATTTGAAGCTTGAGTTGAAATTGATTGCTGATGTTGGTTTGGTTGGATTCCCATCTGTTGGGAAATCTACCTTATTATCAGTAGCAACTTCAGCTAAACCTAAGATTGCTGCATATCACTTTACAACTTTATCTCCTAATTTAGGGATGGTTAAGTTGGAAAATGGGCAAGACTTTGTTATTGCTGATTTGCCTGGATTGATCGAAGGGGCATCAAATGGTGTTGGTTTAGGAATTCAATTCCTACGTCACGTTGAAAGAACGCGAGTTATCCTACACTTAGTTGATATGGATCCTAATAATGGTCGTGAACCTTATGAAGATTATTTAGCTATTCGTAAAGAACTAGGTAACTATGATAAGAATGTTTTGAAGCGTCCAGAGATCATTGTGCCAACTAAGTTGGATATTCCTGGCTCTGAAGAACGTTTAGCAGAATTTAAGGAAAAATTAGATTCAGATGTTGATATTTTCCCTATTTCAAGTATTCAACATACTGGTGTTAAGGATCTGATGAATCATACTAGTGAAGTACTATCTAAGGCAGAACCAATTCACTTTGATGTGCAAGCTGATGATTCTAAGGAATACAACTTTGAACCAGAACAGAAACAATTTACTATTGAAAAGGATGGCGAGCATAGCTTTATCGTTAAGGGTGATCGAGTTGAATTGCTTCTTCAAAGAACCAACTTGGATCATCAAGATGGAATTATGCGTTTTGCTAGACAACTGAAGTCAATGGGGATTGAAGATGCATTGATGGATGCAGGGGCTGAATCAGGAGACTCAGTTACAATTCTTGACTTTACTTTTGAATTTATTTAGGGGCTAGAAAAAAATGAATAAATCACCGAAAAGAAGATTTATTACTGGATTTGATGGACTACGTACTTTAGGGGTTATAGGTGTTATCATGTATCACTTAAATCCTAATGTTTTTTCCGGCGGATATTTGGGTGTTCCAATTTTTTTCCTAATATCAGGATACTTAATCACAGACCATTTCTTTAATACTGTTGATTATGGTGGTTCATTTTCATTAAGTAATTTTTATCTAAAAAGAATAAAAAGATTGTATCCCGGAATGCTATTTGTACTCTTAGCATCCGGTGCATACATTGTTTTGTTTTTAAAGAACTTGCTATACCATTTCGATCAGATTTTTGCGACAAATGTTTTAAATGTTTATAACTGGTGGCAAATTTTTAATGGTCAATCGTATTTTGAGCGATTTGCCAATAATGAATCACCGTTTACACATTTATGGACATTGTCAATTGAAGGTCAATTCTATATTATTTGGCCAATTCTGTTGATTTTATTTAGCAAATTCCATGTTAAAAAAGGACGTATTTTTGGTTTCTCTATGATTGTCTCTATTGCATCAGCAATCTGGATGGCAATCCTATTTAAGCCGGGCGTTGATCCAAGTAGAATTTATTACGGTACTGACACAAGACTTTTCTCTATTCTTTTAGGATGTGGACTAGCATTAGTTTGGCCTGCTGAAAAATTGAAGGAGGGTCTTAAAAAGTCTGACAAATGGAAATTAAATATTGTCGGTCTCTTGTCATTTGCCTTAATGCTACTAATGATTTTCACGATCAAGGATTCAGATCCATTCCTTTATCGTGGTGGGATGTTCATCTTCTCTGTTACAACATGTATCTTTATCGCCGTTGTAGCACATCCAGATTCTATGTGGAATGGCTTATTATCTAATAAGGTTTTCCATTATGTTGGTTCAAGAAGTTATGGACTATACCTATACCAATTCCCAGTTATGATCTTTTTTGAATCTAAATTTAAAAATATTGCAGACCATCCGATTCTATATCCGGTGATTGAAGTTATTTTAATTATCTTAGTAACTGAATTTTCATTCAGGTTCGTCGAACAACCTTTGGCTCATGCTAAGTGGAGTGATGTAAAGAACTTCTTTAGATCTTCAACAGGATTGCAACGTGTTCTAGCTTTAATTATCGCCATAATCAGTATTACTGGTTGTTATGGTGTCGTTAAGGCGGTTAGTGCACCAAATCCTAATGTTAACCACAGTCAATTAGCTAATAAGATCAATAAGAATGAAAAAGCTAATAAGAAAAAGAAACAACAAGCTATTGAGAATTTGAAAAAAGCTAAACAGAAACAAAATGCAACTGGTAAGATGTCAGCCGCTGACTATGCTAGGTATAAGAAAGCAGCTAAAGATCATCCAATTAATACTGAATTCGAGAAGTATGGTTTAACACAGATCGATTTGCAAAGATTAAAGGATGTACCATTAACTGCTGTTGGTGATTCAGTTATGGCTGATGGCTCAGATAACTTCTTGAAGCTGTTTGATGATAAGAAGGTTATCGTTGATGCGGCTGTTAGTCGTCAGTTAGTTGCAAGTCTTGATATTTTACAAGACTATAAGAGCAAGGGAGTCTTGGCACCTAATATCTTGATTGGTTTAGGGACTAATGGACCATTCAACATGCAACAGCTTGGACAGATCATGTCATTAGCTGGTTCACAACGTCATGTTTATTGGATCAATGTTCACGTACCAACAAGACCATGGGAAAATACTGTTAATGGTGTTCTTAGCCAGGCTCAGAAGAAGTATAAGAATCTAACTGTTATAGATTGGAATGGATACTCAAATGGCCATACTGATTGGTTCTACGATGATAATGTCCATCCAAATCCAGACGGTTCAATGTATTACACGTCCTTTGTGGCTAAAGAGATTTTGAAGTCATTGGACAAAAAGTAGAAAAAGAATAGGAACTCTCTTTTATGGAATTAGAATTTTTAGGAACAGGCGCTGGCGTTCCATCGAAAGGTCGAAATGTTTCAAGTACAGCTCTAAAAATGCTGGATGAGCGAAACGAAGTTTGGCTATTCGATGTCGGCGAGGCTACACAGCATCAAATTTTAAAAACCGCAATTAAACCGAGAAAAATCACAAAAATTTTTATCAGTCATTTGCATGGGGACCATATTTTTGGTTTACCTGGTTTATTATCCAGTCGTTCTAATCAAGGTGGCAATTCGCCATTGGAGATTTACGGACCAGTTGGGATCAAACTCTTTGTTGAAACTTCTTTAAAGGTCACTGGCAGTAGATTAAGTTATCCAATCAAATATATTGAATTGAAAAATGGTGGGGAAATTTTTAACGATAAAACCTTTACTGTTTATGCAGGCGAATTGAAACACCGGATAACTTGTTTTGGATATCGTGTGGTTGAAAAACCAAGAACGGGTGAATTGTTAGTGGACGAGTTACAAAAGTACAATATCCCTAACGGTCCCATCTTCGGACAATTAAAAGCCGGACAAACAGTTACTTTGGAAGACGGTACCGTTATAAACGGTAAAGACTTTATTGGGCCAGATAAGCCAAGCAAGATCGTAACGGTTATTTCTGATACTCGTTATACTCCAGAAATCGATAAGTTATCACAGGATGCAGACGTACTTGTTCATGAATCGACTTTTTCTAATGATGAAAAGAAGCTAGCATACAACTATTACCATTCCACCGCCACTCAAGCAGCGGAAGTAGCTAAAAGATGTAATGTAAAAGGATTGATTTTGACACACATTTCTGCTAGATATACTGGTAGGGGCGCTTTAATTTTACAAAGAGAAGCTCAAAGAGTCTTTAAGCATACTAAAGTGGCCAGTGATTTTGATTTGTTTGAAGTTCCATTCAAATAGAAAAGAGGATGACTATGGTTAATTTATTGAATCAAACTGTTTTGGTTACAGGAGCGTCTTCAGGAATTGGTAAGAACGTAGCTATCAACGCTGCTAAATGTGGAGCCAATTTGATTTTAGTTGCTCGTAATGAAGATAAGTTGCTACAGGTAAAGAATGAATGTATTCGTGTAGGAGCAGAGGGTGCTCAACATGAATATTTAAGTATTGATATGAGTGATTCAGAACAAATCACTGCCGGCGTGGCTAAGGCCTTTGAAATCAATGATGATATTGATGTTTTGGTCAATGCAGCTGGGTTTGGCGATTTTTCTAATTATCTAGAAACAGACTTTGATAAAATTGAAAAAATGTTTCGTGTGAACGTTTTAGGCTTAATGTTGATGACTAGATTAGTTGCCAGCAAGATGATCGATAACGGTCGTGGACATATCTTTAATGTTGGTTCTATGGCTGGTAAGATCACAACACCTAAATCTGCAGCTTATGCAGCTACTAAAGCAGCTGTAATCGCATTTTCAGACGGTCTAAGGCTTGAATTGAAGCCACTAGGTGTATTTGTTACTACTATCAATCCAGGACCTGTAGAGACCAATTTCTTCTCTGTAGCAGATCATAACGGAAATTATCTTGACTCAGTAAAGAGTTTTGTTATTGATCCAAATAGATTGGCCTGGGAAATAGTTAATACGTTTAATAAAAATAAACGTGAAATCAATCGTCCTCGTTTTATGGAATTGGCAGCGGTACTTTATAAAATAGCACCAAGTTTAGGGGATTATTTTGCTTCAACACTTGGAAATCGTAAATAGAGGGTTAAAAAATGAATAGTAATAATGGTAAACAATCAAGATTTGTTATTGGATTAGTCATAGCTTTGATCGTGGTAATCTTTGCTGTTTTGAATGTAGATCCAGTCACTGTTAGTTTTGGTTTTACAAGAGTGAAGTTGCCATTAATTATTTTAATTATCGTTTCTTTACTTCTAGGGGCAGTGATCACATTGCTTTTGGCTAATACAGGTAACAAGAAAGAAAATAAACTTAATCGTCATGCTCAAAAGCAAATTTCTAATGTAAAAGTCTCACATGACAACCAAATTGCGGACGCTTTAAAGGAAAATAATGCAAAAAAGCAAACAAAATAGGATTTTTGCTTGCTCTAATGTTTTTATGATAGTATTATATTAAACGTTAGATTTGATTAAGTAATATAAATAAAGGAGTTTTTAAATATGGCAGTTCCAAAGAGAAAATCATCAAAACAAAGAAAACGTCAAAGACGTGCACATATTAAATTGAACACACCAAACATGCAATTCGACGTTGCTACTGGTGAATATCGTTTAAGTCATCACGTTTCACCATCAGGTATGTACAAGGGTGAAAAAGTTATCAGTGATAACAAAGAAGCTTAATTAAAAGTCAAGTCAATTGGTCTTGGCTTTTTTTTAATATTTTAATTTGGATGGGGAAACAACTATGAAAAAATTGAAGTATTTATTGTTGTTGGTTATTCCGCTATTCTTTTCAATGCTCTCAGGGTGTTCAAAATTAAGTTTATCAACGACTAAGAAGTCATATAGCGCGGATGGTTTAGTTGCTGTGGTCAAAGGTAAGGCTGATAATTATAAGAAGCTAACCTATACGGTTAATGGCGAAACCAAGAAAGTAGCTGTAGACGGTGGACATTTTGCTATCTCTGTACCTGTTTCAGAAAATGATCAGAATGTAAGGATCAAGGCTGTTAACGGTAATAAAACGGAGACTAAGCTAGTTAAAGTAAAAAAAGCTAAGGCACTTGAAGATTACCTGACTTTTGCGCAATCGTATAACTATACGTTGCTTTCATTAGGACAACAAAATGATCAATTACAATTAATTTCTAAAAATGGAATAATGACACATGAGAAGAATGATGGAACAAAGTGGTATTATAACGTTCAAAATAATCGGTTGATGGGAATTGCTACTAAGCTTTCCTACAAGGAGCTTAAATCCAAGACTGGTCAAAAGAACTTTGCCACTGACCTGATGATTATTTCCAAACTATTAGGAGCTGACGGTAAAAAGGTTTTAAAGGATTTTGCTAAGCAGACTAAGAATGCTGATAAAAATTCTACAAAGACCTCAATGGACCAGATTACTTCTAAGGGAGTTAATTATAATATTAATTTGACGACTAAAGATTTTTATATGTACATTACTAAGTATTAAAAAATAAAGAACCCAGTAACTCTTGAAGTTATCGGGTTCTTTATTTTTGTTGATTATTAATTTTTGCAATAAAAAAAGCGCCCAAATTAATTAGGCGTTCTTTTCGGTCTTCGTATCTTTAACAGAACTGTCTAGAATCAATGGAATTACACTGAAGATGACAGCGAATATTATACTAACAATGATAGAATAATTTGTATTGTAAGTTTGTTGGTTTAGGGCACCACCGATAAATCCGGCAACTTGTCCTAACATGATTGACCAGAAAATTATAGCAACATATCTCATTTCTTCCATCTCGCTTTCTCAAGTAGTTTAGCACAAAATGGGTTTTTACCCAATAAACTTCCGCTTGATTTTGATATAATTTTAAACAAAGGGGGCGGTAAATTGCAAGCCCAATTACAAGTGATCAGTAGTTATAGTCTATTACATAGTCCTGCAAAATTGACGGAGTTGGTCGATCAAGCAAAGAAACTAGGCTATAAGTCTATTGCTTTAACGGATATAAATAATTTATATGGTTCAATAGATTTTTATAAATATGCCCATAAAATCGGGATCAAGCCCATTATCGGCGTAACAATTGAAACTAAAGGTTTGATTGATAGTCAAAATGACTATCCGTTAATTTTGTTAGCTAGAAATAATAATGGTTATCAAAATTTAATTAAAATTTCTTCAGCGGTTATGTCATCCAAAGAGTCATTAGATTTAACCAGTTTAAAAGAATACCTGAATAATCTTTTTGTGATCACTCCTGCTAGTAAATCGGAGATCATTACAGTTGATGATAAAAGAGACTACACTCAAAAACTTTTAGCTTTGGTTGATCCCAACAGCCTTTATTTAGGTGTAGGACTTTATTCTGAACAAATTGATAATGTTAGAACAATTAAAGATGTAGCTAAATTAAATAATCTCAAGTTGATTGCTTTGGGCGATGTTCGCTATGTGAATGCTGACGATCATTTAGCCTATCAAGTAGTCAATTATTTAAGAACCGGTCAACACTTCGATAATTTGGAGCAAGTGGTTGAAACCGGTGATCATTATTTAAGATCTGCTAGTGATTTTGCAGCGGACTTTGCGGAAGTAGATATGTCAGATGCCGTTAAAAATACTGAATATATTTCCAATCAATGTAATGTTGAAATTGAATTCAAGGAGACTGAATTGCCTGAATTCCAGACGCCTGATGGTAAATCTGCTATTCAATTTTTAACGGAACTGAGCCAAAAAGGTTTGAATAAGCGTTTGGCTGGTCAAATCCCTCAAGATTATGTCGATCGATTGAATTACGAACTAAGCGTTATCGATAAAATGGGCTTCTCCGACTATTTCTTAATAGTTTGGGATGTTATCAAGCACGCTCACGAAGTGGGCATTAAAACAGGTCCTGGGCGTGGTTCAGCAGCTGGATCTTTAGTTTCGTATTGTTTAGGAATAACACAAGTTGATCCTATCAAATATGACTTGCTGTTCGAACGTTTTTTGAATCCTCAGCGTGTTAATATGCCTGATATTGATTTGGATCTGCCAGATAATCGGCGTGACGAAATGGTAATGTATATGCATGACAAATATGGTTCAAATCATATGGCTCAGATTATTACCTTTGGAACATTGGCAGCTAAAATGGCTTTACGTGATATTTCTAGAACTTTCAGTCAAACGCAATTCCAAATGTCTCAGTGGTCTAATGCGATTCCTAAAAAACTGAATATAACTTTACAAGAGTCTTTTGACGAGTCGAGTAATTTAAGGAATTTAGTTAATAATTCTCGTGAGAATGAATTGATCTATCAGGTCGCTAAGCGAATCGAAGGAATTCCACGTCATTATTCAAAACATGCTGCTGGTATCGTCTTGAGTAGAAAAAAGATGACAGATATTGTGGCTGTTCAATTAGAAGATGACGGTATCAATCTGACTCAACAAACAAAGAACAATGTTGAAAGTGTTGGATTATTAAAGATGGATTTTCTGGGGTTGAAGAATTTAACGATTCTAGATAATGCTATCCAAATCATTTCGCGTGATTACGGTCGTGAATTTATTCCCGAAAAAATTCCTTTAAATGATTCCAAGACCCTCCAACTCTTTCAGAGAGGAGCTACAGACGGAGTTTTCCAATTTGAGTCTGATGGTATTAGAAGCGTGTTAAGACAGCTTGTACCGACTAGTTTTGACGATATTGTGGCAACTAATGCGCTATATCGTCCTGGTCCTATGCAAAATATTGCTACTTTCATTGCCCGAAAACATGGACAAGAGCCTGTAACGTACCCTGACAGCTCGTTAGAGGACTTATTGCGTCCAACTTATGGAATCTTAGTCTATCAAGAGCAAGTTATGCAGGCGTCGTCACAGATGGCTAATTTCTCACTAGCAGATGCTGATATTTTACGTCGGGCTATTAGTAAGAAGAATGAACGCTTGATTGAAGAAAATCGACAGAAATTTGTTAACGGTGCTGTGTCTCAAGGACATAGTCAAGAATCAGCGGAGAAGGTATATCAGTATATAGAAAAGTTTGGTAATTATGGATTCAATAAGTCACATGCGGTTGCTTATTCGATGATTGCTTTTTGGTTAGCGTATATCAAAGTTCATTTTGCGGATGCCTTTTTTGCTTGTTTGCTAAATTCTAATCTAAATAATGAGAATAAAGTGTCGACTTACGTTCAAGATGCTAAAGATCAACAAATTAAGATCCTGAATGTCGACATTAATAAGAGTTCATATGAATTTAGTTCTAGTAACAAATCGATTCGTTTTGGTTTGTTGAGTATTAAAGGGATGCGTCGTGATTTAGCACAGTCAATTGTTGAGCAACGGGAAAAGAATGGGCCATTTACGAGTGCTTTGAACTTTTTGCAACGAATTGATCCCCGTTTTGTTAAAAATGATTACTTGGAACCGTTGATTTTAGCTGGAGCTTTTGATTCATTTAATCGAAATCGAAAAGAATTGTTATACGATTTTCGTGATTTGATCGAAAGTATTCAATTAGCGGGTAGTAATTTATCATTGTTCGATGTTTTAGATCCAAAGAAGCATGAGGTTGATGATTTTACTTTAACGGAGAGACTCAATCAGGAAAAAGAGTATTTAGGAACTTATGTATCGGGACATCCGGTTGAAAGATATCGCAGCAAATTGTTGAATACTTCCACAAAGAAGATCTCTGAATTGAAAATGGTACAGAATATTTCTGTAAAAATTATTGGCTTAGTAAAGAATTTACGAGTTATTCGGACTAAAAAGGGCCAAAGAATGTGCTTTATGACAATTGAAGACGAGTCTGGCAGCATTTCTGTAACTATTTTTCCTAAAGTTTTTCAAAGGATTGAAAATATGGAATTAGATGGTAAAATTTTCTTGTTCGATGGTCACAGTAATATTGGTCAAAGAGGCGACTTGGAATTTATCGCTGATCGATTGTCTGATCCTAAACAATATACAGTTCAATTGCCAAGTGAAAAATTGTATTTACGTGTTACAAAAGCGTTGGATACACCGGATAACATGGAAAGACTGTATCGTTTGATCGAACGTTTTCCTGGAAAAATGCCAGTTATTATTTATCGGGAAAAGAAGAAGCAAGCATTACTATTGAAATCCAATCGTTGGATAGGCTTTAATAGTAATGTGCAGAGTCAATTGAAAGATTTCTTAGGTGAAAAAAGTGTTTTCTTGAAAAAAGACTAACAAATTTGCTTAAAAAACGTTTTCAGCTCTACAAAGTAACCTATAAAAATGTTATATTTGATTAGGTTTTGTTTTAGAAACAAATAATTTTGGAGTGTGAACAAATGAAGCGTATTGGTATTTTAACCAGTGGTGGAGATGCCCCTGGTATGAACGCTGCTATTAGAGCAGTCACACGTAGAGCCATTGATAAAGGGCTTGAAGTGTTTGGTATCAATTATGGATATGCTGGTTTGGTTGCTGGTGATATTTTCCCACTAACAAGCGAAGACGTATCTGACCGTATTCAACGTGGTGGTACATTCTTGTATTCTGCAAGATATCCTGAATTTGCTAACGTAGAAGGTCAACTCAAGGGTATTGAGCAATTGAAGAAATTTGGAATTGATGCATTAGTTGTTATCGGTGGCGATGGTTCTTACCATGGTGCATTGCGTTTAACTGAACATGGTTACAACACAATCGGCCTACCAGGTACAATTGATAATGATATTCCATTTACTGACTTTACAATTGGTTTTGATACAGCCGTATCTACTGCTGTTGATGCCATTGATAAGTTGCATGATACTGCTAGCTCTCATGAAAGAACATTTATTGTTGAAGTAATGGGTAGAGGCGCTGGTGACGTGGCTCTTTGGGCTGGTGTTGCCGGTGGTGCTCAAAAGATCATCGTTCCAGAACGTGATTTTGACATCAAGGAAATTGCCGAAGAAGTCAAAAAAGGCCGTCAAAACGGTAACAAGAATATGATTATTGTTTTGGCCGAAGGTGTTATGCATGCCGATGACTTCAAGAAGGAATTAGATAAATATGGTGACTTTGATTCACGTGCTACTGTCTTAGGACATGTACAACGTGGTGGTTCACCAACAGTTCAAGACCGTGTCTTAGCAAGTAAGATGGGTGCTTATGCTGTTGATCTTCTTCTTGAAGGCAAAGGTGGCCTAGCTGTTGGTATTGAAAACAACAAGTTAACATCACATGATATTCTTGATCTTTTCGATAGCAAGCATAAGCCTGAATTATCACTATATGACTTAAATGAATCTTTAAGCAGATAAAGTTAAGCATATAACGTTCTAATTTGTTACAATAAACGATGAAAACAAGAAAAGGGGATTCTCAATGAAAAGAACTAAAATTGTAAGTACACTTGGACCTGCCAGTAACGATGTTGACACAATCGTTAAGTTGATTGAAGCCGGAGCTAACATCTTCCGTTTCAACTTCTCACATGGTGATCATCCAGAACATAAAGCTCGTATGGAAATGGTACACGAAGCTGAAAAGATTACTGGTAAGACTGTTGGTATCGTTCTAGATACTAAGGGTGCTGAAATTCGTACAACCGTTCAAGAAGGCGGCAAGTTCGAAGCTAAGATCGGCCAAACAATCCGTATTTCAATGGATGACTCATTAACAGGTACACCAGAAAAGATTGCTTCTACATATCCTGGTTTGTACGATGATACACATGTTGGTGGTCACGTATTGATCGATGATGGTCTTGTTGACTTGAAGATTACTGAAAAAGATGACAAGAACCGTGAATTGGTTACTGTTGTTCAAAATGACGGTATGATCGGTTCAAGAAAGAGTATCAATGCTCCTGGTGTTGAAGTTCGTCTACCAGGTATCACTGAAAAAGATTCAGACGATATTCGTTTCGGTCTAGAACAAGGAATCAACTTCATCTCAGCTTCATTCGTTCGTAAAGCTCAAGATGTTTTGGATATCCGTGCAATTCTTGAAGAAAAACACTGTGAATACGTACAAATCTTCCCTAAGATCGAATCACAAGAAGGTATCGACAACATCGATTCTATTCTTAAAGTTTCTGATGGTTTGATGATTGCTCGTGGTGACATGGGTGTTGAAATTCCATTTGAAAACGTACCATTCGTTCAAAAGGCTTTGATCAAGAAGTGTAACGCTCTTGGTAAACCAGTTATCACAGCTACACAAATGCTTGATTCAATGCAAGAAAACCCACGTCCTACACGTGCCGAAGTTACTGATGTTGCTAACTCTGTTCTTGATGGTACAGATGCTACAATGCTTTCAGGTGAAAGTGCTAACGGTGACTACCCTGTTGAAGCTGTTGCTGCTATGTCACGTATCGACCAACGTACAGAACAACAATTAGACAAGAGTAACTCACTTGCTATCCAACGTTTCGAAGACTACACAGGCTCAAACGTTACAGAATCAATCGGTGAATCAGTTGTTAGAACAGCTGAAGAACTAAACATTAACACAATCGTTGCTGCTACTAAGTCAGGTTACACTGCACGTATGATTTCTAAGTACCGTCCAAGTGCTGACATCTTAGCTCTAACATTTGATGAAACTACACAACGTGGTTTGACAGTTAACTGGGGTGTTGATCCAGTTGTTGTTGACAAGCCAGAAAACACTGATGAAATGTTCGACTTAGCTTCTAAGAAGGCTCAAGAACTTGGCTTCGCCAAGGAAGGTGACTTAATTCTTGTTGTTGCCGGTGTTCCTGTCGGTGAAAGTGGTACAACTAACCTAATGAAGGTTCAACTAATTGGATCAACATTGGTTAAAGGCCAAGGTGTTGGTGAAGAATCAGTTGTTGGTAGCGTTGTAGTTGCAAACTCAGCTGAAGAAGCTAACAAGAAGGTTAACGAAGGCGACATTCTTGTTACAAAGATGACTGACAAGGATTACCTACCAGCTCTTGAAAAAGCTAGTGCCGTTGTTGTTGAAAACGGTGGTTTGACATCACATGCAGCCGTTGTTGGTATTGCTATGGGTCTACCAGTTGTTGTTGGTGCTAAGAATGCTACAAATCTTGTTAAAGATGGTGACACTGTTACTGTTGATTCAAGACGTGGTGTTGTATACAAGGGTGCTTCACGTTCACTATAATTTTTAAATAAAATTTAAAAATGCTTTAAAACATAAATTGACTGAAAGAGACTGACGAGTTTCTTTCAGTTTTTTTGTGTTTGCGTTAATATCTTATTATTAAGGTCTTGCTTCCAATTTGGTAACTGATGTGTTATAAGTGTGCCGTTAGTAGTAGAAAGTCTTTGGACCACTAAAATGTGGAAGGATACGTCTAAAAGTTCACGGATTTTCTACTATTGATTATATCTTGGTTCTATTATTATTTTCTGAAATTGCGGCATTTAAATGGTTTTGGTTTAGATAATGAACCATGTTTATTAGACTGTGTTGTGTAGGACTGCAAGCAGAGCAAATCCACACATTAATAACCAAATTTGGATAAGTACCGTTATTAAACATACTGAGGTGAAAAGTTGTCAAATAAAGATGTATTAGTTTTTGAAATTGAACAGGCTAAAGGGAAGCCGCGAGATATCAAAAAGAAGAAAGATTATTGTCCTTTCTGTGATCGAGAAAATTTAACCAATATAATTGATCAAAAGGACGACATGATTTGGTTAGAAAATAAATTTAAGACATTGAAGGATACTAATCAAACGGTTTTAATTGAATCTAGTGACCATTATGGTGATATTTCCAATTATTCAGTTGAAAAGAACCGAAAAGTTTTTGAGTATGTCTATCATTGTTGGAACGAAATGATTCAAAGCAAGAAATACAAGAGTGTCTTGTTGTATAAGAATTTCGGACCTATGTCAGGAGGTTCTTTGCGTCATCCACATTTCCAAATAATTGGTTTGGATAAGGTTGATGGTTACAAACATATCGAAGCTGAGAATTTTACAGGTATGGATGTGTTTAATTCGAAGCATATCAATGTCAACGTTTCAGAGAAGCCAATCATGGGATTTGTTGAATTTAATGTGGTTATTAATAATCCTAAATACATTGCTGATCTAGCTGAATTTACACGGGTGACGGTCAAATATGCTTTGGATGACCTTTATGGTGGTAAATTTGATTCTTACAATTTATTCTTCTATAAAGTTGGTCGGAAAATTATTTGTAAAATTGAGGCCAGATATGTGGTTTCACCTTACTTCGTTGGTTATCGTTTATCACAGCGTGATGGTGACAAACAGGTGAGAGGAATTGCTGACGTTTTATTGCAAAGATTGCAAGAGAATGTTCACAGTTCAGAAATTGAAAATCCGGAATAAATTAAAAGATGGTTTTTATGAACCATCTTTTTTGTTTATTTCAGATTAGCTTCGGAGTAGAAATGTTATGTAACCTTAGACACAAAATAATTGAATCTATTCAATCCAACTATTCTTTTTAGCAATATTTAGAGCTTCGATTCGAGAGTGTGTACCAGTCTTACTCAAAATGGAAGAGATATAATTTCGAACTGTTCCATTGGAAAGAAAAACACTCTCAGCGATTTCTTGGGTTGATTTACCCAAGGCAAATTCGTTCATAATGTTTAATTCTTGGGGTGTAAGGGGATTTTTCACGGTTGTTAAAATGTTAGAAACTAAATTAGCGTCGTAAATTGTCTGACCGTCAAGAACCTTATGAATCGTGTCTACTAGCTTATCAGTGGGACTGTCTTTAAGTAGATAAGCATTAACCTCACTGGCCACTGCTGATTCAAAATACTTTTTACGAGCAAAAGTGGTCAGAATGATGATTTTTATTTTTTGCTGATTAAGACGTAACTCTTGAGCAACGTCTAGACCTGTTAAGTTAGGCATTTCAATATCTAAAATGGCGACATCCGGTTTTAAGGTGGTAATTTCTTGGAAAGCTGTCTGACCGTCAGTAGCATTTCCAGCGATTTCAAAATCATCTTCTAGATCTAAAATAGCGGAAAGGGCTGAATTTAGCATTTCTTGGTCTTCAGCAATGTAAATTGTAGTCATATTAATCCTTCTTTGGTATTGAGATTTGTAAATAAACACCATGATCGGAAGTTACTTTAAGAGTGCCGTTAATGCTTTTTAAACGGTTAGTCATACCACTTAGGCCATAGGAGATATGATCGGTAGCACCTTTAAAACCAATACCATCATCATGAATATCTAAGAAATAATTGGAAGCATCTTCTTCAAAGGTAAATTTCATTAAATTGGCGTGACTGTAACGGATAACATTAGTGGTCGTTTCTTTAATGATGGCAGCCAGAGTGTGTTGAATATCTTTGGGCCAAGTATTAGAAACATCTTCGTTGATGGAAATTTGTTGAATCTGGGCTAGATCAAGGTTTTTTCCCTCGGATACCATTGCACTGGCGATTGATTGAGCATTCAAATCCGCTACTATTTGGCGAACCAGATTGAGATCATCGCGAGAGGTTTGGGCAATGTCCTTTAATTGTTGCTGAGCTTTTTTTGGATCTTTGTCGATCAATTTAGTAGCTAACTCAGATTTTAAAGTAATTAAGGAGAATGACTGTCCTAAACTGTCATGTAGATCTTGAGCAATACGATCACGTTCGTTTTGCTTGATGATGGTCTCCAAACGGCGATTGGTCTGTTTAGTTCGATAGGAGCGACGATAACTGTTACCTAAGGAACGTGCCGCAATTGGTGACCCAATGGTAAAAGTAAGGGCGATAATGATTCCAAAGGGACCATACTCCTTTATTGTAGGAGTAAATAGGATAAAAGTAAGTACGCAACTTAACGATATGACTAAGTATAGAACGAGATAACGCAAGAAATCCCTTAATTTATATGGAAGAGAGCCAATTTCCCAAGCCGTATAGATAAAGAAAGTTCCACCACCATTAGGAAATTTTAAAGTGAAGTAGGCTGCAATGAGCAGTTGTATACCGATATCTAACCACAACCAACGATTGATAGAATAGCCGTCACGATAGAATTTTAAAAAAATTAAAACGAGTAATAAGTAAAACCAGTTGAAAGGATGCTGGGTAATTAAAATTTGTCCAGCCATTAAAAATAATGAAAAAACCCAAAAGTAGGGCATAAAGCCAAATCTTTTGGGAAAAAGGACATATTTATCTAAAAATTTATTCATTCGGAAACGATCCCCTTTTGTTTTTGAACTTTAGATAATATTAAGAATAACAGAGCTATCACCACTAACCAAATTGAAATATTAATAATTGCATACCAATTGATGAATCCTTTATGCAACAAAGTTTGTTCCAGGTTTGATAGTTGATATGTAGGTGTGGTCTTACCAATCTTTTGTAACCAATTAGGCATGACCTGAATGGGCCACCACAGGCCACTGATGATTGCTAGTGGAAAGACCACTAGATTATTGAGCAGGTTAACGGTATTAGGCTTTTTAACTAAAGCAATTAAGGCGCCAATTAAGATTAAAGGAATCGTTCCTAGAATGTTGATGCCAATAAGTGTTACCAGTAGGTGCATAGAAAGATTAACATGATTGACAAAGATACCAACTAGACAGATCAGAATTGAGGAAATTAGATTTAAGAAGATAAACACTAGTGCCATTGATGAATAATATTGAAATTTAGAAATTGGTTTGAGACTAACGAATAATTTAAAGTGGCTAGTTTGATCATCTAAAAGAGTATTAGAAGTCGTGATGACACCACCGAGCATACAACTATAAATCATCATACTGATCAGATAATCCTCATTCCAAGCTGCCAAAGCCTTTGTGGGGATGCCAGTAGTTAGTATTTTGGTGTAAAGCAGGTAAAAGATAATTGGTAAAAGCATATCAAAGAAGAAGAAAGCTTTATTCCTTAAAACAATTCTCTTGAAATTCATTTTGGTCTGGAATAGATAATTAGTCATGATCGTGTCCCTCCTGATAATTCAATAGCATGGTATCTAAGTTAGTTTGTTTGACTTGAAGATTGTTAATTGCGGCTAGATAGGGAGTAATAGAAGTGATTAATTTGTTAGGATCATTAGTCACGATTTGAAAATGTTGTCCTAGTCGATCAATCGAGATAATACTTTGAAAATTTGAAAAAGTATTGATATTTAATTTACTATCGAATTCGACCAGACTATTACCTTGAATGTTTCGTAATGATTGAATTGAACCGTCAAAAGCAATGACACCGTTCTGTAAAATAAGAAAACGGTCAGCAATATTTTCCAATTCTTCTAAGTAGTGACTAGTAACGAAAATAGTTTTACCACTTTCTCGTAATTTAGAAATTTCTTGCCAAAAGTCGTGCCGAGCATTGCTGTCCATGCCAACAGTTGGTTCATCGAGGAAGAGAATATCAGGATTGCCTGATAGTGAAAGAGCAAACGCTAAACGTCGTTTTTGACCACCGGAAAGTTGATTCATGTAATTATTTTCTAAAGTTTCCAATCCTGACAAACTCAATAGTTTTTGGAAGGGGAGAGGATGCTTAAAGTAACTACGTGAAAGGTTAATAATTTCTTTGACTTTGATACGGCCAAGAGACAGATTATCTTGCATCATGACACCTGTGATCTCACGCCAGTCATGATCACTGAAGGCTTTGACTTGTCCTGAATCAGAAGGGAGCAAGTTTAAAATAATGTTCATCAGAGTAGTTTTGCCGGCACCGTTAGCACCAACTAACGCAACTACGGAACCGGGCTGCAAGTTAAAACTGATATCATTTAAGATGATTCTGTGTTTAAACGATTTTTTGATATGAGAAATTTCTAAAATGGGGCTCATGATTATTTCCTCGATTTCGATTTGATAACCATAGTTTAATAATTTGAGAAAAATTGCGGTAGTAAGGAATGTCACATAATCGTATGACAAATGTCATATTCTATTAGTAAAAATATATGTGTTACGAAAACATAAACCACAAAAAAACTCCCAACTAACCAAAGTCGGGAGTTCAAAGATACTAATCTTCAGGTTTATAATCTTTATCAATAATCAAAACAGGCTTGATAGTCTTACCGCTAACTGAATCGGCATCAGCTTCATTGATTTGATCGAAGTCATAGAACTTTTCAGTTAAGTCGAATGGGAAAACACCCATCTTGTAGAATTCAATCAAACGAGGGATGTCGATTTGAGGAATAGAATCACCCATATTGACACCGACGATCTTCTTGTCGTCAACGCAAAGATCATTCCAAGTACTAATGGTGATATTGTGTGGTGTAACAGCAATTGTAGCAGTTGTACCACCTTGTGTTAAAGCAGCAATAGAATCGGTCATAACTTTTTCAACACCAGTTGTATCAACAGCCCAGTCAACACCTAAACCGTTAGTAAGCTTCTTGATAGCTTCGACAGCATCTTCATTCTTACTATTAACGACATCAGTAGCACCCATCTTTTTAGCTAATTCCAAACGAGAGTCAACAATATCAACAGCAATAACTTTGACACAGCCAGAAATCTTACCAGCCATCATGGCAGCTAGTCCAACAGCACCTGTACCAAAGACTGCAATAGTGTCACCGGGTTTTGGTTGAAGGGTATTGAAGACAGTACCACTACCAGTTACGTAGCCACAGCCAAGAGGTCCTAATTTTCTCAAGTCAAGATCATTAGGAACTTTAACGGCATTTCTTTGAGAAATAACTGTGTGAGTAGTGAATGATGATTGATTGAACATGTCGCTGACATGATGACCGTCTTCAGTGAAGTGATCACTACCATCAGGACGTGTTCCAGAAAGGTTAGATTTGGCATAGTTACGACATTGTGTTGGTTTGCCTTTCAAGCAATTGTCGCATTCGCCACATGAATAAAATGACATAATAATGTGATCGCCGGGTTTGAAGTTCTTAACGTTCTTACCGACTTTTTCAACAATACCAGAACCTTCATGTCCTAGAATTACTGGAAAACTAAAGGCAGCATCACCCTTACGCAATGCTTCATCAGAATGACAAATACCAGATGCGACAACTTTGACTTGTAGACCGTCATCCTCAAGATCGGCCAATTCAACGTCGTCTTTAATAACGAATGGATCATTTACTTTATCAACAACAGCAGCTTTAATTTTCATAACAAAGGAACCCTCTTCCAAAATAAAATGTTTTTGTAAACGTTTACTACACAAGAAATTATTTCACAATATTTGAAATAATTCAAACGTATTTTAATAATTATGCTGTTAAACAGCCATATTTTATAAAATTTTATCGTGAAAATGAGTTCAATCACCACATGGTATAGATTAATTTTTCAGGGTAAAAAATTAATTTACGAAAATATCAAATTCTTAAAAGTATTATGTAACGTAAACTGGTAAAATATAATAGCAAAGAAAATTAATATAAAGAGTATGGTGAATATGGATATAACAGAAATGTATGGTCAAGTATTGACGGGTACTGTGACCGATTTAAATAAAGATGAAGCTTTCGTTCAAATTGACGGTAAGACGTTTGCTTTAGATTTGAATGAATTAACAGAAATTCCTGAATTGGGTGATGAGATCAGTGGTTTTCTTTATGAAAATCAAGCTCATAAAAATAAAATGACAACCGTAATGCCTTTTGTTGTGCAAGGTGTTTGGGACTTCGCTGAAGTAACCGAAGTTAGAACTGACCTTGGCGTGTTCGTTAATATCGGTTTGGACGATAAGGATATCGTTGTTTCTTTAGATGACCTTCCTTTTGAACATTCTGAATGGCCTAAAAAGGGCGATAGTTTAATGGTCAAATTGGATATTGATCACAAGGGTAGACTTTGGGGTAAATTGGCCGATATCGAACTCTATACGCAAATTGCTCGTAGTCCCGGGGCTGATGTTAAGAACAAGGATGAAGAAGGAACAATTATTGCCATTAGAGAAAGTGGTGCTTTCGTCATGACTGAAAGTTACTACATTGGTTTCATTCACGTTGAAGAACAATCACAACCACTTCATATTGGACAACATGTTAAGGCTCGTGTCATTGGTACTAGTCACCGTCGTTTGAATTTATCAATGAGACCTCGTGCTTATGAAGAAATCACACCGGATGCTCAAATGATCGTAGCGGTTTTGGAGCATGCTCGTGATAATAAAATACCTTATACGGATAAGAGTGATCCTGATGATATTAAAGAGTACTTTGGTATCAGTAAGGGTAGTTTCAAGCGTGCTTTGGGTAATCTTATGAAGCAACATAAGATTGAGCAAAAAGACGGCTACACTTATCTCAAATAGAGGTAACCATATGAGTGAGAAATTATCGATTAAGAATCAAAAAATGATTGATACAATCGTTGACTATGCTCGTTACCTGCGCTTGGATCGAGGGTTGTCGCAGAATACAATTGTGTCGTATCAACAAGATCTATTAGAATTCAGTAGCTTTTTGGAACAGAAAAAAATTCCATTTTATCCCGAAGATCATTTTGTGGTGACACAATTTTTTGTCAGTCAGGATAAAGAAAATAAGTCTAAAACTTCACAGATGCGGATGTTTTCGTCATTGAGACGTTTTTATCAGTGGATGGAGATTATTGATAAGATCCACGCCAATCCGATGAATGAACTCGATGCACCTAAAAAGGGAACACATTTGCCAGTTGTCTTATCAATGGATGAAGTTAATTCTTTGATTGAATCACCTGATGTCTCTACACCTTTAGGAATCAGAGATCGGACAATTTTTGAAGTGATGTATGCGACGGGGTTGCGTGTCAGTGAGTTAGTTAACTTGAGTATGGATGATTTACATTTGGACTTAGGACTGATTAAAACTCTTGGTAAAGGGAATAAAGAACGACTTTTACCAATTGGCGATACAGCTGTAAAGTGGCTGAAAAAATATTTTGCGGAAACTCGAAAAGACTTAGTTGCCAAATATGGTCAACAAAAAGAAGTCTTTTTGAATTTTCGGGGCAAGAAATTAACACGTCAATCAATTTGGCGCATGATCAAAAAATATATTGCCCAGGTCGGTATCAAAAAAGATGTAACACCGCATACTTTACGACACTCGTTTGCAACTAACTTGCTAGAAAATGGGGCTGATCTTCGAGTTGTCCAAGAATTATTAGGCCACTCGGATATCTCAACGACCCAAATTTATACGCATGTCAACCAGACAAGAATGAAGCAAGTTTACAATAAGGCCTTTCCAAGAGCTTAGATAGGAGGATATGGATGCTTAGTAAGTATAGTGATGAGAATAAGAAAATTGCTATGGGCTTTTTATCTTATATCAACGACCTCAAGGATTTGAATAACCTCGAGCAAGAATTGCAACTATATTCCGAAGATGAAAACCGTCAGTTATATCTTTGGAAAAGCAATATGGAAGATTATTCAGGTATTGTCGCATTATCATTTTCGGACAATACAGTTTTTATTGAATATATTTCATTGAATCCTTCATATCGTTCTCAGAGTAACGTTTATAAGATTTTTGACGACGTGCAACAGAAGTTTCCTGATCTAGTTATTTTAGGTAACTTTAGTTTAAGTAAACAGATCCAACAGTGGCGTCAGAATAAACAAAAACTAGAAAAAGATATGAAAGAAAAAGAAAATAGCTAATGCAAAAATTAAATTTAGTTTTAACTGATTTCGAAGGTCCAATTGATTTATTATTGCATTTGATCAAAGAATCAAAAGTAGATATTTATGACATTCCCATTGCTCAAATTACTCAACAATATATTGATTATTTGAAGAGTATGAAGGTATTGCAATTGGACATTGCCGGTGATTATCTAGTGATGGCATCGACTTTGATGTCAATTAAGAGCAAGATGTTATTGCCTCAAGCTCCAGATGAAATTGAAGACGAAATTCAAGAAGATCCCCGTGATGAATTGGTTTCACAACTTTTGACATATCAAACTTATAAACGTGTAGCGGCTTACTTTGAACAAAAAGAGCAAGTCAGAAAGCAACAGTTTGATAAGGAGGTTAGTTTGCCTAAAGAGCAATTGGATCAATTTTTGAAACCCGGTTCGGTAGTTTTAGATGATTTGGCAGCCACTTATGCTGAATTATTGCGAGCTCAAAAGAATCATCAACCAGAGACTGAAACAATCGAAAATGAAACATTATCAATTGAGGATGCAACCAATAATATTATGGGCGAATTGAGATCAGTTAAGAAAATGACTTTTAAAGCCCTTTTGAAATTAAACAATAATATCGAAGAAATAGTTACCGACTTCATGGCTATTTTGGAATTGGCTAGTAAACAGTTAGTTTCAGTTAGTCAAGATGATTTTCAAAGTGAGCTATTTATTGAATTGAGGAATTAATGTGTATCAAGCAAAAATAATGGCATTATTATTCGTAGCCGGAGATCAAGGTATTAAAGAAAAGGATCTTGCTGGACTTTTGGAAATAGATAGTGCAGCTTTAAGGCAAAATATTGAAGAATTAAAAGTAAAATTAATGACTGATGTCGATTCTGGCGTCGAATTAGTTGAGTTTAATTCGAATTACAAATTAGTTACTAAAAATGAATTCAATGAACTTTTAACAAAGTACTTTAAAACAGGCTTGGCTACCAAATTAAGTCAGGCAGCGCTTGAAGTATTGTCGATCATTGCCTACCGTCAACCAATTACTAGAATTGAAATTGACGAGATTCGTGGTGTCCAGAGTTCTGGTAGTTTAAATACTTTGTTGATGAGAAAACTGATTAAGGAAAATGGGAAAAAAGATGTTCCCGGTCACCCTAATCTTTATGTAGTAACTGATGAATTTTTTGATTATTTTGGGATCAAAGATTTAAAAGAGTTACCAAAAATAGAAAATTTTGAGGATAGTTCCGAAATAGGAGATATAGATGGAGAAAGTTAGATTACAAAAATTCATGGCAGATGCCGGTGTTGCTTCTAGACGTAAATCAGAAGAATTGATTGCCAAGGGTCATGTTAAAGTAAATAACAAAGTAGTTACCGAAATGGGTATTAAAGTAGACCACAGCGATAAAGTTGAAGTCGACGGGATGCCTCTTGAAACAGAAAAAAAACGTTACATTTTGATGTACAAGCCTCGTGGGGTGATTTCTGCAGTTAAAGATGACAAAGGCAGAAAAGTAGTTACTGATTTATTGGAAGAAGACGTAAGAGAACGTGTTTATCCAATTGGTCGTTTAGATTACGATACTTCTGGTTTATTGTTGTTGACAAATGATGGTGAATTCGCCAATCATTTGATGCACCCACGTTATCACGTAGACAAGACTTACGTGGCTAAAATTGAAGGTATTCTAGAAACTGAAGAAATCAAGAAATTAGAATCTGGAATCAAGTTTAAGGATTACACAACATCTCGTGCGAAAGTCAAAGTTATGTCTAAGGATAAGAAAAAGAACTTTTCAATCGTTAGAATAACTATTCATGAAGGACATAATCATCAAGTTAAGAATATGTTCGATGCTGTTGGTCACAAGGTTGAAAAATTGGCTCGTGAGAACTATGGTTTCTTGACATTGAACGGTTTAGTATCCGGAAAGTATCGTGATTTAACTAGACAAGAAGTCGCTCAGTTGAAACAAGATAATCGCTAATTTATAGGTAATTGGTTCAAACATCAAAAAACTCTACAGTTGAACTGTAACAAGCGTTCTGCTATATTATGTGTATAAAATTAAATAATTGGTTTTCAGGGCAGGGTGTGATTCCCGACCGGCGGTATAGTCCGCGACCCAGCATTGCTGGTTGAATTGGTGTAATTCCAGTACCGATAGTTAAAGTCTAGATGAAAGAAAACAGAAGGTTAAGGTCTGTTTTGGTGTGCCCAAAATAGGCCTTTTTTCTTTGGAAATCAATTGGAATTGAAGAGGTTGATTTTAATGGGGAAAAGTTTAGATAAAATGCACGAGTTAATTGGAGTGGCGGTCTTTGCTGCTTTAGGAACAATTTTGATGTTCTTTGAATTTCCAATCTTATTCTGGTTACCTTTCTTAAAGGTTGATTTAAGTGATGTGGTAACTTTGATAGGAACCTTTGCTTTTGGTCCAGTTGGTGGTGTTCTGATAGCGTTATTGAAGTCTATGGTACATGTTATCGTGACTGGGAGTGGTGTAGCCGGTTTGATTGGTAATGGTGCTGCCTTTGTAGGTTCAGTTGCTCTATTATTACCGTTCAATTACTTTTGGAAGAAGAATCAAAAGGTTATGGCTGTAATCTCAGGAACAGTGGTAATGACAGTTATTATGTCACTGTTAAATTACTTTGTCGTGATGCCACTTTACATGGGCGTGATTGGAATGAAACTTAATATGAGTTTGGCCGAATATGTGGCAACAGGTGTGGTACCATTTAATATTGTTAAGGCACTGATTATTTCAGCCGCTACAATGATTGTTTATCCACGTATTAAGGGACATTTCTCAATAAAATGAGAAACTAACGGAATTTTATAAATCTTTAAAGAAAAATTTTAAACTTTTATGATATGCTTTAAGAGATAGAAATTAGGAGGTTGGTTTTTAATGGCCGATAAGGATAAAAACAATATGTCTGGCGATTCTCGCGTTCCTAAATCCACACAAGGACTTGAGGGATCGGTTAGTCTCGAAGATTTGAAGAAATATCATCTAATTAGTGATGGTACAGCGCCTACGAGTGCGGTTTCTGACGATCAAACTTCTAATGATGCACCCGTAGAAGATACTGATAATTCAGCGATGGATGAGAATCAGGATTCTATGGATCATCTTCAATCTGAAGAAAGCCAAGATCATTTAAGCGAAGCAAAACAAGATACTAATCCTGAACCAAACTATGACGATAATAATTATGAACAAGCACCTCAGGATGACCAGTCTGTTCCAGAAGAATCGGAACCTGAAGCTGATCAATCAGAACCAGTAGATGATGAAGAGGCAGATGATTCCAAGGATGCTAAACCTTGGGAAAAGAGTTTCGACACTGATACCGATGATGATGGACATGTCTCTCGTGCTGTAACCAAAGAGAAACAACGTGGCAATCATACTTTGGTTGTTACTTTGGTAATTGCTCTGATTATTATTATGTTCACACCAGTAGTTATTAACGCAGTCAAAGGTAGTGGCGGCGGTGACTTAGATAGTACTCAATCTGCTAAATCAGTTGAGAATAAAGATAAGTCAACTAAGAAGAAGAAAACTACCAAGAAAGCTACACCTAAGAAGAAGGCTACTAAGAAGACAACAACAAAGAAGTCAACAAGCAGCAACAATTCTTCAAGTAACGATACTGACAGTAATAGTAATTCTGGTACAACAGATAATAGTTCAGATTCAAATGCAACAAATAATGATAGTAATACTGCTTCAGATAGCAGCAATACTACAGCAAGTGATAACAGTACTTCTAACGCAACTACGTCAGATTCACAATCACAAGCTAACCAATCAAATAGTACTGATAGTTCCAACAGTTCCAATACTTCAAGCACTACTGATAGTAATGCCAACAGTGGAGCTTCATACTATACAGTAAAAGCCGGTGACAACTGGTTTAGAATTGCTTACAACAACAATTTAACTACTGCTCAATTAAAGAGTATGAATGGTAATGTTGGTACATTGACACCAGGTACAACATTAAGAGTAAAATAGATAAGTAATTAAGGGTCTCTGACATTTTTGTCTGGGCCCTTTTATTAAGGAGAGAAATTAGATGCAAATTGCAATCGATGGACCAGCCTCAGCTGGTAAAAGTACTATTGCTAAATTAATTGCCAAAAATTTAGATTTTGTTTATTGTGATACTGGTGCGATGTACCGTACAGTAACATTACTTGCAAAAAAGAATAATGTAGGGTATGGTGATACTTTCAATATTTTGAAGTTAATGTCTGAACACAAGATCCATTTTCTTAATAAAGAAGATGGTCAACACGTTTACTTAGATGATGAGGACGTTTCAGATGCTATTCGAACAGAAGAGATTACTAATAACGTTTCTCAAGTCTCAGCAATCAAGGAAGTTAGAACGGAATTGGTTCAAATGCAACGTGATATGGCAAACAATAATAATATTGTCATGGATGGTCGTGATATTGGAACGACTGTTTTGCCTAATGCGGAAGTAAAAATTTTCTTAATTGCGAGTGTAGAAGTACGTGCGCAAAGACGTTATAAGGAAAACCTTGAGCGTGGTATCAATACGCCACTGAAAGAATTGCAAGATGAAATTGCTGCCCGCGATTACAAGGATTCACATCGTGAAATTTCGCCATTGAAGAAGGCAGACGATGCTATCGAAGTTGATACTTCAGATATGACCATCGAAGAAGTTGTTAAAAAAGTTACAGAAATAGTTAATGAACATAAGTAGGGAGGTAGATTATGGCTGTTCCAGTAGTTGCGTTAGTAGGACGCCCCAATGTTGGTAAATCTACTATTTTCAATAGAATAATTAATGAAAGATTATCTATTGTTGAAGATACACCGGGTGTAACTAGAGATCGTATTTATTCACGTGCTAGTTGGCTTGGAAAAGAATTCCGTTTGATCGATACCGGTGGTATTGAAATGAGCGGAGAAAAGATGTCAGTCCAAATCAAGAACCAAGCTGAAATTGCGATTGATGAAGCTGACGTTATTGTCTTTATTGTTAATGGACAAAATGGTGTTACTAAAGAGGATGAGGATGTTGCTAAGATTCTCTACCGTACAAAGAAACCTGTTGTCCTAGCAGTTAATAAGGCTGATAACCCAGAACAACGTGAAAATATTTATGATTTCTATTCATTAGGATTTGGCGATCCTAATCCTATTTCCGGTTCACAAGGAACTGGTTTGGGTGATTTATTGGATGAGATCGTAAAAGTATTTCCTAATGAAGATAAGGATGAGGACGACGAGTCAATCAAATTTAGTTTTATTGGCCGTCCCAACGTTGGTAAATCATCATTAGTTAATGCTATTTTAGGCGATGAGCGTGTTATCGTTTCTGACATGCAAGGAACGACTCGTGATGCCGTCGATACTAAATACCATGATGAAAAACTCGACAAGGACTTCACGATGATCGATACTGCGGGTATTAGAAAACGTGGTAAGGTCTATGAAAATACGGAGAAGTACTCTGTATTGCGTGCCTTGAGTGCCATTGATAAGTCTGACGTTGTCTGTGTTGTATTGAATGCTGAAGAGGGTATTCGTGAACAAGACAAACGTGTTGCCGGTTACGCTCATAATGCTGGTAAAGGTGTTATTATCGTCGTCAACAAGTGGGATGCTTTAAAGAAAGATACGCATACCATGCAAGACTTTGAGAATCAAATTAGAGCTGAATTTCAATACTTGTCATACGCTCCAATTCTCTTTACTTCAGCAATTAAGGGTCAACGCTTAGACCAAATTCCAGAACTAGTAACACGTGTCTTCGATAACCGTCACCGTCGAATTCAATCAGCTGTTCTGAATGATCTATTGTTGCGTGCTACTTCAATTGCACCAACACCATTGGTTAACGGTAAGAGATTACGTATCTATTACATGACACAAGTGGCTATTCAACCACCAACATTCGTTGTTTTCGTTAATGATAATGAATTGTTGCACTTCTCTTATGAACGTTTCTTGAAGAATCAATTGCGAGATACTTTTGACTTCGAAGGAACACCAATTAAAATCTTGCCTAGAAAACGTAAATAGAACCTAAAACGGTGGTATTTCACACGCTTTTATGAATATATTTATATTTAAAAGAAATTATCGTAAAAAACGGCCTAAATGCTTGCCACATCGACATTCCTATGGTAGTTTTGTAAATAGAATAATGAACGCATTCAAATAGTTCATGTGTTCTAAATTTTTTACAAATTTCGGAGGTATTTTTACATATGGCAAATAAAGCTGAACTTATCGATAGTGTAGCAAGTAAAACTGGTTTGACAAAGAAGGATGCAACTTCAGCTGTTGATGCAGTCTTTGAAACAATCCAAGAAAACTTATCAGAAGGCAACAAAGTTCAATTGATCGGCTTTGGTAACTTCGAAGTACGTCAACGTGCAGCTCGTAAGGGTCGCAACCCACAAACAGGTGAAGAAATTAAGATTCCTGCAAGCAAGGTTCCTGCATTTAAACCAGGTAAGGCTTTGAAGGATTCAGTTAAATAATTCTTTTTTAATTAGGGGCGGTCATTAGACCGTCTTTTTTTACGCAAAAATACGGAGGTAACAATTTGAGTAAAGCAGATGAAGTTATAGAAACAATTGATGATGGTGACTTTTCAAAAGTTGATCCATTGATTCAAGAATCAATTGCCCAAGACGATGATCAGACACAATTTTCACTAGCAGAAACGTTAATGAGCCGTGGTCTATCTGTCCAAGCTAAGACGATTTACGATCATTTATTGGCCATGTATCCAACTGAAGGACAAATTTTATCTCGTTTGGCTGAAATTGCCGTGTCAGATGGAAATACCGATCAGGCCCTAAATTATATTTCTCAGATTACGCCCGACTCACCAGCCTATGCTGAGAATTTGTTGGTTTCAGCCGATATTTATCAATCCCAAGGTTTGTATGAAGTTAGTGAACAAAAATTATTGAACGGTATCAGAGAATTTCCCGATGAAGAAGTATTCAAGTTTGCTTTAGCTGAAGTATATTTCGATGAGAATAAGTTCAGTAAGGCTTTGACATATTACGATATGTTACTAGATATGGGTATCAAGAATTATTCTGGTATTTCAATTGTTTTACGGAAGGCTAGTTCTTTAGCGGGGGATGGCCAGTATGAAGAGGCAATTGTTGCATATGAAGATTTAAATGCCATCGAATTAAATGAAGATGCTCAATTCCAATTGGGCTTCTTATATAATCAAGTTAAAAATTATAATAAATCAATCAGTATTTTAGAAAAATTGTTGGAGACTAACCGTGATTACCCAACTGCCTATTCTATTTTGGCTGAAGATTATTTAAACATTAAGAAGAATTCCGATGCCTTTAAGTATGCTCAACTAGGTTTGAACTTAAATGAGTTGGATGACAAACTTTACCAAATTGCTTTTGATGCCGGAACTGCTGAAGACCCTACGGGTGCTATCAAGATTATCGAAAAAGGAATCAAGACAGTTGAAAATCCATTGCCACTAGTAATCAAATTGAGTGATTACTATGTAACTAAGGGTCAATTCAAGAGCAATCTTGACTTATTGAATGGTCGTGACATCAGTAATAATCCAAAACTAGTTTGGAATTTGGCTAAGTCAGAGTTTGAAACTGACGACGTTGATAAGGCTCAGGAGAATATTTTGCTAGTTCTCGACGATTTTAAGGATAATCTGGACTACTTATCAGATTTAATTGAAATCCTTCGTAGCACGGGTAATAATGATGTTCTCAAGCCTGTCATTCAGTTGTACTTAAAACAAGATCCAGATAATGAGGAAATGCATGATTTACTAGATCAGATTTAATATATCTTTCTAAAAAAGAATAGTGTCTATTTAGAATTCCATCACGTTTGGCAGAGGAATCCTGAATAGACGCTATTTTATTTTCATGATTTCTGAATAATTCTTTAAAACTAAATACTTAAAGTAGGTCGTTATTCAGTAACATACGCGATTGGTATATAATATATAAAGACTTTTATGATTAAGTGAGGTAAAAATATGCAAATCAAACAACTTCCTGAAGATTTTAAACAGGCGTTACCAGTATTAGAAAAGATTGAACAAGCCGGGTTTGAGGCTTATTTCGTTGGGGGAAGTGTGCGCGACCATATTTTAGGATTACCTATTCACGATGTTGATATTGCCACTAGTGCTTATCCAGAAGAAATTAAAAAGATTTTCAAGAGAACAATTGATACCGGGATTCAACATGGTACCGTCACTGTGCTTTTGAATGATGATTCCTATGAAATTACTACTTTTAGAACTGAATCTGGTTATCAGGACTATCGTCGGCCAGATAAAGTTACTTTTGTAAGATCATTAGCGGACGATTTGAAACGTCGTGATTTTACGATTAATGCTTTAGCAGTTGATTTAAATGGCAATGTGATCGATAAATTCGATGGTTTAAAGGATTTGGATAGAAAAGTTATTCGAGCTGTCGGTCAGGCAGAAGCTAGATTTCACGAAGATGCCCTGAGAATGATGCGGGCAGTTAGATTTCAAGCACAGTTGAATTTCCAAGTTGAGGATGAAACTGCACAAGCGATTGCTGATAATGCGCCATTACTTTCTAAAATTGCAATTGAACGTATTCGTGAAGAATTCGTCAAATTGCTGTTAAGTCAGTCATGGGAAACGGGCTTCGCTGATTTTCTCAAATTGAATTTAAGTGAATATTGTCCCGGTTTTAAAGACCAGCGAATGGAACTGGCAGAATTGTTGAATAGTAAAGGTACCTTTGTCGATGAAGATGCGGCTTGGACAGCTATTGGATATGTTTTAAACATGAACCATCCCGAGTTTAATAAGTTTTTACGTGATTGGAAGGTTTCTAATAAGACCCGCGAAACAAGTGTTAACAGTTTGGACATGTTGCATTTATTTGAAAACCAAGATTACGACCTGTGGAATATCTATAAATTTGGTTTGAATAATTTTGAACGGGTAGTCAAACTTTGCCAAATGCTAAAAATTGAATTCGACTATTCAGCTTTGGAACAAAGAGTGGCTCAAATTTCCATTAAAAGTAGTCACGATTTGGCAATTACGGGTAAGGATATCAGTGAGATCTTAGGTGTAAAACCAGGTCCAATTATTGGAAAGTCAATGTCGCAAATAGAGCGAGCTGTCGTGGAAGGAAACGTTTACAATAATTTTGATGAATTAAGACATTATTTGTTAAGTAATCAATAACCCTGTGTTATTATGAAATCAGTAAGTATTTTATGATTGAAAGGGTGGTAATATGACTAAGCACGTTTTTAAGGAATTGAAATTTTATTTTAGAAATGATGATACATGGACAGTTGACCATAGCGAAATGAGTGATGTTTGGATTTCTCGTGTAACAACAAGTTATGGACGTATTGCAGGAGGACGTATGCAAGAAATTCATCCTTGCAAGCGTTTTAGAATTGAAATTCTACCTGCAGCCGATTACATCAAAGATACTGATGTTTCAACAGCAGCCTTAGCAGATGGTATGTTTAACCGTATCATTAAGTATCAAGACATCGAAAAATGCGACATCGTTTTTGAAGATGATGAGGGTAAGGAACCAATGGAAATTTACTTCCCATTCAAGCAAAAAGATGCCGAAGGTTTGGATAATGCTTATCAAACTTCAGCAATTTCAAGTAAGAACGGCAATTTGTTTATTACAATTGATCAAGAAAATACAGTATATGACTTATACAAACAAGAGCTTTAATTAAAAGTACGGGACATTGGTTGATTTATTTGACTTGTGCCCCGTATTTTATTGGATAGGGGTAATTATGGGAAATTTAAAAATAGGATCTGTCGTGCAGATAGTTGATCAAGCAGATGCGATGAAGAACCAAGTGGGCTCAGTAGTTTATTTTGATAAAGAACGTGAGAAAATTTTGGTTAGATTTGGTGGTGTCCAACAGCTGTATTATGAATTAAATCAATTAAAAGAGTACTAGTATGATGCCGTCGGTAGTAGAAAATCTGTGGGCCGCTGGAACGTGGCGGACACGGCTTGAAGCTAATAATTTTTCACTTCGTGAAAAATCATGGATCTTCAAGTCCGGTCTTCTACTAACCTTGCTACGCAAGCTAAGTAGAATTTCGCCACTGAGGGCCCACAGATTTTCTACTACCGACTAGATTTTTGATTCTATTATTTGTAGTATCTGGATAGATTTTAATTTCATGTAATCGGAAGAAAATTAATATAAGATTATGCATGATATTTTTATCTTTCTGGCATTTAGAATTACCAATAATGATGAACGTTTCTTTTGGTTTAAAAGTAATATTCAAAACAGGGAAAGTATTGGATTAAATAGTTTATCTCAAACTAAATAATCGAAGTGCTCTTTAGTCCGGAGCAAAAATTGGAAATGCGTTCAGCTATGAAATCATTGTTAATGGCTTTGCCATTTACAATGAGGCCGACTTTGGAAATCCATTATTTTGCACGAAGTGTAAAATGATTAGTTCCGAATCGTGCCCATAGCGTTCCAACAGCATTTCCGATTTTTGCGGAGGACGGCAACCTTAAACCATAACCGAATTTGAACGAAATTTAAGTAAGAACCAGTTTTACAATCAGTGGCTGACATGTGATAATAAATACTGATCAGTTCGATACCTCTATCCACATTGGTAGAGGAATTTTTTATTTATAGTGGTGAAAATTAATTGAAAACCTTAAATATAACTAATGCATCAAAATCATTTGGAGAAAGAACACTTTTTAAAGACGTTACTTTCACAGTTAACGAAGGAGATCGAATCGGTCTTTTAGGACTTAACGGTACCGGTAAAACCACCCTTTTGGACGGTATTGTTAATAATAGCGATTTGAATACGATCAATGTCGATAGCCCTAAAGACTATAAGATCTCTTACCTAAAGCAGCAACCAGATTTGGATGAAAATTCATCAGTCATCGATGCTGTTTTTAATGGTAGTGGCGAAAAGTTCCAATTGATTCGTCAATATGAGAATTCTTTGGCTAAATTTAATGCCAATTCAACTGATACTAAAATTCAAAATGAGTTTTTTAAGTTACAGGAACGTATGAATGCTTCTGAAGCTTGGCAAATGGAATCTGATGTTAAATCAATTTTGAATAAGTTGGGTATTACAGAGCTAGATAAGAAGATCTCTGAATTGTCCGGTGGACAACAAAGACGTGTGGCTTTAGCTCAAACTCTAATTTCTGAAGCTGATCTTTTGATCTTGGATGAGCCAACTAATCATTTGGATTATGAAGCGATTGATTGGTTACAAGCCTATTTGAGTAAATATAAGGGTTCAGTTTTATTCGTGACCCATGATCGTTATTTTCTGAATGAAGTAGCGACAAGAATTTTCGAAATTGAAAATCGTAATGTGACTGAATACGATGGTAACTATGAGAAATACTTGCAACAAAAGGCTGATAATGAAGAGATCTATGCTTCAGAGCAGCATCATAAGACACAACTCTACAAGCAAGAATTGAAATGGATGCGTGCAGGTGTTAAGGCCCGTGGAACTAAGCAACAAGCCAGAAAAGATCGCTTTACTAATTTAAAAGAAGACCTACAAGATAAACCAGATGTTCAAAAAGAAATGTCGATCGATATTGCTCAACAACGTTTGGGTAATGATGTTTTCGATATTAAAGATGCCAGTTTGAAATTTGCACAACACATTATTTTAAAGGATTTCAGTTATTTAGTATCACGTGGTGATCGTATTGGGATAACTGGATCTAATGGTTCTGGTAAAACTACTTTTTTGAATGCCATTGCTAAGCAGATTCCACTTGATGCCGGTGAAATTAAGACTGGTCAGACTGTTAAAATCGGCTATTACACACAGCACACTAGAGATATGGATCCCGATAAACGTGTTATCAGATATTTGGAGAGTATTGGCCAAGGTGTTAGAAATTCTGATGGAGAACACATGTCAGCTTCGCAGATGTTAGATACCTTTAAGTTTGATCATCAAATGCAGGGTGCTTTCATTCGTGAGCTATCTGGTGGTGAAAAGCGCCGTTTGTACTTGCTAGCTATCTTGATGGATCAACCCAATGTGTTACTACTCGATGAGCCAACAAATAATCTAGATATTGAAACTTTGACGATCTTGGAAGATTATTTAGGTAGTTTCAAAGGAACTGTTTTGGCGGTTTCTCATGATCGCTATTTCCTAGATAAGATTGCTGATAAATTGTTGATATTTGAAGGCCAGGGTCAAATTGAGGAAAGCTACGATTCTTATTCAGCTTACTTACAACGAGCAACTGAAAAGAAGCAAGCTAAGCACCATGAAGTTAAAGAACAAAAACACGTTGAAGCTAAGCAAAAAGCTGAGCAGAAAACCGAGCCTAAAAAGAAGTTGACTTACGCAGAACAGAAAGAATACGAAAAACTAGAACCTCAGATCGATAAATTGGATTCTGAAATATCGGCTTTGCAAGATGAATTGAACAATCCGGACAATGGCTATGAAAAATTGATGGATTGTCAAAGAGAACTTGATGAGAAGAATCAAGAAGAAGAAAAACTGATGGAACGTTGGGAATATTTAAGTCAATTTGCTTAGGAGAAGAAAATGCACAACGAACAACAATATTTAGATCTTTTACAGTATGTTTTGAATCAAGGTCACAAAAAAAGTGATCGTACAGGAACCGGAACAATAAGTACCTTTGGTTATCAAATGCGTTTTAATTTGCAAGAGTCATTTCCACTTTTGACAACTAAAAAGATTCCTTTTGGTTTAATTAAAAGTGAATTGTTGTGGTTTTTGCATGGCGATACAAATATTAAATACTTATTGGAACATAAGAACCATATTTGGGACGAATGGGCGTTTAAGAACTATATTGAAAGCACAGATTATACCGGACCAGATATGAGTGATTTCGGCCGCCGCAGTTTAGTGGATCAAGATTTTGCCAAGGAATATAAAATTCAAAAAGACAAGTTTGATCAAGCAATCCTAACGGATGATGCCTTTTCACAAAAGTATGGTAATTTAGGCGATGTTTACGGAGCTCAGTGGCGTCATTGGCAAAAACGTGATGGTGGTTTCATTGATCAAATTGCTAATGTTATTGAACAAATCAAAACTACCCCGAATTCACGTCGTTTGATCGTTAGTGCCTGGAATCCAGAGGATGTGCCAACAATGGCTTTACCACCATGTCATACTTTATTCCAATTCTACGTAAATGACGGTAAATTGTCGTGTCAGCTTTATCAACGAAGTGGGGACCTCTTCTTAGGGGTACCATTTAATATTGCTAGTTACGCACTTTTGACGCATTTAATCGCACGTGAGACTGGACTAGAGGTAGGAGAATTCATTCATACCTTGGGTGATGCACATATTTATTTGAATCATCTAGATCAAGTAAAAGAACAACTTAGTCGTAAACCAGTGGCTGGTCCACAACTAGAGATTAAGAGTGATAAAAGCATTTTTGAAATCGAAGCTTCCGATATAATCGTAAAAGACTATAACCCACAGCCTGCTATTAAGGCACCTGTGGCCGTTTAGGAGGAATTAATAATGATAAGTTTTGTTTGGGCTGAAGATAAGAACCACATCATCGGTGAAAAAGGACACTTACCATGGTCACTGCCAAATGATTTGCACCATTTCAAAGAGGTGACGATCAATCATCCTGTTGTTATGGGAAGAAAGACTTTTGAAAGTTTTCCTAATGGTCCTTTGCCAAAGAGATTAAATATAGTTCTTTCTCAAAATCCTGATTACCAAGTACCAGAATCAGTTGTTTTGATTAATGACAAAGCCGACTTGAAGAAATATATTCAACCAGACGATGAAGTTATGGTTATCGGTGGTAGTGGCATCTTTAAGTTGTTTCAAAATGATGTCGACCGTTTGTATTTAACGAGAATTGATCATGAATTCACTGGCGATACGAAGATGTGTCCGATTGATTATAGCAAGTTCAAATTAGTCGAAAAAAAAGAAGGTAAGATAGATGATAAGAATATCTATCCATATACCTTCGAGACGTGGGATAAAATTTAGACCACGTAAAAATATACTGAAAAGTACATTAATGCAGTACCGATCATAACGAAAATGTGCCAAATGACGTGAATATACTTGATGTTTTTCATCAGATATAGACAAGCACCTAAGGTGAAAGCCACGCCACCAGCAACTAATAGCGCTATTCCAGCACCTCCGATAGCGTAATAAAGTGGCTTCATGGCGATAATAATAGCCCAGCCCATGAGAACGTAAAGTAGTGTTTCAAAGTATTTGAAGCGGCCGACATTGAAGATCTTATAAAGAATGCCACCAATTGCCAGAAGCCAGATAAATGCTAAAATGACGATTCCAAATGTGGAATGTAGAGCAATTAGGCAATAAGGCGTATAGGTCCCAGCAATCATTAAGAAGATGGAACTGTGATCAAAAATTTGAAACACACCTTTGGCTTTAGTGAAGTATAAACTATGAAATAAAGTTGAACTTAAATATAGAAAAAATAAGGTAAAAGCATAGATAAAATAGGCAGTGATGTTTAAGGGTTTTCCTTGCTGGAACCCCTTGATCAGTAGGAAAATGGCACCTATAATAGCGAGAATAATGCCAATGCCATGAGTAACAGCACTGAAGACTTGATCTGTAATTAAATAAGCTCTAGAAAACTTATGTTCTTTTGTCATATTAAAACCTCAATTATTTGGATTGATTACTTTATTTATTATAAACGTCTTACAAGGCTTTTCATATGGCTTCGGTATTGTATAATTAATTAAGATTGAGCATATTTATTTTAGAAAAATGCTCAGTTATTTATCATTAGACGCTATTAAGTTTGTTATAATAATTAAAAGTAAATAAGAAGTAAGACCCTATGAAAGAGGGATAAAATGAGCAAAGTAAAGATCCTTACCGATTCATCGGTACAATTAACTCCAGAGGAAATAGAAAAATATAATATTAGTGTTGTTCCTTTGACCATTAGTATTGACGAGAAGACTTATGTTGACGGCGTTGATATTACGAGGGAAAAATTCGTCGAAGAAATGGACTCTTCAAAAGACTTACCAAAAACATCACAACCATCAATTGGGACATTTATGGATATTATTGATAAAGTTCCTGATGATTATACTGATATTTTGGCTTTGATTATGACTCCAGCAATCAGTGGTACGATTAATGCTGCTAGACAAGTTGCTGATATGGTTGACCGCAACATGACTGTTATTGATACACAATTTACTGATCGTGCCCAAGGTTTTCAGGTAATTAGAGCAGCTCAAATGGCTCAAGAAGGTAAATCTGTTGAAGAAATCAAACAGGCTTTAGATGAGCTTCGTGCGCACACTTATCTCTACATGGGTGTTACAAGTATTGAAAACATTCTCCGTGGAGGGCGTTTGAGTAGATTTGCGGGAACTCTTTCAACCTTGTTAAATATCAATTTAGTTTTAACCTTAAAAAATAATAGCTTGGATATTGCCAAACGTGGACGTGGACGTAAGACGATTGAAAAGTATATGAATAATGTAATGGAAGAAATCAAAGGCTTGAAGAATATCAAAGCTGTGGGAATTTCATATGTTGATAAAATGGACTATGTTAATGAGCTAAAGGCTAAATTGGAAGAGATTATTCCTGACGTGCCGCTACTTATAAGAGTAACAAGTCCAGTGATTGCAACACATGCTGGTTCTGGCGCCTTTGCAATTGAATTTTATACAGAGTAAAAGCTGATGAATAATGCATCAGCTTTTTTTTGAAAGATGGATTAGATTAATGAAGAAAAAAAGTATTGGAATCATAGTAGTAATTTTAATAGTAGTGGCAGTTGGTGGTGGAGCTTATTACTTCATGAATCAAAAGTCGAATAATCAAACAACGACACAGGTAGCAAAAACTACAAAGAAAGTAGTTAAGCCGAAGAAAAAAGTTATTCCTAAGAAAAAACAGATCAGTATTGTTGCAGTGGGAGATTCATTGACGCAAGGGGTTGGCGATTCTTCTAAAGCTGGCGGTGGTTACGTAACTCGATTACAATCTAAAGTTCAAGAAAATTATAAAGTGCCAACACAATCGCATAATTATGGTGTTTCTGGTGATACAAGTAGCCAAATTATGGCCCGCATCAAATCCGATAAAAAAATGCATCAGGATCTGCCTAAGGCTGATATTATTACTGTAACAGTAGGTGGCAATGACTTCATGCATCTATTGCAACGTAAAGGAATTGATTTAACTGCTGGTGACATTGCCGATGAACAAGTTAAATTTGACAAGAGATTAAAACAATTATTAACTGATATCAGAAATTATAATGATTCAGCGCCAATTTATTTGATCGGAATTTATAATCCTTTTAGTATCTACTTATCGAATGTAAAAAATGCTAAAATAGCATTCATTAACTGGAATAAGGGTTCTGCCAAGATAGCTGGTGAATTCAATAAAACTTATTTCGTGGATATTAATAACTTGTATCAGAATAAGACTATCGATAAAAAAGTGAAGAAGACAGGTACTAATCCATACCTTTATAAGAAGGATCATTTCCATCCTAATGGGACTGGGTACGATATGATGACACAAAGAGTATTCGATGAAGTGAGTGTTACTAAAAAGGAGTGGCTTTTTAAATAATTATGAAGAATAAGAATTATTGGAAATATGCATTTATTGCTTTAGTAGCAATTTTAGTATTAGGATTTGGCTATTTGGGAACTAAAGTGTTGAGTTCACCGACTGAAAATTATCAGGTCAGTTCTAAAATCAATAGTGATGATAAAGTTTTTACTGTTAATATGAACAAAGCCGAAGCTAACAAGATGGCCCAGTATTACTTAAAGAACACTTTGAATAATGGTAAAACTGAATATCAATTAGTATTGAAAAAAGATGCTGAATTGTCGGGCGCTATTAAATTTTTGGGTGCCAAGATACATTTCACTATCCTAATGCAACCATATGCTAAAACTAACGGGGATGTACTCCTTAAGGCTAAAGAAATGAAGATTGGGGACTTATCATTGCCAATTTCGTTTGTAATGAATTATATTAAGAATAGCTTTAAGACCCCTGACTGGGTAAGTATTAATGGTAAAAATAAGACTATGTTGTTGAAGTTTACTAAATTTACTACCAAAGAAGGATACGGTATTCGTGCAAAGAAGATCGATTTAAAGAACGACAAGTTATCATTTGAGGTAATGAATACAAAGATCACCGACAATCAATAGAAGGGAGTAAAGATGCGTAGAAGCTTTTATGAATTTTTAATGACGTTGAGAAATGCTGATAGTGTCGAGCCTGAGGCAGAGTTTGCCAACAATGCATTCCACGATCAGTCTTTCCCAAAGCATGAGGAAAACTATCAAAAGATATCGGAATATTTAGAATTGAATGCGGGTTATTTACCTAGCATGTCAATTTTTGATGAAGCATATCAAAAGTATCAAGAAATAGATAGAAAATAGGTGAGGACAATGGCATTACAGTGGTATCCGGGACATATGAACAAGGCAAAGAATCAAGTACAAGATCGTCTTAAATTGGTAGACATCGTACTTGAAATCGTTGATGCAAGGTTGCCTTTTTCATCCAGAAATCCGGTTCTAGAACAAATTATTGATCAAAAGAAGCATATTATTATCCTCAATAAGTCAGATTTGGCTGATCCTAAAGTCACAGCTGACTGGAAACTTAATTTTGAACAAGAGGGTACTAAGTCAATTGAACTAGATGCTAAGCACAGTAAAGGCTTAGGACAAATTAAAAGTCTAATTCGTTCAGAATTATCCGATAAGATTGAACGTTATGAACGTAATGGCGTACAAAATTATCGTATTAAGGCAATGTGCATTGGGATTCCTAACGTTGGTAAATCAACTATTTTAAACCGCCTGGTAGGAAAGAACGTTGCCATTACGGGTAATAAACCAGGTGTTACTAAAAATCAAAATTGGTTGAAGACTAGTATTGGAATTGACTTGCTCGATACTCCTGGTATCTTGTGGCCTAAGATCGATGATCCTAAGGTGGGAATGAAACTTGCTTTGTCAGGGGCTATCAAAGATAAAATCTATGCACCTGATGATGTAGCTATTTATGCGCTCAATTTCTTAGAGACCCATTACATGGATCAACTATTAGAAAGTTATAAATTAGATAAGTCTGATATTTTCAATCATACGACACCAGAATTGTTAATGAATTTAACAAAGAAATTCGGTTATAGAGAAGATTATGATCGGGCTTCAAGAAGAATTATCGATGACGTTAGAAAGTTGAAATTGGGACGTCTCACGTTTGATATTCCTGGGGAGTTTTATGAAGAGTAAGTACACGATCACCGAAGCAAAAAAGCTTTTAAAAGAAACTGATTTAAGTGAAGACTTATTAAATGAGTTTTCACAAGACGAACGTAGTGGGATTAAAAAATTATTAGAGCAATATTATAAGAAGCGATTGAAACAAAAAGAATTGATCGAAAAATTTCACAAGAAGGAATTCTTAGAAAAACCCTTTTGGGATCAAAATTTAGCGGTAGCAGGAGTCGATGAAGTAGGTCGAGGTCCTTTGGCGGGTCCAGTTGTCACAGCGGCTGTAATTTTGCCTGCTAATAATACTTTATATGAAGTAGATGATTCTAAAAAATTATCAATTGCTAAACGTAATGAGCTTTATAAGTTGATTTGTGCCCAAGCATTGGATATTAGTGTGGCAGTGGGTAGTCCTCAGTTGATTGATCAAGAGAATATTTATCATGCGACTGAATTGACCATGAGAGATTCAATCAATAATCTCTACTTAAAACCCAGTCATATCTTGGTGGATGCAATGACTATTCCTGTTGATATTCCGCAGACCAAGTTGATCAAAGGCGATGCTAAGTCTTTGAGTATTGGAGCGGCCAGTATTGTGGCTAAGGTAGCCCGTGATAGATTAATGACGATGTACAGCAAAATCTATCCTGAGTTTGGTTTTGAGAACAATGATGGTTATGGAACGAAACAACATTTAGCAGCTTTAGATGAATTTGGTCGAACTAAAATTCATCGTTTGAGCTTTGCGCCAGTTAAAAATATTTCTAAATTGTACTAAAATTTAAACATCACTTTCGTAATTTGAGTTAAGGGAGTGATGTTTTTATTATGAGTGAATTAACTATTTTTTTGATTAAATGTCGTTTAACAGGAATGATTTCTAATCAAATAATGCTAAAAATTATAAAAAAATCTATAAATAGTGCTAATCTAATAACAGAATCGTTTGACTTATTAAGAGACGAATGGGGTTTTAACAAATTTCAAAAATTTCGTTTCCTATTTGATAAGCAAAAGATTGGTTCACAAAAAGCTATAAATTATTTGGATCCTGAGTATCCAGAATTGTTAAGAACAATTTATAATCCACCTGCACTCTTGTTTTTTGAGGGGAATATTGCTTTACTTAACACTGAGTGCGTCGCCATCGTTGGTGCCAGACAGGCGTCAGATTATAGTTTTCGTTGTATCGGTGGTCTTGTCCCCAGACTTGTAAATCGTTATACTATTGTGAGCGGTTTAGCTAAAGGAGTTGATTCCTGGGCTCATCAAGCCGCACTGAAGAACCAGGGACAGACGATTGCTGTAATTGGTAGTGGTTTGGACGTAGCCTATCCTAAGGAGAACTTTCACTTACAAGCGGAAGTTAAACATAAGGGGTTGGTTATTACCGAGTATCCACCGCAAACCAAGATTGAGCCTTGGCATTTTCCTCAACGGAACCGGATAATTGCGGGTCTAAGCAAAAAAGTAATTGTTACTGAAGCTAAGAAACGCAGTGGTTCATTAATTACCGCTGATATGGCACTAGAAAATAATCGGGATGTCTTAGCGATTCCTGGTAGAATTGATGTTAACCTTTCAGCTGGTTGTAATAAGTTGATTGAGGAAGGGGCTATCCCTTTGATCAATTTTAATGATTTATAGATTATATTTGAAAGATAAAATTATCTTTTGAATTGACAAAATAAAATTCTGTGATTAATATATTGAACAGTTTAATTGATTCATTTTGGAAAGGAGCACTTTGCGTGCCATCAACACAAAAGAATTTGGTGATTGTTGAATCACCATCAAAAGCAAAAACAATTGAAAAGTATTTGGGACGTAATTATCACGTAGTTGCTAGTTTAGGTCACGTTCGTGATTTACCTAAGAGTCAAATGGGTGTCGATATTGAACATGACTATGAACCAAAGTATATTTCCATTCGTGGTAAAGGTCCTGTTATTAAAGATTTAAAGAAAGAAGCTAAAAAAGCTAAACGAGTTTATTTAGCAGCCGATCCGGATCGTGAAGGTGAAGCTATTGCTTGGCATGTTTCTCACTTATTAGGATTGGAAGATGACGGCAAGAATCGTGTTGTCTTCAATGAAATTACTAAAGATAAGGTTAAACAAGCTTTTAAAACTCCTAGATCAATCGATATGAACTTAGTTGATGCTCAACAAGCTAGACGTGTTTTGGATCGATTGGTAGGTTATTCAATTTCCCCAATCCTTTGGGCTAAAGTTAAAAAAGGTTTGAGTGCTGGACGTGTTCAGTCAATTGCTTTAAAACTAGTGATTGAAAAAGAAAATGAAATTAAAAGTTTCGTTCCTCAAGAATATTGGACAATTGAGTCTGTCTTCAAACATGGCAAAGATAAGTTTAAGGCTAGTTTTTATGGTCTAGATGGAAAGAAAGCTGAATTAAAGAATAATGATCAAGTTCAAGAGGTTTTAGGTCGTGTCGACAAAAAGAACGATTTTGAAATTGATAAAGTTACTAAAAAGGAACGTAAAAGATTCCCAGCTGCTCCATTCACAACTAGTTCTTTGCAACAGGAAGCTAATAAACGTCTAAACTTCAAGACAAGAAAAACTATGATGATTGCTCAGCAATTATATGAAGGAATCAACTTAGGTCGTAAAGAAGGTACCGTTGGTTTAATTACGTATATGCGTACTGATTCTAAGCGTATTTCTAAAGTTGCTGAAGCAGAAGCTTCGAAGTTCATTCATGAAGAATATGGTGAACCATTTGCAGCTATTAAAGAACGTAAGGATAAGAACCAAGAAGGAGCCCAAGATGCCCATGAGGCAATTCGTCCTTCATCTACTATGAGAACACCTAAGTCACTAAAAGACGTTCTTAGCCGTGATCAATATCGCTTATACGACTTGATTTGGTCGAGATTCGTTGCTAGTCAAATGACACCAGCTGTTTTTGACACAATGACAGTCGATCTTTCTCAAAATGGAGTTATGTTTAGAGCTAATGGTTCTAAAATGAAGTTTGAAGGATATCGTAAGGTTTATCAAAGTACTTCTGAAAATAGTAAGAAAGACAACATCTTGCCAGAAATTGCTGAAGGCGATAGTGCTAAGTTACAATCAAATGATCCAGCTCAACACTTCACACAGCCACCTGCAAGATTTACTGAAGCCTCATTAGTTAAGGCTTTGGAAGAGAATGGTGTAGGTCGTCCTTCAACTTATGCGCCAACAATTGACACCATTCAAAGACGTTATTACGTTAAATTGAATGGTAAGAGCTTTGAACCAACTGAACTTGGTGAGATCGTTGACAATTTAATTCAAAATTACTTCCCTGATATCGTTAATATCGATTTCACTGCCAATTTGGAAGATGAATTGGATAACATCGAAGAGGGTAAGGAAAACTGGGTTAAAGTAGTTGATCGTTACTACAAACCTTTTGCTAAAGAACTTGAATCAGCCGAAGATAAGATTGAAAAAGTTCAAATTAAAGATGAACCTGCTGGAATGGATTGTGATATCTGTGGTGCACCAATGGTTATTAAGATGGGACGCTATGGTAAATTCTATGCTTGTTCAAGATTCCCAGATTGTCGCAACACTAAGCCAATCGTTAAGGAAATCGGTGTTATTTGTCCTAAATGTAAAAAGGGACAAGTTATTGAAAGAAAATCTAAGAAGAATCGTATTTTCTACGGTTGTTCTAGATATCCTGACTGTGACTTTGTTTCATGGGATAAACCAATTGGACGTGATTGTCCAAAAGATGGTCACTACCTAGTTGAAAAGAAAGTTAAGGGTGGTCGTCAAGTACTCTGTCCAAACGGAGATTATGAAGAGGACATTCAAAAATAAATGATAGAACAAGAATTAATCGATAAATTTGTTGATAATTTAATGGTTAATCATCATTACTCAAAAGAAACAAAAAAATCTTATTTGGAAGATATAGATAATTTTGTTTCTTTTTTGTCTAAAAATGGTGGTTTTAATGGTTTTACGAAAATTGGTCGAGTGGATGTTGAAACCTACTTGACATATTTAGATGAAGAAAATTATGCCACTGATACAGTTGCCCGAAGAATTTCAGCCTTACGGTCGTTTTATAACTTTATGGTTAGAAATAAGTTTATTAAGCAAAATCCGTTTGACTTAGTTCAGATAAGACATAAAGGCCGAAAATTGCCACGTTTCTTTTATGAAAAAGAGATGGGTGAACTGTTTGAAGCTGTCAAAGGGGATGATCCTTTGTCGCAAAGAAATTCAGCCCTTTTAGAATTGCTCTATGCCACTGGCATGCGTGTGAGTGAATGTGCTAATCTATTACTAGACCAGCTTGATTTCGATAATAATATCGTTTTGATTCATGGTAAAGGTGACAAGGATCGTTATGTTCCTTTTGGAAGCTATGCCAAAAGCGCGTTAGAGAAATATTTTAATGGCGGTCGAAAAGAGTTAATGCAAAAGAATCATCAAGAGCACCAATACGTTTTTGTAAATAATCGTGGTAAAGGTTTAACTAGTCGAGGAATTGAGTATATTTTGGATCAAGTTATCAAAAAAACAAGCTTAACGGCTGATATTCACCCTCATATGATCCGTCATACCTTTGCCACGCACATGCTGGAACATGGTGCCGATCTTAGAACTGTTCAAGAATTATTAGGACATTCCAGTTTGTCGACGACACAAATATATACACACGTGACGATGGAACATTTACAAAAAGATTATAAAAAATATTTTCCAAGATAGAAGGTAAATTAATGACTACAATAGTTGCTGTAAAACATGATGGACACACTGCAATTGCTGGTGATGGCCAAGTTACATTAGGTGAAAAATATATTATGAAGGGCTCAGCCCACAAAGTAAGACGCATTTTCGATGACCAAGTGGTTATTGGATTTGCCGGTGGGGTAGCAGATGCTATCACTCTTCAAGATTGGTTAGAAAAGAAATTAAAGGCCTATTCAGGCAATTTAAAGCGTGCAGCAGTTGAATTGGCACAAGACTGGCGTAAAGACCCAACTCTACAAAAACTAGAGGCTATGCTTATTGCCATGGATAAAGACAATTTGTTACTTATCTCTGGTAGTGGTGAAGTTATCGAACCAGATGAGGATGTTGTTGCAATTGGTTCAGGTGGTAATTTTGCTCAAGCAGCAGCAATCGCCATGCAACGTCACGCTAAAGATATGAATGCTGAAGAAATGGCCGTCGAAGCTATTAAGATTGCTTCATCTATTGATATTTTTACCAATGAAAATATTATTTCAGACAAATTTTAATTAGAGTGGAGATTAATAAATGACAGATACATTAACACCTAAACAAATTGTTGCTCAATTAGATAATTATATTATTGGTCAAACTGATGCTAAAAAGGCTGTGGCGATTGCTTTGTACAACCGTTACCGTCGTATGCAAGTACCTGAAAAACTTCAACAAGAAATCACACCCAAGAACTTAATGATGATCGGACCTACTGGTGTTGGTAAAACTGAGATTGCTAGAAGATTAGCTAAAATCGTTAATGCTCCTTTCGTTAAGGTCGAAGCTACAAAGTTTACCGAAGTCGGTTACGTTGGTCGTGATGTCGAATCAATGGTTCGTGATTTAGTTAGTGTTGCTGTTTCAATGGTTGAAAAAGAAAAGTTTGATGATATTAGACCAGAAGTCCGCCGTGACGTAGACAAGAAATTGGTTAAGTTACTCGCTCCTGGTGTCAAAAAAGAACAAAAGCAAAATAACAACGATTTTATGAGTATGTTGAATAATATGCAAAATGGTAGTCAACCATTAGGCAATATTTTTAACAATGCTGATACTGTCGATGAAGATCCTGACGCTAATTCTGAGGTTACAGATGATGTTCGTAATCAACGTCTATCAGTTAAGGAACAATTAGACAAAGGGTTGCTTGAAGATGAAGAAGTAACTATCAAGGTTGAAGAGTCTAAAAAAGTTGGTCCTATGGATGATCAAATGGGCCAAATGGGTCTTGATATGAGCGGTATGATGGATTCATTGATGCCTAAGAAGACTATCACTCGAACTTTACCTGTCAAGGAAGCACGTGAATTGTTGATTCAACAAGAATCAGCTAAACGGGTTGATCATGATGAGATTTATCAAAAGGCTATTGAAAGAACTCAAAATAAGGGCATTATCTTTATTGATGAGTTTGATAAGATTGCTGCAGGTGACAAAAAGACTTCTGGTGAAGTTTCTCGTGAAGGTGTACAACGTGATATCTTGCCTATTGTCGAAGGTTCACGAATCAATACTAAATACGGTCCCGTTGACACTGACCATATTCTCTTTATTGCCAGTGGTGCCTTTGCTGAAAGCAAACCAAGTGATTTGATTGCTGAATTGCAAGGACGTTTCCCAATCCGTGTTGAGTTACAAGACTTGACTGAAGATGATTTCATTCAAATCTTAACAAAACCAGATAATGCTTTAACAAAACAATATGTAGCGCTTACAAGAGCTGATGGAATTCATTTAACTTTTACTAAAGAATCCGTTGAAGAGATTGCAAAAATTGCTTTTGAGTTAAATAATAGTAATCAAAACATTGGTGCAAGAAGACTTTCAACAGTATTAGAGAAGATTTTAGCTGATATCCTTTATGAAGGTCCAGATATGCAAATGGGAGATATTACTATTACACGTGAATATGTTCGTGAACAAGTTGGTAAGATTGCCAGCGATCAAGATCTTTCACGTTACATTCTATAGGGGGCAATTATGACAGTCTATCAATTAAAAAATGATTTTTTAACCGTTAAAGTAGAGTCTCTAGGTGCTGAAATAATCAGTGTCAAGAATACCGAAGGGGTAGAATTCATTTGGCAAGCTAATCCTAATGTTTGGGGAAGACATGCACCAGTGCTGTTCCCAATCGTGGGTCGTTTAAAGGATAATCATTATTACATTGATGATAAGGAATATCACATGACACAACATGGATTTGCTAGAGATCAAGAGTTTACACTCGACTCTCAATCAGATTCTAAGTTGGTCTTGAGTTTAACAACAAGTGAAGCCAGTTTGGAGAAATATCCATATCACTTTAAGTTAAGAATCGTTTATCAACTAGTTAAAGGAACAGTTCAAATTTCTTACCTAGTTGACAGTTTAGAGGAATCAGAGGATATGTACTTCTCAATTGGAGCACATCCCGGATTCTCAGTACCTTTTGAAAAGGGCCTAAATTACGAAGATTTTACTGTCAAAGTTGACCCTAAAGAAACTAGAACATTGATTCCAATCAACGGGGAAACTGGAAATGTCGATCTCAATGATGAGAAAAAAGTTGACAATCAAGATTTTCCATTGAGTCACGAAGCCTTTGTCAATGATGCTATCGTTTATCGCTTGAATGAACCTACCCAAGTAACGATTTCTAGTGATAAGAGTGAACGTCAAGTAATCTTAGATACAGGTAACGCTAAGTTCTTCGGTATGTGGTCCTCATATCCCGCAGAAGGCAACTTTATGTGTATCGAACCCTGGTGGGGGATTGCCGATAAAAACGACAGCGACAGCCAATTTAAGACTAAATACGGTATCAACCGTTTAGCTCCTAAAGAACAATTTGAAGCTTACTTCAGTGTCTCGGTTAAATAGTTTAAAGATGAAAAAAGTCTATTATCAGATAATTTACTGATAATAGACTTTTTTGTCATTTACGATGATTTTGTCGATATTGAGCTCTGGTAGGTGTGTCATTGTTTCCGGAATTGTAATAATTATTATTTTGAGGATTGTTATTATTCCTTTGTTGTTTATGATTAGTTTTTTTAGCGACGATATGCCAGATTAGAAATCCAAATCCAATAATAAAACCTAAAATGATCCAAACTAGTAAATCTTGGTATACTTTGTCAGAATTAGCCAGACCTATAATTCCGAATAATCCTAGAACGATAGCGTTGGCTATATCGCCACCAAGACTGGTTAATTTTCTAGTAGCAATATAAACAATGCCCGCGGCAAGAAAACCAATTGCCATTATAACTCCGGCAGAACCACTAGTATTTCCTTTGTTTTCAATAGTATTGACAAATCCTGCTGCCATACTTTCGAAAAATATGAATAGAGATAAAATAATCATCAGTATTCCAACGACTAATTTTGTAACTTTCATAATCTGAACATCCCCCTATTTATCACTTTTTATAAGGATATTGTAAAACATAGTAATGACGATATAAAATGCTTGGAATTGTAGTATTATTTCAATCCAGATTGACTCTTGCCACTAACCTTGCCATTAGTGAAGTTGATCGTACAGTTAGCGCCATCTTCGCCATTTAGCCCCGATGTGTACTTGTAAATGGTTGTGGTAGTGCCATCAAGGTTTGTTTCGGAATAGTAGTTGGGATTGCCAAGTATTTGCATGACCTGATCGGTTGATTGATCATTGTCAACTTTGACGTAATCAGTTAAAGCAATTTTAGAACTTCTAGTTACTTTAAGATCAGAGATAGTTTTTTCAATAGCGTGGTCATTGTAAAATTGCACGACTAATTTAGAATTCTTAGTGCCGTTAGCAATTTTAGTCCATGTTTCCATATTGGTTTGTTTATCATTTACTTTGCTGACAGTACTTGATGCTGACTTGCCGAAATATTTCGTTAAAATATCTAGAGATAGACCATCTTTATCGCTAATATAGATACCATTATAATTCTTTAAAGTAATCTCTGAAGTAGTGATTGATTTTTTCTTCTTTTTTGGTTTGGACTTAGAACTAGCTGTTTTCTTTTCAACTTTTGAAGTATTTGAAGAACTTTGAGAAGAGTACAGGTAATAACCGCCGGCACCCCCACCAACAATCAAAATAACAATTATGATCCAGAACCACCATTTTTGATAAAAGGACTTTTTAAGACCATGTGAACGACGGTACTCAGATCTGCTGGGATATTTTTTATCCATTGCCATATTCCCCCTAAATGATTAAACTGCTTTAAACATATTTTATCAGTAACTAGGGGTTTTGACGTTGAATTTAAGGAAAATAAAAGAATAAAAAAGCGGCCATTTTGTATGGTCGCTTGAAGTAGTAATTATTTTTGATTTTCGCGTTGTTGCTTTTTATATCTCAGTCCAACTGGTACAAGATTTTCTTTGCCCTTAAGAAGTCGCTTAATGTTAGGAATATGGCGTACGTAAATAATGACAGTAATAATAGCAGCGACAGTGGTTAAAATCCAATCATGTAGGAACAATGTGGCAATTGTAAAGAATAAGATCGTAGTCAAACTAGCAACGCTGACCATGCTAGTCGTATAAACGATTATAGCGAGAAAAGCAAAGCAGATAGCAAATAGTAGTGGATTATATGCTAGAAGAATACCAGCACTGGTTGCGACAGCTTTTCCACCACGGAACTTAAGAAAGATTGAAAAACAGTGGCCGATAACAGCAAAAATACCGATAAACAAAATCCAGTGACGGTCAAGGCCGAAGAAGACTGGCATTAATGCACCCAGGGTTCCCTTTAGGATATCGATAACTAAAACAACGGTACCAGCAAATTTGCCAAAGACACGATAAGCATTAGTAGTACCTACATTTCCACTACCGTAATCAAAAATATTTTTATGAAAGAAAACTTTTCCAACGATATAGGCGGTCGGAAATGAGCCGATTAGATAGGCTAATATTGCACAAATGAGAAGTTTCATCAAAAAATCACTCTCTTAGCTTTATTTTTTTGGTATATTGTAACTCTATGGTGCTTTTATTAGAGAATTATAAATACCAACCTAGACATTATCCACTATTTTGCTAGAAATTAAAAGATTTCTTATGTACGAACATATATTCGTGTTAAGGTAATAGTGTTATAATATTGAAATATTGCACTACGTAGTAAATGAAAAGGAATGATATAAATGCCAAAATCATCTTATGATGATTCGTCAATTCAAATCCTTGAAGGATTAGAAGCTGTACGAAAAAGACCAGGTATGTACATTGGTTCCACTGACTCACGTGGATTACATCACTTGGTATATGAAATTGTCGATAATGCAGTCGATGAAGCTCTATCAGGATTTGGTAAAGAAATCAACGTTACTATCAATAAGGATAGCAGTATTACTGTTGTTGACCATGGACGTGGAATGCCTACAGGGATGCATGCTAGTGGTAAACCAACTATTGAAGTAATTTTGACTGTATTGCATGCCGGAGGTAAGTTCTCAGAAAATAGTTATAAGACTTCTGGTGGACTTCACGGTGTTGGTTCTTCAGTTGTGAATGCTTTATCAGAATGGATGACTGTTCGAGTTGTTCGTGACCATAAAGTGTATGAAGAACGATTTGAAAATGGTGGCCATCCAGTTGGAACTTTGAAGAAGACTGGTTCTACCAAGGAAGATAGTGGAACAACAATTAGTTTTAAGCCTGATGCTACTATTTTTCAGACAACTAAATTTAATTATGATACGTTAGCTGAAAGATTACGAGAGTCAGCCTTTTTGCTAAAAGGTGTTAAGTTCACTTTGACCGACAAACGTGGTGAAGAAGAGAAAAAAGATATTTTTCATTACGAAGACGGTATTCAATCATTCGTAAAATATTTGAACGAAGGCAAGGATGCTTTAGGTGGAATCTTCTATGTTGAAGGTACTAATTCAGATATCGAGATTGAATTCTCCGGTCAATACAATGATGGCTATTCAGAGAACATTATTTCATTCGTTAATAATGTTCGTACCGCTGATGGTGGGACTCATGAAGCCGGAATGAAATCAGGTTTAACTAAAGCTTTTAATGATTATGCTCGCAAAGTAGGATTGTTAAAAGAAAATAGTAAAAATCTGGAAGGTAGTGACGTTCGTGAGGGACTCTCAGCCATCATTTCAGTTCGAATTCCCGAAGAGATCCTTCAATTCGAAGGACAGACTAAGGGTAAATTGGGTACACCACAAGCTCGATCAGCTGTCGACCAATTAGTTTATGAACAAATGAGTTTTTATTTGCTAGAGAATGGTGAGCAGGCTCAAATGTTGGTCAAGAAGGCTTTGAAAGCCCGTGAAGCTCGTGATGCCGCTCGTAAAGCTCGTGAGAGTACTCGAAGTGGTAAGAAGAATAAGAAGACTGATGGCTTACTTTCTGGTAAGTTGACGCCAGCTCAATCGAAGAATCCTGATAAGAATGAATTATTCCTTGTCGAGGGTGATTCTGCCGGTGGTTCTGCTAAACAAGGTCGAGATCGTAAGTTCCAGGCTATCTTGCCATTACGTGGTAAAGTTTTAAATACTCAAAAAGCCAAGTTAGAAGATATCTACAAGAATGAAGAGATCAATACGATGATCTACACGATTGGTGCTGGTGTCGGTGCCGATTTCAAGTTAGAAGATCGTAATTACGACAAGATTATCATTATGACCGATGCCGATGATGATGGTTCTCATATTCAAATTCTATTGTTAACATTCTTCTATCGCTATATGCGTCCATTAGTTGAAGCAGGACATGTTTATATTGCTTTGTCACCGCTTTACAAGCTCCAAAAGGGTAAGGGTGCCAAGACAAAAATTGAATATGCTTGGACACCAGATGAGTTGCAAAAATCCATTGATAAAATGGGTAAAGGTTATGAGTTGCAACGATTCAAAGGTTTAGGTGAAATGAATGCTGACCAACTTTGGAAGACAACAATGGACCCAGAGAATCGTATTCTAATCAGAGTTAATATCGACGATGCGGCTTTGGCTGAACGTCGTGTAACAACTTTGATGGGTGATAAAGTTAAGCCTAGACGTGATTGGATCGAAGATAATGTTCGTTTCAATGGTACCGAAGAAGGCGACAATATCTTGGAAAAAGTCGATGACGATACTGATCCAATTGATAGTAAACTCGTTGACGATTTATTGAATAAGGAATAGGTGATACATAGTGACTGAAAATTCTCCTAAAATTCAAGATATCTCGCTCGAAAAAATCATGGGAGATCGATTTGCGAGATATTCAAAATCAATTATTCAAGAAAGAGCGTTACCAGATATTCGTGACGGTTTAAAGCCAGTTCAACGAAGAATCCTCTACTCAATGTTTTTAGATGGTAATACTTACGATAAAGGTTTCCGTAAGTCAGCTAAGGGCGTTGGTAACGTTATGGGTAATTTCCATCCCCATGGTGACTCTTCAATTTATGAGGCGATGGTGCGTTTGTCTCAAGATTGGAAACTACGTAATCCGTTAATTGAAATGCACGGTAATAATGGATCAATGGATGGTGATCCACCTGCTGCCATGCGTTATACTGAAGCACGTTTGAGTAAAATTTCTAGTGAAATGTTACGTGATATCAATAAAGATACCGTCGATGAAGAATGGAATTTCGATGATACTGAAAAAGAACCTAAAGTCTTGCCAGCCCGTTTCCCTAATCTATTAGTTAATGGTGCTACTGGTATTTCAGCAGGTTATGCGACTGAGATTCCACCTCACAATTTAGGTGAAGTCATTGATGCAACGATTAAAATGATTGATAATCCTGATATTACTTTGGACGAACTCATGAAGATCGTTAAGGGACCAGATTTCCCTACCGGCGGTATTTTGCAAGGTAAGCAAGGGATCAAGGAAGCTTATACAAATGGTCGTGGACGTGTCTACATTCGTTCTAAGACATCAATTCAAGAAATTCGTGGTCATAAATCTCAAATCGTCATCACAGAGATTCCTTACGAAGTTAATAAAGCCCAACTAGTTAAGAAGATGGATGAAATTCGTGTTCTTAAAAAAGTTGAAGGAATTGCTGAAGTACGTGATGAGAGTGACCGTCAAGGACTATCGATCGTTGTTGAATTAAAACGGGATGTTGACGCTAACGGTATCCTAAATTATTTATTCAAGAATACTGATTTACAAGTTTCATACAACTTTAACATGGTTGCCATTGCTGACATGCGTCCTCAGCAAGTCGGTTTGATTCAAATCCTGAAGGAATATATTAAACATCAAGAAGACGTCGTCTTACGCCGTAGTAAATATGATTTAAATAAGGCTAAGAAACGTCTGCACATTGTTGAAGGTTTAATTAAGGCTTTATCAATCTTAGACAAAGTTATTAAGACTATTCGTTCAAGTAAGAACAAGTCCGATGCTAAAAATAATTTGGTTAAGAGTTATAAATTTAGTGATGAACAAGCTGAAGCTATCGTTTCCTTGCAGTTATATCGTTTAACTAATACCGATGTCACTGAACTGGAAAAAGAAGACGCCGAGTTGCATCAACAAATTGATAGTCTAAATGAAATTATCAATAATCATAAGACTTTGATGACATTGATCAAAAAAGAATTGACTCAAGTCCGTGATACGTACGCTGACAAACGTCGTACTAAGATTGAGGCTAAAGTGGCTGAAATTGAAGTTGATACTAAAGTTATGGTTGCCAGTGAAGATGTCCGCTTGTTGGTTAGTCATGATGGTTACGTTAAACGTAGTAGTTTGCGTTCTTATCAAGCCTCAGACCCATCTGATAATGGCTTAAAGAATGAGGACTATCCAATCGTTGATGAAAACGTCAATACTTTAGATCATGTCTTTATCTTCACCGATAAAGGAAATCTGATTTACCGTCAAATCTTTGAAATTGAGGATAGTCGTTGGAAAGATACAGGCTCACATCTTTCCCAAGAAGTCGGTTTGGATACCGATGAATCAATTCTGAAAGCATTTGTCTTCAAGGATCTAAAAGAGACGGGTAACTTCTTGATTGGAACGGATGAGAATTACATTAAGCAGGTTGCCTTTAGTGATCTATTGCCAGGAAGAACATATAAATCACGTGCTTCGAAGTACTGTAAGTTAAAAGTCAGTGCCTCTTCGGTAATGGATGTTTATTATGTACCAAATGATTCAAAACAATTAGTTTATGTCTTTACTAAACACTCATATGCTTCAGCTTTCCCAATTGAAGAAGTTCCGGTTGTCAGTGGTAAGGCCATGGGTGTTAAATTTGTCAGTTTGAAAGATGATGATCAATTAGCTGGGTACTTCTTGGCTAGTGATGATAATGATAAGATTGCCGTCTTGACACAACGTGGTTCATATAAGCAAATGAAGTTATCAGAAATACCTGTAACAAGTCGTGCTCGTCGTGGTGTCTTGACATTAAGAGAACTAAAACGTCAACCACATCGTATTTGTTTAGTAACCAATATCAATAATGATATGCAACTATCGATTATTACCGATTCAAATAAAGAAATCGAAATTGACCCATCAATGCATCAAAATGCTGACCGTTACTCAAATGGTTCCTTTATCATGGATCCAGAGACCGATGGTAATCCAATTAGATTTGTGAAAAAAGTGTTAGAAAAAGAATAATATAAATGACAGATTTTTAGTTTATATAGTATTATTATCTTATTAATTACATTAATTTTTACTTCCACAAACTAGGAGGATCTTCTTATTGTTAGATGAGAAATCAAGACGTGTTTTTAGGTCTAAAGCATTAAATTATTTTGATGAATTAACTAAAAATATGAGTTATACAAAGACTGCGCAATTATTAGGTATCACTCAACCTGCATTGACGCAACAGATAAAAAAGATTGAAAGAGTTGTTGGTGCACCACTGTTTTATAGTATTGGTAAGAAGATTTATTTGACTGACGCTGGTACTTTGTTATTGAAGTCGACTCATCAGATGTTTGACTTGATCAATAACGTGACTGATCAAATTCAGCAAGAATCCTCAGAGAGATCTGGTACAATCAGTATTGGTCTCTTATCGACGGCTGAATCAGTGGTGGTAGAGGATTTTATCGTTGAATATAATCGAATCAATCCTAATGTGATCATTGATTTGAATTTATTAACTCGTAAAGAACTCTGGGATAATATTCAGAATAATAAAATTGATCTGGCTATTATGTATTTACCAGACAAAAGTATCAAGAGTTGGAAGATTTATCGTTCAAAGAAAATTATGAGTGATAATATTATGTTGATTCATGATGATGAAAAGATTAATAAGAAAAAGAGTGTTAGTTTTAAGGACGCAACAGCTAAACCTTGGGCTACGTACTTAAAGACTTATTACTTCTCCGAACTGATCAGTGAACGATATCGGGATGCTTTAGTGGACTTCCCAAAGGTCATTGCTCGATTCTCATCACCATATCAATTATTGAAATTTACACAGGAATCATCTGACGTTTATACAGTTTTGCCATTGAGTTTTTGTATAGCACATCAATCAATGTTTAAACTTTATCAAACACCACTTGAACCAGCTATCACAAGTGATTTATCATTTGTATATCGAGAAGATAAAGAAAAGATTCCTAGAATTGAAGATTTCCTCAATGAATGGGATAATTTTCTAGATAAGATGAGTTATGTTGATCGTCTTAAATCTTCAAGATAAATATTAAAAAGGGGCGCACATTCATGCCAAAAGAAAAAGAATTAGTTTTTGGACACAGAAATCCTGATACAGATGCAGTTTCAGCTGCTGTTGCTTATTCATATTTACAAAACCAACTAGGATTCGATACTGAGGCCGTTGCTTTAGGTGAACCTAACTTGGAAACAAAATTTGTTTATAACCATTTTGATGCTAAGTACCCACGTATTATTTCAGCTATCAATGGCGAAGTTAAAAAGGTCATGCTAGTTGATCATAATGAAAAACAACAAAGTGTTCCAGACATCGATGATGTTCAAATTACACACGTTGTTGATCATCACAGAATTGCTAACTTTGAAACAAAATTGCCTCTATACTATCGTGCAGAACCAGTTGGTTGTGTAAGTACAATCATTTGGAAGATGTATAACGAAAATGAAGTTAAAGTTCCAGCTAAGATTGCTGCTTTGATGGCTTCATCAATCATTTCCGATACTTTATTGTTGAAATCACCTACAACAACTGATGAAGATAGAGCTGCTTTGAAGAGCTTAGCTGCAACAGCCGGTATCGACTATGAATCATATGGTCTTGAAATGTTGAAAGCTGGTACAAATCTTGACAGTAAGACAACACAAGAACTTATCGATATGGATGCTAAGAGCTTCGATATGAACGGTAACAGCGTACGTATTGCTCAAGTTAACACTGTTGACATTGACGATACTCTTAAGCGTGAAGCTGATTTCGTTAAGGATATTAAATCCGAAAGTGCTGACAAAGGCTACAATTTGTTTGTCCTATTGATCACAAATATTTTGACAAGCGATACAACTGGTATCATCATCGGTGATGACAGTGCCGTTAAGACCTTTGAAGAAGCACTTAATACTAAGGTTTCCGATAACAAGGCTAGTTTACCTGGCGTTGTATCACGTAAGAAACAAGTTGTTCCTCCATTGGACGCTAAATTTTAATTCAATATTATATATTTCAAAAGATAAGAAATCCTTTTAGGGTTTCTTATTTTTTTTGTGGCTAGGATTTTGAGAAAACGCTATATTAGAGAAAAGCAAACTATCAGAAACTCAAATATACGTTTTCACAATTATTTTTATGAAGAAGCTTGAATCATTGACAATAAATACTATTATCAAAGTCTTACTTTACTTATTGAAATCAAAATAAAGATAATAAAATTAATGAAAATAGATATTTTTCTTGAAAACGCATTCTTAAGTCTGATATAATGACAACATTGCTGAAAATTTACTTTTTTATTTTAGAGTTAAAGGGAGTCTTTTTTAATGAATATTTTAATTGGTCTATTGCCAATGATCGGTTGGGGTGTCTTCCCAATCTTGACTGGAAAGTTCGGAGGGAAACCAGTCAATCAAATTATTGGTGCTACGTATGGTACTTTGCTATCAGCGATTGTTGTTGCCGTTGCCATGCAGACACCACTATTAACGGGAAAGAACTTCCTGTTTACATTTTTATCTGGTGCTTGTTGGTCGATTGCACAGAGTTTAGTGTTTTATGCATTCGCTGAAATGGGTGTTTCTAAAACAATGCCAGTTTCAACTGGTTTTCAGTTGATTGGTACATCACTTTGGGGGGTTATTGTTTTAGGTGAATGGCCCACAGCAACTGCTAAAATGATTGGATTCTTTTCAATTGTTTTAATCATCATTGGAGTTTATTTGACAACATATAGTGAGAAAAAAGTTTCTGAGAGTGAGTCTAGTGTAGTCAAAGGTATTTCATTAGTCTTGGTTGCTACGATCGGATATGTCGGTTATTCAGCATTTCCACAGGCAGTATCTGTTGACAGTTTCCAAGCCTTCTTACCACAAGCATTAGGTATGGCGGTCGCATCAACTGTTTTCGCCTTTATTACGAAGAGCAATCGTGAGGCTAAACCATATAAGTCTAAGAGTACTTATCTAAATATTATCAGTGGTATCTTTTTTGCCTTTGCAGCTTTGACATACTTGATTTCATCTCGTAAAGATGTCAACGGATTAGCTACTGGATTTACACTTTCACAAATGAATGTAATTATCGGAACACTTGGTGGTATTTACATCTTGCATGAAGGCAAGACGCATAAAGAAATGATCATGGTCGTTTCTGGTTTGATCCTAGTCGTTGCAGCAGGAATTATTACAGCTTTTATATAGAATAATTAACAAAAGTCTTAGTCCATAAGGATTGGGACTTTTTTTTACAAAACGTATACAAAATTATCGTTGACAGCGCTTACATAACAAGATATGATGTGACCGTAAGCTTGGTAAAACGGTTTACTTGTTTGAGAGGTGGTTCACTTTGAAAAGAAATTATAAGACGACAATCAGAGATGTCGCCAGTAAGGCTGGTATTTCAGTTACAACAGTTTCTTTAATTTTGAACGGTAAAGGTGGGCGCTTCAGTGAAGAAACAAGAGAGAAAGTCCATAAGGCTCAAGCAGAGTTAGATTATTACCCAGATTATTATGCTAGAGGGTTGGTTGGACAAAGGACCAACTCTATTGGTGTGGTGATTCCAGATATTATGAATCCGTTCTTTGCTAGTCTGGGTTTGAGCATCGAGCAAGCGGCCATACCTAAAGGATATTTCCCTCAAATTTTTAGTGTTAATGGTTTCAAGGAGAATATTGATTATTTTATTGAACAATTTGCCTCGGGAACGCAGAAAGGTTTGATTTTGGCAGCTCCAGGCGCTTCGAAAGAAATTGTCGATAAATTATCGCTGCATAATAACATCCCTATGGTTTTGACTGACCAGGCTGATTTGAACATTGATGACGACCGAGTTTTGATCAATGAAGAAAGATCAGGAGAAGCAATTGCAGAACATATCTTATCTTTGGGCCACAAACATGTTGCGTTTGTAATACCTAAGACGTTAACAATGAATCTAGTAAAACGTTTTACCGGCTACGAAGAAGCTTTTACCAAGCACAATTTAAAGATTGAAAAGGAGTTGATTTTTCAAGCAACCTTTGGACCAGAGGGTGGTGTTGAGGCAGCTAAAAAGATAGTTCAAACCAACGCAACAGCGATTATAGCTATCAATGATGATGTAGCTATGGGAGTTTATAAAGGGTTGAATTTATTAGGCAAAAGAATTCCTGAGGATTACTCAGTGGTTGGATTCGATGATATCAATCTGAATAAGTATCTGACGCCGAGTTTGACCACTATGGCTCAACCGATAAGTGAAATTGGTGAGCAATTGGTTGGATTATTGATCAATCGAATTAAAAATCCCAGTAGTGACAAAAAAACTATCATTTTGAACACCAAGCTAAAAATTGGCGATTCAACAAGAGAATTTAAAAGGGGGACGAACCTATGAAAAAAGGTGTAGTTTTAAATACTCAAATTTCAGCAGTAATAGCTGATATGGGCCATTTCGATACTCTATCAATTGGAGATGCTGGAATGCCAGTACCAAATGGAACTAAGAAGATTGATTTGGCAGTCCAAAAGGGTTTACCAAGTTTTATCGACGTTCTAAAGAATGTTCTATCCGAGTTGCAAATTCAAAAAGTATATTTGGCTGAAGAAATAAAGACTCAGAATCCTGAGCAATTAGCCAATATCAAGAAATTGATTGACGTACCAATCGAATTTATTCCACATGACGAGATGAAAAAGCGACTAAGCAACGATAAAGCCTTTATTCGTACAGGTGAAGCTAGTCCATTTTCAAACATCATATTGGAGAGCGGGGTCACATTTTAACCGGAGGTGATTTTTTATGAAGATTGAAATGAAAAACATTTCTAAGGCCTTTGGTACCAACAAAGTTTTGGAAGGTGTTAATTTCACGGTTCAATCTGGAGAAGTTCATGCTTTGATGGGTGAAAATGGTGCTGGTAAATCAACCCTGATGAATATCTTAACTGGTCTTTACGGAGATGACGGTGGTGAGATTCTCGTTGACGGCAAAGAAACACATTTCACTGGTCCACTGGATGCGGAACAACACGGAATCTCCTTCATTCACCAAGAGATGAACAATTTTCTGGAAATGTCAGTTGTTGACAATATGTTCCTTAATAAGGAAATTAAAAACAAATTTGGCATTATGAATGAAAACAAAATGCGTGAACAAGCTAGATTCTACTTGAATAAGTTGGGCACCAAAATTGATGTCGACAAACCAATTGGATCATTAAGTGTTGGACGTCAACAAATGATTGAAATTGCTAAGTCATTGATGACTGACGCCAAGATCATTATCATGGACGAACCTACGGCTGCTTTGACGGAAAATGAAATTGAACAATTATTCGAAGTAGTTCGTGAATTGAAGAAACAGGGCGTTGGCTTTATCTATATTTCACACCGTATGGAAGAGCTCTTTGAAATTGCGGATAAAGTAACTGTCATGCGTGATGGTATTTCAATTAACGAATACGCAACTAAAGATGTAGATATCAAACAGTTAGTTAAGGATATGGTTGGTCGTGAGATCGACGACTTCTATCCAGATCGTGATCCTCATTTTGGTAAAGTTGCATTAGAAGTTCAACATCTATCAGAAAAAGGTGTCTTCAATGATGTTAACTTCCAAGTTCAAGAGGGCGAGATCTTAGCTTTCTCCGGCTTGATGGGTGCGGGTAGAACTGAAATCATGCGTTCTATCTTCGGAATTGATCCACACAATGAAGGCAAAGTATTAATTAATGGCAAAGAGGTCCATATCCATTCGCCTCAGGAAGCTATTAAAAATCAAATCGGTTTCTTGACTGAGAATCGTAAAGATGAAGGTTTGATTTTGGATGATTCTTTAAGAGACAACATCGCCTTGCCATCTATCAATGGATTTGTTAAACATGGAATTATTGACGACAAATCGGTAAACGATTTCACAAATATGTTAATGAAACGTTTGACCGTTAAGGCTCAAAGTGCTGATGTCAGTGCCGGTAGTCTTAGTGGTGGTAATCAACAAAAAGTTGTTTTGGCTAAGTGGGTTGGTTCAGGTTCAAGGGTATTGATTCTAGATGAGCCTACACGTGGCGTCGATGTTGGTGCTAAACGTGAAATCTACGACTTGATGAATGAGTTAACGGATCGAAACGTAGCTATCATCATGATTTCCAGTGATTTACCAGAAGTTCTAGGAATGAGCGATAAAATCGCAGTCGTTTATGAAGGTAAAATCACTGGTATCGTCGATACGAAGACGGCAACACAAGAGTCAGTTATGACTTTAGCGACAGGGGGATCAAACGATGGAAGAAAAGACTAAAACTGCCGAAAAGAACAGTTTTAATTTCAAAAAGTTTATTAGTAAATTAGGACCGCTAGTGGCTTTAATTATTTTGATTATTTTGGTTACAGCACTAAGTCCGGGGTTCATTCAACCTAGCAACTTGTTAAATCTATTGAGACAAGTATCAATCAATGCCGTAATTGCCTTTGGGATGACCTTTGTTATCTTGACAGGTGGTATCGATTTGTCAGTTGGTTCTATTCTAGCTTTAACCGGTGCTGTTACTGCTTCGATGCTAGCAAGTGGAACTTCAGCTATTGTCGCCTTGTTAGTCGGTTTCTTGATGGGTGGACTTTTAGGTTTTCTAAACGGGGTTTTAATTGCCTATGGTAAAGCTGCACCATTCATCGCTACATTAGCTACAATGACTATTTTCCGTGGTGCAACATATGTCTTTACAAATGGTAATCCTATTACTGGGGCTAAAATGAATAACAGTTTCTTGTTCCAATTCATGGGCCGTGGTTACTTATTAGGGATTCCAGTTCCAATCTTTATTATGGCAATTGTTTATTTAATTTTATATGTCTTGTTACATAAGACAACTTTTGGACGTAAAACATATGCTTTGGGTGGCAATGAACAAGCTGCTTATATCGCTGGTGTTAAGACTAAGGTCGTAACAATGTGGATCTATACTATTTCTGGATTGATGGCATCATTAGCCGGAATTATTTTGACTTCACGTTTGAGTTCCGCTCAACCAGATGCCGGTACATCTTATGAAATGGATGCTATCGCTGCCGTTGTTTTAGGTGGAACATCATTAGCTGGTGGTAAAGGTAGAATCTTTGGAACATTGATTGGTGCCTTGATCATTGGAACTTTGAACAATGGTATGAATTTGTTAGGAATTTCCAGTTTCTATCAACAAATCGTTAAAGGTATTGTAATTTTGATCGCTGTACTACTAGATAGACGTTCATCAAATGATTAATCATATTAAGGGGGATTTTCTATTATGAAGAAATCTTTAAAGCGTGTAATTTTAGCAGTTAGTATCTCAGCCTTAGCTATGTTCACTCTAGCAGGGTGTGGCAAGTCAGGACTTGATTCAGGTGGGTCAGATAATTCGAAAGTAGAAACTAAGAAACCAAAGGATATTAAAGTCGGAGCTTCACTATCAACTTTATCAAATCCATTCTTCGTTTCTGTTAAGAAAGGTATCAATGATTTAGCTAAGAAAAATGGTACTAATGTACAAATTTCTGATGCTCAAAATGATACAGCTAAGCAAAACAATGATATTGAAGATCTAATTACAAAGAAAGTTGACGTTTTGATCATTAACCCAGTAGACTCATCAGCTATTACACCAGCTGTTAAGGATGCTAATGATGCTGGTATCCCAGTTATCACCGTTGACCGTTCTAGTGATGGCGGAAAAGTTTTGACATTGGTTGCATCCAACTCTACTAAGGGTGGACAAATGGCCGCTAAATTCTTGATCGATAAATTAGGAAACAATGCTAAAGTTGCTGAACTACAAGGAATCCCAGGAGCTTCAGCAACACGTGAACGTGGTAAAGGTTTTGATAATTATGCTAAGGGTAAACTAGATATTGTTGCAAAACAAACAGCTGGCTTCGATCGTGCTAAAGGTTTAACTACTACAGAAAATATTCTTCAAGGTAACTCAGATATCGTCGGAATCTTCTCACAAAATGACGAAATGGCTCTAGGTGCTGTTCAAGCTGTTAAGGCAGCTAACAAAGATATCGCTATCGTTGGTTTTGATGGTGAAGAAGATGGTGTTAAGGCTGTTAAGTCAGGTAAGATGGCCGCAACAGTTGCTCAACAACCAGAAGAAATGGGACGTTTAGCATTACAAGCTGCATATGATCACTTTAATGGTAAGAAAGTTAAGAAGAACATTGAATCACCATTGAAGTTAGTTACAACAGATAGTTTAAATAAGTAATAAATAACATGAATTAAAAGGGAATGTGAATTTACTTCATGTTCCCTTTTTTGGAGGAGAGCAAAATGGCAAACAAAGTAGTTGTAATTGGAAGTATTAACGTCGATAACATCATGCATATCGACAATCTGCCTCAACCAGGTGAGACTATCAAAATGAATTCATTCTCCAAAGCCGGTGGTGGTAAAGGTGCTAATCAGGCGGTCGCTGCCGCAAGGTCTCAAGCTGAAACTAGTTTTATCGGTCGTGTTGGGGATGACAGTAATGGCAAAATGATGTTGAAGCTGTTAAAAGAAGACAATATCGACACTAAGCACATTACAGTTGTACCTCAGGCCGATACCGGGCAAGCATATATCCTCTTACAAAAATCAGGACAGAACTCAATTATTTATCAAGCAGGGGCTAATTCTTTAGTAACTTCAGAAGATGTTGATCAAGCTCAAGAAACGATTCAAAAGAGTGATTTTGTCGTTACAGAATTTGAAACACCAATTCCTGCAGCCATCGCGGCTTTTGAAGTGGCTCGTGCAGCTAATAAAGTAACAATTTTAAATCCAGCTCCCGCCGTTAAAAAAATTCCAGAAGAACTATTGAAGTTGACTGACATCATTACTCCAAATGAAACGGAAAGTGAATTGATCTCTGGTATTAAAATTACAGATGAACAATCACTGAAGGAATCCGCTGCTTTCTATCATGGTCTAGGTATCAGTTGTGTCATCATCACTTTAGGTTCAAAAGGTTCATTTGTTTCGCACAATGGTCAATCAGAACAAATTTCAGCCTTTAAAGTTAAAGCAGTTGATACGACAGCGGCCGGAGATACCTTTATTGGTGCGTTGTCGTCTGAATTAGATCCAGATCTATCAAACATTCACGATGCTATTGTTTATGCAAGTCAAGCATCGTCTTTAACAGTTCAAAAACTAGGAGCCTTTCCATCCATTCCTAAGCGTGAAGCTGTTCTAGAATAATAACTAAAAACCCGCCGAAATCGATTCGACGGGTTTTGCTTATATTGGCTTTTACATCAGAGAGTTTATTATAATTTAATACAAATTGGGAGGATATTTATTGTAAGTAGTATTAATGAGAAAATCACATTTGTAATGTATATATCTAAGGAGAATATTTTATTGGTCAGATATCTTTATCTATCTGACGGCTACAATATACTTCCTTTTTTAAAAATAGTGAAATAAAAAGTCTTGGTTTTATCTCTGGTATTTACGCAATTTTGGTGGGATATAGCTTTGAATAAAGTCATTGATTTCTTCCAAAGAATCGCTAAACAATAGGGTTTCACGGGTCTTTGCAGCCATGAATCCTTGGTCGACCATCTCATCGAAGAAACTTTCCAATTTGTCATAATAGTGATTGACGTTATAAAAGATGCAGGGATGTGAACTGACACCAATGATAGTCCATGAGAAGGCCTCAGAAATTTCTTCAAGAGTTCCCGGACCACCAGGTAAAGCAATATTTGCGACAGAATCCTTTAACATAGCTTCTTTACGTTCAGACATGGTATCGACAATATCCAAACTTGATAGATTATCATGAGCTAGGTTGCGGTCGTAGAGTTGTTGCGTAATGATTCCATGAACAAACCCATTCTCTTCTAGTACGCTGTCAGCAACAACGTTCATCAGACCATTGTTACCGCCACCGTAGGTCAAACCGTAATTATTTTGGACGATCCATTTGCCCAATTTTTCAGCACCAGTAGTATAAATTTCTTGGTTACCAACAGAGGCACCACAATAAACAGCAATATTTTTCATTTTTAACCTCATTAAATATCAAAATTAGTTTCTCGCTTGAGTCGACGGTAGTAAAGAACTGAGGCCGTATCCAGAGCATCTAAAGCTCGTAACTGATCATCAGAGAGCTCTTTAGTACTGAGGGCGAGGAGAATAAAAGTAGTATAAAGTTTCTTAGGAGCTAGGTCTAAGCCGGTAGATTCACTGTCTCTTTTCAAATCACGATGCAAAGCAGGTACGGTCAACAGAGGTGTGTTAGCGGCCTTGTTGCGACTTAAAAAGAGATTCTGATCATCCCAAAAAGATCTGAAGGGGGCAATATAAGTTTTATAAGTGTCGAGAAACTGCTGTTCATCTTGATTGAAGTCCAACTGATTGAATTTACGATAGAAATCAGGTGCCAGGGCTTCTTTATAATTAAAGCCTTTAGAAATTATCAAAATCAGTAATCTCGTATAAACACTAAGATCAGCTTTCAAATATTCAGGAAGCTTCAAAAAGACGACAGTCGGGAAATCAGTCTGCTTAGGTACAGTGACACTATTAATATTTAAAGTCGGTATCTCTGGCGTTTTTTTGACACTGAAGAGATATTTGAAGTAGACATTTAAATTGCTGATGACTTTATTGATCGTACTGGGACTAAGTTGGAGCTTTTCTAACATAAAGTCCTTGAAGAGACGGACATCCATTTCGTGGACATCTTTGATATCTTCCGATATTTTATAGTCGTTATTGTGTTGAATCGTATAATTAAAAAAGTCATTCAGAGAATTCATATATTCAGTGTGTGCTTTATTAGAAATATGTCTAGTTTTTAAATGAGCTTCAAAACCAGATAAATAAGGGATTTTTACCATTTGAGACCCTCCTTTGTCAATATTATACCGTTAGTTAAAACGTCTAACAAAATTTAGTGGGGAAATAGGGGAAATAAATAGTGACAGCAATCAATGATCACTGTCACTAAGGGATGATTATTTAATTTGTTAGTTAATCGTTACATCTAAAGCCTGGTCACCAGCTAAGACATCTTTTTCTTCAAAGGTACCCATTTCTTTGACTGCATCAGAATTAGTGATAATAGTCATAATTGAAGAGTCCTTTTTAGCAGCTTTAACTTGATCAAGATCCATAGTTGCTAATTTTTGACCTACCTTAACTGTATCGCCTTCTTTGATAAACATTTCAAATGGTTTACCTTTTAATTCAACAGTATCAATGCCCAAATGCAACATGATCTCTAGTCCATGCTTAGAAGTGATCATTAGAGCATGCTTAGTAGGGAAGACAGTTCCAATAACGCCACCAATAGGCGCTACAATAACATTATCTGTTGGTGCAACAGCAAAGCCATCGCCCATAAGTTTTTGTGAAAAGACTGGATCACTAACTTTATCCAAATGTATTAATTTACCGTTTGCGGGTGCAACAAATTCATCAACTTTTTTTCTAGAGAACAACCCCATAATTAAATCTTCCTCCTTGATGTTTTAACAAGTAACAGCACAATAAAAGATACTTGCTAATGCGCTTAAATTGTCTATGATAAAAGTAACTTGAAGATTATCTGAAAGCGCTTAACCACTCATATATAGTATAACTCCTGAAACATAATTTCAATAAGAAAAGGGTATATACCACAATCCTTAATATAAAAACAATAAATTAAAATTAAATTTTAATAATTTGAAAGAGGTAAAAATAATGATTAGTAAGATTTATTATCATAAATATCAATTAAGTGAGCATACATATTTAATAGGAACCACTGAAAAAGGATTATCGTTCATAGGTTCCCGTGATCAAGGTATTCAAGAAATGGAACAATTTTATTACGGAGTACAGTTAGTGGATGACGAACAGATGACCAATAAATATGCGAACCAGCTTAAGGAATATCTTGAAGCAAAAAGGCAAGATTTTACTATGGAATTAGACATTCCTGGAACAAAATTTCAGGAATCTGTTTGGAATGAACTAAGAAAGATTCCATACGGCGAAACAAGGAGTTATACCGAAATAGCACAGGCTATTGGTAAGTCTAAGTCGGTTCGTGCCGTGGGTTCTGCAGTAGCCAAGAATCCAGTTTTGATCGTGGTTCCTTGTCATCGTGTTATTACGAAATCGCATAAATTGGGTAACTACCGTGGCGGTTTAACTATGAAGAGGGATCTCCTAACTTTAGAGGGTGCTATTGATTAATAATGTTTACTTTCGAGTAATCATGGGGTACACTTACCCTTGAAATTAGGTGAGTGAATACTTACTCACTATACTTTTCTCCAGGGGTGAGTACAGATGATAAAGACGGTTATTTCAATAAATGATGTATCAAAGAGTTTTGATAAACAAAAGGTTCTAAAAGATGTCAATTTACAGATACCAGAGGGCAAGATCATTGGTTTGATAGGGCCTTCTGGAGCTGGTAAATCAACAATTATTAAGATTATTCTAGGGATGGAAGTACCAGATTCGGGAATGACGTTAATTTTTGATAAAAAGATGCCTAATCGTAAGTTATTGGGACAAATCGGTTATATGGCACAGACAGATGCTTTGTATGAACAGTTAACTGGACGCGAGAATTTGAAGTTTTATGCGGATATGAAGGGCTTAAGTAAAGAAGAAGCACTAATACAAGTTAAACACGTGGCTCAAGTAGTTGATTTAGAGAATGATTTAGACAAGCGTGCCAGTGGTTATTCAGGCGGTATGAAGAGACGTTTATCTTTAGCAATTGCATTATTGGGCTTTAATCGTGTGTTGATTCTAGATGAACCGACGGTCGGCGTTGATCCAGCGTTACGTAAGCAGATTTGGTCAGAACTACAAAAACTGAGGGATGAAGGTAAGACGATTTTGGTAACAACACATGTGATGTCTGAAGCAGAATTGACTGATGAGGTGGCACTCTTATTAGGTGGAGAGATCATCGCTGACGATACGCCTAATAACCTTAAACAAGCTTACCAAGTAGATTCGGTTGAAGAGGTCTTTTTGAAAGCGGAGGCACAACAATGAGAACATTAATGATTGCTCAAAGAGTTATTAAGGAACTTTTACGTGATAAGAGGACTTTGGCGTTGATGTTTTTAGCACCGATTCTGATTTTATTTTTAATGAAACTAGTTTTCTCAGTTAATTCGCAAACGGATGTCAATATTGCTACTGTTAATGTGAACACTAGTCTGACTGATAGATTGGATAAGGCTAGTCACGTGTCAGTAATTAAGTATCAGGAAAACAAGGATGCTAAACGTGCATTAACTAATAAGAAGGTCGATGCAGTGGTTAACTATCGTGATAATAATTTTTACGTGACTTATAGTAACGTCGACGCTAGTAAAACTACAGCTACTAAATTAGCTTTAAACAACGCTTTATTAGTTAATTCAAATCAACAGATGAAACAACAATTACAAAAGTTACAGTCAGCTTTAGGGATGCCCAAAAGAGCCGTAACTAAGGCAAAAATTTATAATAATTATGTCTACGGAAATTCAAAAACGAACTTCTTTGATAAAATAGTTCCTATCTTAATGGGATTCTTCGTCTTCTTTTTTGTTTTCTTGATTTCAGGGATGGCTTTATTGAACGAAAGAACCTCAGGAACGTTGAGTCGTCTGTTAGCAACGCCAGTTAAAAGGTCGGAGATAGTCTTTGGTTATATGCTTAGCTACGGAGTGATTGCTATCTTACAAACTTTAGTGATCGTCTTATTTACGGTCTGGGCCTTAAATGTTGAAGTCGTTGGCAACATTTTTTACGTAATTTTAATTAACTTCGTTTTAGCACTGGTAGCGTTGGCCTTTGGCATCCTGATGTCGACCTTTGCTAAATCGGAATTCCAGATGATGCAATTTATTCCTTTAGTCGTTATTCCACAAATCTTTTTCTCAGGAATCATTCCGTTGGATACGATGGCTCAAGGTGTAAGAGTGATCTCTTATATATTACCGTTGAAGTATGCCGGTGATGCATTGACTGGAATCGTCATGTCAGGTGACGGTTTTGCACAGATCTTAACGCCGATAATAGTTTTATTAGGTTTCTTAGTTGTTTTGACAGTGTTAAATATCTTAGGGTTAAAGAAATATAGAAAGGTTTGATTAGATGGAGAAAGCATTTCAGAAGTTAGATGATTGGTTAGCAGTTGAGAAGATGCCAAATGGTAAGAAACGGGTCTTACGGGCTGCTATGACTCTTTTTTCTCAACAAGGGTATGATGGGACCTCAACCGCACAAATTGCGGAGTTATCGCAAATGAGTCAGGCCACGATCTTTAAGTATTTCAAATCAAAGGAAGATCTATTACTGTTCATCATTAAGCCAATGATTGAGCATATTTTACCGGCCTATGGAAAGTCATTTGCACAGCAGTTGCAGGGGAGTGGGGATGATTTAGCCAGTTTAGTTCACTTTATTGTTTTTGATCGTTATCAGTTTTTGGTGCAAAATAAAGATGTAGCGATTATTCTGATTTCGCAATTGCTGATCAATGATGAAATTAAGAATATGTTGTTTGAGGAAATTCAATCAATGAAAGATATCTTCATTGATAACGTTTGGCAACCGCTGGTCAAAACAAGAGAACTGAGGGATGATCTAGATCTATTGCAGTTTCTAAGAACTGTTATTGGCCAAATCTTATTATATTTCTTGCAGAGTCAACGTATTTTGCAAATAGATGATCAACAACAGATTGAATCTGATTTACTGAAGATTGAACGTTCAATAATTTTAGCAGTTAAAAAATAGTTTCATTTGCCAAGTATGATATGCTTGTTTTAATTGATTTTTATCAGTCTGAGGAGTAGTTTACCTTGAATTTAGAAGCCATTTTAAAAGAAGAATTTGGATATGATACATTTAGAATCGGCCAAAAAGAATTAATTGAAAAAGTTTTATCTGGTCAGAAGGCCATGGGGATAATGCCTACCGGTGGTGGGAAATCGATTTGTTATCAGCTACCAGCCACGGTTTTACCCGGTGTGACCTTGGTCGTTTCACCCTTGATCTCTTTGATGAAGGATCAAGTCGATAGTTTGAATGAGGTTGGAATTCCAGCCACTTTTTTGAACAGCACAGTTGAGTGGCATGATCGAGAAGAACGTATGCGCTATATCGAAACTGGGGCAGTCAAATTGTTATTTGTGGCGCCTGAGAAGATTGTTAATGATGAATTTTACAGTTGGTTGTCAAAGCTAGATATTTCGTTGATAGCAATTGACGAGGCTCATGTTTTGTCATCTTGGGGTCATGATTTTCGAAGTAGTTATTTAGAAATGATACCGTCTTTAAAAAAATTACCTGGTAATCCAGCTTGGTTAGCTTTAACTGCCACAGCAACGCAGCAAGTTCAAGATGACTTGGCGGGTATCTTAGATATACCTGAGCAAAACATCGTTAAAACCGGCTTTGAACGGACTAACCTAACTCTAAAAATTGAACGTGGTGTTGATAAACTGAAGTTCGTATCCAATTATGTCCTGAGTCATAAGAATGAATCAGGGATTATTTATGCTGGCCGTCGGGAAGATGTCGATAATTTATATGAATATTTTCAAAAGAAAGATATTAAAGTTGGCCGCTATCATGCTGGTCTAAGCGATAAAGAGCGTCATCAACAACAAGAGGACTTTTTGTATGATCGAACTAATGTTATTGTGGCGACGAATGCCTTTGGTATGGGGATCAATAAGACTAATGTACGTTATGTCCTGCACTATACGATTCCTGGGACCATTGAAAGTTATTATCAAGAGGTCGGTCGTGCAGGACGAGATGGCTTACCAGCTGAAGCAGTTTTATTATTTGCTCCGGCTGATTTGAATCTCCATCGCTTTTTTATCGATAAATCTTTAGGTGATGACGACTACAAGCTGAGTTTGAAAAATAAATTATTTAAGATGAGTCAGTATGCGGGAACAGAATCTTGTCTGATGAAATTCATTTTGGATTATTTTGGCGAGAAAAATACCAGTCCCTGCGGTAAATGTTCTAACTGTTTGGATAATCGCGAGGTGATCGATATTACTTCTGATGCTCAAAAAGCTCTAAGCTGCGTAGTAAGAATGGATCAGAAATACGGTAAAAAGATGATCACACGTGTGTTGGTCGGTAAGGACGACGTTGCTAATGACTGGCACCACTTTGAAAAACTTTCTACCTTTGGCATTTTTAAGGACAATACTTTAAAGCAAACGAGTCGGTTGTTAGATTTTCTAACGGCTAATGGCTTTTTAAAGAGTAGTGGTGGAAGATATCCAATTCTGTTGCTATCAGACAAAGGCTTAGATGTCCTAAAAGGGAAAGTATCAGTCTCCAGGAGAAAAGAGGAGACGGTGGCTACAGAATCTAAGTCGTTAGTGGCTGATGGTAGTTTTGATGTAGATCTATTTGAGAAGTTACGTAAATTACGCTTGAATCTAGCTCGTGAACAGGGAATAGCACCATTTATGATTTTCTCAGATAAGACTTTAAAGAATATGTGCGAGAGCATGCCTTCCAATAGTGATGAGTTCTTGGCTGTCAGTGGGGTAGGAAAAGTTAAATTGGAACAGTATGGTGAGCAGTTTATTGCAGAGATAAGTACATATCGTAGTGAGGTAGAGGCTTAAATAGACTAATAGTGGTATAGTTAAGCTGAAAGTTTTACGAAAACAGCCAAAAACAGAACAAACCACAAAAACACTGCTATAATAGGGTTTATCAAAAATAGGTAAGCATGGCAAAACATATAAATAGCCAATAATAGGGAATAAGAGTCAAAATACAAGCTATATATGAGCTTAAAACTGATTTTTTATGATGAGTTGTTGGCTAAAAAAGATGAACTTGATGTCTGAGAGCGTCTCTCAAACATCAAGATTTTTTGCCTTTATAATTAAATTTAAAAGTTTTACGAAAACATTAATAATAAAAAAACAAAAAAAAACATTAATAATAAAAAAACAAAAAGAGGGTAACAAAAACGAAAAAAATTGCAATAATCTCTGACATACATGGAAATTACACTGCATTTAAGAGGGTAGTTGAAGATGCAGAAAAAGAGGGCGTAGATGAATATTGGTTTTTAGGTGACCTTCTAATGCCCGGCCCAGGTACTAATTCTATTCTTGAACTATTAGATTCTTTAAATGCCCCTATCAAATTAAGGGGAAACTGGGACGACTTTCTTTTTGAAGATATTTTACCTATCAGCAAAGCTTATATTGATGAGCCTCAGACTACCTATATTGTTGAGTTGTATAAGTACATCTACAATCACCTAGACCCTAAGTATATAGAGGAGATGCGCCAATGGCCTATCTCAAGTCAAACTACTATTGGCAATTTCAAAATTGTCTTAGCCCACAATTACCCTAAAAAGAATTTTGGTCACGAACTGTTACCTTACTCCAAACAAGCTGACTTTGACAATTTGCTCTTTACTGATCCATTTGATATTGCAGTTTATGGTCACGTACACCATCAATTATTAAGAACTAGTAGCAAAGATCAATTGATCATCAATCCCGGTTCCATCGGTCAACCATACACGGCTTGGAGCAAATTCAGTGCTGACAGACGCGCTCAGTACGCTATTTTAACTTTTGATAAGACAAGCTATCGTGGAATTGACTTTAGAAAAGTTGCTTATTCAATTGATGACGAATTAGTCCTAGCTAAAGCCAGTGAATTGCCATTTTATGAGCTATATGAGCGCATTTTTACTGAAGGCAAAGCTTTTACCCATAATAATGATGCTTTGAATGAGATAATTGCTAAATATGACTATAAACCCGATGTTTTAGCATATTTGCAACATTTGGAAAATAAGTAGCAAATTTTGTATCTTAAAATCACCGCTATATTTATACTAGTTGTTTGCGGAATCTGTTGTTCAAATAGCTATTGCTAGCATTTTCTTTGCAATAAGCATATTGGATAATAAAAAAGCTAATCACTAGGATTAGCTAACCAAGTAAAATCTATTCAGACTCATGATTGAGATCAAAGATATCCGACATCTTTGATCTCTTTTCGATTACAGATACATTATAAAGGATGAATTCAGATATAGCGATTCAAATTATCTATTAAATTGGTGATATTTAGAATCAATATTTTACTTAAATATATAACTTCTTATAATACATATTATGTAACCTTAGGTATTTAAATTAACAAATACTTTGAATTTCTGCTCTTTTCCACTCTTCTATATTTTTAAATCCAGCAAATTTATATTATTCAAATTAATCCAAAAAAGCAGTTCTGAATACGAATTATTACAGAACTGCTTTTTTAGATTTTAATGATGCTTTTTCCTAGAATTTACTTTTGTGATTACATAATGAGAAGTGTTTTATATAAGTTACCAATGTTTTTGATTTAGTGTTAAGAAATAAGAAACACCACCCAAAATCATTTTATGACATCTTACCCAGATATTTTTCAAGTATGTTCTTGTTCACATATTCTAAATATATAAATAGAATTGTGTTTTAATATGGTTATTGTTTAAGCTTAAGATTTAATTGTAGACACAATAAGAATAATTCTGTTTTCAATTTTTTATTCTCGTATTATATTATTTTAAAATAATACGAAGTTCCTCTATTGTTATCGCCATGAATTGATCTCCTTTGGTGTTCCCAATTCCCTCACTAACATCTATAAATCCAAATTTTGTGAAATATGACTGTGAATCTTTTATTGCACAGACGGCAAATAGACTTACGCCAATAACATTTGATATATTTTCAACAATGAGGAAAATTTGCTCCATTAACTTTTGACCATATCCGTTATGTTGGTATTCCTTATCAATTCCCATCCAAACCATGTCTACGGTTGGTAGTTCAGTATTTCTATTAAGAGTGGGCACATCAAATTTTTGTTTTTTCTTTTTAAGTCTGAATTTTTTAAATATTCTTTGACTTCCGGCATTCAGAGAAAAAAAACCTATTACCCTTTTTTCCTTTTCGGAGATTAAGAGAAAGGTTTGCATAATATTTTTTTCAGAATAGGATAATGCTTTGGTTTTTAAAAAATCATTTATTAACTCATAATCAGAAACACTGTTTTTATATTTTTCAACATTTTTTGGTACACAATCAAAAGATGATAACTTAATATCATCTTTTTCTTTTAATATCGTAATCGGTCTCAATATAAGATTATCATCCATAATTAATTGTTAAATGAAATTCCTTTTCTGGTAATAACAATATTATTATTGGATTTATTTAATCTTTTTGAAATATCTTCTAATTCTTTTTTTCTTTCATCAGTTATTGGTTTAAATACTATTTTTCCCCAATTAGAAAGAAGTTTCTTTTTTGAATTATTGTATTCAATCATAATTATTTACCATCCTTATTTAAAATAGATTGCAATAACCCATTTATAGCTAGTTACAATAAGTTTTTCTAAAACTTATTGTAACTAGCTTATCAAGCTTTGTCAAAATTAATAAAAGTGTTCAAAAAATAAGTTAAATCATTTTTAAATACTGGTACTGTAAGGCTTATCTTTTATGTAGAATTTCTAATTCGATAGTTTCTTTCGATAAACCAAGGGACCGTGATTATAACCAGACTTAAAAGCTTGTGAAAATGATTCGGTACTAGCTATAGCCTAATAAATGAAATCTGTGGAATTACTGGAACGTGGTGGATCTCTAAGCTCAGTCTTCTGGTAACCTTGCTACGCAAGCTAAATAGAATTACACCACTGATGGCCATAGACTTTTTACTACCGACTGGACCTCTAATTTTAATATTATAGAGTGAAATTGCAATGTTTAGAGATTTTTTAGTGCTATATAATCAAATATAACTTTCAACCTTTAGATATTAACAAATTGTATTTTTGAATTGTAATTTAAACCCATACTCCCAAAACCGATCCCCAGTATGAGTAATGCTACAGAAAGCCAGGCAGAATTCGTTGTTCCATTCATTACAATCAAAATGTACGACAACAATATACTAATCATACTGACAAGAACTAATAATCTTGGTCCTAATTTTTAATAACTAGACTACCTAATCCCCCGAATGCGAATACGGTCAAAGAAATTGTGCTAGTAAAGCAACAATTGCAGATGCAGAGAAATCCTTAATTTTATTGAGATAAGACTACCTACCCAATCAATTCTTTCTTTCAACTTTATATCGTCTTGCAGTACGCAATTATATTTGTTATTTTATTTGGCCTGAAAAAGTAAGATAATATAGGTATTAATAAATGATTTAATGACATTTTTAAAATGTATCATTGAAGTTTTTTAAAACTTTAAAACATGGAGGATTCTATATGACTATACTCTTAGGCATAGGATTAATAGTCTTATCAATTTTTGCAATTGTTGGTAATATTAGTAACTCAAAACAATTTGGTAGAAAGATTATGTCAGATAAATTAATTTTTTACATATTAATGTTGGTTGGCGGTATAGTCTTAATTGTGTTCTGAATTAATAATTATTAGCAACGAATTAAAAGAGCATCAGATTGAATTCATTCAATCTGATGCTCTTTTTAGTCATTATTATATTGCTTAATAAATTGATTTAGTCCTTGAATATCTCTAATGGACAATCTAACAATTCTTCTTATTTTGCCAAGATATTTTTTATCGATTCTTGCTAAGCTATCTACGTCAATATATGAAGGCTCATTACATCTTAATTAACAATACAATATTGTCATCATGTTAGATTTAAGATAGTTGTTTAGAAAAGTCAGATTCGGGATATATTAATGTTCGATTGATTGTTATAATTATATCTATGAACATATTTCACTTGGAGCATAAACAATGCATACTAAAGAATTTAATAAGAATGCTGTAATAAATAAAATAGATAGTTTCTCGGGACTCGCTCATATCGGCAACGGTAATAATAAGGATATTGAGGCTTACTATCGTTCATTCATGGACTGGCTGGATCAAAACAACGTTTTAGCAATTATTGATCAATATGCTAATGTACAAATGAATTTAAACAATGTAACTCCTCATGACTTCTTGATATGGTTGCTACACTACGGAGACGTCTACGACAATCTCTTAAGATATTGTTTAAAGGTTAATTCTAATTTTGATTATAAAGACTATGCAATTGAATTCTACAATTTGCGTAAATTACATCCCAAATTTTCTTTTACAGTCGCCCTTTCTTCTCAAATGATGACGAACAGATTCTTGTCAGATAATGATATTACTAGTCTAACCAATCTATTAATTACAATTCCTGACAATAGCAACAAAAGCCAGCAGGTTTATCAAACTTCTAGTATTGGTAATGGATTATTTGATGCCTTACACAGGCTATCAAACTTTGCAACTGAGAGAGTAACTCATAGTTAGTTAATAGAATCGAAAAAATATTGATTTAACAGTCTTTGTAAGGGTATTCAAAGCGTATACCCATTATAGTTTACCCTATTTTTTAATCGTGATACTATAACAATGTGCTTAAGGCATAAGACCTCTTTTAACCATGTGTTTCTTCCCTAGATTCGGGTAGAAAATAATATCTGGTTGCAACCTTGTATAGGCTGCAAGTCCGTTAAAGTTTAAAATGAACATGTGTTGTTCAACTTTAAAGACTGTTTAGAAGCCAAGTGTGGCAGTATGGTTTAAAAATAGACCTCCTACTTGTTGAAGTAGTTGTCTTGACCCTATATGGGATCGTGTTACATGTAAATAATATGCTTAAAGCATAAAATCCTCTTTGCTGATAGGTTTCTTCTTTTCAATGTTAGGTAGAAAATATCTAGTATTTGATGATTAACCTAGGTTATGATTCGGTTTAAAGTTTTGAGCGGAACCTAGTGTTCTAGGGTTCGTAATTCTTTGAAGGAAACAAGATGAGGCATCCCAGTAAGTTGGGTTGGAGGCTATCCTTTAATATTTATTGGATAACCTCTTTTTTTGCACTTTTTTCGAAAAAAGGATACCAGACTGACTTTTATTCAATCTGATATCCTTTTGTTTTGTGTGATACGTGTACCAGCTTACGGTTAAACAAATTATAAGTTTTCCAGTCTCTTCATTAACTCAGAATTGTCATCATAGAGTTCATTAGCTGTCTCTAAAACGATTGGGCGTACTTTTTCTGTCCTTCTAGAAGCTATTTCTTTTCCGTCAGTGGTTAAAAAATCTCGATTAATCATAATCATCCCCTTGCGTGAATATTATAAAGTGATATACATACAGAGTTCAATAAATTTAAACAAATCCTATAATTGCCCGTTAACCAAACAAATACCCCTCAATCCACTATAGATTGAGGGGTATTTTTAACTATTAATGTGTTGCTTTTTTCAAAACTCTAAAGCGGATAAATTTACCTAATTCGGTGATGACCAGAACAATGATACCAGCCACGATAGGAATAAACCAACCGTAATAGAAGTTAATACTTGTTGTTTCAAAGATTGACTGCATAAATGGCAAGTAGATAATTGCTAATTGTAGAACAATTAAAATCCCAACGATCAAGAATGCCATCTTATTTTGGAAGAAGTATTTGGAAACGACCGGATGATCATTTCTTAAATTGAATAGGTAGAAAATCTTACCAAAGATAATGATATTCAACGCCATCGTACTACCGACAATGGTTGGTAGTCCTTTACTTGTTAGTAAGTCAAAGGCCCAAATACCTAATCCAGAGATCAATAAGGAAACATAGATTATTTCAAAGGTATCTAGCTTGTTCAACAACCCAGCTTTTACGTTTCTGGGACCACGAGCCATGATACCAGCTTCTGGTGGTTCAAAGATAAAGGCGAATTGAATTGTTAAAGCAGAAACCATGTTGATCCAAAGTAATTGTGCTGGATAAAGTGGTAACTCTTGTCCCATAAGGATACTGATAACCACAATTAACCCTTCAGCAAAACTGGTTGGTAATAGGAAACGAATTGTCTTACGGATATTATCGAAAACATGACGTCCTTCACGAACGGCCACGACGATATCAGAAAAGTCATCATCGGCTAGAACCATATTAGCTGATTCTTTAGCGACTTCAGTACCCTTGATGCCCATTGCCACACCAATATCGGCTTGTTTCAAGGCAGGCGCATCATTGACACCATCCCCTGTCATAGAAACAACGTGATCATTAGCTTGTTGAGCTCTAACGATACGTAATTTGTTAGCAGGAGTTGTTCTAGCAAAGACGTTATAATCATCAATCTTGTCTTTTAGTTCTTCATCTGACATAGCGTCGATTTCTGAACCCGTGATGGCTTTAACAACTGAATCCAAATCTAACTTTTTAGCGATTGCAGCAGCGGTATCAGGATGGTCACCAGTGATCATTTTAACCTTCACACCAGCCATTCTTAATTGATGAATAGATTTTCTAGCTTCTTCACGTGGAGGATCGATGATACCAACCATACCGGCCATTGTAAGATCATCAATATGATCTTGAGAAATACTGTCGACAGAAGCATCAACCACTTTATAGGCTAAGGCTACGACTCTAAGACCGTCAGATGACAATTCCGTGATTTTACTATTCCAATAATCTTCATCAGTACCCTTTTTAGAGGCATTGATGATCGTTGTTGGAGATCCTTTAACCATTAGAATCCTCTGACCATCAAAATCAACTAAACGCGCGGAATAACGAAAGGCCGAATCAAATGGTAATGAGTCAACTTCGTCAACTTCTGGATCTTTACCAGTTAGTTTACGGAAAAGTGTTGTTAAAGCACCATCAGTCGGTTCACCAGTTAATTCCCAACGATTGTTTTCAAAATGTAACTGAGCATCAGTCGTTTGACCAGCGATATTGACCAGCCACTTCATTCCCTCATCGTTTTGCCAGTCAAATTTTTTAGCATCTAATTCCAATTCGCCATCGAAATCAATACCGCCGTCAGCATCATAGCCAACACCGGTAATGCTAAATGTGTGTTCAGGAGTAACTGCCTCTTTAACGGTCATCTCATTTTTTGTTAGGGTACCAGTCTTATCGGTATTAACGATATCAACAGCTCCCAAGGTTTCAACAGCAGGTAGAGATTTAACAATAACCTTACGTTTGGTCATCTTACGTGTACCCATAGCTAAAACAACTGAGGTACTAGCTGGCAAGCCTTCAGGCATCGAACCAACGACCATAGTGATAACGGCAATTAATAAGGTTGGTAAACTGTATGTATCAAGGAAATAACCGATTATGAATAGTAGTACAGCCGTAACCACAATAGCAATTGATAAGCCAAAGCCTAATGAATTCAAGTTACGCATCAATGGTGTCGGCTTCTCTTTAACTGTTTCAACAGAATCTTGGATTTTACCAATTTCAGTATCCCCAGCTGTGGCAATGACGATTCCTAATCCGGAACCGCTAGTAACGGCAGTAGAGGCAAAGACCATATTTTGACGTTCAGCTAATGGTAAATTATCATCGGCCATCGGCTCTTCGATCTTATCAACGGGATTAGTCTCACCTGTTAAAACGGACTCCTGAATACTTAAGTTGTCAGCGGAAATAAGTCGCATATCGGCAGGAACGGCATCCCCAGCTTCCAAATTGACTAGATCACCGACTACTAAGTCACGAGCATCTAGTTCAAGTTTTTCACCATCTCTAAAGACAAAGTTCTTAGAAATCAACATTTCACGAATTTTTTCCAAGGCATTGCCAGCTTGTTGTTCCTGGATATAACCGATAATGGCATTCGCAATGATTACTAATCCAATAACAATCGAATCAGAATAGCGACGCATCAAGAAAGTCATGATAGCAGCAGCCGCTAAGATGTAAATAATACTGTTATTGAACTGTTTAATGAATTGAACGAATTTTGAAACTTTTTTTGATTTCAATTCATTTCGACCGTGTTCTTTTAGACGTTTTTCAGCTTCAGAACTTGTAAGTCCGTCTTCCAGATCAGTTCCATAAAGTTTCTTTAATTGTGCTTCATTTAATTGCCAAGTCTCTGAATTGTGACTCGGGGGAAGATCCGCTTGGGATTCTTCATCACTTTGGTAAGAATTATCATCTAGCATTTAATATTTTTCTCCTAATTATATCTATCTAATGTATTTTGGCTTCTAATCAAAACTAAAAAGACCAATTTTCTCACATCCCTTACAGTACATTGGAATTAACTAATTACTCTCTATACTATTAATATATAATATTTTATCTTAATAGTGTTAATAAGTAACTAATAAAATTTTAATTATCGAAAAGACAATTTGGAAAAATGACTTAAATTTATACGTTATGAAACATATATTTTTAGAATGTCTCTTATCTACCAGATTAGATTTATTTGATTCTGTTCACAGTACTAACAGGCTTGTATGATGATGACATTAACTAATCGAGGTATTTAAAATGACTAACAATCGATCTATCAAAATTCATATTCTACATACAGGACTAGTAAAAGTAGATAAAGCTCTACCCTTTCACGGACAATTTCGTAATCCATTAGCCTTCACAGGATTATTTCGTTCAGAGAAAAATCAAGTTGTACTGCCCGTTTCGAGTTATCTAATTGAACATCCCAAAGGGTTAATTTTAATCGATACCGGTTGGAATAAATTGGTTAGACAAAGTAACTGGAAAGAATTAGGACCACAGGTACAAATTAATACTGGTTATCTTCCCCAGGGTTGGTCCATTGATGAACGTCTGCAAGAACTTGGATATAAACCTTCTGACATAGATTATTTGTTGTTGAGTCACATGCACTGTGACCATGTTAGTGGATTAAAACAAGTTAAAGATGCTAAAAACATTCTTGTGTCGCAACCAGAATGGAAAATAGCTAATCGGTTACCAATGGTTTACTTACCTCACGAATGGAAAGGTGTCACCGTGCAAACTTATCAATATGATCATTCTAATATTGGCCCTTTTGATGAGAGTTTTGATCTCTTCGGTGATGGTAGTATCGTACAAATTCATACACCAGGACATGCCGCAGGTATGTCTGCCACAATAATCAAGGGTAGTGATGACAAGTATGTTCTTTTAGCAGCCGATACCGGTTATGCCGCTCGTTCCTGGGAGAAGATGATAACACCGGGTATCTGTACTAGTCGAAAAGATGCTATTACCTCTTTGGGTTGGATTCGAGAACAAGCACACAGTAAGGATTGTATAGCAGCAATTGCTAACCATGATCCAGAAGTCGATGCTCAAATAATAGAATTACCCTATTGATTTTTTAACGAGGCCATTCATAAAAGTAGCAATTTTTTCTTGCTGACCATGTTCGAGTGACCAAAGTATTGCTGTTAAGGCACTGTTAGCGTAAAAATCACTTAAAAAATCATTGGGAACATCAATCCTTATTTGTGATGCTACTTTGTCAAAATACTGCTTTAAAATTTTAAAATAAGCTGCCTTTAAATTATCCTTAACATCCGTTATGGTCATTAATGTAGTAATTATCTTTCTATCTGGAACAAGGCCATTATACAGGTCAAGTAACAGTTCATCCTGCTGTAATTGCTGGACTCTGTTGGAAAGAAGAGCTTTGAAATTATTAGCTTGAGTATGGTTCATCTGTTCCAATAAGTCGTATTTATCCTGGTAATGATGATAAAATGTGCTGCGTCCAACTAAACTAGCTGTGCATATATCATTTACCGTAATTTTTTCAAAGGACTTATCTTGTAATACTTGGATAAAACCTTCTTGAATATCTCGGATTGTTTTAATTACTCTTAAATCTGTAGTCATTTGCATTCCTTTCCTACTCTGATCTCTAAAACTACCTTACTGTCTTGGTAAAAACAAATCAATATAAAAAATTCTTGAAGTCGTTCTGGAAAACCATTGTTCTAGTGTAAAAGAATACCCATACCTCGATAGTTTCGAAGTATGGGTATTAATTATTTCTATTGTTTATAGATTTTCTTTAAAGAAGTCAGCAAACTTATCAAATGGGATCAGATTCATTTGGTCATATAAATCAGTATGTGTAGCACCTGGAACAATAACTAATTCTTTAGGGTCCTTCAAACGGTTATATGATTCCTCAGCCATATAACGTGAATGAGCTTTTTCCCCAGTTACAATAAGGACTGGACGTGGAGAAATTGTTTCAATATGTGCCTGCAAATGGAAATTATAGTAACTCAATGGAGTTGTGGCTGTCCAAGCTGAAGCTGAATTGACTGAACGGGGATGGAATGCGCGACCACGGTAATAATTGAAGAATTCCTTTGTCACTGAGTCAGCATTAGCTGGTAGATTTTCTGGGAATAAGGTATCTGATTGGATAGGCTTATCATTTTCGTCAAATGGTAGTTCATGTAAACCAGTGGCGGGTACACCCTTTTCTGCATCTTCCCAACGTTGTTGTGCTAAGGCTTGCTTTTCAATTTCACGTTGTTTTTCAGTTTTAGAATTATTTAATCCCATCCACATAGAATCGGACATATCATACATAACTGATGTGGCAACAGCTTTGATACGTACATCGATCGAAGCAGCTGTTAGTACGTGACTACCTAAACCACAGATACCGATAGCGCCAATTCTTTCGCGGTCGACAAATTTTTGCAAGCCAATGAAATCAACAGCAGCCGAGAAATCTTCAACGAAGATGTCTGGTGAAGCAACGTTTCTAACACTACCAGAACTCTCACCGGTAGTTGATTGATCAAAGGCAACAGTTACAAAGCCCTTTTCGGCCAATGTTTGAGCGTAAAGTCCACTTGATTGTTCCTTAACAGCACCAAATGGTCCTGAAATAACAATGGCTGGGTATTGTTTATTACTATCAAAGTTCAATGGTAGGTATAGATGTCCTGCCAGGATAAAGCCAAAGCGGTTTTTAAAACGAACGTTTTGGACGTCAATTTTGGGATTGATTTTGAAAACTCTTGTGTCATTTGCTAATTTACTCATTTATTATTATCTCTTTTCTTCTTATTATATGTCTTGTTTGATGGGACGAATGATAACTTCATTGACGTCCATGTTGTCTGGGGAATCAATCGCAAAGGCGACGGATTTAGCAATATTTTCTGCGGATAAACCAATTTGGTTCTCTATCTCTATTTCAGCTTTTTGATTATCAGGATTCTTAATTGATTTATACAATTCTGTTGAAACTGATCCTGGTGAAACAATCGTTGTCCGAATGTTATTGTTGTGCTGTTCCTGACGAAGGCCTTCCATAATTGCTCTAACTGCAAATTTTGAACCATTATAAACTGCTAAATTGGGAACGACCACATGTCCAGCTACAGAATCCGTAGCAATAATATGGCCAGATTGTTGCTTAACCATTGTTGGCAATACGGCTGCAATACCATTAAGAACGCCCATAATGTTGACGTTAAGAATTTGCTGCCATTCATCACGGGCACGATTGATCAAAGCGTTAACTGGCATTACACCAGCATTGTTGTACAAGACATCGATATGTCCGAATTCTTTATTAGCTGTGTCTATTAAAGACTGCACCTCTTCAAAATTAGTGACATCAACTTTTTGCGTAATAATTTGTTCGTTTGGAAATTCAGCTTTTAGCTCATCTAGACGGTCTAATCTTCTGGCACCAATGACCAATTTGGCGTGATGCTTGGCTAGTTCTCTAGTTGTAGCAGCTCCAATTCCACTAGATGCTCCGGTAATAATAATAACTTTATTTTCTATACTCATTTATTTCTCTCCTTTTTAACAACATGCGCTGGGTTACCTGACACAGTCGTGTTTTCTGCAACATCGTTTGTTACAACTGTTCCCGCAATAACGGTTGCCCCTGAACCAATCGTGACGCCAGGTAAAATTGTTACGTGACCACCGATATTGACATTTTTTCCAATTACAATTGGTCTTTTTTTCGAGGTAGAGTAATCGGTAGTCAACAAAGTTGTATCAGGGCCAATGACCACGTCATCCCCAATTTTGATAGTGCCAAGATCGACCATCGTGACATTACAATTAATAAAAATATTTTTTCCAAGCTTAATATTGCGACCATAATCAGTATGAAATGGCAATCTAATTTCATTAGTTGGATCTAACTGATAACCAAATATTTCGCTCAGCAACTGATTGGTTTCTTGTGAACAAGTGCGACCGGTATTTAAATGTTGCAATAAGCGTTGGTTTTGATCTACTAGACGAGAATCAAGCTTGAATAAATCTGTTTGACATGTCATCTTATGTGCCCCCTTTCAACTGAATGACTATAGTATAAAAGGATTTGCTATATATGTGAAATACTTCTAAAATATAGATAAACATAATTAAAAGTTATGGGAGAAGAAATAATGGAATTACGTGTGTTACGATACTTTCTAGCTGTTGTCCAAGAGAAAAATATTACTAAGACTGCCGAAAAAATGCTAATTTCTCAACCGGCGCTTTCCAAACAATTGTCGGATTTAGAAAATGAATTAGGTACAAAATTATTTATTCGTGGACATCGACAGATCACTTTGACCTCCGAAGGTGAATACCTTAGTTCCAAGGCTAGTGAAATCATTGATTTAGCAGATAAAACCACAGCTAATATTTTGACAGATCAAGTGATTGGTGGAGATTTGACGATTGGTGCTGGTGAGAGTGTCGGTATGAAACGGATCATTGATGTCATGGGGAATATCAATCAAGACTATCCTGATGTTAAAGTTCATTTAGTTAGTGGTGACGCTAATGAGATGGAAAGTAAATTAAACAGTGGTACTTTGGACTTTGCTGTCTTCATGGGGAAACGAGATTTAAGTGATTTCAATTATTTGCAAATTCCTGAAACTGATCAATGGGGCGTGATTATGAGACGAGATGCCCTACTTGCCTCTAAAGAAGTTATTACGCCAAAAGATTTGACGGGCTTACCTTTACTGATATCATCTCAAGCTCGGTCCAATAACCGCTTTGATAATTGGTGGGGAAATTTAGGACCACAAATGACTATCACTGGTACATTCACGTTAGCGTTTAATGCAGAATTATTGGTTGAAAGCAGTCATTCCTATATGATGACTTTCAATCACCTTTTGAATGAGAACAATAGTGAGAAATTAATTTTTCGACCATTAGAACCAAAATTGACGGAACCAATTACAGTAGTTTGGAAGAAGAATACTGTGCTTTCAAAGGTCAATCAATTGTTCATAAATAGATTACGGGCCTCTCTTGAAATGGACTAAGGCGTTGATAGATAAGGGTTCTAGGGGTATTCAAAGCGTCTACCCTTAAAAATTTACCCAAGGACCTCGAGGTGCTATTATAAAATTGTGCTTAAGGCATAAAGGACCTCTTTTATCAGTATGTTTCTTCCCTGTGTTAGGGGTAGAAAATAATATTTGGTTGTAATTCTTATATAAGATTACAGGTCTTTAAAGTTCAAGATGAACAATATATTTTGTTCAACTTTAAGGGCTAAATTGAAGCCGATGTGGCTGTGTGGTTTAAAATGGACCTCCTACTTATTGAAGTAGTTGTCTAACCCTAAATGGGATCGAGTTACACGTTAAATATGCTTAAAGCATAAGAAAACCTCTTTGTTGATATGTTTCTTCTTTTCAATGTTAGGTAGAAAACATCTAGTGTTTGATGATTAACCTTGGTTATGATTCGGTTTGAAGTTTTGAGCGAGCTTCGTGTTCGCGATTCTTTGAAGGAAACAAGATGAAGCAATCCAAAAGATGAAGGTTTGGAGACCACCCCTACTATTTACGGGATGGCCTCTTTTTTTACAAAAAAACGTGATATTAAGTACAATAATTCAAACAACAATTTGTATTTGTGAAAGAAAGAATATATTATGACAACTATTGTGACCAACGTCTCAGAAGCAATAAAAAATTTAAAAAGATTAACTGACGATGTAGTTGATTCTGGAAATCATGTATCTATTTAGCTCGGAGACAAATCACAAAAATCTGGATGAGCCTTTGAATCAGCTCAAAAAGAATAATATAAAAACTTTGTCTAAAGAGGAATGGTATAAATACTCTCACGAAAACTGACCACAAGTATTTTGCCATATTCAATATCATTACTAATTTTTGAGATTTCATGTCTAATGAGATCTCTTTTTTTGTTCATTTTTTGTGATGCTGAGAGACGCCTTCTGTGAAAGATAAACGTATAGTTGGTCACTTCAGAAGCGAACTGGTCCATAGAATTAAGATTTGTAAAAATAACCTTTTTATAGCAAAAGCAGGGGCTATTTGTAAGAAATAGCCCCTGTAAAACATTGACGTATCAAGCCAAAAAAATTACAATTAATACCTAGGGGTTATTTATTCAATATACTAAATAATAGTCCCCACGATGAAGAAGCCTATTAAACCGGCATTTTAAGTAATTGACCTCTAAAATTACTATCAGTCGTTCTGAATGGAGAAATAATGAAACAATTAGTTTTACCAATCAAAGACAGTAACATTTTAAGTGAAGTTCAAGATACGTTATTACGAAATTTTAAATACGGTCGCAGGAATTATACGATCTTTCAAACTGGGAAGGCTACTCTACTCCGAGTCTCTGATGTTTTGGCTTTGAAATACGACGATGTTTTTGACAAATACGATGAGTTAAAGAAAACAGCCTTTATTCATGATAAGAAAACTGGCAAGCCTAATACGTTATATTTGAAACCTATTACTCGTGATCTATTGATTTATCAAAAATGGTTGTTGGAGAACAAAGTGAATTCTGAATGGTTATTTCCATCAATGCAACGACCTGAGCGACATATAACTGAAAAACAGTTTTATAAAGTAATGGCTAAGACTGGTGATTTGCTGAACATTAATTACCTTGGTACACATACGATGAGAAAAACCGGTGCTTATCGTGTTTACGTTCAATCGAACTATAATATCGGTCTGGTAATGAGATTATTAAATCACAGTAGCCAACAGATGACTTTAGCATATTTAGGACTAGATCAAGAGTCGCGTGAAGCAATGCTAGATCAAATTGATTTTGGCTAATCATGTTTAATCAACATATATCTACCCATTTCAGTCAAACAAAAAAACCGTACTTACTTATACGGTTTTTTTTACAATACCTCGATTCACTGTATCAAACAGACCTGAGTATCTTTAAATTGTTAATTAACCTCGTGTTAGTATTAGTCCTAATCCAAAACTAGCTATAAAGATTGAAAAAATCATAGCGGCTGGATAGATAGTAATTGCTAATATTAATCCTATTACTTTTATAATTAGGTCCCATAGTACAACGCTATTAGGTGCTTTATACAATAGTCCGAAACCAGCTTTAGGATTGAGTCTACCAAGATTTTTAGATAGAGCCACGTTTAGTAAAGAAATGATAATTATAATCAAACCGTAAAAGGCTTGTGCAGTTGAATTATTGAAATTTTCTGATACTAAGCTTGTTGTATATGGGAACAGTGAGGCAAAGAACAGTAGAACCAAAGTTAACATAATCGTTCCCATATCAATTTTTTTAACTAAATGCCAATTATTATGATGTGATACCCACATCATTCCAATCCAGAAAAAAGAGATTGCGTAAGCAAAAAAGCTTATTTTCAAATCCCACAAACCAGCTAAAGAAACTGGATTTGGTTTTTTCAAGTCTAAAACTAAGATGGTCATTATAATTGCCAATATAGCATCTTCAAAAGCAGTTAATCGATCATTATTCATGTTATCCCTCACTATTATTTAATAAATAAAATATTTATTTTACGTTGAACATATTATAGAAGACTAATTTTAAACTTACTTTCAGATTCTAGACAATTAATTGTTTTTAAAGTCCATACGGTCACGTTTAAGAGTAATAAACTAACTCATAAATTTGTTTATTGTAACGGTTTTGACCCACTGATTTAGTGTTTTATCACACTTATCTGCTTTATTCCCGTCAATAATTAAAGGCGGTGTAATTCTATTACCAAATGCTCCTTGCTGTTTCAAAATTTTAGCAATCTTTTGAACACTGTCTCCATGTCCATATCCCCCTTCGGTCATAAAGGGAGCAATTATTTTATTCGATAATTCGCTACCATAGGTTTGGAGAAAGGATGTCATCGGGTGTGATAGAGTCATTGCCCAAATTGGGAATCCTAAATATATCATCTTATATTGTTTCAAATCAGGGACTTCCATATTCAATTCAGGATATATCATATTATCTCGTTCATAATTAGCTCTGTTCAAAGTTTGCCGATAGTTTGCGGCATATGTTTTTTTATTTACTATTTCCAAAATGTCAGACTTTGTTTCTTGTGCTATCTTAGTCGCTACTAATTCAGTGCTACCTGATCGTGAAAAATAAATAACAATACTTTTAGCAGATTCTGTAATTCTATAGGCTGGCTCGTTGTTGCTATTAGTGTCCATGCCATCTGATTGTGTACCATAACCATTTTGCCACTCTGAATTTGTTTTATTTAACTGAGTAGCGTTTATGTTTTGTCCAAAAATATTCATTAATATTCTCCAATCTATTTGAAATTAGCCTTGACCATTCATAAATGCTGGATAAAGTGTCATGCCACCATCAATAAATAGTGTCACACCAGTTACATAGCTTGATTCATCTGAAGCCAACCAAGCAGCACCGGCGGCAACTTCCTCTGGTTTACCGATCCGATCCATCGGAACCATGGATACAGTTTGATCATATTGTTCTTTATCGGCAAATTTCTTAGCATTTATTGGAGTATTAATGGCACCAGGTCCGATGGCATTAACTCGAATACCGTCTTTTGCATATTCCATGGCAATTGTCCTAGTGAACATCTTTACGCCACCTTTAGCAGCAGCGTAACCGGCAAAGGTTGGCCAAGGAATCTGTTCGTGAACAGAAGACATATTGATGATATTACCTTTTTTATTATTCTTCTTGAAATAGGCAAGAGCTGCTTTGGCACCTAGGAAAACACCTGTCTGATCAACAGAAATCATCTTATTCCAATCGTCCAAGGACAACTCATGAGTAGCTGATTTAATTTCCATACCAGCATTATTGACCCATACATCCAAGTCACCGAAGTTATCGAGAGCAGCCTTTAATAATGAAGCATTACCCTCTTCAGTGGCAACATTGGCTTGAACAATCACGGCCTTACCACCATTTTCAACTACTTTGTCAGCAGCTTCTTGAGCACCCTTTTTATCGCTGTTGTAGTTGATAACAACTGACATGTGTTCCTTACCGAAACGTTCGGAGATAGCTGTTCCAATTCCCTTTGAACCACCTGTAATTACCGCTACCTTGTTATTTAGATCTTCATACATAATAAAATTCCTCCAATAATTTGTTTTTAAAAAATAGTTGTTACTATTGCTCCACCGACAATTAGGATCAAACCAATAATTGTTAGTAGTAATTCATGTCTAGTTTTTGATTCATGTAGAAATACCATTCCACCAACGGTCGATAGAACAACCGATAATTGGGAAACAACGAAAGCTGAATTAACACCATTATCATGAACCGATAAAATATAAGTGATGGCTGCAATCGAGAAAATGAATCCCGCTAGCAAACTCTGCCAACTAGCTTTTTCCTTTAGGACTTGAGGTTGACGAGTAAAAATAATATAAAGTAACACTGCAATTACCATGCCGACTGATTCGGGTAAAAAGATTGCCAAACCAGATGAAGTCATTGCTCTAGGAATTGAGTTATAAACTAAGAAACCAATTGTTGTTAAAACCAACATGACCACGGTTCTTGTTTGATTATTACCAGGTGTTTTATTATCTTTTTTGGCTGTAAGTGAAACTCCAACAATCAATAATAAAATTCCGATAATACCAAAGATTTTGGCGTTTGCTGAGGCCCACTCCCCAAAAATCAAAACACCGATAAAGGCTGTTCCAATCAATTGCAATCCAGTTGAAATTGGCATCGTTTGTGAAACACCGATTGAACGATAGGCGTTATATTGACCTAACTGACCAATGATCCAAAAACCACCAGCTAAGGCGGCCAAGATAAAACTAGTAATTGAGATAGTTGGTCTCATGATCAAGAATACGACAATACTGACAATCAAAGTTCCAATGGCGGTACCAAGGATTTGATTGATTGGTTTTCCATTTACTCGAGCAACTGCTAATGGTAATATTCCCCAAGCAATAGCAGGCAATAACATTAATACAATATTCATACTTTTCCACTTCCAAAACTTTTTTATATCTCTCTCAAGTGATGAATAAAGTATAAATCCATCTAGCACATAAAAAAATTGCTAAATAAACATGCTACCATGCACTTAACGTATAGTGAAAATAGACTACATGGGACCAATCAAAAAACATCAACTTCAAGTTGATGTTTTTTGTTATTATCCTAATTGATTAGTTGGACGAATGATAACTTCATTCCAAGCTGCATCTTCTGGCAGATCAATAGCTTCTTTAATTGTTAAAGCAACTCGTTCCACGGGAATACCGAATGATTCATAGAACTTCTCCATACCGGCTTTAACTTCTGGATCAGTTACAGAAGACAGCAAATCCGTATTGATTGCTCCTGGTGAAATTACGGTTACGCGAACATTGTTTTTAGCATCAACCATCTCTTGACGAAGTGATTCACTTATTGCACGTACGGCGTACTTAGTCGCTGAATAAACAGCACTGCCTTGATGAGCAGTATGTCCCGCAACAGATGAGACGTTAATAATGTGACCAGATTTTTGCTTATCCATATAAGGTATAGCAGCACCAATACCATAAAGTGTCCCTTTAATATTGATATCGATCATATTGTTCCAATCATCAATCTTCTTTTCAGAAAGAATTGATTGTGGCATAATACCGGCGTTGTTCACCCAAACATCAATTCGACCAAATCTATCGATAGCTAATTTTGCCAAAGATTCGACTTGATCATCATCTGTAACGTCAGTCGATTGATAAGCTGCTTCTCCACCTAACTTTTCAATTTCTGTAGCAATTTCTTGTAATTTATTCTCACGACGGGCTCCTAAAACTACTTTGGCACCATCTTCTGCCAATAGTCTTGCAGTAGCTTTACCGATTCCACTTGATGCACCTGTAATTACAACAACTTTTGTTTTACTCATAAAATTCTCCTCAAAAATATTTTCTAATATACAGGTCTATTTTCACCCTGAGTGTCAGCATCGGCGATTCCAACAGAATCATTCTTTAAGTATTCTGGATCGGCAATGATTTTGACAATAACGTCGGCCATACTTTGGCGAGATCCTGATACTCCAATGCCTTCTTCATCTTTATGGGTGATCAAATATTTAACTTCATCTCGATCATTTAACCAAGGAAAACGTAATGTTGTATAAGGTAAACCAGATTCTGAAAGAATTTTGTCAGAATTAATTGCGGCAGGTAGCCCACTCTTAACTTGTTCATAGCTCCATTTTCCAAATTCACCAGGAATTTCATTATAAATACCCATTATATTAGTTTCAATAACACGTGAAACGTTATTTTCTTTAGCTGCATTGACAACGTTCTTGGTAATTACATTGTCACTTGTATGGTCGACTGTTGCAATATAAGCAATATCTTGTCCCTTCATGGCATTATTAACATCATCATATTTGGAAATATCGCCATCAATAATGGTTACATTTTTTTCATCTTTTAATGAATCGAGACGTCCACTGTTACGCAAGAATAATGTTAATTCAACGTCTTTTTGTTCATTTAATATTCTTTTCTCAACGATTCTTGCTACTTGACCATTTGCACCTAAAATTAATACTTTTGTCATAGTTGTTTCTCCTCATATTATATAAACTTTTTATTTTTCAGAGCTAAAATCTAAATTCATTGTGGCATATTTTTCTACTTTGACATCATCGGGAATATAGTAACGAATATTCTTTTTAATTTTAGCAATATCAGCCATTTCGGCATCAGTCAAAGTAAAGTCAAAGATATCATGATTATCTTTAATATGCTCTGGGTTAGTCGATCCTGGAATTACAACAAATCCCATTTGAGTGTGCCAACGTAAAATGATTTGAGCACTGGATTTGTCATACTTCTTACCTAATTCAGCAAAAATAGGCTCGTTAATCAAACTCTTATCACCATGACCAAGTGGATACCAGGCCATTAATCTTGTTCCAAAAGGCTTCAAGGTTGCTCTTACTTCATCTTCAGTAAAATATGGATGTGCTTCAGCTTGAATAACTTGAGGCTTGATTTCAGCATTGTCTAATAATTCTTGAAGCTTTTTACCTTGAAAATTAGAGATACCGATTGCCTTAATTTTGCCCTCTTTATAAGCTTTCTCTAATTGACGGTAACCAGCAAGAAAATCACCGGCTGGTTGGTGCAAAAACATCAAATCAACATAATCTGTACCTAAACGTTTAAGAGTATCGTCCACGGCGTTAGTATCTGTATGTATACAAGGTTGGCCAAAGTTTTGTGCTTAGAAAAATATCGGAACGATCTACTCCAGAACGTTTGATTCCGCGACCAACACCAGTTTCATTCATATAAGAATTAGCTGTATCAATTAAACGATAGTTTGCATTCAAAGCATCGACAACAGCTTGTTCTGCATCATCAATTGACATTCTAAATGTCCCAATACCCATTTCTGGAATTTCTACATCATTATTTAATTTAAAAGTTGCTTCTGTCATAATTATTTGCCTTCTTTATTGTTATTTTAGCTCTGCCAAATCTGATCCAAAGATCTGTTCAATGACTTTGGGATCACGGTGATCAAAGAATTGACTTTCACCTTTATCTAAGCCATTCATGATGTTCATTTCGTCATCTGTTAATTCAAAATCGAAAACATCGATATTCTCTGCCATACGATTCTTGTGAACAGACTTAGGAATAACCGTGATACCTCTTTGTAAGAGCCATCTAAGGATAACTTGTCCATTTGATTTACCATATTTATTAGCAATTTCAGCAATTGATTCATTTTTAAAGATTTCATGCTTACCTTCGGCAAATGGTGCCCAAGCTTCTACTTGAATGTCTTCATTTTGAGCAAATTCAACTTCTGAAGTTTGTTGATTCCAAGGATTAACTTCAATTTGATTGATCACAGGTTTAATCTCGTTTGATAATTCTAAGTTCTTCAATTGATCAGGATAGAAATTAGAAACACCGATTGCACGAATCTTACCTGCTTTATAGGCTTCTTCAAGAGCCTTCCAAGCACCACCCACATCACCATATGGTTGATGTAGTAAGTAAAGATCCAAATAATCTAACCCTAAGTTACTTAGTGATTGATCAATACCTTTCTTAGCGCGTTCATAATTGGCATCTGAAACCCAAAGCTTTGATGTCACAAAAAGATCTTTTCTATCAACACCACTGCGTTTAATAGCGCGACCAACGGCCTCTTCATTTTGATAAGCTGCTGCGGTATCAATCAAACGATATCCTGAATCGATTGCATCAACCACTGCTTGTTCACATTGATTTAAGTCTGTAACCTGAAATACTCCAAATCCTAATTGTGGCATTTCAATGCCGTTGTTTAATTTAACTGTATTCATTATTTACATTTCCTCTGTATTTAATTTATGAATTCATTATATGTTCAATTTAGAATAATGAAAATTACTATCTAAACATGCAAGCATGCATAGAACGCATGGTAAAAATTTCTAGTGCTTTTTGGTTTGAATATCAAGCGATGCGACAAAACTAAGAATAAAAATCACAGAAATAATCAACAGCTGATAATGGTAACTGGTTGATGGATTATTAATATGACTTGTCATTGCTACAACAACTGACATACCAACAGATTGTCCAAACTGATGAATTGTATTAACAACACCAGAGGCAGCACCAGCCATATCGGCATCAGTATTTGCAACACCTGCTTCGGTCAAAGGACTCAAACTTAGTCCTTGTCCAATACCAAAAAGAACCATAGGAATACCCACTGCTAACCAATAACCTTGGTTTAGTCCAAGAATGGCGGATAATAGAACGCCAACAATTCCAAAGATAATAGAAACTAAAATTAAACGAGCATTTCCAATCTTGCTTGAGATTCTTGAAACTTGTAAAGCACTAAAAAATTGTGGCAAAGTGGCAGGAAGAAAAGCTATTCCGGCCATCAATGGTGTAAAACCATAAACCTTTTGTAAGGCTTGTGGAGTAACGAAGAAGTATGCAAATGCGGCTCCAATAAAGAAGAAACGAGCAACATAAGCACTACTACGTTCTCTATCAGCAAACAACTTTAAGGGCATAATTGGATTTTTAATGACCTTTTCAGCATAAACAAAAATAATTAAAGCAATAATGGCAATTACTAAAGACAATATCTGGTGAGATGTACCATCGATACTATAAACTAAAGCCGATAGACCAATAACTGATAATAATGTTCCTGTGAAATCCAAATGACGTGATCCTTCAGTTTTACTATCATGTACGAAAAAGATAGTCAGAATAAACATCAAAATACCAACGGGAACGTTTAGGAAAAATCCATATCTCCACGAAAGGACACTGGTAATAACTCCACCTAGAACTAAACCAAAACTAGCTCCCAAACCAGCAGTTGCTCCATAAGCGGCAATTGCTCGAGTCCGCATCGTGCCTTGGTAAGTATCTAACAGCAAAGCTAATGTAGTTGGTGCCAAAATAGCTGACCCAATGCCTTGGAATGCGCGCATTGAAATGATCATAATAGCATTTGTCGATAATCCTACCATCAACGAACCGAATGAAAATAAAATCAAGCCGATCATAAAGACTTTCTTACGACCAAAAACATCACCAATACGACCACCAAATAATTGAAAACCACCAAATGTTAGTGTGTAAGCACTACTTACCCATGCTAACGTTTGAGAATTTAAATTTAGATCTTGAGCAATTTTCACTGTACTGGTGAAAATGATTGAATTGTCCAACAAGATCATGAAATAACTTAATAAAATAATTGGTAATACAATACCAAACTTTTCTTTGTTCTTACTCATTACAAACTCCTAATTTTTGAAATTTATCTTTGCAAAAGATAAACCTGTGAATGTCTTTTAGACACTCACAGGTTTTTATTTATTTAAAACTTGGTTTTTAGAATTGAGTATTAGGTTCACCCAATCCAAGATTTGCACGATGATAATCAGCCTTATTAGTTAAGAGATCAACTACGAACTGTGCGACTGCTTGACGTGTGACCTGGGCCTCTGTTAATGGTTCACCCTTTTCAGAAATGTGAATCTTAGTATTATTTTCTTGGTTGTAAAGCCAAGTAATACGCAAAATGACGTAGTCAAGATCGCTGGCTTCAACTAAATCTGCAGATTTTTTGAGATCAGTTTGCCATGTAAGCCCAGTGTTTTGGCGATACCAAGTTTGAAATGGTCCACTGACTTCTTGATAGAGATCAGGGACATTAGCAGCGATAAAACGCTTAACATCCGCTTTATCTAAGGCATCAATAACGCCGGTAATAATTTCTGGTTTAGCTACAAAACTTAAATATGCAGCATCTACACCTTCTGCAGCGGTGCGAACCTTATCAAATTCCAAAAAATCACCATTAACAAATGTTACCCGTGATGATTTAAAATTCTTTAGACGTTGTGATACATTGTGACCATACAATACTAAGTCATCATCTGTTTGTTCCAATAAATTATTAGTTACCATTTGACCAATTTGTCCTGCTGCTCCTAAAACTAATACTTTCATAAATATAATCCTCCATAACTTTTTAAATCTTTACTTAAACAATCTTAAATAATCAGTTCATATGAATTTCTTTGCCTGACTGATTGAATGACACTATAATAAGCCGAGTTTTATTGTTTGAAAAATGCTGAATAAACATGCTACTATGCATTTAGCGCATAGTGAGGGAGACATTCAAATGATAGATAGTTATTTATGGGAGGAACTAGCCGTATTCTCTCGGACAGGTACTTTGACCAAAACCGCCGAGGAGCTTAACGTTACACAGCCATCTGTAACACGAAGTATGCAAAAATTAGAGGATGATATAGGCGTTAAATTATTTGATCGTAAAGCTAATCGTATTAAATTGACACCAACGGGAGAAATGGCTGCTAAAGAAGCGGAAAAATTAATAGATGCAAGTGAAACATCTGTTAACCGAATAAAAAACTTTGACCGGAGTCAACACTTTACTATTTTAGGATCAACTTCTCCTGGACCCATAATTATGCTAAATGAGTTGAAAAAAAACATTGGTCAGCAAGTTCAAATAACTGGAGATATCATACCTGATAAACTAGTTGAGCCTTTTTTGATTAATAATGAAGCTGATATTATTCTGTCAGATCAGGAGATACTTTCCGATAAAGTTGAATCGCAATATATTGGCGAAGAACGATTACAAGTAAATCTTGATAAATTTACATTTTTGGCTAATCAAAAAACTGTCACGTTTGAGCAATTAAAAGACATGAGTTTCATTGTAATGAATAATATTGGCTTATGGAAAAATATTATTCAGAACTATATTCCCGATGCTCAATTTATGTATCAAGAAGACCGGAATTCTTTTACTGAAATAACTAAACATTCCAGCTTTCCATTTTTCACCACTAACCTATCTCAAACTAATCCTTTCTTTAAGGAAAGTTTGGACGAAAATGATGATCGAATCGCTATTCCTATCAGTGATGAAAGTGCAAGAGTGATAAATTATGCAACTTATTTAACTTCTCAAAAGAGTCGCCTAAGTCCAATGATCGATAAGATTCGTCAACAATGGCCGAATAATATGGCAAAGTAAATTCACCATACTTGATACTTAGAAGTATCAGAAAAATTGTCAAGATTAATAATAGGTATAGAAATATATTGTGAAAATTTAAAATGAGACCATTAATTACCAGTTCCCTTTGAGGTAATTAATGGTCTCATTTTCGATAAAAACCCATCTGCCAGAGTCAGCCAATCTAAATCAAATTTTTACACTATTGAAGTAAAAATAAGTTTATATAAAAAAAGAATGAGAAATTGTTTTCTCAACCCTTTGGTCCTCTAGCTAATAAATGTATCTGAGAGACTTGGTTATATTCTTTATATTTTTAATATCTGAAGAACGAACGTATATTATTGTTCTCACCAACGATATTTTTCACTCTGCATTTTTTGTTAAATATTTTATTAAACAAAAATTTTATATTGTCTTTTTTCTAACATTATTTAAACTTAACACCACTACGATTCCTACCAGAATCACTAATATTACATACCCTAATGTGATTTGATAAAAATTAAAAGTATGGCTGACTTTTCCAGCGATAAAACTAGGCAAACCCGCTCCAGCATAAGAGATCATATAGATAATTGAGAGTAATCCTGTACTTTCAGATTTAATAACTCTTTTCAATAAGGCATTCAAAGAACTACTGTATGCGACTCCTTGCATGGTTCCAGCCAAAATGACAAAAGCTAAATAAAATATCATATTACCTAGTTCGATACCAACATACATCAAACAAATTGCCAGAACAAAGCCAACAATTCCAATAAGTTGGCCTTTTTCTGTTTTAAATCTATTACTTAGATTGCTACCAATAATGTTTGGAGCCATATACGAAACCAAGATAATTGCTGCAATAAGTGGACTGTCTAGATTAAAGACGGACTTACTGATAGTTGCGCTGAATGCTTGAAAATATCCGCCAAAAGACCAAGTAGCTATAAAGCATCCCGCTGCTGGAATGATTATACTAAAGGTATTTTTAGGTAAATTGATTTGTGGCTTTAATGATTTCAATGCACCCTTTTTTAATTCGGTTGTTTCAACTCCAAATAGTATTCCAATTGTAGTTATTACCAAAAATGTTCCTAAGATAAAGTAAGTCAAATTACGACTATCCGGTAATACTTGAGCAACTATTCCAGCCATCAGTCCTCCAATCGCGAGACCGAGTAAAACCGCTGAACCAGTGATTGATGCAACTAAGTTTTCGTTTTTATTCAAGCCACTTTCAATAATTAATACCGAAAGTGTGCTAGATCCTATTCCACAACTAAAGCCTTGGATAGCTCTTGCTATTAATAACATATTCCCATTTCGAGTATTAATAAGCAGTAGTAGGCCGGTTAAAGATAAGAGTAGCGTAAACACAGCTACTTTCTTTCGACCAACAAAATCTGAAATTCGTGAAAAAACTAATAGTGCCAATATACAACCAACAAAATAACTAACTGCAGTCATAGAAATTGTACTAGTTGAGATATTGAATTGCTCTTGCATTCTTACATACGTTGGAATGGGGCTTGCTGATGCAGCGAAAATCAATATCAAACCTAAGGTTGCGAATATGAATGTTATATCTAATTTTCTTTTTGTCATTAAGATCCTCTTTCTTTATTATCAATAGTCTTTTGTAAAGATAATATCTTTTTAAAAATAAGAGAGATTCAATAAGTTATATTGGCTTACTGAATCTCTTTTTAAATATCATGTTCTATTTCTCGAATTTTATTTAACATATCATCTGTTCCAGGTTTACTGATTCCAAAGCTTTCATTAGAGTATTTCTCTGGATCCTTTATAATTTTTATAACAAAATCGGCAATACTTGCTCTAGAAATCATCGTTCCTTTAAATTGATCGCCTTTTTTGGTTAGTTCATAATCAATTTCTCTGTCATTTGTCATATAAGCTGCACGAATAATCGTATAGTTTAAATCACTACTTTCGATAATGCTTGCTGCTCTTCTCGTGTCTTCTTTAGATTCGTGACCAACGTAATTTTCAACCCATGACCCGAATGGATCAGGAACTTCATGATAAAGGCCAGATCCAGTTATCCAGATTAAATCTTTTACATCTGAAGTCTCCATTGATTCGACGATGTTCTTTGCCCACTGCTCCATACTTCCGTTGAGGTTAGCGTAGACAATATCCATTCCCTTCATGAGAGATTTTAGAAGTTTCGTATCACTAACGCTTCCATCTACGATGGTCATATTATTGGCAGATTCCAACTGTTTCAATCTGTTAGAGTTTCTCAATAGTAGAGTTAATTCAAAGTTTTTATTATTTAGTAATCTTTGTTCAACAATTCGAGCAATTTTTCCATTTGCTCCTAATATTAATATTTTTTTCATATCATCATCCTTAACCTAATGTATTGTGTAACCACCATCAACAGGAATTGCTTGTCCCACCATATAACTAGCCGCGTCACTGCACAGAAATAATACAACATTTGCAACCTCTTCAGGCTGTGCAAGACGCCCAATAGGAATTTCTCTTATCAAATCATCCATTTCGGATTTCTCTGCCTTGTCCATTCTTGCAACCATTGGAGTTTCAATAATGCCAGGACAAACAGCATTGATTCTGATACCATCTTTGGCATATTCAAGAGCACTACTCTTTGTTAAACCTAGTACACCGTGCTTTGAAGCATGATAAGCAGTACGACCAGCAATTCCAACAAGTCCACCCATTGAAGAACAATTAACAATTGATCCTTTAGTCTTTTGCTTGCTCATTCGCTTTAATTCATATTTCATTGAGAGAAAGATTCCTTTTAAATTGATATTCAAAACGTTGTCATATTCTTCCAATGAAAGATCTTCTGTTTTAGTAACAGGACTTTGAATACCAGCATTATTGTAGGCAAAATCTAGGTGACCAAACTTTTTGACGGTGAAATCTACCATCGCTTTAACGTCTGCTTCTTGAGATACATCTGCTTCAAAAGATGCAGCCTTATATCCCTGTTGTACTAAATTATCCGCTTCAGCTTTAGGTTCATGTCTTCCAACTAGGACCACAGAAGCACCAGCTTTAGCAAATAATGTTGCAGCACTCAATCCAATTCCTGTTCTAGCTCCTGTTACGATAACTACTTTTCCATTAAAATCGTTCATAGATTTTATCTCCTGTTTTTAATTAAATGTAACCTCCGTATCACCGACGGTGTTTAATAAAGACACATCCGAATTTATGTGACCTACTATCTGTAAATCACCAATTACTTCACCGGTTTGTTTGTAAAAAATCACAAAACTATGGCGAGGTTTCCAATAACCGATATCACCGACTTCATAACCACTAGTCTTAGCCTTCTTGGCTGGCAAGGATTCGGAAAAACGATATGTCATTTCTCGTGAATAGAGATTCATCATAGTTACTTTTAATGGAAATTTTTCAAGTAAAGCTTTTGCGGTATCACTATTGTTAAAATCAGCGTCTAATTTATTTCCATCTATAGAAATTGTTACTTTAGTCATTATCTTGCTCCTTTGAAAGTTGATTGTATTCTGCATCTGATACTGGTTCTTCCCAAATCGGTGTACCTGCAGTTATGGCAATATGGCTGAACCAGCTGTCCTTTGTAGCACCGTGCCAATGTTTAATGCCATCAAGCGTGACAACAACATCACCAGGTTTTAGTAAACGAGCCTTTTTACCTTCTTCTTGGTACCAACCCTCACCGCCGGTTACTAATAAGATTTGATAACCATTGTGGTGAATATGCCAGTTGTTGCGAGAGCCTGGTTCAAAACTAACGTTGCTGACAGTGACGTTAACATTAGGATCTTTTACCAAAGAATTATGAAATGTTTGTCCTGTAAAGTACTTTTGAAATTTAAGGTTTTTGTCGCCAATTGCAAACAAACCTTGTTTAACTGCATCTTCGTTATTACTCATCATATTTGCTCCTTAATTTCTAGCCTTTAAGCCAATCTCTACTTGATCAATAATTTTATTTTTTAAACTGTTACGAAAATCATTGTAAAAAAATCCGTTGTTTAGATGTGTGGCACTATTTAATGCGTAGACCGTGAGTGTATAGATATGTGGCTTGTCTGGTGGAACTGGTCCCGCATAATGATTAATTACGTAGTCATCATGGAAATCATAAAACCTGGAAAACCAAGCATTCTTACCTTGTGGTCCCTTGAAGTTTCGACTAAAATCTTCTGGAATATCATTTGTCACTGGTATATCAGCAGCCAACCAGTGAATGAAAGGGAAACCAGTCCTTGGGACGGCATCATAGTCAATCAAAGAGACAGCCAAGGATTTTGTACCCTTAGGTATTTTCTCTAAATGAATCGGAAATGAAACTATTGGTTGATCGTTTTGTTTTATATCAGAAAACTTACTATATTTATCGGGGATATAACCTTGGTCTAATTTAACGTTTATTTCCATAGAGTCCTCCTCTTTAATAAAATGATGGTTTGTCCCATTCAGTATTTGGCTCAACGACGCCGATACTTTGGGCCTTGTAGAGTTCTGGATCAATCACAATATCAGTGATTAACTTGGCAACCGCTTGTCTAGTAACTTGAGTTCCCTTCATCGGTTGACCTTGAGGGATGACTTCATATTTATAATTGTTATCTTGGTTATAAAGCCAACTCATTCTTAAAAATGTATAATCCAAACCACTGTTATCAATCACAGCTGCAGATCTCTTTATTTCCGTGTAGTCGCCCATCATTCGTGCGTTCCATTGTCCAAACTTTCCGGCTACTTCATCATAAATTCCTAGACCACCAGCGACGATCAAACGTTTTACATTATTATTTTTCATAGCTTGTACGACGTTTTTGTTGGCATCGGTAAAATGTCCTGTAGCCATATAGACAATATCCTGTCCTTTAATGGCTTGGTTCAAATCACTTAAATTGTTCCAATTACCGTCAACAATGGTAATTCTTTGATTCTTGTTAAATTCAGTTAATCGTTGCTGTGCTCTACGAGCAAATAAGGTGATTTCCACGTCAGTCTTTTCTAAGAGCATGGGGATTAAATATTTAGAAATGTTGCTTGTAGCTCCTAATAAAATAATTTTTTTCATAAGTAACTCCTATCCTTGTTTTGTTGGGTAAACAGTAAATTCGTTGACGTTAACATCTTCTGGTTGATCAATCGCAAAGTTAACTACTCTTGCAATTGCATCCGGTGTAATTCCAACTGATTGATAAAGCTTATCCATACCTTGTTTAGCATTTTTATCGGTAATGTGTTGCAATAGTTCGGTGTTAATAGCAGCTGGATAAATTGTGGCTGTTCTAATATTGGTCTTTTCTTGTGCACTTTCCATACGAATTACTTCCATTAAGTTTCTAACCGCAAATTTAGTTGCTCCATAGACACCGGAACCGATGAAACTCTTCAAGCCGGCAACTGATGATGTGGTAATGATTTGACCATGTTTTTGACTAGTGAAGTCGGGCATTACGGCAGCGACACCATTTAGAACCCCTTTCAAATTAACATCGATCATAGCGTTCCATTCGTTAACCTTGAGAGCACTGATTGGTGATGTGGGCATGATTCCGGCATTGTTGTAAATTACATCAATAGCTCCAAACTTTTCTTTTGCTAAAGATACTAATTGTTTTAAATCTTCTGGATCTGTAACATCGGTTACTCGATAGGCAGCTTTACCACCGTTATTGATAATTTCTTGACTGATTTCTTGCAAACGTTCTTCACGTCTAGCTCCTAAGACAACGGCTGCTCCATTACTTGCTAATAACTTAGCAGTTGCTTCTCCGATACCTGATGATGCTCCTGTGATTACTACTACTTTATTTTCTACTGACATATTTAATGTCCTCCTAATTTTTATTTAAAATATGAAACTTAAAACAGATGCAAAAACTAAATCTACTACCATAAATGCGAGACAAAACTTCCAATTCCAACGAATTGATACCTGGGTCGGCTTGACGTTTAAAATCGTTGCTACGATCATTACGATTCCAGCAAACGGAGATAGCATATAGGCTGCCACACTTCCAATATTTAAACTTAAAGCTATTAATAATGGTGATAGTGTGAGATGCATTGCCATAATAACTTTTCCGATAAGTGCAACTGATGCTAATGGATGAATTCCAATCAATGAAACGATAACAACAATGATTGGAATTAGAACAACCAGTAACCAACCAAATCGAGCAAAGACTGGTGACAAAACAGATGTCAATTTAATGATTACTGATGAATGCTGAAATCCATATGTAAATGTTCCAATTCCAACAAAGAATGGTGCAAGTGCAGCTCCGCTACCAATTCCGTGGTGCCAATAAGAAACAGCAGCTTTTTTTAAAGATGATTTAAATCTCAAGTTATTTTGTGAATGCCTCTGACTAAGTAGGATGATCCAAATGATAACCGTCAAGAGCCCTGCCAATGTGACTGAGTCCATTGAACTAGCAACTTTAACTTCCATAAAAATAAAACTGAGTGTTAATAATGCGACAACTGCTAGAACCAGACTAACTAATGATGCATGGTCGACAAGTTTTGTTTGAGACACAATAGTAGATTCACTGGGCTTTTCTTTCATGTATGATTGATTACGTTCCATTACATAAGCTAAAATCAAACCAACAATTCCTAAAAGTAAACAAGGAATAAATAATTTAGACCAACCAACTCCAGTTACTGTACTGATCAAGAAAATTGTTGCTGCACCTGGAGCCCATAAGGTTCCTAATGTAAAGGCACGAGTTACAGAAGTTGCTGAAAAACGTGCTGAATCTTTTACCTGGCGTTTGATACTGTCACCTAGGATTGAAAGGACAATAGCAACTGTACCCATAGAGAGAATACTGGATAATAGATGTGTAACTAACATGACAAATGTGTATGTTGCCTTGGGACCATGAACGTGTTTTTGCATAAATTCTTCAACAGCTGCTTGGTAATTTCCAACGGTCACTGGAATTAGAAATAGTTGCATGATAACAAGTAAAACAACGATATTTACCATTGATTTAATTGCCAAACCTGTACTATGAATAGTTATTCCGGTCGTACTTAATAACAAAATACCGGCAATAAAGAAAATCAGTGTAGCAATTTGAAATGAACGACTGAGATTTTTAATACCTAGGATTAAAACACTGAGTGCAATTATAGAATCCAATAATGTGAAATCGATTGATAAAACTAAACTCAATAATTGAATTACAACTAATCCCATGATCAAACCATGATAAATATTCTCTTTATTAATAAATCGTCTCATTTACAATTGCTTCTTTCTGATTGCCACTTTATTGTTTGTTTAAAATATGATGATAACTAACGACATTCATCTGTCGTTTATTATTTTTATTGATAACAATTTTTTCACCGTAAGGCGCAAGCTTAATAGTTCTTTTACCAACAATTTTCCAAGTTCCAGAATAGATATTCTTAACACCATGTTGATTCTCATGCCAACGGTGATTCTTGGTAAAAGTTATCTTCTGATGGATATCCTTATTATGATGATTGATCCATACTCCAACGATATCTGAAGTTTTTATTTGCTTTGTTTGTACATTTGAACTTCCCTGAACCACATCAGGAGTATCTTTGGGACCATATCGAAAACTGATTATTAATAAAATTCCTACGAACAACAATGTTCGTATCAAATACTTGTATTTTTTATTCATTCACATTTCCTTCCCTTTCGTTGTTACTCGTTCTTGATTACAAATACTAGTATAGGCGGATTCTAGGTAATTTGAAGAATCTAACTATTGATGCAGTATCAACCAATGGTTTATACTAAAAAGGTTAGGAGAATATGACAATGGATATTACACAATTACAAACTTTTATTAAGGTTAGCCAGTATGGCAGTTTTACTAAGGCTGGAGAACAAAGCTTCATCTCCGGAACAGCTGTTATGAAACAAATCAATCGGCTTGAAGATGAATTGAACTTAAAACTTTTCGTTCGAACCGCCACCGGTACAGAGTTGACGACGGAGGGCCAGACCTTTCTACCTTATGTCAAACAAATTTTGGGTTTATTAGATACTGCAATCGATCAAACTAGAAAATCTTCATTTTCAGAACAGAATATTATCACCGTTGGAACGTCTATCCTGCACCCTGCTGAGCCATTTATGGATATTTGGAAAAAAATAACTGCACAAATGTCAGATTTTCAAATCCGAATTGTGCAGTTACAGGAAGATCTACATTCTCAAAACCGTGAATATGCAATGCTAGGGCGAAGTTGTGATTTAATCGTGGGAACTTTTGACAATACGACCTTAAAGCAATCTTTCAAAGCCGTTCAACTTGGCCAGTATGATTTTGGTATTGCCGTGCGTAGTGACAATAAACTGGCAAAATTAAGTGAAATATCTTTTGATGATCTCAAAGGTGGATCGTTATTGAGTGTGCCAATGGGAATCAGTGATACCAATGATCAGTTGAGAAGAATTATAAGTAAAGACTATCCTCAAATTCATATCGTGGAAACTTCGGGACGTTATGATATGAATACTTTTAATCAGGCCGTTGAGGAGAATATTCCATTGATTACTGTTACACCATGGAAGAGTATCCACCCTAATTTGGTTTCTATTCCGTTAAAGACGGATATACATGTGCCCTACGGTATCTTGACTACTAAGATGCCTGGAAGAAACGTGGATGATTTCATACTTAAATTAAGGAAAGTATTGAAGTTGAATTAATAATGAAAGGCGACAGTTTAATATTTCTGATTCAATGTGGTAATTAACTAGATGGAAAATCAGTCTCGCTTTTCCTGAATATCAAATAAGGATGCGTTTCTTCTATATTCAAAGTTATTCAAAGTTCTCCGAATTCTTCACTTTATAATTATAATTATGTATAAAGTTTCTTGAAAATAAGCAGGCGTATATTAAGTTGAAAATATGTAGAATGGATTCCTCAGTAGTAAAGTTACCGATTTTACTGTATAACTTTTCGCGTGAAGAAATGGTTAAACAACAATCAACATTCTCTCTTAAATAATTATTTTCAGCACTAGTAATTGCAATCAAATTAACATGATTTTTTTTAAGAAGTTCTAGAAAACGCATTGGTTCTCGACTTTTATTATTTCCAGAATAGGATACCAATATTGCACAATCGCCTTTATTTAAGCCTGAAGCTAACATCCCGTTTTCATCAGTGTTGGCAATCGTTAAGATAATACCTATGCTATTTAGTTTTCTTCGTAATAATTGTCCCATTAAATTGTTGGGACTGATTCCGAATAAAACTATATTCCTTGATGCATTTAGAATTCTATCAACTGCAAGGTTTAACATTTCATAATCAATCAGATCAGCTGTATTTCTGATACTTTCGATTTGAATTTCAGTTAATTTTTCGACAATAGATTGAGAAGACTCCCCTGCTAAAAATGGTAGGTTTGGATCAATGTTGGAATAGTGTTTATTAATGTAATCTATTTCTTTTAAAAAGGTTTGCATAAATTCTTTCCACCCAGAATAGTTGAGATTCTGGGCGAATCGAAATAATGTAGATTTGGAAGTAAAGGTTTGATCTGCTATTTGTTGCATTGAATATTTGTTGATATGTTCCTTTTCCTTTAAAAGAAATTCAGCAATATATTTCTTAGCATTTATTTCGGTAACTGAAATTTCTTCTAATTCTTGTATTAATGACATGTGAACACCTCACTAAATTGTTATTTATCAATTAAGTATAGAGGAACCGTTAGATTTAATCACATCTTTATACCAGTTGAAGGAATCTTTCTTATAGCGCTTATAAGAACCTGAACCATCATCGTTTAAATCTACATAAATAAAGCCATATCTTTTTGACATCTGAATAGTCGAATTTGATAATAAATCAATTGGTCCCCATGGAGTATATCCCAGTAGTTCTACCCCATCATCATGAATTGCTTCATACATTGCCTTAATATGAGCTTTCAAATAACTAATTCGATAATCGTCATGTACCGAATGATCTTCATTTAAAGTATCTTTGGCCCCAAGACCATTTTCTACAATCATCAATGGCTTTCTATATCTATCATATAAATCAATTAAGGAAATTCTTAATCCCGTAGGATCAATTTGCCAACCCCATTCGCTAGATGGAAGATAAGGATTTTTTACTCCGATAGTAGTATTACCACTAGTTAACTCTAAATTAGACTCATCAGAAGCGACACAAGATGTTTGATAATAACTGAATGAAACAAAATCAACAGTATTGCTTTTCAGAACCTTTAAATCATCTGATGACATCTTAATCTCAATATTCTCGTTTTTAAATTTTGAAAGAAGATATGAAGGATATTCTCCAAAAACTTGAATGTCAGCAAAGGCATATACTTGTCTCATTTTTTCTTTAGTTGCTAAGACATCACTTGGTTTACTTGAATAAGGATAATAGGTTAATTTTGTAGTCATGCAACCAACCTTTGATTTTGGATTTTTCTCATGAATATATTTTGTGGCTAAGGCACTTGCGACTAATTGATGGTGCATTGCTTGGTATAGCACATTAGGAAATTCTTCTTTTGTAAATCGGCTTTCAATTAATCCTCCAGTCATAAAGGGATGTCTGAGAATACTGTCTATTTCATTAAACGTTAACCAATAATGAACTTGATCTCCTAATTCATCAATAACAGCATGTACATAATTCATAAAGAAACCAACTGTTCTTCTATCTAACCAACCATTGTATTTAGTGCATAAATTTAATGGTATTTCGTAATGGGATAAAGTAATAATTGGTTCTATACGATATTTCTGACATTCTCTAACTACATTCTTATAGAACTCCAATCCTTTTTTATTGGGATATAATTCATCCCCATTTGGAAATACTCTACTCCAAGCAATTGAAAAACGATATGCTTTAAATCCCATTTCTGCGAATAAAGCTATATCTTCTTTATAGTGGTGGTAAAAATCAATACCATGTCGTTTTGGATAATCTTTATCATTTTTGCTTTTTAAGGCATCCTGAATCATTTCTTCAGTAGTATCAGTGTTTCCTTTAACATTATTTAATTCGGAAATCGTTTGGGGATTTCTAAATAACTGTACGTCGGCAACGGACACGCCTTTTCCATCTTCTTCCCATGCACCTTCTATTTGATTGGCTGATGTTGATCCTCCCCATAGAAAATTTTTAGGAAAAATATTTTCTTCACTCATCTTCAAAACACCTTTCTGTTCTTTTAGATTAAGTTTAACAACTTTGAGACAGAATAAACTGTCATCCTATTTCATGTTTGGCATCAAAATTGAATAAAGTTCGGAACGTCGTTCCAACATAGTTGAAAGCGCTTGTAAGTTTTTGAAAATGACCTTAATCTAATAAACGTACACCGGTGAAACAAATTTATGAGGTGATTTTATGAGTTCAGATTATCGTCAGTTAGCGAAAATTATTGTTGATAATGTTGGTGGATCAAAAAATATCGATTCATTGCATCATTGTCAGACAAGACTCAGATTCAAATTAAAAGATAATGATTTGGCCAATCAAGATGAGATATCAAAAAATAAAGATGTATTAAAAGTGGTCGTCAGTGGTGGTCAATTTCAAGTAATTATTGGTATGCAAGTAGCAGAAGTTTATGATGCAGTGGAAGATTATCTCAAAACTCAGAGTAACTCCTCTACTGAAAAAATGTTCCAGGAAAAAGACATTACAGAAAAGCCTAAAAACAAGTTTGATTTAGTAGCAGATTTCATTTCTAGTATTTTCTCTCCTATAATACCGGCACTTGCAGGAGCAGGTATGGTAAAGGCCTTATTAGCGGTATTAGTTACTTTCAATCTAATTGCACAAACTAGTCAAAGTTATATTATTTTAAATATGATTGGTGATGGAACATTTGCCTTCCTACCTATACTGCTTGCTTTTACTACTGCACAAAAGTTAAAAACTAATCCGTTTTTAGCAGTCGCGGTAGCGGCAATCATGGTTCATCCAACATGGGCAACGTTGGTAGATTCAGGTAAGGCAATTCACTTATTTGGTATGATTCCGTTATATGCTGTCAAGTATACAGGAACTGTTATTCCTGTTATCTTAGTTATCTTGCTTCAAGCACCCATCGAACGCTTTCTAAACCGAGTTATTCCGAACTCTATAAGAATTGTATTTGCACCTATGATCTTATTCATTATTATGGGTATTTTAGCCCTATCTATTGTCGGCCCATTAGGAGACTTCGTTGGATCAGCCTTAACATCTGTCTTTACATGGTTAAGTAAGAATGCTAGTTGGGCTCCTCCATTTATTTTGGGCGGTGTTTACTCAATTTTAGTTGTCTTTGGACTACATCACAGTTTAGCTCCAATTGGATTTATTCAATTATCTCAAATGGGTTACGATTCAGTCTTTGGACCCGGAGTTTTATTAGCGAATATTGGTCAAGGAACTGCCGCATTAATAGTTGGTTTAATGTCAAAAGATAATAAAACCAAACAAATTGGTACTTCAACTGGTGTCACTGCTTTAATGGGAGTATCTGAACCTGCAATGTATGGGCTAAACTTTCCTAAGAAATATCCTCTAATAGCAGGAGCTATTGGTGGTGCCTGTGGTGGTATTTTTGCAGGTATTACTGCCACTAGAAGATTTGCAACAGGCTCTTCAGGATTGCCAGCTGTCATGATGTACATTGGTGATAATACAATGAATTATTTCTATCAAATAATTATTTCCCTTGCTATTACAATGGTCGTAACATCCTTTGCGACAATAGTATTATTCAAACGTTTCGAAAAAACAGCATCAGATAGTTCATTTAAAAATTCCGAAAACATCTTATCAATAGATGCTACAACTGAAAGTATTTTGACACCTATTGCTGGTAAAGTAATCTCACTATCATCAATAAAAGATGATGTATTTTCTCAAAAGATATTAGGTGATGGTGTGGCAATTGAGCCAACAGATAACCAAATATACGCTCCGTTTGATGGTAAAATAACTGCACTGTTCCCTACTAATCATGCTATTGGATTGAAATCAAATAATGGCACAGAGGTATTGATTCACATCGGTATAGATACAGTTGAGTTAAAGGGAAGGTATTTTTATCCAAAAATAAAATTAGGTGATAAAGTGACTAAAGGTCAATTAATAATGACTGTCGATCTTGATGAAATTAAAAATGCTGGTTATGATACCGTCACTCCTATACTTATTACAGATACAGATAAAAACGTAGAGAAATCTCATATCGATGACAATGTTGTTGATGGGGACTTAATTCTAACCGTTTAATTGTATTGTAAAAAAGAGGCATACTCGATGTTTCAATATAACTTGGTTGTAATATTTCTTATAAATTTTTTAAATAAAACAGGATTCAGTATTGGAAATTTCACAATACTGAATCCTGTTTTGCTATATTTGTAAATGAATATCATCCAAGGTTACATAACATTAATTAAAATAAGTTGTTTAAAATCAAATTGTCTCATTACAAAAAATTCAACGTAAATATTATTTTGAAACCTTAACAACAATCTTTCCAACCGTATCGTGATGATATAGTTTTTCCAGTCCATTAACTAATTGATTGAACGGCAAAATCTCAGTAATACAAGGATTCAATTTTTCTTGTGCGACTAAGTTCAATAATTCAGCGGCCATAACTCCTAAATCTCTTTTTTGAGAGTAACTGTTACTTCTATGTGCCCCACCTAGATTCAAAGCACTAATAGTAATGCCTCGTTGAGCAAGAAAATTCTGATCGATAGATTCTGGGGCCTCATTGATCCAAACTAATTGTCCGTTATAAGCTAATCGTTCTTCAATATCCGCTTTTGCTTCACCACTGACTGTGTTCAAAATCAGATCGACACCCACTCCTTTGGTATACTTCATAACCTCGGCAGTTACATCTTCTTTTTTGTAATCAATTATCTTATCGGGATGAAAAGGCTTAACAAACTCTGTTTTAGATGTTGAAACGGTAGTAATTACGATTAGTCCCATTAGCTTTGCCAACTGAATTGCAATCAAGCCAACGCCACCCGCACCAGCATGAATCAAAACATTTTTCTTACCAGTTAAATTCATTTTCCGGAAAATTGCTTGATATGCAGTCATAGCTCCACACAACATAGCCGCAGCTTGCTCAAAAGAAATCTTATCAGGAATTTTGGCTAAACAATATTCAGGATAGACTGCGTATTCAGCAAAAACGCCATTATTTGCCAAGTTGTTGTGTCCTGAAACACGCTTACCGACGGTAAAGTCTGTAACATCTTTACCAACGGATACCACTGTACCAGCTGCATCTAGACCAAAAATATGCGGATAGTCAAAGTCAGGTGATGGTGATTCAATCAATTTATAATCGACTGGATTCAAACCAATACTATCCACCTTAATTAAAACCTCGTTGGGCTTTGGACTAGGGATTGTCGATTCATGTATTTTTAGATCTTCTAAACCGGCTTGTTTTTGGGAAGTGAAACTGTATACTTGCATTTAAAATCCTCCTGAATTACTTAGTGTCATTAAATATGATAATACAACTAAGAATGATGTTTCATTTCAATATCAGTTAACCAATGACTAAATTCAACCAATAAGTGAATTGCATGTTGGTTAATGAAATAATTTGGCATTGATGCCGGAAATTCAACTTGTAATCTTGCATGAAAAACACCATTGCTAGATGTCATTAAGTGTCTGACACCACCAATTACAAGTCCGGAATCATTTTTTCCAGTTCCCGCAGACTCAAATTGAAAATCAGGATTAGGATTAGTCTTTAGTCCTGATTCATCCCCGTAAACGAGAGTAAATTTATTTGCAATTCGAGTGCCACCAGTCATTTCAATGACCGTTTGACTAGTATCTGAACCACTGCTGTAGAAATGATTAGGATTAGCCTTAAAGTTATAAAATTGGTTCTCCTCACTATTTGCCATCATCATTTGATTAAAGGTATCAATGAAAAATTGTGCATCAATATCGGTATTCAAATAAATGTCAGCAATAGAGACTTTTCGTCGTTGAAAAGCAGTCTTTGTACCTACAACCGTAGCCAAATTTCCCAATTTCAATTGTCCCAAAAGACGTCTAGATAACGTTTCTTGGCCAATAGCCATTTTAAAAGTTATTACGGATTTCTTTAAATCTAAATATGACAAGTTTGGATCTAAATCAGCATTAAACAGCTTATTCAATAATATAGCTGTCTTTTTGTATTCTCTATATTGCCAGTCGGCTAAGTCTTCTTTTGAAAAAATCTTGTTTCCAATAATAAATTTAAAAGGTAATTGATCATACATAGATTCAGCATTTTGAATATTTTCATAAATGTCCTTTTTTATCATTTGTATACTCCAGTCATTTATATGGATATAACACAAAATTAATAATACTCGAAGTCAAGGTTATCTGGAAGAATCATTACCTCTTAAAGTTATGTTTTAAAGTTGGCCAAATCCACTTATCTGCTTTACTAATAATTACACCATTAAAGAAAAGTGAAAAGATGGTTGCTATGTTAACAGAATAGATTTTTTGAGTAACTATACTGGATACAACGATTATGACAATCGGTGGTATAAAGTCAATCAACTGTGCTGCTGTCGAATTACCATTCAAATACATAAATCTTAAAATATTAGTAGTATCATCATTAGGATGCATCAGAATATTAGCTCGTTGGTAAAGTGAAATTGCAATACAAAAAATAATGATTCCAAAGCAAGATAAAATTGTTCGAGTGAAGATAGGAAAATTTGGAACACCCAAGTTATTTAATAGATTAGTAAAAATATTTACGAAATAACTGAAAAACATTACATACAATACTTCTCCAAACATTCTTTTACCGTCTATTCTTCTAATTAAGAATTGATTAGTAACGGCATTAATGAAACCAACAATAAATAGAAATAACCCTGTATTCCAGCCTAACAATTTGCTAAGATTAACTGCTGATGCAGTCCATAGACCACTCCCCATATTTGCAGAAATACTAAGGCCATTACCTAAAGCACTTAGTAACAGTCCTGAAACTAAACCAATAATTCTCGTTTGTAGTGAATTTTCGATAATATTTGTTCCTTTCAAGAGAGAAATTTAATGTTAAGCATACATTGTGCTTTATTAATTAAAATTTAACGTCAGTCAATGTTTCTAGTTTTTGTATTAATTCTCTTTGAAGTGACTGATTGTCTACTCGCTGATCATAACGTGATAGACTTTTGTGATAGTAGTAATTTCCTGTCTTTAATGCCTGGGAATCATTCCCAGTTGCCAACCAAACTTGTGATGAATAACCTTGTTTTAAATCATCATTAGCTGCAGAACCGCCCATTCTAGTTGGAACCCATCCGGGATCGACAGCATTTACTATTGTATTAGTCCAGCGATTAGAAACGTATTTCATCAGCATCAACAAAGCCAGTTTTGAACCGGAGTAGTCAACAGTTGATTCCAAATTTTCGATATCTAAGGATGCACCTCGATGCATACCAGACGAAACATAAATCAATCGTTTGGGACGATTCATGAGACCAGTTAGCATATATGGTGCCATGATATTTACGGTACTAGTTAACATAGAATTGGAACTATTAACTCCGGCATTATGTATAACGACATCGAAAGAGTCTATTTGATTAGCTTGTTGAGCAATTGATCGAATATCAGATAACTTGGACAGGTCACCGATAAGTACACCGGATGCCATTGGATTTCTCTTCAAGGCAGCTTCAGCTCGCTCCTGATTTCGCGCGTGTAAGACAACATCGTTATGTTGGGCCAAAAGATCCATAGCTGCAAGTGCGCCTAAGCCGGTTGAAGATCCTGTAATTAAAATTTTTACCATAATTTTTTCTCCTAGTTGAAAACGATAATTCTTTGACGGATATAGCGTTGTTGCTCTGCTAGATCAATAATGGCCTTTGCCATATCTTTATAGCTAATTTGAGATTTCAATAGATTAGCTAATTCCATATCTTCCTCATTAATTCGATATTGACCAGTATAAATGCCCTCAGGATCATAATTAAATGCAGGTGTTACGTATGTCCATGCAATATCGGAATATGAACGAATACAATTTAGATTATTAATTAATGCATCGGCTAATGGTAAATTGGCCTTGGGATAATCAGACCAGTCACGTAACATTCTTGTATGTTCAGAATCGATATACATCGTGCCGGCCCCACCAATTTTGATATAACGTGTTTTTGTTCCCTTAATTAAATGGGCAATATGAATAGCCGTCTGTGTATGAATAGGAAAAGTCTCTGGTGTCCAGGCACTAATGGCATCAATGATAATATCATATCCTGCTATATCTTCTTTCGTTAAATCGATACTACTTTTAATTAATACGTTTTTAAATTGAATGTCGTCATGTTTTTTATGGGCAACTGCAAGAACCTCGTGACCATTCTTTTCAGCTGCTGAAACTAATTCACGCCCAGATTTACCGTAGGCTCCTATAATAATAAATTTCATGATATTTTCTCCTATCAGAATTCTTAATTTTTTGTTATGCAATGAAACGAATAATAATGATACCGACTAACATCACAACTAAACCAATGACTTTAAATAAGTTCAGGCTTCGTTTGACAGAATAAAACATCCCTAATTGATCGATAATTGCACTGAAAAACAATTGTCCAAATAGTGCGATTACAATAACTGAGCCAGTACCGATAAGTGGGACTAACCAAGCCGCAAAGAAGACATACAAACTACCGCAAATACCTCCAATTAAAATCCACCACTCGCCTTTTTTGATACCGTGATTGATAGCATGAAAACGAGTTCTCATTGGTGTACCTAATAATAAAGTAACAATAGTAAGAACAATTGCACCAATCAAAAAAGCGACAAAAGTAGCTTTAATTGGTGAATGTAAAACTGTTCCAAGTCGGCCGTTAATGGCAGTTTGAAAGCCGATTACTAATCCTGCAAATATTCCAAGTAATTGCCAGAAAATCTGTGTTCCGTTTTGATTAGTACCCGTTTTAGATCCATTTTTGTTTCCTAAAACAACTGCTGCTAGCATCCCAAGTAGTACTAAGATTAAACCTAATAGTTTTAATAGTGTGATTTTAGAAACGGGTGAATAAAACAAACCAAATTGATCGACTAAAACACCAGCTATGATTTGACCGAAGATAGGCAGCACTGCTGTTTGAACACTTCCCAATCTTGGAAAAAGCAAGATATTGACGGTCAATCCAAAAGCCCCAGTAAAACCGACAATCCACAACCACCAAGGATTATTTGTAAAAGTTGTTAAAGGGATAAGAATTGACGTTCTAGTTACCAACATCATTACAAGTAAAAATAAAGAACCAACGGAAAATGAAATTGCCGAAGCCATGAATGGCGTCTGTGTATACTTTCCTAAACGTGAATTAACGGCAGTTTGAGCTGCCACAGTCAGCCCCATGAGTACGGGGATTAAAAATAAAAACATTTTTTGTTTCCTCCTGAATAATTAACTGTACTTTATAGTTTAGTGATGTTTTTATTATTCGGAAGAGTGTAAAGTAGTAGTGTGGCTTTAACCTATAGTTAAAGCTGAATGAAAGGAGTTACCAAACATGCTTTCACAAGTGTATTTAACTTTTTTACAGGTCGTTCAGAGTGGCAGTTTTGCTAAGGCATCTAAGAAATTATTTGTTTCTCCAGTTTCAGTAATGAAACAAATGAATAACTTGGAAGATAGTCTTGATTTAAAACTTTTTATTAGAAATAATCGTGGAATAAAACTGACTAAAGCAGGAAGATTTCTTTATTCTGAAACCATTAAAATAAAGCAAGATGCAAACAGTGCAATTAATGAGGCAAAAGCTATTGGTGAACAGGACAAAGTCATTATTAATTTAGGAGCTTCCTTTATGCGTCCTGCAGATCAATTAATAAATATATGGCGCCAGGCCGGTGACAATCTCAAAAACTATAATTTACGAATCGTATCTTTCAACGATCAAGGTGTAACGGTAAAAAGTCCATCTACGGATATTGGTAATAAAATTGATTGTATTGTCGGACCGTGCGATGCAAACCAATGGTCTAAACATTATAGTATTTACGTCCTTGGATATGAGTGTTTTAAAATTGCTGTTCCCCTAAAAAGTCGTTTAGCACAAAAAAAGAAACTATCACTTAATGACTTGGATGGCGAAACACTTATTATGCCTCCCCTAGAGGCAAGTGTGGTTAGAAAAATGTGTAATGATTTGAACACAACTCATCCGACAATAAATATTATTAATACAGAACAATACTTTTCTCCCAATACATTTAATGAATATGCCGATGATCTTGTTTTAACACGAGAATCCTTTGAGAATTTATCGCCTATGCAGAGAGCTTTGGAGGTAGATTGGAACTATAAATCACCTTATGGAGTTATTTATGCAAAGCATCCATCTGAAAAAATGAAGGATTTTATTGCTATATTAAAACAAACAGTTGTTAGTTAAACCTTCAATTCTGAAAATTGAAATAGCCCCCATGCGCTTATAAAAATAAGTACGTGAGGGCTATTCTCGTAATTAATACTGTGATTCTAATAATCAAATTTAGCACTACCAAGTTGTTTAACAGTTTGTGGATCGTGCATATTACCAAACAAACTGACTCCTTGATCTAAGGATTCCATCTGCTTCATTTCTGAATCATTCAAAGCAAAATCAAAAATATCAGCATTTTCAATAATTCTGGATTCGTGAACAGATTTAGGAATAACGACAATATTACGTTGGTTCAACCATCTCAAAATTACTTGACCATTTGTTTTACCATGATTATCGGCAATTTTCTTGATTGTGGAGTTAGTAAAGATACCTTGTTTTCCTTCAGCAAATGGTCCCCAAGCCTCTGGTACGATGTCGTTATCTAACAACCATTGAACACGTTCTGGTTGGGCAAAGAAGGGATGCAATTCAATTTGGTCAACTGCTGGTTTGATTTCATTGTGCATCATCAAATCTTGTAGTCTGTCATTTTCAAAATTGGCTACACCAATCGATTTTAATTTTCCTGCCTTATAGGCATCTTCCATTGCTCTCCATGAACTATAGACGTCGCCAAGTGGCTGATGAATCAAATATAGATCAATATAATCCAAACCTAATCTTTTTAGTGAAGCATCAATAGCCTTTTGAGTATTTTCATAACCTGCATCTTGTACCCAAAGTTTGGTTGTTATGAAAATCTCTTTTCGATCAATGCCGCTTTCTTTGATTGCGTCACCCACAGCACCTTCATTCAGATAAGCTGCAGCAGTGTCAATCAAACGGTATCCATTTTTAAGTGCTTGTAAAATTGCTTGTTTACAGTCATCGTAATCGGGAATTTGAAATACTCCAAACCCTAAAGTTGGCATTTCAATGCCATTGTTTAATTTAATTTTTTTATCCATAATTTTCTCCTAACCTTCGTTGATTCCTACACTTGACCTATTATCTAAGGTGTCATTTTCGCTTAATTTAACAACATAGTCGGCAATACTATTTCTGGAAACATCGTGTCCGCCGAACGGTTCACCCTTTTGTGTAATTTCATAATTAACAGGACCGTTGGTATACCAACCAGGACGAATGATTGTATAGTTCAAGTCTGATTGTTCAATTAAATCTGCGGCTTCTCTGAATGGCCGTAAAACACCGTTGCTATAAGGTTCTGGAGAATCACCTAACCAAGAAGGGATCTCTTGATAGATACCCATTGTTGTGATGAATACTAGTCTTTGAACATTTTCCTGATCCATTACTTTTACAATATGCTCGGCAAATGTCTTCATATCACCACTTAAAGCCACGAAAACGAAATCCTGATTTTTTACTGCCAGTGCCAATTCAGTATCGTCTGTTACACTTCCTGAAATAGACTTTTCTCTAGAATCATCTAATTTTAATCTATTAGCTCTTCTGGAAAATAACGTTAACTGAGCATCTGTTTCTCTTAAAAATATCTGTCTTACTGCATTGCCGATCGAACCGGTTGCTCCAATAATTAATATATTTTTCATAATAATATCTCCAAGTAAATTATTTAATTTCTTCGGTATGCCAGATAAAGTTTGAATTACGTTCAGCGATCAACCACTTGCCATTGACCTTTTCATACTTGTCTTGGTATCTAACGCCCTCTTTAGTTGTAACCGCCTTATTTTCATCGTTATTTTTGACTAGTACAACATAGTTATAAGCAACGCCATTAGCGTGAGTCGCATCTACAAAATCAACTGTTTGTTGACCACTCATGTGAAATACGGCTGAATATTCGTCCATTGATGAGCTGAAAGCATTAAAGATTTCTTTTCTTCCATTAAGAGTGAAACTGATTTTGCCGTCATTAATAATATTTACAACACCATTTTCGGTAAAGAGTGCTACCTGTTTATCGTTTTCCCTTGTATCTGAGTAATTTGAAAATAAATCTACTAGTTCCTTTAATTCAATGCGATCTGAAATTTCTTGTGTATTCATAATAAAAAATGCTCCTTAATTTTTAATAATTCTTGTTTACAAGACCCATTATGGGGTCTCGACAGATATAAAAAAATGGTCAATATTTTTTAATTAGTTACTTATGCCACTGTTTTTATAAATGTGTGACAATAAATTTTATCTAAGCTGTTTTTCCGGTTCTTTTCTTGTGAGATTGATAATAATAGCAACCACTACCAAAACAAATCCAATCAACATAATAGTATGCAGACCATTAAAGAGAATAGTTCGTAGTTGTGGCAATAAATCTTGAGGTAAAGTTTTAGCAGAAGATGCGTCAGTTAATTTATTGATCATACGACTGGTTATTTTTCCACCCACTTGACTAGCTGTACTAATACTCAAGATGGCTCCGAAAATGGCGGACATAAATGTTTGACCTAGAGTACGGAATAACAATCCAAAAGTTGTAGAAACACTGATCAATTCTTTTCTAACACCGTCTTGTAATGACACTTGCATCGGTGTGAACGACAATCCCATGCCAAAACCTTCAAAAGCACCACTAATTAATAACCACCAGTATGGAGAGTATTGTGTTGCCATGACCATCGCCAATGCGGAAATAAAGATACTAATACTTCCTATCATGACAATTCTCTTGTAAGAGATTTTCGGCATTAATCTAGCTGTAAGACGTGTTCCTAATAGTAATAGAACTGATCCACCGATTTGTGTTAAACCACCATAGGTTGCATTAGTTCCGAGTAGTCCTTGAGACCACATTGGAGCATAAACACTGTATCCAATGAAGAAGCCATTGATTAGAAACATAATGACGTTTTGTGACTGAATTCTCCAATTCTTTAGTAGTTCGGTTGGAACTAATGGATTCTTCTTGGAAGCTTCAATTCGATAGAAAATAACCATCAAAATTAAACCAATAATTAATAAAATCACGGCTCTAGTCAGACTTGAAGCAATGGAGTCACTAGCAAACAACAAAACTATTAAGGTAAGGATTAACATGCCTGAACCCAAATAATCAAAAGATTTATCAATAGTTTCGGTTCTATTTTCTTGATAGGTAAACTGCAACATCAATAGAGAAATAATTCCAATTGGCAAATTAATAAAGAAAACCCAATGCCAAGATAATGTATCGACTAACCAACCACCAATCAGTGGTCCCACTACGGTTGAAAGTGTATATGAAGCAGTTACCCAGCCTAAAGCTTTCGCACGTTGTGAAGGATTGGGATAAATATCTGCGTAAATAATAAACGGAATAGAAACCATTCCACCGGCACCAATTCCCATAAAGGCCCTGGCGATAATCAACATAACCATGTTCGTTGACATACCTCCGACTGCGGAACTGATAACAAATAACATTAATGAAATTTGAAAAGTTAATTTTTTCCCAATTATTTCACCAACTCGTCCCCATAAAACGGTGGTAACGGCAGTCCCTAATAGAAAAATTGAACTGATCCAGCCAATCAGTCTGATTCCATTTAAATCACTCGTAATTGCTGGTAAAGCTGTATTAACAATTGTGGCATCTAAACCACCCATAAAATTAGCGATTAATAATGCAATTGTTGCGATTGCCATTCTTCTTTTTGTCATACTTTTTCCTCTCCCTAATACATCTCGGCCTGTGACTTAATGATTTGCCACTGACCATTATTATTTTTTGTTAATTCAGTTCTTGATTGAAGAGGCCAAGTATTACGAAAACCATAGATTCTAGCGTCTAGTTCATTTCTCGAAATCACTAAAGCATTGTTTCCATCTATTTCAACTTGCATTAACTTTTCTTTACTATTGAAGTAGTGCATTCTACCAATCTTAATTTGTTTCAGCCATTCGTCTTTGCTTTGAACAGCTCCGGTAATATGAATAAACTTTGCATTTGGTGCAATCACTTTATTCAAGATATCTAAATTACCATCAACCATACCTGATACTTGTTGACGAACAACCGTTGCTACCTTTTTTTCTTCACTAATTTTTATTGTCATAATTAATGCCTCGTTTCTTTGCGATGAATTCATTATGCAACGACTGATGATTCCAAAAAATGGGCAATGTTTTCCAATTAGTGACATAAGTAACTCTTTCAACAAAAAGGTGTCATAAAGTTACAAATTTTGGGCAAAAAAAATAGACGTCACTATAAATCAACGTCTGTTTTCTATTTATTCTTTTTCAAAAAATTATCGACTCCACCTTGCATTAAGGCAATTGTGGCATCAATGACATCATCGATTGGTTCTTTTTTACCATTATCGACCCACTGTTTATAAACACTAATTCCAGTTTGCTCTACATATTGTAATAAGATTTGCTTTTTCCAATCATCAAGTAGATTAAACTCCTTGGATTGTCCCCAGGTGGGATTCATTACAGTATCGATCATCTGTTTACGGATACCTACGTATCCCCCTACAGAACTAGAAGTGATTTTATCATAAGCTTCTCCCTGTTTGGCCGAGTATGTGAAGAAAGCACGGACACTTTTAGCAAGGTCTCTAGGATATTGAAAATCTTCAATCTCTTTCAAGTATTCTTTTGCATATTGAGCCTGCATCTCAGCTAATAAATCATCAAGTGTTGGATAGTATCTATAGAATGTTTTTTTATTGATCTGCGCCAGTTCTGCCAATTCTTTGACTGTGATTTTTTGATATTCTTTCTCACAAATCAGTTCTTCAAATGCCTTATATATATTTGAAATTGTCCGTTGAACACGTAGATCTTCATAACCAGTTAATTTCATTTTTAAAGCCCTCACTATTAATTATTTCATATAAATATTTAATATGTAACGTTCCTTTATTAGTATAACTAAAATAAGCCACCAGAACTTAATTGTTCTGATGGCTTATATGCATTTTCTAGTTCAAAGCTAATTCATTTTGTTGAATCCAAGCGTTAGTACCGATACGGTACATTTTAATATTAGTTGTTGGATTAACGGCACGACGATCAACAATCCATGAAGATCTAGGAGCTACAGTATATCCTGCGTAAACACCACTGTCAGTGTAAACCTTGGCAGTAGTTGTTGCTGTTACGGTTGTACCTGATAAGAAGCTTGCCCATGGTAGAGCATCGTCAGCGGAAACGAAACCGTTGGTACTTACATGGTAGAAGAAGTTACCATCAATAATTGCAATAATATCTGAACGCCATGAAGTGTCAGGACCTAAGGCCATATCGACACGTTTGTTACCATTTCGATCATAAATGGTAGTCATCTTGTTCTTAGTTGTAACTCCACCTCTGATGTCAGCTACGGCATAATTGTCGCGGCTAACATAATCGGCATTTGTGCGATTGCTGTCTGCAATGTCATATTTAGAAACGTTTGAATAATCATTTTCATTAGTTAAGTAGTATGCATAAATATCATCAGCATTGTACTTACTATGAGCGGCTTGATCGTTACCCATTTCTTGTGAGAAGTAAACCATACCGTCGGAACCGATACTTACGCCAACACCAACATAATTGATGTAAGGGTTAAGCATGTTCTTTCTGTGACCATAGTTAGGTTCGGGGTCGTACATTTCACTGTAAAATTCGTGTGTAATCTTTTGAGCGATAACAGTTGGATCAGATGTGCCTAACATTGAATATGGCATTTGAGCAATATTTTCTTCGGCATCTAAGTAATATGGATACATATTAGCTGAATTCCAGCCAGCGTGATTATCAACTCCGGTACTTGTGAAGCTTTCAGTTCTTGACTGTGCGTAATTGTTCAATGTAGCTACAGAAGTCAAAGCTGTAAGTCCATTTTGTGCACGGAGACGATTTAATTCAGCCACCATAGCCTTCTTGACAGCAACAACGTCAATATTGTTATAGGTTGCTTGTGTTTTAGCAGTTGTTGTAGAAGCGGTATTGGTGTCACTATTAGTTAAACTTGTTGTATCATTAGATGGTGTCTTAGTTGCTGGATTTACAACTTGATTATTTGTATCACTATTATTATTTGTGGCAGTTGATACACTAGTACCCTTATCAGCAGTATTTGTCGTAGTGTCATTGTTAGTTGCAGTAGTATTTGTTACAGAAGTATTGGCATCAGCTGAAGTTGTATCAGCGTAAACAATATTTCCTCCCAAACTTGTTGCAAGAAGTGCACTTGCGGCTATTAAAATAGCTGCTCTCTTAGTTTTAGAAAACATGATACTCCCCTTTTCCTTGTGAAAATAATGGTTACACTCATTTTAACTCAATGAAAGCATTTATAAAGCATTATTTATAATAAATATTTTATATTATTTCGGTAAAATAAAAAAGCCATAGGGCTTTTAATTATGCTTTATCAAAATCTTTGATCCAAGCAATTGCCAGTGCATCCTTACCTAAATGAGCACCAATTACAGGTCCAAAGTATGAGCGATCCAACGTGATGTCAGGGTATTTTTCATGTAATTCGCTTGCCCACTGGTCGCCGTCTTTCTTATCGTCAGCGTCAATCACCAACAAACGAAGGGGATACGGTGCTTCTTCCATTGCATCAGCTAATTTTTCTTCAGCTTTTAACTTAGCTTTTTTCATGGAACGAACTTTATCGTAAGCAACGATTTTATGACTGTCTTCATCAAATTCTAATAATGGCTTAATATTTAACATGGTACCAATAACGGCAGAAGTGTTTGATAATCTTCCACCTTTAACTAAATTCTTCAAATCATTTACCACAAAAGATTCACCAATTGAACTTCTTAGATCATCCAAACGATCGAGAATTTCGCCAAGCGGTTTATCTTCTTGAGCCATTCTGGCAGCCTCTTGAGCTAAATAGCCCATTAGGCGTACAGTGATATGTGAATCATAAACAACGACATTGATATCTTCAATAGTTTGAGCAGCACTTTTTAGATTATTTACAAACCCAGAAATAGTACTTGCTAAATGAATCGAAATTACGGTATCATAGCCTTCTTTAGCCAGCTTGTCGTATACGTTCATCATTTCACCAATTGAAGGTTGAGCTGTTGAGGGTAATTCTGGCGATTCGTGTAAGAGTTCGTAGAATTGAGATGTAGTAATATCAATATCTTCACGATATGTTTTGGTATTAAATACTACCTCTATCGGCACAACTGTTATATTATATTTATCGACTGTTTCTTGTGGCAAATAAGATGTACTATCTGTTACAATGGCTATTTTCATAAATTTATCAATTCCTTGTTTGGTTACGTATAATGATTGTATAACCCTTAAATTATATCATATTCAATCAGGTTTATATTTGTTACACTGCAAAAGTTTCAGAATTTATCATGTAATATAGAGAGGAAGTCAAATATGTCCTTTGACGGAATGTTTACCCATGTGATGGTAAACGAATTGAATCAGAACCTCCGCGGCGGCAGAATTGCTAAAATTCAACAACCGTTCGCTAATGAATTGATCCTTACAATTAGAAGTAATCGCAAGAATCAACAACTATTATTATCAGCTCATCCCTCATACGCAAGAGTTCAAATTACGGATCAGCCCTTCGCTAACCCTGCAAAACCTTCAACTTTTGTTATGTCATTAAGAAAGTATATCACTAGTGCGATTGTTCAAGATTTCAAGCAATTAAATAATGACCGTATCGTAATGGTCGATTTAAGTGCTAAGAATGAACTAGGCGATATTCACGAATATCGATTGATCATTGAAATCATGAGTCGACACAGCAATATTTTTCTTGTAAATAAGGAAAATGGCAAGATCATTGACCTAATTAAACGTGTTTCTCCAGAGAATAATAGCTTCCGTGGCCTTCTACCTGGGGACGATTATAAGTTACCGCCTGCACAGAATAAAATCAATCCATTTTCAACGAAAGATGAAAATCTTAAAGATTTCTCAGCAGCCGATATTCGTCAAAAGTATGAAGGAATTGGCTTAGACACTTCCGCCGAATTAGAAAAATTTGTCGCAGCTGGCGGATCACTGGATGATTTCATCGATCTATATGAAAATCACTTAGCTCCAAACACAGCCAATTCAAATGATAAACACAAATTAGGTTTTTTCCCTATTGGGTTTAATAATACAACCGAAATAGTTAATACTTATACTAGTTTGAGTGAGCTCTTGGATAATTATTATCTTGATAAGGCTAGAGTTGACCGTATTGAGCAACAAACTAAGAGTATTACCCATCGTTTGGATATTATCTTGAAAAAAGATAAATCCAAGATCAAAAAGCTTAATAAACAGTTGTCACAAACTGATATTATGGCAAAATATAATCTTTACGGTGAATTGTTGACGACTTATATGTCACAAGTTAAACGTGGAGCTAGTTCGATTGTTTTGAATAACTATTACAATAACGAAGATGTCAAAATTAAGTTGAATCCAGAGTACTCCCCTTCTGACAATGCTCAGCACTATTACAAGAAATATCGTAAGTTACAAAACTCGATTCCTCATATCAAAGAGCAGTTAGAGATAACTACTAATGAGGTTAATTACTTAGAGTCTGTGTTGGCATCTCTTGAGTATGTTGACATTGAAGATGTCGATGGTATTGTTGACGAATTAGTTGATTCCGGCTATATCAAGAAAAAACGTCGTAATGGACGTAAGAAACGTAAGAAGCATGTTGGTGAAGAATTCCAATCATCGACTGGTGTAGATATTGTTGTTGGTAAGAATAATATCGAAAATGATCAGCTAACCATGAAGTTGTCACAAAAGAATCACTACTGGTTCCATGTGAAAGATATTCCTGGTTCACACGTTATCTTGAAGTCTAGCGATCCCGATGAACAGTCAATTACTGAAGCCGCAACGATTGCAGCCTATTATTCAAAGGCTCGTGATTCAAGCAAAGTTCCCGTTGATTACGTTAAAATCAAAAATATTCGTAAACCTAATGGTGCTAAACCAGGTTACGTTATCTTTGAGGGTCAAAAGACGATTTTAGTTGATCCAGATCGTCAACTAGTGGCTGATTTAAAAGCTAAATAATCTAAAAAACGAGTAAACCATTCTTTTGGGAATTGGTTTACTCGTTTTTTTAATCTAATTCATCTACAGTCTTTTGCATTTCTTCTTTATTCAATAACTTATAGCGTTTGTCGTCAATCGTTAAAAGATACTGCTCGTCAGCATTATTGAATATTTCATCCAATGATAAGTCAGCGCCTATCTTATTTCCGAGCAACAACTTCACCAGCGTATCAATAACATGAACCGAACTAGCTAATTCGTGTCGAATAATATCGTTAGTCATGCCACGATACTTCTTAGTTACTAACCAGTGATCCTCTTGTTTGATCATTTCAAAATTATAGATAGCGACTTGATCGTCTTTCTCTAATTCTTGAGCAATCAAATGGTTAAATTCATCATAGTTAGACTGTGTCATAAAATTATTGACGGAACTAACTTCATAGAGATGATTATTTTTCTTAGTTCGGTAAATAACTGATGGTACTAGGAAGTTTTCTCCATCGGAAACAACCATTACTCTGGCAGAAGTATTGGCCTTGAGATCCATATTTTTAATCTCTTGCGCACTGAATTGAAAAACACGTTTATCGTCTGTATCAACTAGATTCTTTGATAAATCGATAATATTTAAAATACTCTTACTAGGTATCAAATCCAATGAGCTCATTTCCATATGAGGATCGTCAATTTCAACGATCTTTCGGCGCATTACTAGTGGTGCGTTCCAAGGTTCACGGCCAATTATGATAGGTTCCAAACCATTTTGATCAATCGACTTAGCTAATTGGAACAAAACAAATTGTCTGATAGTTGTATCAGTTTTAGACGTGATGATTGGTGTACGAACAATAATTTTTTTGCGGTCGCTTAATTCCAACTCATTATTGATACCACTCGTAACAAAGTAGTTATGGTTAGGATAATCCTTATTAGCTACAGAAATAGATGTCTTACTCTTTACAACCGACTTAGTAACAATATCAGGACTGTCCAACAATAATTTACTATGGCCAACGCCTTTGACACCCATTTCAACCATGCGTTCGACGTTATTACCATCGATTTCACCTTCACGGATAATCAAGCTATTATCAATGATATTTTGCAAAGCCGTCAAGTATGGCATGTTGATGCCAGTAATTTCTGATAAGACAGGTTTTTCAAAGTTTCGACGCATTGCTTCCATCAAAACATCTAACATCCAGTTAGTAGGATGAATGATTTTTTCAAATAACTCATCATCATCTAACTTACGAAGTTCTTCATAACGTTTAAAATTATTATTTAATTTGTCATTGAGAGCGCCCTTGTTAAGGACTTCTTCAAGACTGAAGCCATTAACGATAATGCTGGAGTTCGAAGTTTTACTAGGACCCAGATATTTTTGACCAGGCGTATTCCACTGTGGGAAACGTGAAGTGATATGATCAACGAAAGGTTCAGTTGCACCGTTGAAAAAGTTACCAGCATCTAGTTGCAACTTGTCCAAATGAAAACCAACACACAATTCAGCAACGGCTGTAGCTACAGGGTAACTTGTCGCATATTCAAGGAACTTAGTTTCCTCACTCAAACGAGGGATAAATTCGGTTATATAGCTTTCGTTAGTAGTGTGATTGTAAGCAAAATGAACGGTACAGACTCCCACGATATTGAAAACTCGTGCTAATTTGATCGAATAATTTCTTAAACGTTGTAATTTAGAATCGTTCAGAGAAATTGCTGGCGATATTAAATTGGAATCCAGATGATGAATACCAATAGGCTCAATATCTTCAATTGTGCCTACTAATGATGAGTTGTCAAAACTATCTCTTAAAATCGTAAAGGAATATTCACTAAAACCACGAATACTTCTTTCGATTTCAATCTTGGTGTCATCCAAATCATCTAAAGCCATAAAATTATCAAGTTCAAATAGATTGTTGATATTAGTCCAACCACTAGAATGACGATTAGAGTAACGTCTTCTGGCAATAATGGGAAAACCAATTGAACGGATAAAACTATAAATTTCTTTTTCATCATCTGAAGAGATGAAGTTAATAACTGGTAATTTAGCTTTGTTCAAACGTTTGATGAACAAATCACGTTTAAAAGTAGCTAAAGAAGATGCGTAATTTGCTCCTAGTATCTTAGTGGTGCCAATTTTACCATTCAGACTGGATACGATTCCCAGAGCATTACGGTCCCCTACTGTTGGCAAAATAGCGTCAGGATGATATTTTTGAACAAATTTTAAAACATTTTCACCGCTGACTTTTTCAACAATAGTTTTATCGAAAAAACTACCTGAAGAAAGCAGTGAAGTTGGATCTTCGACGATAATAGAGAGTTTGTATCCTAATTGGTGCAAGATATCTACTGTATCGTAAAGTGCGGTCGACAAATCAACATTTTTATCACTAATTGTTGGGCCGATAATTAGAATTGTGTGTACTTCGTTTAATTCCATTGATTTCCAGCCCCCTCTTGTTGTTTAACTGAATCGATCAAATCAATAAATTCATCGAAGACATAATAACCATCAGTTGGTCCCGGCGCAGCTTCTGGTTCGAAGAGTACCCCCATAATTGGTAAATATTCATGACGGATACCTTCAATCGTTCCATCAGCCACACAAATGTTGGTAACGATAAAATCGGATGAACCGATATATTTTTGGTCCAAGGTATAAGAATGATTATGGTTTACAAAATCAATCTTGCCACTGGCGACTTCCTTAACTGCCAATGAAGATTCGTGATGTGGATTAGCTAATGGAATTATTTGACAATCATTAGCTAAAGCTATCAACAAGTTACCTAAGCCAATACCCAAAATTGGATGTCTCTTTTGTAAAATTTGAATAGTCTTGATGACATTTGGCAGATCCTTAGGATTACCTGGTCCATTAGAATAGATTATGCCATCGGGATGCAAGTTCTCGATTTCTTTTGCAGTCGAGTTGTAATTGACAATAATAGAATTACAATCTCGGTATGATAATTGACGTAAAATAGAATACTTTAATCCTAAGTCAACAATAACAATCTTCAAGCCAGTATTAGGATTGGGATACGATTGTCGTGTTGAGACTCTTTTAACCAAATCGGGTGGTAAAACTAACGCCTTAATTTGGTCGATAGCATGTTCATCATGGGTATCCATGATACTAGCTTTCATTTCACCATGTTCGGCGATGTGTCTTGATAAAGCTCTGACATCAACGTTCTTAATTCCAGGTATTCTTAAACTGGCGATCCAGTCTTGAAAGGATACGGAATCATCAACAGTCGAAGTGCTTGATGAACCGATAACGACACCCTTACATTGTGAATTGATAGATTCATAAAAATCTCGATTAATTCCTGAGCTACCAACAGAAGGAATTGTGAATGCAATAATTTGACCCTCGGCATTAGGATCGGTTACGGATTGTTCAATTCCAGTACGATTATTTGATATTACCAATTGTCCCGTGGTAATGATAGAAGATCCGAACCCTTCTCCAGGAAACACAGTTCCGTCTTCTAAGATTAAATAACGTTTCATTTTTAGCAACTCCTCAAAAATTGTAGTTATTCGATTTCAATCTTATCTTCTCCATCGATTTCTTTCATCGAAACTTTGATTTTCTCTTTTTGAGAAGTTGGTATATTTTTTCCAACAAAATCAGCGCGGATTGGCAATTCACGATGTCCACGATCAACCAATACAGCCAAAGAAATTTTCTTTGGACGACCTGAACTCATTAAGGCATCCATAGCTGCACGAATCGTACGTCCTGTGTATAAAACATCGTCAGTTAAAATAATGTGTTTGTTATTGATATCGATATCTAAAGGCTGAGTCTTTACTTCGGAAATATCCTTTTCTTCGTGTGTTTTGTCGTCGCGATATGGAGTTATATCCAATTCAGCGACAGGAATAGAGATATTTTCCAACTGTTTTAAACGTGACTCAATACGGTGAGCTACGAAAACTCCGCGTGTTTTAATTCCGACAAGGACTAAATCTTCAATCCCCTTATTTCTTTCAATAATTTCATAAGTTATACGTGTCAAAGCTCTAGTCATTGTTTGACCGTCAATAATTTCTTTAGCCATATTTTTCCCTACTTTCAAAAAAGCACTCACAAAGTGAGTGCTTCAATTTATTTTATAATCGCACACAATTCTATTTGTAGATTATAGCACGACTTAATGTTGAGAACGTAATTGCTTAAGAGTCTCTTGAAAAATTTTTGGAGGCTCGATTGAAAATTGCATCCACTCATGAGTTCTGGGATGCTCAAATCCAAGTGTCTGAGCATGTAAGAATTGTCCCTTACCAGGTAACGTATTCTTAGGGCCATACAAAGGATCTCCTGCAACAGGATGACCAATATATTGCATATGAACTCTGATTTGATGAGTTCGACCAGTTTCCAGTTTCAATTTCAGTAACGAGTAGTCCTCAAATTGTTCTAGAACTTCAAAGTGAGTTACGGCATGACGACCATCTTCGACGACGGCTTGCTTTTTACGATCAAACTTTGATCTGCCTAAAGGAGCGTTGATCTTTCCTTTTTTCTCTTTAAAGTTACCATGAACAATTGCCAGATATTCACGTAAATTACTTTTATCTTTTAACTGTTTCATCAATGATTGTTTAGCTAAATTATTTTTAGCAATCATGAGTAGCCCTGAAGTGTCCTTATCGATACGGTGCACGATTCCTGGACGTACTACATCGTCATCATTGATCTTACTGTGATATAAGATAGCATTTACGAGTGTCTTATCTGGATGACCGGCAGCGGGATGGACAACCATTCCCTGGGGTTTATTGACGACAATCACATCTTGATCTTCATAGACGACGTCGATTGGAATATCTTCAGGAACAGCCTTAATAGGTTCTTCTTCAGGGATATTGACCGTGATCTTGTCGTTAGCTACGATCTTGTAGCCAGTTTTACTAACTGGCTGACCATTGACTAGGATGTGTTGTTCTTTAATTAATTTTTGGATCTGAGATCTGGTTAAATCGTCTAATTCACTATTCAAATAGGCGTCTAAACGATTCTTCTTTGGTTCACTGTATTCTAATTCGAAAGACTTACTTATTATTTTTCTCACCTGCTAATTGGACAAACAAAGATACAATTATTAATATTACACCAATCGTAATATAAGTGTCCGCTAAATTAAATATTGGAAAATTCATAAAATCTAAATTAAACATATCTACCACAAAATGTCTACTAAAACGATCAATTGCGTTACCAATTGTTCCCGCTAAAAGGAAAATCAGAGCAAAACGATACATGTATTCATTTTTAGCAGCTTTGATGAAAAGATAAACTAACACTACGACAGCAATGATAGTTACTAGATAAAAGAACATCATCTTCCCTTCAAGCATACTCCAAGCTGCACCAGTATTAGTGATATGTGTTATAGACAGAATTCCTGGAATAAACTCATGGACACTCATTGGAGCAATATTATTGGTGACATAAAATTTAAGTCCCTGATCACCAACAATTAAGATTGCGCAAAGCAACCAATAAATCAACTGCACTAGAATAATCCTCCAATAGTTCCTTCATTATCAACATCCATATTCAAGGCAGCGGGTTTCTTTGGTAAACCAGGCATTGTCATAATGTTACCAGTTAAGACAACGACGAATCCGGCACCAAGTTTTGGCACGATATCAGTAACGTGAAGTGTAAAGTCTTTAGGACTACCAAGACGTTTAGGATCATCACTAAGTGAATATTGTGTTTTGGCAACACAGATTGGTAGGTCATCCCAAGCATTATCTTTTAATACTTGTAATTGATTTCTAGCCTTTTTACTGTATTCAACGTTGTTAGCACCATAAACTTCAGAAGCAATCGTAGCGATTTTAGCTTCGGTAGTCTCTTCGTCTTCATAAAGACGAGTGTATTGTGATTCCTTTTCAGTTGCTTTAATAACAGCTTTAGCTAGAGCTTGTCCACCCTTGCTACCTTCATGATGGATTTCAGCGAGTTGTACATCAACGCCTACTTCATCACAGAGACTGATCAAAAGTTTGATTTCGTTATCTGTATCAGTTGCAAACTTGTTGATAGCTACGACAACTGGCACATGATAATAACGCATGTTGTGAATATGACGTTTCAAATTCTTGAAACCAAGATTCAAAGCGTTGAGATCTTCATTTTGAATGTCACTAAGAGCCTGACCACCGTTGTACTTCAAAGCACGAATTGTGGCAACAATGACGATAGCATTTGGAGCGTGACTCAATCTAGGAGTTACGATATCCATGAACTTCTCGCCACCAAGATCAGCACCAAATCCAGCTTCTGTGACAGCGTAGTCGCCTAGTTTCATAGCTAGTTTAGTAGCTAAGATACTGTTACATCCATGGGCAATATTAGCGAATGGACCACCATGAATGATAGCTGGTGTGTTTTCAAGTGTTTGTACCAAGTTAGGTTTCAAAGCATCTTTTAATAGAACTGTGATTGCCCCTTCAATGTGTAAGTCACGAACAAAGATAGGTTTCTTGTCAAAAGTATAAGCAATCAAGATACTTGAGATTCTTTCTTTCAAATCATCAATGTCTTGAGCTAAGCAAAGGACAGCCATTAATTCACTGGCAACCGTAATTTCAAAGTGTTCTTCACGTGGCATGGAGTTAAATGGTCCACCCAAACCAATAACGGTATTTCTTAAGGCACGATCATTAATATCTAAAGCACGTTTCCAAACAATACGACGAGGATCAATGTTTAATTGGTTCCCTTGGTGAATATGGTTATCGATCAAAGCTGCTAAAGTGTTAACAGCTGAAGTTAAGGCGTGCATATCGCCTGTAAAATGTAAATTAATATCTTCCATAGGAACTACTTGAGCGTAACCACCACCAGTGGCGCCACCCTTCATACCCATGACAGGTCCTAATGAAGGTTCACGTAATGCTAGAACAGTTTTCTTGCCCAATGATTGAAGTGAATCAGCTAATCCGATAGCGACAGTTGATTTACCCTCTCCGGCTGGAGTTGGATTGATCGATGTAACTAAAATAAGTTTTCCATCGTCTTTTTCCATTGATTTGGCAATACTGCGACCAGAAAACTTAGCTTTATAGTGTCCATATGGTTCAATATCATCTGGTGTCAAACCGATTTTGTTGGCAATTTCGTTAATATTTTTCATATTATCGTGCTCATTTATTTGAGCAATTTCGATATCACTTGGAAATGACATTGCTTTCACCTGCTTCTTTTCTAATTAATTTTAAAATACCCTTTGTGGAAGTAATCTTAAATGGAAAATAATCATGATTACTGAAACTAAATTCCAAAGTCCATTGGTTATTCGCCCTAATATTAACATCTTTACTCTCAAAAATACGCGTTTTGTAGTAAGGTTCCTTGATAACAACTTGACTATTTGTAAACTTCACCCAAGAGTTAGATATAATATAGATTACGTAGACTGCGTCTAGAATCCAAACTAAGAACGGAACAATACTCAAAGACATTATCTCCAGTTGTAAAATAATCCCCAAACATACAAGACTGAGCGCAAGCGACCACATTATGATTCCCCATGGGCCTGCTGGTTGAACAAAATGTTTCTTTGACATAATTTCTCCTGAAAGGTTTTAATAAATATGATTAAATTGTACACCGATGCCGGATTAAATACTAATTTAAATCTAGGCGTCGTTAGCTTTGTAATAAGGCTTGATAATAAAATTTATACTGATGCTCAAGCTCAAAATTCTGATGATAATCACTTTTTAGAATTTATGGCATTAAAAATAGCTTTGGATAAAATTATAAAAAATCATTGGAACGATGAGATAGTTTTAATTCATTCTGACAGTCAAATTGTGGTCGATAGTGTTGAAAAAAGGTATTCAAAACATTATCAAGCAATATTGGATGAAATTTTGCAGAATTTAGAAGAATTTCCAAGTTACTTCATCAAACACATAGCAGATAAGGATAATCGCGAAGCTCACGCTCTAGTTCATCAGAAAATGTTATCGTTACGTAAAAACCGTGGTTAATTTGTTTCTAAAAATTGATAACTGTGCTAGTATAAAAACGTTTCCAATTCAGATGAGGAGGTACTTTTTATGTACTACGTTGTTATGAAAGATCGCGATATTCGTGATAACCTTGCTACCGAACAATATTTAATGAACAATGTTGAATTCGATGAGCCACTAGTCCTTTTCTACATTGAAAAACCTTGTATCATTGTTGGTCGTAATCAAAATACGATCGAAGAAATCAACAGTGATTATATAGCCGATAATCACATTACTGTAACCCGCAGAATTTCTGGTGGTGGTGCAGTTTATCAAGATCTAGGTAACCTTTGTTTTAGTTTTGTGGTTGACTCAGATGATAAGAATTTTGGTGACTTCAAGTCATTCACACAACCAATCATCGACGCCCTTCACCAAATGGGTGCAACTACCGCTGAAGTTTCTGGTCGAAACGACCTATTAGTTGATGGAAAGAAATTCTCTGGCAATGCTATGTATTCTAGAAATGGTAAAACATTCTCACATGGAACTTTGTCACTTGATGTGGATCTAGATGTCCTAACAAAGGCTTTACATGTTCAAAAGGACAAGATTGCCTCTAAGGGTATTAAATCGATCAGAAGTCGTGTAACTAACTTACGTCCTTATCTAGCACCTGAGTATCAAGATCTAACAACTGAACAATTCCGTGATAAATTACTATTGGAATTATTCCACGCCGATAACTTGGATGACATTAAAGATCGTGAATACATTGTTACTCCTGAAGACCAAAAAGAAATTGATAAGATCAAAGAGAAATATTACTACAATTGGGATTGGGTTTATGGCAAGTCCCCTGCTTTCACTGCTAAACAAAGAAAACACTTCGATATGGGAACGGTTGATATTCGTTACAATATTGAAAGTGGTAAAGTTGAAAACGTTGAAATATACGGTGATTTCTTTGGTATGAAAGATGTTAATGATATTAAACAAAAATTATTGAATGTTAAATTTGATCGTGAAGATATTTTAAAAGTATTAGACCAATTTAATTTGGATGACTACTTCAAGGGTATTCCCGAAGTTGAATTATTGAAATTATTCACACCATAACCTACTTATTCATATAAAAAAGTGGATTGAGAAAAATAATTCTCAACCCACTTTTTATTTTTGGTATCATTATCCTTAATAAGGGGATAAAAAATGATTAATGAAAAAGCGTTAGACCAAAATTATACATTAGTGGATGTTCATTCAACCACCAATTTAAGCAATTCAGACCGAACTTCTTTAATTGAAAACTACAGTTTAACCAATGAGATTCTTGATTACGCTGATGATGAAAATGAACGTGCTCGATTTGAATATGATGAATACAGTCAGACTTTTCTGATTGTCTACAATGTACAAAACGAAAATGAACAGAGTAACGACTTATCCCAAAGAGTCTTACCCATTTCTTTTGCCATCAAAGATAAGCAGCTCTTTTTGTTTACAAATGACGCTACTCATTATGTGAGAGATTATCTCCTGTACGCAAAAGAAAACTTTAATGAAGGCCGAGAAGACCTGCTTTGGGAGTTGATTTTTCATACTTTTGATCAGATTTCCAGTGATTACAGCGATCAGATCAGCGAAACCGACTCTACAAGAAATAAGATTCAACGATTGATCAAGAAACATCGTTCCTCAGAAAGCCAAATTTTGGATCTGGCTGAATTACAGGATCTAACTACTTATTTGAGTACCGCCATTAATGGCAATGCAACTGTTTTAAATGAGATAGAGCTCATTTCTAGTGGGAAAGTCCAACAACTTCACCTAACTAAAGCTACGCACGAGCATCTTCATGATTCTGTTATCGAAATTGAACAGATCAAGAATCAAGTCAATCTGAGTTCCGATATTATTGATCGGATTTCTAACACTTACAACAATATTTTGAATAATAGAACAAATACGACCATGAAGGTGCTGACAGTTTACACTATCATTTTAAGCATCCCCACGATCGTATCAGGTTTTTACGGTATGAATATGAAATTGCCCGTGGCTAACCAAGAATGGTCTTGGATCTTTTCATTAATCGTTACCGTCGTTATTATTTTAGTTATTCTTTGGGACTTGCATAGACGCAATAGTCTTTAGTGCTTTGCCCAGTATTGGTACATATCAGTTCTGATAGAACCATTATAAAGTTTACGTTTCTTAGTAGCTAATTCACCATAATATTTTTCAAATTCAACATCACTGGTTAGAATATATTTATTCCAAGTGGGAGCGGTCGAGAAGACTTCTCCCATTTCTTTATATAGTTTTCTAACGCCAGCCATGTCACTCATACGTTGACCATAAGGAGGGTTAGAAATAATTGTTCCGTACTCTCCTTCGATCTTCAAATCCTTTACAGCAATCTGTTTGAATTGGATATCGTGTAAGACACCGGCATCGTGAGCGTTTAATTTAGCCACGTCGATCATTGATCCATCGATATCACTGGCAAAAATATCTAAATCAAGATCTTTTTTGACACCAGCCTTGGCTTCTTCTTTAAGATTAGCGAGAATCTTAGGATCGAACCAGTCAAAATCCTCAAATAGGAAGTGGCGTAAGATACCAGGAGCAATGTTTTTCGCCATACGAGCTGCTTCAATCGCAATTGTACCAGAACCTGTTGTAGGGTCCATGAATGGATCTTCTTCTGGATGCCAAACAGTCAAGAGAATCATTGCTGCCGCAAAATTTTCCTTCAATGGAGCAGCACCATGTTCCACACGGTAACCACGTTTATAAAGTGATTCGCCGGTTGTATCAAGTGTTACTTCAACCATATCTTTATGAATACGAGTTTCAATTTGAAATTTTGCACCAGTCTCTGGTAAACGTCCACGACGCATGAAAACATCAGCCATTTTGTTAACAATAGCTTTTTTAGTAATAGCTTGAATATCACGTTCAGAATGTAATTGTGATTTGACAGTTCTAGCCTTAATAGGGAAAGCTGCATTTAAAGGTAGCCAATTATCCCAGTCGATTGCATAAACTTTATCGAATAATTCTTCGAAAGTTGTAGCTTTGAAAGTACCAATCAAAATTTTGATTCGATCAGCACTGCGAAGCCACAAGTTAGTTTTCGCAATATCTTCATATTCACCGTCAAAATAGACCTTACCGTTCTCGGTCTTTGTATCGTATCCCAAATTCTGTAGTTCTTTTGCGGTTACAGATTCAAAGCCGCTTGACATAGTCGCAATTAATTTCATATTGCTCCCTCTTAGTTTAATTTTTAATTGATTGTATAAAAAAAGGACGAACAAGTCGTCCCTTTGCCTCGATAAATTCCTATAGGCCACGTTCTGTTCATATGTTAGGCTGGCAATCCTAACACAGTTAGTAATCATCTATCTACAATTAAGCCTTCACAGTAGATTCATTTCTCGTTATGAAGCGCCCCTACCAAAGTTTGGGTTGCCCGCTTGCGGGGTTTACCTCGTTCCACCATTGCAATTTCTCACAATAATCCGTCTCTGTGGCACTTTCAAGCTATTAACACATAGTCAAAGGACCTTAGTGCTTTCGCTGCCGTTACCCGAAGGTACCTTGGCTTATTGGGCCAAGCACAAACACTGCAAGCATCTCAGCTCGCGCGGGCGTGGACCTTCCTCAGCCTAGATAACTAGACCGCGATTACTCGTAACTTACCGACTTAAGTAGTATACACTAAAATCTGTTAAAATTGTTATTATTATTAAAATTATTTTGATTTTGTCCAGAATTCCCATTCATTGGGCGATTTCCTTGAAAATTATTTTGGTTGTTGAAGCCATTGTTCATATTAGGATTGATCTCAGTATGACCACTTTCAACACCATCATGACCATTGTTCATATTGTTAGGAACAACAGCTGAAGCAAATTGTTTGGCACCGTCATTACTGTTTTCGGGAACACCATTAGCAAAGTCATGACCGAAGACACGTTTTTCCAAGTTAGAAAGACGTCTCAAAATATCATAGTTAGTTGAAGCTTCAGCAATTGAACTTGAAACTGGCTTTTGTTGAGCTTGAGGTTGTGGTCTTCTATTTTGGACTTGAGGTCTACGTTGTGCTGATGGATTTGCATTCATGTTGCGTGATTGCATGAGACTTTCATTTTCAGCCTTCAATTGACTGATTTCACTTGTAAATGTTTCGTAATCCTTAATTATGCCATCCAAGAATTGATCGACTTCGTTAGGATCGTATCCTCTCATCTTTGTCTTGAATTCTTTTTGTAAGATATCGTTGGGTTGATAATTTAAAGCAAATTCATTGCCGTTATTATTCCCATTACTACCGTTTTGGTTCATTCCATTCATGTTGTTCATTTTTTAAACACCCCAGTGTTAATTATTATTCTAAAAACGACTGAAACTAGCTATCTGATAACATATTAGCAAAATCCTGCATAGAATCAAAATCTATTAATTCTAATTGGTAATCGTTGCCGCCATCCTGATAGGCTTTGATTGCCTCGTAATCATATTTGGGCTTGCCACCACTATCGGGATCGTAAAAAATCAAAGCTCCATTAGTATGTTGCAACATGAAACCTTGCCATACTCTTAATTGTCTACCTGAATGATAACTCATATTGGAAACTTTGTTGACATAGTCAGCGTTTCTTAAAAAATTTTTTAGTAATAGCTGATTGTTCTCATTCCACTTGTTTCCAAATTCAGCGTACGGTAATATCACTGCATGTCTTATATTATAGCCTTTTTTCTTAACTTCTTGTATAGATTTGCCAACAATTTGTTCCGTACCTAATTGTGCACCGGTTATGATCCATTCGGTTCCATTTTCGGCATAATTAATTAGTCTTTCTTGAAAAAAGTCTTGAATTACTTTGGCTTTTGGGTCATTATCTTTAAAAATACCTAGCTCAAAAGACCGATAACCGGTTACCCATAAATTTTTTATCATAAAGAATTCTCCTCTAATTAATATTTTCGGCATCATGGTATAATTTGCACAGTGGGAGTTGATATTTTGAAAATAAACTATCCTGATGGTCGAACTTTTAACAATAAACCATCACAATCTCCTCTTAGTGAAACGAGTGCCAAAAAGAGAATGATTTTTGGTGATCGCGGTATGACACTTGAGGAAGAGATTAATGAAAGTAATAAATATTATCGTAGTCACGATATAGCGGTAATATATAAGAAGCCAACACCGATTCAAATCGTTAAGGTAGATTACCCTAAAAGAAGTAAAGCTGTTATTAGAGAAGCTTACTTCCGCCATGCCTCTACTACTGATTATAATGGTGTGTACAATGGCTATTACGTTGATTTTGAAGCTAAGGAAACTAAGAATAAGAATATTTTTCCGTTAAAGAATTTTCATCAGCATCAAATTGACCATCTTAAAATGTGTCAGAAACAAGGTGGCATTTGCTTTGTCATTATAAAATACGTAGAATTAAAACGCTATTTTGTAACGCCTGCTGATGAAATCTTTGTACACTGGGATGCTCAAAAGAACGATGGTCCCAAATCAATACAGTTGAAAGATATCGTCGACAGTTCCATCGAAATCAAAGCAGATTATAATCCTACTTTACCCTATATTAAGGCTGTTCAACAGTTGATAGAAAGTGGGAAGGAGAAAAAATGAAGAATAAGAATACCAGTATATTAACTTTCAAAAATATTTTAAAATGGATCTTATCCATCGTGGCTGTCTTGGCCGGAATATTCTTGTTTGTCTTTGTATACTACGCTTTCAGTGCTCCAGCGGTTAGTCAAGAGAACCTTCAAAGTGGTGGTTCTTCAACAATCGTAGATTCCACTGGTAAGCAAATTGCGTCTCTAGGCGATAATAAGAGAAATTACGTTACTATCGATAAGGTTCCACAACAAATGGAAGACGCTGTTGTTTCTATTGAGGATAAGAATTTCTACAATGAACCTTTAGGTATTGATCCTGTCAGAATTGCTAAATCAGCTTTTAACAACGTTACTAAAGGTACTCTCCAAGGTGGAAGTACTTTGACCCAACAATTAGTTAAATTGACGGTCTTCTCTACTGAAACGAAAGATCAGACTTTTAAACGTAAGATGCAGGAAGCTTGGTTGGCAATGAGGGTCAGTCAAAAGTTTTCAAAGCAACAGATTCTTGAGTTTTATATGAACAAAGTTTATTTGAATAATGGTATCTATGGTGTTGAAACTGGTGCTAAGTACTATTATGGCAAGAACTTAAAACAATTGAGTTTACCGCAAATGGCAATGCTAGCTGGTTTGCCAAATGCACCAAGTAATTATGATCCTTACACTCATCCAACAGAAGCTAAGCAACGTCGTGATTTAGTTATTCAAGCAATGTACAACAATAACAAGATCACTAAAGCTCAAGCCGATGAAGCTATGAATACACCGATTACTTCAGGATTGCAACCATATAAGAAGGTAAGCAATAGCAACAATTCTAAACGAATTATCGCTGATCCTTATATTAAAGAAGCAATTACCGAAGTTAAGAAAAAGGGCTTTGATCCATACCGTGATAACTTAAAAATCACGGTCAATATGGATTATGATGCCCAAAAACGTCTTTACAATATTGTTAACTCTTCTAACTATGTATCCTTCCCTGATTCGAAGATACAAGTTGGTGCAACCGTTGTTAACCCTAATAATGGTAAAGTCGTAGCCATGATTGGTGGCCGTAACCTTGGAAATGTTCAATTTGGTTTGAACCGTGCCGTTCAGACTGGTCGTAGTAATGGTTCTACTATGAAACCTCTACTTGATTATGCTCCAGCCATTGAAAATCTAAACTGGTCTACATACCATCAATTGGAAGATACTGAGTATACTTATGCCGGTACCAATATTCAATTGAAGGATTGGGATGAGCAATACGAAGGTCAAATGAGCATGCGTAAGGCCTTAGTTAACTCAAGAAATATCCCAGCTGTTAGAACTTTATCAGCCGTTGGACTTTCTAACGCTAAAAGTTTTGTTAAGAAATTAGGAATTACGGTTAAGGAAAATGGTTTGTCAGTTGGTATCGGTGGTAATGTTTCATCACTTCAAGGTGCAGCAGCCTATTCTGCCTTTTCTAATGGTGGGACATACTACAAACCATACTATGTTTCTAAGATCGAAACGGCTGATGGGATCACCCATACTTACGGTAAAAATGGTAAGCAAGCAATGAAAGATTCAACCGCCTACATGATTACCGATATGCTTAAAGGTGTACCTTCAAGTTATGCTACTTATGCTAATATCTCCGGTTTACATCAAGCTGGTAAAACTGGTACAACCAACTATGACTCTAATTCTATTGCCCAAAATCCTGCTTTGAGCGGTACAGCTAAAGATTCATGGTATAACGGTTATACAAAGAATTATTCAATTAGTGTTTGGACCGGTTATGATTCTCCAAATCAGAATGGTATTTCATCCACTTATCAAAGTGTTGCTGGAAAGATTTACAAAGCTGAAATGAGTTATTTGGCTGAAAATACTAACAGCAATCCTAACTGGAAGAAACCAAGTTCTGTCGTTTCAATGAGAATTTCAAACTCTGGTTCTGAGACACCAGTGGTAGCCTCTCCTAGTTCCAGTTCATCTAGTTACACTAAAGAGTTGTTCGTTAAAGGACATGCACCAGCAAATCCATACAAGGATTCCGATTATTCATCAAGCAGTGCATCTAAGTCCAGCAGCAATGAAGTAACAACGAATAACCATTCAAGCAGTTCATCTGAATCAAGCGATTCTGACAACGATACGAGTGCTAGTGATAATACTGAAACTGGTACCGGATCAGATTCCGACAGCAACAGTAGTGATAGTGATAACACAACAACTAATAATTCGAGTGACTCATCTACTACGAATAATAATTCAAATACTGGAAATACTAATTCCAATAACAACACGAATACTGGCAATAATAACAGTAATGGTGGTACCACAAATAATAACAATTCCGGTAGCGATAGTAATAATTCATCAAATTCCGGTGATTCGAATACTGGTGGTACAACAAATAACAATAGTAACAGTGGTAGTTCTACTAATGGTGGCGCTACTACTAATGGATCTTCTACTGACAGTTCTGGTCAGTAAGGAATCAAAAATCCGCATTCAACTTTTATGTTGAATGCGGATTTTTTTAGTTGTTGTTCTTATTGATATGAATTAACAAATTGTTTAATGCACCAAAGATATTTGCATCGTTTTTAAACTTTGCCTCGACAATTTCTGGCCTGGTAAGTGTTTGTTTTAACAATTCGTTTGTGTTTAGCATATCATCATAAGCTTTGTTGATCCCCTGTATTACGCATGGTTGTGCAGATATACCACCACCGATTGCAATACGTTTTAAATCATCCACTGCCTGTATGGTCAAAATCAAATAAGCAATTCTTTTACAAAATTCTTCATAAATTTGTTTTGCTTTTACGTCGCCCTTTATGATAGCTTCAAATGCTGTTTTACCGTCCTTGATGTCTGGATTGTTTATAGCCCTATTAATTTGCTCAATCATTTTTACTGCGGAGCTATATCCTCCGGCCATCCCATTAAGGCTCATATCGTGAACATCCATTTGTATAAAGCTAAGCTCTCCGGCTTGATAGTGAACCCCGTTAAGTAATTTCCCATTTATTATAATTCCGCCGCCAACACCGGTTCCTAGAGTAATCGAAGCACAGTTACTAATATTTTTCAGACTTCCTAACCAATTTTCTGCTAAAACACTTGCTTTACCATCATTAATTGTAGCTATAGGTAGATTTAAATTTTTATATCGTTGAACAAAATTTAGTCCATCAAGAAATGGTAATGATCCACCAAAATGAATCTCATTCTTCTCAATTTTACCTGGTGCACAAATCGCTATTCCCTTTATTTCTCCAGTATTTGAATATATCAGAGTATCAAGTTTATCCAAAAATTTATCCTTGGTATTCTCAGTTTTAATTTTATTTTTTTTAATTAAATTACCATTATGGTCAAGTAAGGCATATTTTACGTTTGTTCCACCAATATCAATACTTAGATATTTATTCATTTTTGATTACCTTCCAGCAAAGATTTTTGAAACAGATCATTAATTTGGTTAATTTGTTTTTGGTTAAATGGTTTGAAACCAATTCCACGCATTTCTTGACTTAGTTGATAAAGAGAATATTTCTTAAAGCGTTCCATATTGCCAGAAATTTCAAGAAAGTCCCAGAAAGGTACTAGTTCTTTAAGATTGGCACAGAGAATTTTATCGCCAATAAATTCTTTTAAAGGGGTGTGAACGTCACTAGTATTAGTGATTGGTTTGGTTGGTACGTAGGAAATCTCGTAGTTACCTGCCGATAAAATAATATTATTATCAGCAATTTTATTATTTATCCAAATTTTGTCAGCCCTTGGTAGTGACACTTTAGTTTTTGAACCAAATGGTATTGATAATGTGATTTCAACTTTATTAGCATTAACAAGCTTCCAAGCAACTTTTAAAATTCCAGTTGGTAAAGCACATTGTCCCTTAATTTCAGATATTTTTGCATTGATTATCGGTTTAAAAACAGCATCATTATGAGTTTGTTTTATACCTAAAAGATACTCATAAGCCCATCCCATTACTGAGCCAGCTGAATAATGATTAAGAGAATTCATTCCATTTTCGGCAATTTCACCATTTGGTTTCACTGAATTCCAGCGTTCCCAAATAGTTGTAGCACCAAGTTTTACTTCATAAAGCCAACTTGGAAAATCATTATTTAAAAAGATTCTTAAGGCTAAATCATTTTGATTGTTTTCAGACAAGGCAGGTAGAAGTAATGGTGTTCCGACAAATCCTGTTGCCAGATGATTATCGTCCTTTTCAATTTCATTTACTAAATTATTAATCAATATATCACGAGATCCTTCAGGATATAGATTGAATTGTAAGCAAATTGCTAGTCCTGTTTGTGTATTTGCAAGTGGTAAACCATCTACAGTGAAGAAATGTTTAATGAAAGCTTCCTTAACTAATTTAGCTAATTGACCATAGTATTGGGCCTCGTGTTTCATTTTTAAGGTCTCAGTAGCCTGACTTACAATTTTAGATGAGTGGTAATAGTAAGCACTGGCAATTAAATCATCAGGTGTTTTTCCTTTAAGTTTCATGATATCTTCCGTGTCTAATGCCAACCAATCACCTAATTGGTCGTCTCCAAGCCATAGGTATTCGTTATTATTTTTTATCGCTCTTTCATGAATCCAATCAACCCAGGACATCATTGCACCAATATTCTGTTGTAAAACAGCTTTATCACCAGTTCTTTGATAAGTATTCCAAGGAATGATTGTCGAAGCATCACCCCATACAGCCTTTCCACCATCTTTTTGATCTGGAGCTGGAACGTACAATGGGACAAATCCGTTATTTTTACTCTGTTCAACTGCAATATCAAAACTAAATTTTCTAAAAAATTCAAAAGTGTTCATGTTGTAAGAAGCAGTTTTAGCAAAAATTGCCGCATCCCCAGTCCAACCTAACCGTTCATCACGTTGAGGACAATCTGTCGGAATATCTATAAAATTAGATTTTTGTCCCCACTTAACATTTTCAAATAATCGATTAACATCTTTATTACTTGTCTCTATAGTTCCTGTTTTAGACATATCTGAATAAAGTGCAATACCAGTAAAATTAGATTCTTCAATATCTTTTGGAAATCCCTTTAATCTGGCATATCGAAAACCGAAATAAGTGAAATGTGGATGAATTGTTTTACCTAATCCATCGCTAATATAAGTGAATTCTGCCCTGGCTGAACGTAAATTATTACGATAGAATTCACCATTTTGCATAATTTCTCCGAATTCAATGGACCCCTTGTCACCTTTTTTTAGGAGATCTTTAAATTCAATCCAGCCAGCAAAATTTTGCCCAAAATCAAGAACAGTATCACCATTGTTAGTATGAATAGTCTTTTTAATATTAAAATGTTCATGTTTCTTAATTGGTAAGCTCAGACGATCAAGCAGATGCTGATTAATCGATTTTTCATTGATCGCGGTACCCAATATTTGAGATTTCTTATTTAGATTGATGTCTTCACCATAATAAATACCAGAATGGGTAATAGGTGAATTCAAAACTTGCCATGATTCATCAGTGGAAATTATATGCTCTGCACCACTTTGATCAATTATTCGCAGATCTGCAAGAGACATTAATCTGTCACCATAATTATCGGAAACACCACCATGTTCTTTTAAGCCAATTTTTCCTTTATACCAGCCATCGGCAAGCATGATTTCCAGTTTATGTTCACCATCAAATAATTCTGTACTAACATCATAAGTATTCAATTGAGTGTAATAATTATAATCAGTAAAACCAGGTGTTAAGAATTCATTTCCAACTTTTTTACCATCGAGATAAGCCTCATATAAACCCAAACCGGTAATATATAAGCGAGCTTTTTCAACATTATAGGTAGTAAAAGTCTTAGAGAGAACAATGCTGTGTACATTCTTATCAGAAAATCCAATCCAATGGCCTTTCATCTTTTGTCCTAAATAGCCAGTTTCAAACCAAGTACTATGCTTAATTAATTTTTGATCCCCTGTTTTAATCAGTAATTCAACCTGATAGTGAGTTCTCGCTTGCATTGTAAATGGAAAGTCAAAAATTAGATTCTGAGCCATTTCCCATTCTGTTTGATAGACAATTTTATTATGTGCCTTAATAATTAGTTTTCTGTATATTTTTTCTGAATAGGCTTCGTTTAAATAACCAGTAATGTGCAAATGATTATCCAAATTAAAACCTAATGGCTTGTCCATATGATTAATTTCAACCCTTGAAATTTCCATAAGTTCTCCTCCATTTTATTTAATGACATCGCTTTCATTAACAATTATTCTATAAATTCAGAGTATGATTTAATCAATTGTGTTCTTTTTTGCTTTTTTCTGCTAAATTTGTGATCAAAAAAAGAGGCAATTATGCCTCTTGAAAAATTTTATAAATTATTTGGATTGTAAAAGATATTACCATCACCACCGTCGATTCGCTTGGGATATCCAGGAATTGAAAAGTCAATTTTCTTCGCAATCAAGGCCTTATTACCCATGAATTCAAATGGGATATTGTCTACTTTACCAGCAAAAATATCAGCACAAAGGTTTATCAAATTCTGTAAAAGCATGGGACTCACTTCATAATTACCATGTGTAATAAAAATATGATCATATAATCCATCAGTTCTTCTTTGTAACTCCTTCAAACTAGACAGGTAGCTATGTAAACTAGGTGCATAATTATCCCAAACAAACGTTGAGCGGTTAGCTCCATCGCCTGTTATTAGTATTCTGTCTTCTTTTAATAACAATGCCATCATTCCAGGTGTGTGGCCAGGGAAACTAAAAGCCTGAATATGAATACCACCAAGATCAAAAATTTCTCCATCTACTAAGTTATGAAATTCATCGTCAGCGTGAACTGCATTAACAGGAGCGATTGGTAAATCATTGTAATCAATGGTTTCTGGGATGGACATTTTAGTATATTCTGTCCTTTGCTTTAGATCCGCCATACCATCATATACTAAACGATCAGCAAGATTCATATAGACTTTATGTTCTGGTAGAAATTCTATTGCGCCCATAGCATGATCAATATGTCCATGAGATAAAATGATATCATAATCTGTTCGAGCCAGCCCATCAATCAAGGGTTTTAAAGGACTCATACCCACACTAGTATCAATTAAAACAGCATGTTTTTCACCTTGGATAAAATACAGGTCTTCACCTGTGACAGTCTGAATCAGTATTAAATGATCATTCAATTTTTTTGTTGTAAAGTACTCTGTCATTTCAAACTCCTCCTTCTTATTTTTTATCAATAACAATCAGCTTGTCCTCTAAAGATGTCCCTAACTGTAAAGTATTATTTATAATGGTACCTTCTTTAATATCATTAGAGTCAAGTTCGACAACCTGACAACAATCAACTGTTAAACCTAAGTCATCAAAATTAAATGTGTTATTAGTTGGAAGATAAATTAATATATGGTTTCTACTTTCAGCGGCAAAGAAGTCCTTACTTTTATTATTAATAGGCATTAATTCATCTTTTGACAAATTCAACATTAATTGTTTTAAGAAGCCAAGGTCTCTTGCTCCCTTTAAGTTCAAACAAACACGCCAGTCAAAGGGTTTTAGATCACGGGTAAAAATATTTCTGGCCAATGTTTCTGGACGGGTAGAATCTGTCCAGGGCCAGATTCCAAAGGTGCCATATCCTAGGCCTGCATCAGCCCCACTTAAAACTGCCTCCCAAGCCGCTTTTCTTACATCATAATCATGATATCGTTCAAGGTTATCTTTACTAATTTCAATCAGTCCTTCATAGCAAAGCTCTGAGTCAATTATTGGTCCCTTGAAACCACGTTTGCGCAACTGTCTGGGAATACTGTAGGCAGAGGACTGGGTACTAATATCGTGTCCTGATTGATATAGGAAAACATTTACTTCTTTTAGAAACTCTTGCGGTAAATATGATGAGCCACCATTAATGTGAAAGGAAAAAATACCTTTTGTATCTACTGTTTTAGCTACATTTAAAACTTCTTGGTAATATTTTTTTGTTTTCTCTGGATCAGGACCTTCTGCTTTTCCAAAACCAACATCACCACTGACAATCCATAATGGGTGATACTTTTTAAATCTTTCGACGACATACTCAATATAGGGTTTTATGTCTTCAAATGGCATTATATTATTTGGGGATATTCCTCTCATCCAAGTTCCTGGCACATAATTTCCCCATAGTAGGACTAAGCTTGGAATCATATTTATCTTCATCATTTCGTCAAGCATTTTCTCAGCATTATCAAAATATGACTCATTGATTTTAGTATAATCATATTTGTATTTACCATCTATTTCCTTACTGATTGGAAATGGATTTCTCCCCTTTAGAGGTTCTCCATTGTCCCATTGACGAAGCAAATTTATTTGAATGGCATTAAATCCTTGTTCTTTTCTAGTGTGTAAATAATATTTCCAGTCATTCATATTGATACTAGAAAAAGCTCCCCAATTCGTATCTGCTAAATAAAATATACGTCGTCCTTTGGAATACAAATATTTGTCTTTAACTGTAAGCATAATTAAATCCTTTCTATATATTAGAAGAGACTTCACTCAAATTAATGAATTAAGTCTCTTCACTTTTTTAATTAACTTTTACGATTTGTGTTTTTTCTTTAAATGCAAAATACATTACTAATAAAATTACAACTGATAGTATTACTGATAAAAACCCGGCATTTTGAACAGCAATCCTAGCCGATCCCTGTCCTAATAACATGCTAAAATATGGAGCTAAAAATGAAGCAATATTTGAACCAATTAAAACTAGTCCATTATTGAATGTATTAGTTTTGCTATTAGATAATTCAGCGATTCTAGTAAACATAAATGGCATTGCTGTACCACCAATTAATCCATTTAGTACCATTAATGCATAAATGGTTGGTTGATTTCTTACAAATGCTAATGCTGCAAAAGTTAATCCGAATACAAATACTCCCAGTGGGAAGACATATTTACCTATATGTTTATATAACCAGCCAAATATAATACCTCCAAGTACCTGAGTCATACTCCAAATACTTAAAGTTGTACTTGCATCAGTAGGGGATCCAATTCCTTGTTGAACGTACATGACAGCTAAATTCAACATAATTGTCATAACAGTACCCATGATGATGAACATTGCTAATGATATTAGGATCACGCGTAATTCTGCATGAGTTGGTAACTGTTTGCTTTCAACCTTTTGGTTTTTATCTTTAGCGGCTTGTTCTGCTCTGGCCTGTAATCCCTCTTTTTCAGGATTCGGAACAAAGAAGATAAGCAAAAGTAATGCTGGAACAAATACTAAATATGCCCAATAAGCATTATGCCAATCACTAACCATTAGAAGTCCAGCTAGCATTGTAATAAAGGATGATCCTAAACTTGCAATTGACGATCTCCACCCCATCAAGTTATCTAATTCATGACCCTCGAAGAATTCACTTAAAAGTGCAACGGCAATAGGATTAGCTAATCCAACTCCGACACCCATTAAGGCTCTGGAGGCTAAAATAACTAAATAACTTTTTGAAATGGCCGGAACAATTGAAAAAATAGCAGCAATAATTAATCCGATAATAGCAATTCTCTTTTGACTGAATTTATTGGCAATCAATCCACTAATGAAAATGAATATTGTTGTGGCAATTGCACCAAAGGTAGTTACCATTTGAATATTTGCCTGTGAGATATTAGGAAAACTTTTAGCCATTAATGGTGTTGTCGAAGCTGTTGCACCTGTTGCTTGTTCGACAATTGAGACAGCCATCAATGAAATAATTAATAACCATTTTTTTGATTTACTTATGTTCATTTGAACTTTCCTCTCTAACTATAGAATTAGTTAACTTTTTGTTAAGCGCTTACATCTATTTAGTATATGAACTTTAATAAAACTCACTTTTGAATTTATGTTATTTTTTACAAAAATATGTTATTTATACAAACGCTTTCATGATACTATAAAAGTAAAAAAGAAGTTAAAGATAATCGAATGAATAAAAGTAATGAAACAATTCTATATAATTATCACGCAGCATGTAATCTCAGTCTTTATGTTCTAAATGAAAATAATGAGATGGTTGCCCGCTATACCCCGCCTCTAGCTCCAAATTTAAAAGAAAATTTGATAAAAAAAGCACCACTTAGTTCTGAACTAGATATATATTTGATTACCAACAAAAGTAGTTTGGGTATTTTTAAATTAGACAACTATAAAATTATTGGTTGGAACCCTGATTTTACGACTAGCGGCAAAGGGGGTTATTTGCGAAAAGCTCCCATGTTGGACTATAAGGAATTTAGTAATCAAATGAGTTGTCTTTATTATATGTTCTTTCAAAAATGGCCCCACATTAATAGTATTCAAGAGAAAATTCTGGTTGGCGAAAGTATCGACGACGAACCGACAAATAATAATAGTACTTACGAAGGTTATTTGTCAGAAAAAGAGTTAATGGATGCTGTGACCCAGGGAAATTTAGCTCGATTTAATAAGTTCTTTTCAATTTTTATTAAAGAAGGAAACTTTGGAACTTTTAGTAAAGATAAAAACCGTGATGCAAAGGATATGGCAATTGCAGCAACAACTTTGTACACTCGTGCAGCGATTGCCGGTGGATTGCCCGCCAGTCAAGCTTACGGTTTGAGTGATCATATTATTAAACAGATTGAAAAAGACTCGACCATTTTAAATTACTATGAATACTCGCGTGCAATTGGAGAAATTTTTATTAATCGTATAATCCGTCATAAAAGAATGAATTTAACGTCAACTGTTTATCAAGCGCAAGAATATATTTACGCTAATTTTCGTAGTATTACGAGCGTAAACGAAATCGCCCAATCAATCGGAGTAAGTACATCTTATTTACAACATCTTTTTAAGAAGGAAACGGGACATTCGTTAATTAATCTAATAAACCGTGAAAAGATTAAACAAGCACAGCATTATTTGATTTTTACTAAAAAATCTATTGAAGAAATTGCTTATGATTCTGGATACAATAATCAAAGTCAATTTTCAACGATATTTAAAAAGGAAGTTGGCATTACACCAACCTCTTTTCGTAAACAAAAGAAGTGAAATATATGTGTTGAAACGAATTCAATTAATAAATAGAAAAATAGTCGATCAAAAGATCGGCTATTTTTGTGGAAATTATTCTTCACTAATGAGACATCTTATCAAAACGTAATTACCCTGTGTAATTGTATTTGATGACTTCGTATGATATTTATCAGAAATATTCAAATGATAAGTTATGTCTTTAGGAATTTGTAATTGTAATTCAATTTGTTGATCAATTCTTTGCCATTTAGATTGAATAGTTCCAGCAACAGTCTTTAATTGACAGTCAACGTGGTTTGTTCCTTTGTCAAAGTAAGGATTGATAATAATATCTGAACAACCAACAGCTGAATTACTAATTTGTATTCCTCCAAGTGCTTCATAATACCATTGAATATAACTTGAGAACATCGCGTGATTGGCCGATGAGTGCTTATTTCTGAAGAGTTCTGATAAAACTTGGTTTCCATTACTTAACATATTATAAAAGCCAACTTCACTCTTTTGTTTAAGCCAATTGTCTACAATATCATCATAACCATTTTCATGAAGCACACGATATAATACGGGCATTCCAAATATTCCTGCGGTAAAGATACCATTATCAGTTTTTATTTGTTTAATCAGAGCTTTCAAAAGTGTTTGCTTGTCACCTAGTTTCAAAAGTATAGCGAAAGCTAAATCACTTTGAGTCCCTTGGCCAAGAGTTCTGTCATCATTAGAGAATTTCGATTTAATAGTCTTAATTAAGGTTTCTTTCTGACTATCTATTTTGTCAGCATCAGTATTTCTATTTAAAATGATGGCTAAGCGTTCCATTAAAATACTGAAACCGAGAATTGTACAATAACCAATTAACAATTTATCCGGAGTTTTATCATAAAAGCTTTTAACAAGGATACTTCCATGATCACCAATGCAATCATTAGCTAATTTATCCACTGGAATTGATTGAAGATAGTCATATTGTTTTTTAGCAGCCTCATAGTATTTACTTACTAGAGTTTTGTCCCCGTAAAATTGATAATGTTTCCAAAGAAGATATGGCAGAACTAATTGCCAAAGAATAGGCCCCTCACCTCGTCCAGTACCATTAGTTTGAATACCCATGTATGGAGCTGTTTCAGGAATACCACCATTCTTTGTTTGCTCAAGTACGAAATCGGAAATAGTTTTTTCATAGAATTTTTTAAGATCAAAACTGTATAAATTTGAATTTGCCAGAGCAACTATATCGCCACCATAACCTAACCTTTCACGTGCGCAGTCTTCGAAAACAGAATGAACATTGTTGAGCTTTGTTCTTATTCCTACAGTAAACAATTGGTTTAAATAGTTATTATCTGTTGCTACTTTTCCAATTTGTTCTAAGCTGGTATGTACATAAACAGCTTTAATTTTGGACAAATCATTTTTATCGACATTAGAAATCAAAACATATCTAAATGAATGATATGTAAATTTGTTTTCAAAAGTCTGAGAACCTTCGCGACAAATTATTTGATCTTCTTGAATGGCTTTTTCAGGAGCGCCTGGACCTCCAGTGATTTCAGAGATTTCACCTATATTACCGGCGTAGGAAGTATTGAACAATAATTTTCCATTTTCCATAGTCTCACTATATTTTAGGGAGATATTTTGATGCGCATACCCATTGATTGCTAGACTTATGAATCCACTGATAGTTTCGCCAAAATCAATCAATACGTCGTTTTCAACTTGAGAAACATGTGATGGCGTGACGATTCCGGTTCTTTTTATTTTAGGGATGAAACTGGCAGACATATTTTTCTGATCTTGTTTATCAACTGGGATTTCTATTGCGGAAACATCTTTAGCTTTAGATTGTGTGAAATCAACGTGTTCACCTAAATATAGATTATTCATCGTAATATTTCCCTGGTGAACCAACCATTCTTTATTGGAAAGTTGAATTAGATCTTCATTATTGAATAAGTTGAGAATAAATTTTGGTTCACCGATTCTTGCTAGGCGTTGACGCAAATTATATTTACCAAATAATCTTAGTGGTACTGGATTGTACATCCCATTTCCTAATTCGACTTCAATCTCGTTTTTACCCTTTTTAATTAAATCTGTAACATCGTATTCGTCATAGTAAATTCTTTTAGAAAAATCGGTCCAGTCATTATTCAATTCAAAATTTCCGACACGATTGTCATTAATACGAACGATATAATATCCTAATGCAGCAATCTTTAATTTAATATTATTTAAATCCGTGATTTCAAATGTCTGTGTGAAAATTGGATTAGGATTTTGTAAATAATAGTTACGATCATCGGGTCCGTAGTCCATTTGAGGAGCTTGTATCCAATTACCAACAAATTCCTTTTTACTCATTTTGTTTCTCCTCTTCCTGCTTTTCTTCAACCATTATTTCTTTGTCAGCAATTTTGACGAATGGTAACCAAACCAAAATGACAGCAACAAAACAAACTAGTTGTAAAATAGCTCCAGAAATACTACCTGTTACTAGATAACCACTGATTACAATTGGAGTTGTCCAAGGTACTTGTACTAAACCGGTTGGTAGCGGTACTAAGTGTAGAGCAAATGCCGTATAAGAAATCACGATGGATACTACATTACTGAATAATAAGGGAATAAAGTAAGTTACATTAAGCATTAGTGGAATACCGAAGAGTGTTGGTTCCCCAATATTGAAAAGATATGGAATCCCAGCAACCTTTTTCATCTCACTATAACGATGACTATGTGCAATTAAGATAATAGCGAAGATTGATCCGATAACACCGATACTGGCAAATCCATCCCAGAAACTCTGAGAAATAATGTTAGGAATAGCGTGATGTGCTAAACTGGCTGTTTTATTCTCATCTTGTAAAACTTGAAAAATCGGTGTCATAACACCGTTAACGATTGAATCACCATGGATACCAAAGAACCATAGAAGTTGACCGAACATTTTAACTAAAATAATACCAATTAGTGAACCACCCATTGCCTTTAATGGTGTTCCTAAGATCATGTTAAATAATTCCAAAGCACTTAATTTAGCAAAGTTGTCTAAAACTAATCTAAATATCCAAAATAGCGTAATAACTACAAACGATGGAATTAGTGATTCAAATGGAGATGAAACTGCTGGAGGAACTGAAGCTGGCATTTTAATCTTGATACCTTTACGGTCAATTGCTCGATAAATCACGGCAACTGCAATAGATACTAAAATAGCTAGAAAAATTGATTGAGCTCCAATAGTTGTAATGTCTAAAAAGCTACCGGCTTTAGTAGTTTTGTAAGGTGTTAAAACCATAAAACTAACTACTGATGTGAGCATTACTTGCATGCCATTGATTTTCATTTCGTCAGCAAGCGTTCTTGATACTGCTAGCAGAACTAGTAAACCACCAATAGCTAAACTGGCATCGTTAACGATGGCCAGCTTAGTTGACCATTGTGTAACAGTTAGATTGAAAAGTGAAGCCATCCAAGCATTGACACTTGGAACCGGAAAATTACCAATGATTAAGAATACGGAAGTAATAACTGTGAACGGCATGTATGCTAACATTCCATTTTTAATAGCATTTATATAGATATTCTTATTAAAGGCCATTGATAATTTACCTAATGAGGATTGAAACTTATCCATAATATTACTCAAAATAGTGCACCCCTTTGAATTATTCTTTCTTTACGATGCTATAATAGCAATTAGTATAGCGCTTTCACAATGCGATAATCTATTTTAAAAAGTATCTTTTTTTGATATCAAAGGAGTGCAAGAATGAATTATCAAGATTTAGAAGAATTTTTGTCAGGTCCTTCGACTTATAATCGTGCTACTAGTGATGAAATACGAGAGCATTTCCAAAATAAGTATGAATCAGTGCCTTACAAGGATGAACAACTCTTTATTTTTAATGATGACCGGCCTTTTAATAGTGGTAATCATCTGATTCAGTTACATCGAAGAAATATGAGTAGAGTCCCCTACCATACCTATCATTTTATTGTCTTGACCTATGTTTATTCAGGAACAATAACAATGTTAGTCGAAGGCCAAAAGATTCTTTTAAAAAAAGGTGACTTAATTATATTGGATAAGTATGTTCCTCATGCAGTTTTGCCCACTTCTAAGAATGATTTAGGAATTAATATAATTTTAGATAATAATTTTTTTGAAAATACCATTATTAAATCTGATAAAAATAACTCTTTGCCCAATTTTATGATTGAATTAATGAGTCATCAATACGCCCACAACCATTTTTTGTTCTTCTCTACAAATAATTTACCAATTATCCGTAATTCAATTCAGAATATATTATGTGAAGATTTGGATAAGAAAAAATTTGCTAGTGCCGTCATTGACAATTATATTATGATAATATTTATGACTTTGATTCGATTAAAACCAGTTGAAACCAACTTTGATAATTCCAATTTACGCATTCAAAAAATTATTTCTGCAGTCAATAAGTATATTCAAGAAAATTATAAAGAAGGCGAACTGAATAAATTTTGCCAACAAATTAATTACAGTCCCTCTCATATTAGCCGAGTTATCCATCAAAATACGGGGAAAACATTTAAGGAATTGATTAATTATCAACGTATGGAACGGGCTAAAATACTTTTACAGGATGAAACATTGAATGTTAATGATGTTGCTGAAAAAGTTGGAATCAATAATATGACTAACTTTTATAGAAGATTTGAGGAATTTGTTGGTATGACACCCAAGAAATATCGGGATGAAATAAAGAAATAGCACATTACTTTATTAAGCAATGTGCTATTCCTTTATCCTTAACGTAAATTATATTTTTCAATAAGGTACACGGGCGTACATGCCCAAGCATGGCAATAACTGTTTACTAGTGGACTTCCATAAGGTGAGAAATTAAGATCATCAGGTTTGAATGCTTCCCAGAAAGTATCTGCGCCCAGAGATATCATCTTTCCCCAATAGTCTTTAATTAAAGCTGTCCCCTCTTTTTTCATACCATTTTGAAGCAATGCTTCAACAATAAAATGGTACATATATGGAGTGGCTACGTTTTGGACAGGAAAAAACTTCTTGTAGGTTTTATTCATCAATTTAATATTCTCATCTTTTGGGAGAACGTTTGCCAATGCCATCCAAATTTGACTGTAAATATTTAATTCACCATTTGAAATGAACATCTTTGTTTTTTCATCGAAAAGATTCTGAATAGAATAACTGACCATAGAATCCAATAGCACGAAATAATCATCATCCGTCTTGAATCCTAATTGGTTATTCAGATTTATAAAATCTCTTAAAACTTTTATAAGGACGGCCTGTGCAGCAGTACTTTTATCTAAATCGTCTCCCCAATCAATAAATGCAGGCCAATCCTGAGGCAAATTCAATTTACCATTATGAGAAACATACTTTCTAGCCAGGTCAATTTGATTTTTAGCAACGCTATATAAATCCATAACAGTTTTTTTATCATCAGAATTTTCCAAATAATCCTTAAGACAACTGACAAAGAATAAACTGTAATCAAATAAAAAGGTATCATCAGCATTTACTTGTTGATTATTCGTAAAAATATCTGCACTTAACTTTCCGTTTGAGGTAGTCATTCCAGCAAATAAATATAAGCACCGTTTGACGAGACTATAGTTTTTGAATGTAGTGTAATTAACCAATGCTTGAAGATGTAAATCCCCCAACCACAATCTTTGATCTCTTTTCGGACCATCTTCAAAAACATCCTGCATACACTCAGCTAGTGTTTTGATACTGATTTCCGTAATTTTTTGTAATTCCGGGTCTTCTGTGTTAATTTGAGGCATATTATTCTCATCGACGGAACTCTCAGAAGTTACCGATGGTGAATCCAGACTGATTTTCCACTTAGGGGAAGTATCAAGGACTGTTATTTTTACATATCTAAAACTATATCTTCTTGGAAGACGTAATTTAGTTGGTAACTGATCTATATGGACTCTTTCTTCCGCAATCCATGAACTTGATAACCAACCGTTATAATTACTAGATTCATGGAGCAACTCATCGGGTACTTCTGCAAATTGAAGTTTTAAGGTTAATGGTGCATCCATTAATGAACCATGTCTTTTTATATTAATAGAAAAGTGGCTTACAAAGTGATCACCAAAATCTAAAATAAGATAGTCGCCTTTGCCCAATATTTTAGAATCTAAATTGGAAATAGACGGTTCCTCATTAATAGTTTGTAACTGATTCTTTTCTTTATTTATCTTGATACATCTTTGTGCTAAATGTTCTTGATGAAATAAATGTGGTTTGTTTTCTTCGGCAATTTTTAAGAATTTTTTATTTCTTGAAAACTCGACATCCTTATTTATTTGAAATTTAAAAGACATATTTAACCTTCCTGTTGAATTGTTTTACTTTGACTCCGATAAAAGAATTTTCCTATGAACATACATAATGCCATGACTATCAAAATGATTGAACAAATTTTTAGCATCATATCTGAGCTTCCATTACCTACTAGTGAACCTATCATACTCATAAAGTAAGGGGCAACAAAAATTCCAATATTAGTAACTATTAATTCTACAGATGAGGCAGCATTGTTTAATTCTTTAGGAGTAATTTCTGAAACTCTTAAAAAGATAGATGTAGAACAACATGTAAATGAAATGGCTGCTAAAACAACACCTAGACCAGCCATTACCAAACTATTGGCGGAACCAGTTACAATAAATGCGACTGCTAGAATTAGCATGGCAATTGGTAATAATAAGTTCTTTAACCATTTATGTAATAATCCAAAGAAGACGCCAACAATCATTCCTATAGGAGCTGTCAAACTTAAAATATATGTTGCTTGTGAAGCGTCACCTAATTTTTTGCCAGTAACTAAGAGACCAAATTTTTGGTTGAACGTCATCCAAACCATGAATAAAAAGAACATAACAACGGCTAAATAATATACTCTATGATCCATCTGTAAGAAATTGGCTTTACTATTATTAGACTTTTCAGTCTTAATATCCATTTCAGGCAAAACAAAGTAAACCAAAACCATAATGGCTAGCAATACGAAGTAAGTTAGAAAGCTATAATGCCAACTATATTGTAATAGGACACCGACTAATCCGGTTAGGATCCATGATGCTAAATTGGAAACAGTACCTATTAGTCCGTACATTTGTGAACGCTCATCGCCATCATAAAAGAACGCTACAATACTGTATGATAAAGGATTCAATAAACCAATTCCAAATCCGAAAATCAATCTAAATCCTAAAATTAAATAAATATTTGGTACAAAGGCTGGAGCTATACCGGCAAGAAATGAGATAAACAGCCCGATTAGGACAGTCTTTTTATAACCGATTTTTGTCGTGACAAATGGACTGATCATGACAGCTAACATAATAGCTAAACTAGGTAATGACGATATTGATTCAACTATGGATTGAGGTGCATTGGGAAACGATTTAACCATCAAAGGAATGGCACCAGAAACAACGCCTGAAACCGTTGAATCAATAGCAATTGATAAAATTGAAGCTTTAAACCAAAAACTATGTTTGTTTTTAATCTTTTGCATGTTTGTTATCTCCTCTATTAAGAATAGTTAATATTGATGCTATGGAATCTTCATCTAAAGTAGGATCAGCTCTTCGAAGAGTATTTAAAGTCATCAGGGAACTCATGGAGAGAGACTTTAATGGATCATCGTCTTTAATCATTTGAAGAAAGCCTAATGATTTAGGATGTTTCTGGAAAACATGTTCTAATTCACTATAGATATCTGGATTCTGTCTTAGAATATCTCCCAAATTGTGATTTGCGGTAATCCTTGTTCTTGAGGCTTTAATGTCAATAGTTGTAGACAAACTATCATCTAGGCAGGATTCTCCAACAAATAATTGATATTTACCGTTTTGTTGAATCCATTGATCTGTAGTTACATCAAATATTTCAAATACTTTTGGATCTAATTTTATTTCTACTTTCTTTGTTTGGTTGGGCAATAATTCAATTTTTTTGAATCCAGCTAATTGTAGAGGTTCAGGACTTCCTACAGTGTCCAAAAATTTTGTATAAACTTGAACGACCTCTTTTCCAGCCCTAGAACCCGTGTTGGTTAATTCAATTGTCGCGGTTTGGATTTCTTTATTAATTTTTGTAACTAAATGATGGAAATTAAATTTTGTATAAGACAAACCATATCCAAATGGAAATGCAACTTTCTTATTAACAGCACAATAATACTTGTAACCAATAAATCTACCTTCGCCGTAAATGACATCGTGCTGATTTCCTGGGAAGTTTAGATATGTGGGATTATCTTGAAGTTTTTCGGGAAAGCTTTCTGCTAAGTGACCTGATGGATTGATTTTGCCAAATAAAATATCTGCCACGGCACTTCCACCTGCTTCACCACCTAAATAACTTTCAAGAATCCCGTCAACTTTATTTCTCCAAGGCATTTCAACTACTGAACCGTTAGCTAATACAACAACAAGTGGTTTGCCCATGCTACTTAATGATTTAATCAAATCATTTTGATTATCTGGTAAAGAAAGGTTATTCCTGTCGTACCCTTCTGATTCCACTAAGTCTGGTAATCCCGCAAATACTACAATAATATCTGTTGATGCTGCTTGCTCCTTAACTTGATTTATTAAGGATTCATCAGTTTTTTCATTTAACTTATATCCTTGACTGTAAGTTATATTAGAATTCAACTTTTTTAGTTCTTGCAGTGGAATTTCTAATTTATAAGGATTTACGTGCGAACTACCTCCACCTTGAAATCTTGGCTTTTGAGCTAGCTCCCCGACTACTAAAATATTTTGTTTTTCATTAAGTGGAAGAACGTTGTTATTGTTCTGAAGTAAAACCATGCTCTCTTCTGCAACTTGACGAGCAAAGTTATGATGGCTATCACGATCATATTTTGATCTTCTAGAATGATTTTGCTGAGCATCTAAATCAAAGATAATATTTCTTTTAACGGCATTATTAAGTTGTTCTTCGGTTAATTGATTACTGGAAATTAATTTCTTGATTTGTTTCACAATTTTTTCTTTTGGTTCACCAGGCATCTGAAGTGTAAGTCCATGAGCAATGCCTTTTCCTAGATCATGAGCTGCAAAACAGTCTGTAACGATTACACCTTCAAAACCCCATTTTCTTCGTAAAATATCTAAAAGTAAGGGATTGCTTGCACAGTATTCACCGTTAATCTGATTGTAAGAAGTCATTACCATTTTGGGCTTCCCCACTCTGACAGGTTTTTCAAAGGCTCTTAAGTACAATTCATGTAAGGTCTGTTTATCAACTCTAACATCTATATTCATTCGTCTAGTTTCTTGATTGTTTAACGCAAAGTGTTTTAGACAGGCTCCGATACCCTGACTCTGAATTCCCTTTATAAATGATGTTGCTAATTCACTTGTTAATTGTGGGTCCTCTGAGTAATATTCGAAATTACGTCCCCCCAATGGGCTTCGTTTCAGGTTAATTGCTGGTGCCAACATTGTATCTACATCTTCTTGTAAAGCCTCTTTACCAATGTGAATACCTAATTCATTGATTAAATCTTTATTCCAAGAACTGGCATATGTGCTAGGAGATGGATAAGAAGTACTAGGCTTAGTGTTATAAATATCATCGTCGAAGTATTCTTTTAATCGACGAATCCCCGCAGGGCCGTCCGCTAATAGAAATTTATTTAATCTTTTATCAAAGTGATCAATGGATGTCGTTTCCCAAATCACCTGAGACAATAATTGTGCTTTCTGAGACATATCTAGTGATTCAATTATCTCGTCAGCTTGTTGCTCTATGCTAGGTGTCTTAAGCATTTCTTTACTCCTCCTTAAAACAGAAATCTTTGAGATCTCCGAGTCGGCCTACTGCATTATCTTTGGAAACAAATCGAATCCAAATTGTGTGAATTCCTGAGGTTGACTCAATTTGACCTGCAAATTTTTTATAAATATTCCACGTTGAACCAGTGGGGTTTACAGTGATTTGACCAATTTTATGGTTATTCTCAATCCAAAATTCAACAGTCATTGGTTTTGGTGAAGCAGCATCTATTTCCACCTTTTGACATTTTTTTCCTAAATCAACGCGATTAAACTGAATCCAATCTTGATTTTTGGTATATGAAAGTACTTCCTCATTATCTCTGGGCATTAAAGACATTGGATGTATCAAACTATTGAACGGCAATTTAAGTCTCATTTTGGATAAGTGACGTACATTTATGGGACTATTTGCTGGAAAATGGTCTTCCACCCCATTTGATGTCATGTGAACTTCAGAGATATTACCATCTGAATCCATGGATAAGGGTTCTATGCATACCCTACGGTTGTAAATGCTGTTTTGACTAGAACGATGATAAAAAACGTAAAGATTGTTTTGAAACATTTCTATTGATCCATGATTATTCCAATCTTCGGAATCGGAACCAGTATTATCAATAATAATTCCACGTTTTTTATATGGACCTAACGGAGACTTAGAAGTGGCATACGCCAAACAACTTGCTCTTCCACGTGAAATATCGGTATATGTGATATAGTAAGTACCATTTATTTTGCGAATAGATGCACCTTCATGAAAGCCTTGTTCATGTTCAGTCAAAATATTGGAATTGATTGTTTCAGGAATAACTGTCTTCATATCTTTGTCTAACTTGCCACCTTGAAGATGAAATTGTCCCCAAAAGTAGTAGCAGGTTCCGTCATCATCCACAAATATTGCGGGATCAATACTCTGACGGTCGGCAGGAGTAATATTTCCTAAGTTTCTAAAGGGGCCTACAGGTGTATCAGAGACAGCGACTCCCATACGATTTCCATACATGCAATAATAAAGATAGTATTTTCCTTCATAATAGATGCAGTCAGGTGCTCCTAAAGTTAGACCATTATTTACCCCATATATTTCATCAGTACTATTAAATATGGTCCCTTCATCTTGCCAATGAATTAAGTCTTGAGAAGAAAAAGTCTGATATTGCGTACTACAAAATTCTGTATCACCGGGATTGTCTCTAGAACCATACAAATAAACTTTTCCGTCTGGCATAGTTCTAGCTTCCACATCAGGAATATAGTTATTTGACTTTAATATTGGATTCAATCTATTCACTCCTTGCAATTAATATCTGTTAACAAGTACAATTGTAAGCGCATACTATGATGTTAGTTAGCTGATATATTAGCTTAAAAATATAGATATTTTGACATTTAGTATTATTGGAGGAACAAATGAAATTAGAAGCACATTCTAAAATAAGAGAAAATATATCCTTTGATGGTAATATTCCTATAAGAATTTTTAGAGGTTATGATCGCGGAAAATCTTTAATAATCCCGCACATGCATGAGGCAATTGAGATAATTTATATTACGCAAGGAGACCTCAAAGTTTTGGATTCCACTAACAGATCTATCTTGCATCCGGGTGAATTTCATATTTTTAATTCTAATTCGGTTCACTCGACTAGTTTTAGAGGATGGGTATTAAAAGGAATCGTTTTACAAATTTCTTTTGATTTGATTAAACAAGTGGTTCCTAGTGCAGATTATTATAAATTCTACTTTTCTAAAGGTTCTCCAAAGTGCAAAAAAGCAGTGATTCATATTTTAGAATCACTGCTTGCACAATCTGAAAGCGGGGAAAATTTTGTGTATTTGAAATCATATGGTGATGTAATGTATCTGTTAAATATACTTTTTAAGCAATTTAGTGAAAAAGTATCTGAGAAAAAAATACATTTGAATCAAAAATACTATGATAGAATTTTCAAAATTAATAATTACATAGAAGACAATTATTCAGAAACTATTACTTTGTCTAGGCTCGCTAAAGAAGTACATTTGAACCCAGAATACTTATCTCGATTTGTCTCGAAGCATTACGGAATGTCATTTTATACTTACTTAACAAATGTCCGATTAAATCATGCTAGTTCCCTAATTTCAACAACAGATCTACCTATTCTAGAAATTGCTGAACAAACTGGATTTGCTAATTATGCTCAGTTTAATAAAGAATTTAAAAAAAGATTTGGCAAATTACCTAGCCAGAATCGTAAAAGACAATAAAAGAGCTGCAGTTTTTGACTGTAGCTCTTTTATCATAGGGTTATAAGATTCTTCAATTAAACAGTAGCGTGCAATGAACCAACTTTTTCAATCTTCTTACCAAATCTACTGATAAATAATAGTAAGAACATTAATGCCGATAAGATAGTTCCGGCAATGAATGATCCATCCCCTGCTGAAATGTTAACCAATGAAATAATGATTGGAGCAAACATACCGGCAACTGAGGAAACGAATGTATTCATAGCAATAGCAACTGTAAATTGCTTTTCATTTGTAAGAATTGATAGTTCATATGGAAGTGTAGCATTTACTAGTACGATACCAACACCAGAGAACATGTTACCTAAAATGTGAAGGGCAAAATTATTTGTGAATAATACTAGAACGAATGACAACATGAAAGCAATGAAGCCCCAAGCAATAGTATTGGTCTTAGTAATTTTACGGATGTATTTGATAAGAACGGCTGTAGCAATACCACCGATATTACCGATGGCTGTAACTAAGGCAACATAAGCTGTACCCTTACCTTTACCGGCAAGAACGATAGATTGGTTTGTCATAAATAACATCATGCAAAGTGACAAAACAAAAGTAATTCCTAAAATTAAATATACATGCTTGTTTAATGAACCGAAAACGGTTTTAAGACTAGCCTTTTGATTCTTTTCTTCAGCAGTCTTAGAAAGTTTGACATCTTGTGGAACTAGGAAAAATACCATTAAAATAATAACAATTGAGAAAGCATAGATCCAAAATAGATTATGCCAATCACTTCCACCAAGAATACCACCTAGAGCTGTAAAGAGCATCATACCAATATTATTGGCACCAACTGACCAACCCATAGCTGTGGCACGATCTTCACCATCGAAATTTGATTGTAGTAAAACAGGACTAACGTTACTAATAATACCAGTACCAAATCCAACAAGAACCATACATGCTAGAATTAGATTTAAACTACTACCATAAAATACAGGAAGTAAACCAGCCACTCCGACAACGGCTACGGCTAAAACACCTAAGTTTTTTCTAGTTAACTTAAATGCTAAATAACTGAATAGCACTGTAGCAATCAATTGTCCTAGTTGAGGAATTGATCCGATCATTTGAACCTTAGAAATAGGTTCCTTTGGGAAAGATTTTGCTATGGCGGCAATAGCAGCTGTAACGGCTGATGTTGACATCAATAGCAAGTTCATACTTAAAATACCAAGAACTAATGGAATCTTCTTTTTATTCATGAAACTGACCTCCAAATTATGATTAATTATGATTGCGCTTTCATTTACAAATTAATCATATTCTGGAAAATAACTTTCAGCTATATCCAAAGACGAGCTAATCTGTGTTCATTTCACAGGTTAGCTTTTTGAATACACATTTTTATTTATCACCGGGATGCTATTCTATCAGGTGTTAGAATGGGCCTTTTGACGATAAAGATCTGGTGAGATACCCAAAACTTTTTTAAAAATTTTATAGAAATATGACGGATTCTCATATCCTACTTTGAAGGAAATTTTATCAATTGGCGCATTAGTGTAGTTCAAATATTCCGCAGCAGCGTTGATTCTTTGTAAATGAACCAATTTGATAAAAGTCATTCCTGTCGATTTTTTTAAGAATGATGATAAGTAATTGGCATTGTATCCAAAATGTTGAGCCATCTCTTCCAATGTTATATCGGCGTAATTACTCTCAATGTAAAGTAATAGCGACAGGATATTAGCTCTTTTTTTATCATTCATCTTCCATTTAACATCAACGGTCTTATATGACTCTCGAATAAGTCGTGAAAATAAGATCATGATTTCTAGTCGAATGATTTTATCCGATTCCTTATCAGGATGGTAATATTCATCAATGATTTCCCAAACATTTCGACTTATTTTGGAATTGTTATTGGTTTTAAAGAAACTATATTGTCCCTTTCCGTAATTTCTATCTGATAACAACGAAAATAACATCCCTGAAATACTAGTTTGACGATTGTCATGTAAAAGTGTGTTCAACTCATTTAAAGAAAACGCCGTGTTCCTTAAAGCAATGTCGATTACGATATCGTCAGTGCCGATGGGTTTGACCGTATGAACTGACTGGTTACCGACAAAAAGTAAGTCACCCTGCTGCATTTCAATTTCCTTATCTTGGACTACAGCCGTACAGTTTCCGACCAAGGGGGCCACAATGTCAACAAAATCATGATAGTGAAACGGGATAATAGACTCTATCGGCTGGACTGATATGGAGATAGGATTAGTGTTCAATTCCAAATCGTCATCATAAGTATTATAGAAACGATAGACTGGTTCCCCATTGGCGGTCTTGATAGGAGTTATATTCTTTTCAGTTTTTTCAACCTTCTCTAGTTTCTTAACAACATTGGAGAATTCTTTAGGAGAATTTTTAGAACGAAGAATTTCAATAATACTCTTACTCATATTAGATTTACCTCACTTGTAAATCATTATAAGCTTTTTTAAAAATATGGGAAATGAACATAGTTATAATATTATTTGACAATAGTTGAAATTTATACAAGGGCTTACAATTTAGTTAAATCAATAAATTGTGGAGGAATTTTATGTTAGATTTAACCAAAACACCATATAACCTTTCAACAGAACAAATAAAATACATTGATAATCAGATTAATAAAATGACATTACCAGAAAAAATTGGTCAATTATTTTTTGTAATTGGTCAAGATGAGGACAATGTTGACTTAAAGCAATTCGTTAATAAGTATCATCCTGGTGGGATTATGTATCGTCCTGACAGTGCTGAGAAATTAAAGCGTGAGATCAAAACTATTCAAAAGGAATCTAAGATTCCTGCTTTTGTCGCCGCTAATCTTGAAGCCGGTGGTAATGGACTTTTGAATGAGGGAACTTGGTTTGGACGTCCAATGTCTGTTGCCGCAACTGATGATCCTAAGCAGGCTTATAATTTAGGTGATATTTCTGGTTATGAAGCTGCCCAAGTTGGCGACAATATGTCCTTCTCGCCTATTGTGGATATTGATAATAATTTCCGTAATCCAATTATGAACGTAAGAACCTTTGGTAGTGATAAATATCGTGTCATGAGGATGGTTGATTCAGAAGTCAAAGGATTAAAACACAATAAAGTTATTCCTGTAGCCAAACATTTCCCTGGCGATGGTGTTGATGAACGTGATCAACATCTTGTTAGTTCAGTTAATTCTTTGGGGACCGACGAATGGATGAATTCATATGGTCAGATCTATCGTCACTTGATCAAACGTGGATTACCCGCTGTTATGATTGCTCATATTATGCAACCGGCTTGGGAACGTAAGTTAGATCCTGGTATTGAAGATAAGGATTTACGACCTGCTTCAACTTCAAAACTTTTGATCGATGGTTTGTTACATCAAGAGTTGAAATTTAACGGGATGACAATTACCGACGCCACACCAATGCTTGGTTACACTTCCATGTTGCCAAGAGAACAGGCTATTCCTGCTACGATCAATGCTGGTATTGATATGATTCTCTTCAATAAGAATATCGACGAAGATTATAAGTTCCTCACGGATGCTGTAAACGATGGCACTGTTTCAATGGAACGTGTCAATGAAGCTATTCGTCGTATTTTGGGAACTAAATTAGCTCAAGGTATCATGAATACAGACAATCAATTGATCCAAGAAATTCCTGAAAAATTAGATTTACAATTAGAGGATCATAAGGCTAGAACCGTTGATTTGGCTAAACATGCGGTTACTTTAGTTAAAGATCGTGATAAAATTTTGCCCGTCAATAGTAAGAAGTATCCTCGTGTCCGTCTAGTCGTTCTTGGCGATAGTGATGATGGTGGTTTTAAAGAAGGTGGACATGTAACTGCTCTCTTCAAGAAAGGACTTGAGGATCAAGGTTTCAAGGTCTCATTGTTTGATCGTAAAAATCTCGACTTCCACGAAGTATTTGAAGAAGGAGTTCAAGATCTAAAGGATAAATTTGATTTGGCTATCTACGTAGCTAATATCGAAACTGCAAGTAATCAGACGACAACCAGAATCGATTGGATACACTTGATGGCCGCCGATGCTCCTTGGTACATGCGTTCTATTCCAACCTTATTTATTTCCATGTGTAATCCATATCATCTCTTTGACATTCCTGATATTTCAACAATGATCAATGCTTATACTGGTAATCCCGAATCAATTGATGCTGTTATTAAGAAAATTACTGGTCAAGAAGAATTTCTTGGTAAGAGCCCGGTAGACCCATTTTGTAATAGATTAGATACTAGACTGTGAGGTAGAAAAAATGAATATTAAAAACATCCAAGTAAACCATATGACTGAGCCACTAGGATTCGATCTTAGTGATCTTAAAATTGAATTTGCGGTAAACTCTGAAAAAAACGTAACTCTAGAGAAAAAGTTAGAAATTTTTGTTGATGATAAGTCTGTTTATCAAACTGATTGGCAAGCTTATACGAATAACTATTTCCAACCTGATTTAAAACTAAAACCAAGAACTAGATACAACTTCACTATAAATGTACGCAATACTACTGAAAATATCTCTGCTTCTGCAACTAGTTTCTTTGAGACTGGCAAGATGGATGAACCATTCTCTGCTAAATGGATCGGTAACAATAATAAAGATATTCAAAATACCCTTCTTAAACGTAACCTAGAGCTTTCCAAAGAAGTAAAATCAGCTCGTATTTACATGTCAGGTTTGGGTGTCTATGAATTAAATATCAATGATAAAAAAGTTGGAGATGAACTTCTAGCACCTGGAACAACTAACTATGATAAGTTGATTCAAGTTCAAACATATGACGTTACTGATTCATTTACTCAAGGCAATAATACAATCGAAATTTCTCTTGGTGATGGTTGGTATAAGGGTAATTTAGGCTTTGATGGTGGCAAGGACAAGATTTACGGTGATCAACAACGTGCCATTCTAGAACTACATTTGCTTTATGCTGATGGCACAGAAGATATTGTTAATACTGATGATCAATGGCTAACAACCGCTGGAAAAATTACCAAGTCTGCCATTTATTATGGTGAAGATCTTGACGATACAATTGTTCCCGATAATTGGGTTGAAGCTAGCGTCTTGGACTACCCTATCGATACTTTAGCTGACAGATTAAGTTTGCCACTCAAAATTCAAGAGTACTTACCCGCTAAAGAACTGATACATACACCTAAAGATGAACAAGTTATCGATTTTGGACAAAATAATGTTGGCGTGATTGAATTTTATAACCGTGAACCAAAGGGAACTAAGGTTACTATCCAAGTCGGAGAAATTCTTCAAAAGGGTAACTTCTATCGTGACAATTTACGTGAAGCTAGAGCAGCCTTCACTTATATCTCGGATGGTACTAATAAGTGGATTCGTCCACACTTTACTTATTATGGCTATAGATATATCAAGGTCTCTGGAAATACTCAACCACTACAATTAAAAGATTTTCGCGCTGCTGTAGTCTATTCTGATATGAAAATGACTGGTGCTATTAAGACTGATAATCCGGAAGTTAATCGCTTATTTGAAAATGTCCAATGGAGTCAAAAAGGCAATTTCTTTGATGTACCAACGGATTGCCCTCAACGTGATGAACGTTTGGGTTGGACTGGAGATGCTGAAATATTCTCCAACACTTCAGCTTTCAATATGAATGTTTATGCATTCTTCAAAAAGTATGCTAAAGATATGAAAGTTGAACAAAATAGCCATAATGGTATGTTGACGATGTATGCTCCTTCCCTTCACGTTGACGAAGGTGGAGCTGCCATTTGGGGCGATGCCGCCACAGTTATTCCTTGGAATATGTATAGTAAATATGGTGATACGGCTATTTTGAAACAAAACTATTCTAGCATGAAAGGCTGGGTCGACTGGATCCATCGTAATGTTGAAAAGAGTGGTACTGGACTTTGGACAGGTTCTTTCCAATTCGGTGACTGGTTATCTCTTGATAGTGAAAATCCAGCTGTACCAAATGGTAAGACTGACGAAGACTTTATTGCTTCTATTTATTACTATTACTCATCAAGTATTGTAGCCAATACAGCTAAGATCCTAGGTAACGAAAAGGATCATAAATTCTATACAGATTTGTGTAAAGATATTAAACAGAACATTTTGAAAGAGTATATTACTGAAACTGGTCGTGTTGCTGTTGATACACAAACAGCCTATGCTCTAGTACTTGAGTTTAATCTTGTTCCTGAGAATTTGAAGTCACGTGTTGTCGCTGATTTAGTTCAACGTTTGAAGAAAGATAACGATCACTTACAGACAGGATTTGTTGGTACCCCATTCTTGTGCCAAGTTCTATCTGAAAATGGACAACACGAATTAGCAACGAAAATCTTCTTAAATGAGGACTATCCAAGTTGGCTCTATGCGGTTAAGTTGGGTGCAACAACTATTTGGGAACGTTGGAACTCTGTTTTGTCAGATGGTTCAATGAATCCTGAAGGTATGAATTCCCTTAACCACTACTCAATTGGAGCCATTATGGAATGGGCTTATAAGTATGTTCTAGGCCTTCACGATCAAGACAATGGGTATCAAACCGTTTACGTTGAACCTAAGTTTGACTACAGATTGAAACATATCAGTGGCCACTATGACAGTTCTTACGGCGATTTGAAGATTAAGTATGATCTTGAAACAGATGACAATCACACGATTGCTTTACAAATTGATGTTCCTTACGGACAAACTGTTAAGTTAACTCTTCCAAGAATTGGTTCCAGTGTTAATGTTGATGGTCAAAAAGTAACTGATCAAGTAATCACGTTAACAAATGGTCATCATGAGATTTCATACATCCCTACTTCCGATTATATTGGCAGATATACCATAGACAGTAAGCTTGCAGCTATTACAGCTGATAAAGAACTTTTTGACAAGATTAAGTCAGTCACAAAAGAATTAGATATGTTCAATGATCCAGAAAATGTTGATCGATTAGGACATATGTCAATTAAAGAGGCTAATATGCTCTTCCCATTTATCAACATCCCTACTTCTGAGATGGAACAGATCAATCAAATTCTTACAAGTACACCTGTTTTAAGTGAAAGGGAGGCTCAAGATGTTAGTGAAACAGTATAATAATCCAATAATTAGAGGGATGCGTCCCGATCCTAGTATCGTCCGTGTCGGCAAGTTTTATTATATGGTCAACAGTACCTTTGAATATTATCCAGGAATAACTTTAGCCAGAAGTACTGATTTGCTTAACTGGGAAACTTTACCTAGCGTAGCAACCAAACACTCTCAAGCCGACCTAACAAAATCCAAGTCTAATGAAGGTGTTTTTGCGGTTTGTATCAGATATCATAACGATAAATTCTATGTGATCACGACTAACTTTGCTGAATTCAAGACTTTTATTATTACCGGAAGTTTAACAGCTGATGGTAACGTTTCTTGGGATGATCAACGTATCAACATTAATGTCAATGGAATTGATCCTGATATCTTCTTTGATGGCAACCACACTTATGTTCAATACACTGGCTATCTTGAATCTGGGAAAAAGGCTTTACAACAGGTTGAAATTGAATTGGATACTGGTCGTATTTTGGATGGTCCTAAGGTGTTAACTGCTGGCACAGGTGGTCGCGATGTCGAAGGTCCACATATTATTAAAAAATCCGACTACTACTACCTCTTGGCCGCCGAAGGTGGAACTGGTTTAGGCCATATGATTACTATTTTCAGAAGTAAAAATATTTGGGGACCTTTCGAAAGTTGTCCGGATAATCCGATATTTACCAATCGAGATCGTGCTGATGAGCCTCTGCAAAATATTGGTCATGGCGATTTGTTCCAGGATGAAAATAAGAATTGGTGGCTAGTTTGTTTAGGTACCCGCCCTATTAATATCAATTTCAAAACTTTTACTAACACTGGTAGAGAAACACTACTTTATCCAGTCGATTGGAATAGCGACTGGCCCGTAATTAACAAAGGTATTCCTACAGAAGTAGTTGATATGACAGAATTTCCAGAACATGCTAAAACTTTGCAGTCGCAAGACTTAAATGAGTTCGTAGATACTTTTGAGAATGCAATTTTAAACCCAGAATGGATTTCATTGAGAAATTCATTAAACGATAGATTAACAATTGAGCCCGACAATCTAACACTAACTGGTTCTGAATCAACTCTTTCAGACATTGATACACCATCATTCTTGGGCTTGAGACAAACTGAGCCTGACGAAACTTTTGAGATCGAATTAAATGCTGACAATTGTCAGTTAACTGATGGTCAGATTGGTGTCGCTGTGACAATTGACAGTACCCACTTTGCTAGTTTGATGATCAGGAAAAATAAGAACGGTCATTTTGATTTGATTAAGACAGTTCACGTTTTTGACCTAGTTGTTGAAGAAAAAATTGCTGGGATCAATGAATTACCAAAGAAGTTCAGTATTATCAATCACCCTTCTAACAAGGAATTCTTAGTACAAACTGTCGACAACGAAAACCTAGGCTTCAAAGTTGCCGCAATGCATTTTTCAAATGAAGCCATCAGTGCTTTGAATACTGGAGATATGTTAGGAATCTATGTTTTAGGTAAAGATGCCAAGATTTCCATTAATAAAGCACGTCGCTTCCCTATTAATAGGGAAGAAAAATAGTTTTACCTCACTTAACCATATACTTATAAAAGAACAGGATTGGGAATAATTTTCCTAATCCTGTTTCTTTTTTAATATTGAATTTCGACGGGTCCTAATAACCCAGATGGTTTAATAAGCATATATTGTGATAGAAAATCCTGTTGTTTAATCCCTAAATTATTTACCACAAGTATTTCTATGTTATTAAGCCCTACATTTAAGTACTTAGATATATCATTAAATTGATATGGATAAGCTATTCTTGTGCCTAAAAGGTGTCCATTTAACTTAACGGTTGCCACCTCATTAACTGTACCAAGATTTAAGGACATTGTCTCAAGTACCTTATCTAAATTGAACTGGAATGAATACTTCATATTACCACTGAATTCTCTTAATCCTTCTAGCGAGTTAACATTTACCAATTCATCAAGGTTTCGTCTTGATTCAAATTTAGGATAAGATTCAGCTGAAGCTACTGATAAATTTATATTCTGTAAATTTAATGATACATTATGGCTCAATTTAGTATCAGAAAGTACATTGTATTTACTCCCCTTTACTAGTATTATTGACTGTCCCGCGGCTAAGTGTAATTGGTATTTACCATCTGTAACATTGATTAGCTGAAGTGTATTCGTCATTGCATCGTATTGATAGACAAAGTTTTCTTTGATAGAAATATTTGTATCAATTGTCTTCGTAGGATCTTCATTTAGAAACATTAATAAATGATCATCTTCATTTTGATAATTGTAAAACCTTAGATAAGGTTCAATAGAGTCTGCTTTAATAAAGACATCTTTGGGGGTTAGATTAACGGGTAGTTCTTTTAAATCTACCTTCTGTCCCAATAATTCAATAAACTCTTTAATATTATCAAGTGATTCATCTTGCTCTGGATAATTATTTATAAAGAGTAATTTTATATCATTCTGGTGAAATTTCTTCAGAGTTTCTACTAATTTATGTGGAATATATTTAGTTCCTGGAATAATCAGAGTGTCAAATTTTTCATGATTAATTTCAAAATATCCTTTTTGAATATTTGCAGATTCTAAATAGTCTAATGGAGTGATTTCACAATCAATCTGATTTTGCATAAGCATCTTGACAGGTTTTTCAAACGGCATAGCGTCCTTATCCAACCATTCTTCTTCGGCATGATATAGAACCGCTACATGAGCAATATGTCTTCCACCACTTAAAATGTGTGATAGACGATTCATATAATTAAATAGTTCTGCATAAGATCTGTTCTCAGGTTCATGACCGTTAGAATAAAAATGTGGTGGACAATCTGGATCTGGAAACTTGTTGGGATTAAAAGCATGTGGCACAAAATGATTAACGCCACGTACGATCATATGATCGGCAATAAACTTCATTAACGTTAGTCCTTCTGCCCAACCATAGGCTCCAAATACCTCACTCATAACGCGACCATGTTTCTTAGGATCTAAGTGACCTAAGGAGGCACCCATTTTTGCTAATCCATAGTGGAAGAATTCACCATTCCAGCCTGCCCCAGTCATTGACTTGAACCAGGTATTATCCATTCCAGGCATAATCTGGTTTAAGACAACATCGATTCCGGCCATATCTTGAGCATCTAAAGCACGAAAATAATGTCCAGCACCATATCCAAGTCTGGTGTGTGAACCGTTGTCTTCAATCAAATGTCCAATATAACTTACTCTGTGTTCATGACACCAATCACCTAAAATTTTTGTAAAATTATGGGCATATAATTTGCTGACAAGGTTCATGTACTTATAACGGATTTTCTTTTCTTGACCGTTGGCTGACACAGTGGTTAATAATGGCAATTGCAGATAATCGCTATCAAAAAACTCTTCTAGCATATTATCACGCCAAGGTAATACCATTTCATCAACGCCGAGACGTGATTCAGCTCCGTGATGATTGCCAAATCTAGGCTCATCACTAAAGAAACCAGCAATGACGTTCCCAAACATTTCCTTATAATGTTCATAATGCGGTTTGTAAACTTCATTCAATAATACTTTTGTTGCATTGGCAACTAATGGATTTAAATATCCCTCTGTTTCCTTTTCACCACCATGAATTGTCTCGATTAAAGTAAATATTCTCCATTCTCCGTCGGGTACATTCCAAGTAAGTAAACCCGCTTTCAAAGAATCAGTGATATCAATTAATGAATTAGCGTCAATTTTATCATTACCAATCTTTTTTGCAGCAATTACTTTTAGAATCTTTTCCGGCTGCTGGGCATTTGGGTCAGTAGGTTGAAATCTTTTGTCAGGACGTAAGTATTTCAAAATAATTGTTGCATCTTGTTGCGGACCACGAAAATCCAACTGTTTGATATAAAGATATTTTTTTAAATATTGTGGTAAATCATTTTTGACCTTGCCGTTAGCAAAACCAGTTGGAAAATGAGAGTCATCTAGAATCCAAACTTTCATTCCTAATCTTTTGGCCTCATTTAAAATGATATCAAGGTCTTGCCACCATCTGTCTCCTAAAAAATCGGGATGTGGACGTGATTCCAAACAAAAGGCTTTGACGCCACTATCATAAATTTTATGAATGTTATCCAATAATATTTGCTTGTCTTCGCCGTGTAACCACAGAAATGGGAAGATATAATTGTCTGTTTTATTATTTAATGCATCTGTTAATCTTGTCATAAAAATCCCGTCCTAATCAATTCTCAATACTGCATCACCAACTGATACTGATTGTTTATTATCCAAGTTATTAATTTGCTTGTATTCCATAGTATTAGTAATTACGACCATGGTTGTTGGATCATATTTTTTGTCCTTGATATCTTGCCAGTCAACTTCAGCTAGTAGCTGTCCTTTTTTGACAGTATCGCCAGTTTTTACTTTAATATCAAAAGGTTTTCCTTTTAATTCAACTGTGTTAATTCCCATATGGATTAACATTTCAACACCCTTGTCAGAAATCAATCCTAAAGCATGCTTAGTCTCAAAAACAGTAACTACTGAGCCGTTAAAGGGAGCATAAATCTTTGAATCATTATTGGGAATGACGGCAAATCCTGTTCCCATAGCACCACTAGAGAATACTTGGTCATTAACATCAGTTAGTGCAATTATTTGACCATCTAATGGGCTATCAATATTTTGATTATTTAGGATAATACCTGTTTGTGCTTTGGATTTGTCTTTATCCGTCTCGTCTTCATTAATAGTATCTTTGTAACCGAACAGATATGTTAAAACTGTTGTTACAACCAATGAAACAGCGTCAGCAATAATAAAGGCCCATAAACTGTTATCTATTCCTTTGGGATTGATATACAAAGGACCAGAGAAGATACCATTGGCACCAAAAGAATACATCTTTGCATTCATTAGTGTCATAATGGCACCACCAATACCACCACCGATAAAGGTCATAGCGAAAACGCGCTTGAATTTCAATGAGATACCGTAGATAGCCGGTTCAGTGACACCAAGAAATGCTGAAACTGCTGCAGCACCTGCAATATTTTTGGTTTTATTTTGTTTTGATTTTAACCAAACGCCAAGTGCACCACCCATTTGAGCAAAAACGGTAACAGTCAGAATTGCATTAATTGGATCATAATGCAAAGTTGTAATATTGTTCATTAATACTGGTATAAATGCATAATGTAATCCAAAAATGACAATTACTTGCCAGAAGGCACCAAGAATCACGCCGGCTACTATTGGCGCAAAATTATAAATTCCTAGAACAATTTTAGAAAGCAATTGACTAATATACGTCAAAATTGGTCCAGCTATAATCAGCGTAGGAATAATACCAACAAGAAAAGCTAAGAATGGTACGACGATTGATTTAATTGAATCTGCTACATGCTTTTTTAAATATCTTTCAGCAATAGCCATTAACCAAACTGCAAAAATTACTGGAAAAAGTGATGAAGTATAGTTAGCTAGGATAACCGGAATCCCAAAGAAACTCATTGATTTTCCAGCTGAGTAAGCTTGAACCAGTGTAGGATAACAAAGTGCTAATCCTAATCCGGCTCCGATATATTGATTGGCCTTAAAATGTTTAGCGGCCGAAAAGCCTACTAAAACAGGTAGAAAATAAAACATAGCATCACTAATAGCATACAAGATCGTATAAGTTGAGGATGTATTTGAAATAACATGAATTGATGTTAATAATGCGGTGAAGCCCTTTAGAATACCAGCAGTAGCAATAACACCAATCATTGGTCCCACAATTTCAATAATCATGTGAACAAAACGATTAAATAAGTTTTGCTTCTTTTGGTCAGTGGACTCTTTTTCTTCGCTGTCTATATCATGGCTATTGATTTGGTATTTATCCATAATAGCGTCATAAATAGTTCCAACCTTATTACCAATCACAACTTGATATTGTCCCCCACTCTTAACTACAGAAATAACTCCGTCTAAATCTTCAATAGTCTTGTCTTGAGCACGAGATTCATCCTTTAGTACAAATCTCAGTCTAGTAACACAATGAATTAAACTTTCAATATTCTCAGTTCCACCAACATTTTTAACGATGGCATCTGCTAATTCTTCATTTTTCATGTGTTCTTGACTCCTTTCCATCTCTTTTAGTTTACTTGTTTAGTTTATAAGAAAGCGGTAACATTAAAAATGTCAGGAGTTAATAAAAACTATAACAAAACTTAAGGTGATACTTTGACTCCTACCGAAAAATGGCTTCAGGGATTATCAGCATCAGAAATCAAACATCGAGATACTCATGATGATCAATTAAAAATTTATAAAGATTATCCGCGACTTCGTTCATATAATGGGCAACCTGTTTATATGTTTACTTTTAATTCAATCCTAAAATTAGCACTACAAAAATCAATTTCATTTTCTAATGAATTATCGGATGAGACGACTTTATTACTCAATCAACATACTCGTTATTCGATTGTGCCACTTCATGTCCACGATTATATTGAAATTAATTACGTTCTTAGTGGACAGGTTACAGAATGGATTGAAGGCGATAAATATACTCTAAGAAGCGGAGATATGGCCTTTATTAACACTAATACAGCTCATACATTATTAAAAACTACGGAAAAAGATATTATAATTAACATTCTTATAAAAAAAGAATACTTCACTAGCAACTTTTTGAATTACATCCCCAAAAATGGAGAACTTTCAAAATTTATTGCTCAATGTTTATCTATTGAGAATAATCAGCCGAGTTTTTTAATTATCAATAGAGCCTTATCTTTAAAATCTTTATTATTGGATATTTTAAAAGAGCAGTTAGAACACCAGCCTGGGTACAGACGTATTATGGAACTCAATTTACAGGTTTTCTTTATTAGAATTACTAGAGAGCATGAGTACGCTTTATACGGTAAAGCTAACTTGGCGGATAGTATTGAAGACTATATCGAACGGAACTTTAGAACTGTCACGTTGAAAAATGCCGCCGAACATTTTTCATTTCATCCTAACTACTTTAGTAAAATTGTTCACCAACAGACAGGTAAAACTTTCAAGCAACTGGTTCAAGATAAACAATTTGAATTCGCTAAAAATTATCTTATAAATACATCATGGTCAATTTCACAGATTATTAATGAAGTCGGTATCTCCAACCATTCATTCTTTTATCAACGATTCAATGCGCTTTATCATATGTCTCCAAAAGAATTTCGACAAAGTAAATAAGCGACACAGTCATTTATGATTGCGTCGCTTATTTTTCACTTAGATATTAAATTCATAATCTCCGCTACCTAGCTCTTTCGTTTGGTGTTTCATTATCAGTTGAGCGGTTGTATTAAAGGGTACATGTACTTGAATTTTTAAATCGTCATCAATATACTTCCAATTAACCTTAATAAGTCCTCTAGTTGAACGATAACTTAGTTTTGAACTAGTAAATTGTGATTTATCTGGAATAGTAATCTTAAACTTACGATATCCTGGTTCAATTGGTGATAGTCCCCCAATATTTTCTATGATCCAATGTTCAACACAACCAAAGGCATAATGATTAAAGGAATACGTTCCTACTGTACCGTCAGGAGCAATGCCACCCCATGATTCCCAAATAGTAGTGGCTCCGTGATCAACTTCGTAAAGCCAAGAGGGCATCTTTTTTTGTAGAAGAATAGTTTCTGCCAAATTTTTGTGGCCATATTGGCACAAGACGTCTAACAGATATGGAACACTTAAAAATCCTGTATCCAAACAATCATTATTTTTGTGAATCATCGTTACTAAATGTTCAACAGCTTGTTCTGTAGTCGTTTTATCTAACAAATTAAAGGCTATCGCTAAGACGTAGCAGCCCTGGAATTCTGCGGTAAGTTTTTGATCCTTCCAAAAATGTTTTTGGAAAGCTGTTGCTACATTTTTTGCGTAGTTTTGATAGTCAAGAGCATTTTTCTCGTCGCCTAAAACTGTAGCAATTTTGGCAAGTAATTGACTGGTATAACTTAAAAATGCTGTTGCCACGATATCCTTAGTGGCCTTGGCTGTTTCCATAGGTCCTAGGGCATCTTTTCCTAACATGTAACTAGGAAACATCCAGTCACCATAGTGAAATTTGGTATCCCAAATATATTGACTAGAATCATCTTTTTTACCTTGGGCTGCACTTTGTACTGCGAATTCATGCCATTTTTGCATAGCCAAATAGTTTTCTTTCAAAACTGATTTATCGCCATCATTCTTGTAAATTGTCCAAGGAAGCATAATTATCGCATCGCCCCACCCGGCCGAAGAATAAGTACCGGTGAATTGAGGACTGGAAGTATAGAATTCCTTTGGAGCTGGAGCGTAATCCTGAATTTGACCATCAACTCTTTGTTCAGCTCGAACACTTTCTAGCCATCGTTTTAACATGGCCGTTACATCCATATTGAATAAAGCCGTTGGTGCAAAGACCTGGGCATCCCCTGTCCAACCAGCACGTTCTCTTTGGGGACAATCAGTTGGAATCGATAGCATATTGCCACGTTGACTCCACTGAATATTTTTGATTAATTGATTAATCTCTTTATTCGAAGTTTCAAGTGAACCTAATTCTTTCATTTCTGTCATTAGAGGTACTGCTACGATTTCATTTAGTGATGGAGTTTGCATTAAACCAGTTATTTTAACATAACGAAAGCCGTGGAAAGTAAAGTCAGGTGTTAGTGTTTCAAAATTCCCTCGGCCAATAAAATAATCTGTTTGGTCCTTATTGCGGCCAGTAATGTTATTAAAGAAATGTCCCTCTTTATTTAGGACTTCGGAATGCTCAATTTTGATAGAAGTTCCTGTACTTAAATAAGTCGATAATTTAATTTTTCCAGCAATAACTTGTCCAAAATCTACTAGAATAGCATCTCCATCACGCCAGATTTTCTTTGCAGAAATGGCTGGTAATTGGTGAACATATTGTGCATCTTGAGGAATAAGATTATCTAAACTATATGAAACTTCATCCACTTTTTGACTGTTATTCCAATCTGGAGTTTGGCGAAGATCCTGTTTTTCTCCAATGAAGATGTCACTATAAATATATTTACCAGTGATTGATCTAAAATCTTGATCAGTTTTAATAATATCTTGGGTCCCATCAGCGTATGTAACAATAATTTCCCCCAAAATACCATTCTTGTTTCCAAATTGACCACCGTTACCAGTAGTACTGATGCGACCAGAATACCAACCATCGGCCAATACTACAGTCCAGTCATTATCCGTTCCTACAAATTTGGTAATATCAAAGTATTGATACTGCAGAATATTTTTATACGAGGTGAAATCAGGCATGAATTGAGCTTGAGTAATTTTTTGACCGTTTATCAGAGGATAATAAATACCATGAGCTGTCATGAATAATTGAACTTTTTTCACAGCCTTCTTCAATTTGAAATTTTTACGAAGATATTGAACAGGACGTAATCTTTGTTCTGGAGGTGTTTGTTTAGGCATCGGTTTACCACCAAACATGGCTGCTAAATCTAAAGGTGCTTCTTCAGAAACATCGGCTTGTTTAGGTTCAATCCATGTTGCATCCCAATGTTTCAACTCCGTTGTGAATGTCATTTTAGGAGACCATGGACTAATCGTCCGATAATTGTCGGTAATCCGAACTTGCCAAGTATAAGTTGTATGAGCTTGTAGTTTTGCTGAATGAAGATGAAACTGATTATTATCTGACTTAATGCGACCTGATGTGTAAATTACTTCACCTGTTTCATCCAAAATAATTATCTCAGATGAAGTCTGTAAACTGTTCTTTTTGTTACTTTCAGCACTCCATTCAAATTTGAGATTATTCAAAGGAACAACAATATCGTCATTTCCAGTTGTTAAGTTATTAAGTTTCATTGAAGTAATTTTCATAGATATCTCCTCTGTTAAAAATAAATATTCATAATATAATTTAATTAATAATGTGATTTTGGGACGGGCAAATGGATAAGAATTTAAAGACAATTATCGACCAAATACCGGTTGTTACTACCTTGGATAAATTTGAGCCAAAATATTTTAATCAATCTCAATATGGGAAGGTTTTTAAGTATTACCGAACGTTATCTGATGGAATAGATCATCAATTAAACGCGGTTGAACAAACTATCGCTATCTCTAGACAACAATTGGGACAAACTCCGTGGCATCTGCATAATTATATTGAATTGACGTTTGTCTTATCTGGACAGGCTGAAATTATGGTCAAAAACAAAACCATCAAATTGTCGACCGGTCAAATTTTATTAATGGGACAAAATACGATTCACTGTTTAAACTTGAACAATCCTAAAACAGTTATCTTCAATTTAGCTATTACAAGCAATTTTCTAACTGAAGAACGATTAATGGTCTTGCGAAAATTGAGTACTGTGGCAAAAATGTTATTTACCATCTTGCAGAATGATAACATCGATCAGGCTGAATACAGTTTTTTCAATGCAACTAATAACTTGGCTATTCAAAATACTCTAGTAGAAATCATTATTGAATATTACAAACCTGATTTCGGTAGTCAAGAAATCATTAATCTGGATGTTTTAAAATTATTAGTTGAGTTAATTCGTTTACGTCAATCTCAACAGCCACGCGTAATCGCCAATGAAACTTCCGATGTGTTTGATATGTTGATCTATATTGAAAACAATTATAAAAATCTCTCATTGACACAAATGTCAGAAGTATTTCATTTTCACCCTAATTACTTGTCAGCTAAATTAAAATCAGCTACGGGAATGTCCTTTTCACAGCTTATTTCTCTACAGAAATTGAATGCCGCCGCTGCTTATCTCATTCATTCTAATGATACCGTATCTCAAATTTCTGAACATATTGGTTATTCTGACACATCCTACTTTTACCAGGAATTTAAAAAGTTTTTCAAAATAACCCCAATTCAGTACCGTAAAAAGAATCAAACTAGTTAGAGGTCTTTATAGATCCTTGATTGGAAACTTTCTTACTGAAGTTAAAGAAAATCATAACAAGAGCAACCACTAGCATAGCAATTCCGATAACCAAAAAGGTTTGTAAACCGGCAGTAACGTTGAACCAGCCTAAAATAATAGGACTGACAATACCTCCCAAGGCATTGGAAAAAATAAATAATGACATGCCTAAAGAATTCTGCTCTTCATTAGTTAAAATGGAAATTTCATAAGGTGCGGTTGCCATAGCAATGCACATTCCCATACCAGATAAGTATGCACCAATGAATAAAAATGGAATTGAATTAGACAAAAACATAACAAAATATGAAGCTGCTAATAACAAAGCACTCATTTCTAACAAATGTTTATGGGCTATTTTTCGGATATAAGCCATCAAAAATCCTGTAATCATTCCACCCAAAGTTCCAAATGAACTAAGAACACCGGCAAGAGATGTACCGCCGACTTGTTTTTGAGAGATCAAAATAGAAAGATTATTCGAGAAGGCCGTATAGAAAAAGATAGTTAAAAAGACTAATCCAGCGATTGCAAAAACATATTTATTCATTTGTTTTAAAACATCGATAGTTGAAACCTTTTTTTGAGATGAACTCACATCAACTTTTTCAACTTTGTCTAGAGGTAACATAAAGAGAACCAAGAAAAAAACCAATACGGCTAATAAAAAGACATAGTAAGAATGGAACCACATTTTACTTCCAAGAATTCCAGCTGCTGACATCATTAAAACTGCACCTAAAGAATTAAAGGCAGTGTTAAAACCCATCATTGAAGCTCTTGACTCACCTTTAAAGAAAATTGAAATTAACATTGGTGTTAAAGTTGATACAAAACCAACTCCAATACCAACAATAAAGGCACATACTAGTAAGACAGCAATCTGACTATGCCAGAAAATAGGGACTATGCCTCCGACAATAACAGCCAATACACCGATCAAAGCTAACCTTTTCTTAGGAATACTCATAGCCAATCTACCAACAATTAAACTAATGATCAGTTGTCCTAGACTGGGCAATGAGCCAATCATCTGAACAGTGGTAGCGGGTACCTTCGGAAAAGCTCGAATAATTTCACTAAAAACTGGGGTAATCACAATTCCACACATTGATAATAAGGCTATACTTAAAATTCCGATTCGAACACGTAACTTACTCATTAAAATCAACTCCTAAACGTTTTTTATTTTTTACAAGTTATATGTTAGCGCTTACTTATAAAATCAAAAATCCATTTTTCAAAGTTGAATAGTGTTGTAATCAAAGATTATTGTGATTGATAGCAAAAATATCCTCCAAACTATTGGAGGATATTTTTTCGTAATTTAATTTAGATGGGTATGTAAATCACTGTTTTTAGAAACAATTACTAAGGCTAGTCCGTTAAACAGACTGACTTTCTCATTATCCATATTTTGATCAATAGGATTACCGTTGCCATTGCCAATTATCTTACCTTCTGAAACGTCTAAATTGACTGTTTCGTTAGCATTTTCAACAAATTTCCCATTCTCATCAATAGCTTTTAAGGCAACTAACGTCGTAGTCTCCCCTTCGTATACTTTCTGAGGTAAAACTTGTTTAGTCTTACTATTGCTAAAACGACTATCTTGAGCCACAATTTCATCTTTTCGATAGCCAACAACTTTTAGTTCACCAGATTCATATGGAATTGTCCAATTGGCAGTACAATCAACTAAATCTTTTTTACCATAACTGTGATCATTAACAAACAACTCTACTTTTTCGGCGTTACTGAATGCTCTAATTTCTACTTGACCTTGTTTGTCCAGATTCAATTGATCTTTATTCCAACTAGGCATGACGTGAATCATTGGCTTCTTAGTCCAATGTGCCTGGTAGTAGTAATAATAATCCTTAGGAAAACCACATAAATCAGCTATACCAAATTGTGAACTGATGGCTGGCCAATTAAATGGTGATGGTTCGCCATAATAATCAAAACCTGTCCATAAGAAGACCCCTCCCATGTAAGGATTGTCTTTCAAGTATGACATGACGGTTTCAGGATGAGCTGTTCCACCTACTCCAGGATCTCCAGGCTTTCTAACACCAGGTAGCACCATGGAGAAATAGGATCCAAAATTATTACATTGTTTCTTTTCCTCATTGTCCTTATAAATGCCTCTTGTAGAAAAGTATGAAGCATTTTCGGTACTCATCATCGGTAATTTTGGATATTTCTTATGAATCAATTTAGCACCAGAACCCATGACGCCGGCCTCAGGATAGTTAACGCCTAAGACATCGAGATTTTTAACGTAATTCTCATCAATAATACCCTCAGGAGTTAATAATTCAGCGCCGATAATTAAATGTTCAAAATCATACTTTTTAATTGTTCGAGTTAATTTTTGTGCAATACGACTACCCAACGGAGTATTTCCGATAAGTTCTTCATTAGAAATGGACCAGAAACCAATAGAGGGATGCATTCTATCTCTTAACACGATCTGTCTTAAATCATTGACACGCCAAGGAGAACTTTCCAATAATCGATTCTCATTGATAAGAATAATACCTAAGCGGTCACATGCATTGAGCAATTCCTCGGAAGCAAAATGATGAGTGCTACGCCAAGCGTTTACTCCCATATCTTTCATAACTTTAACTTTATAATTAACAATATCTTGATTCATGGCCGTACCGACGCCAACGAAATCTTGATGTTCACAAATTCCATGTAATTGATAACTTTGGCCATTTAGGAAGAAACCATCTGTCGTATAGTCAAAGGTATGAATACCGAATTTTTTTTGAATCTTATCAGTTTTAATTTCAAAGTTAGCGTTATAACAATATGGATTTTCAGGAGTCCAGAGTTTGGGATTACTTATTTCAATAGTCTTCTCAAATTTATATTTTTGATAACTAGAAATTTCAATCTCGTTAAATTGAGCAACCTTTTTACCATCTAGTGAGACTGTCGGCGCAATCGTTTGAGATTTATCCGTATCATTTTTTACAGATAATTCGATTCCCAAAATAGCATTACCGTTATCTAAACTCTTCGTATAAATGTAACAATCATCGCTGACGATAGAAACTAGGGGTCTATGTTCAAGCCAAACAGAGCGATAAATCCCAGCACCTTCGTACCACCAGCCCTCAGCACCAGTCGTAGTATCGGCACGAACTAAAATAACATTGTCGCCCTCTTCTCCATAACGAGCCATCTCGGTAATATCAAAGGAAAATGAATTATAACCGCTGTTGTTGTGGCCTAAGTAGACACCATTGAACCAAACATCAGCCATTCTCATTACACCGTCAAAATGTAAAATAGTTTTTGTTTTATTTAATTCACTAGCAGATAATTTGAATGTTTTACGATAATAACCAACAGCATCAGGTTTAGATCCGCTCATTAATTTTTCTGGTTGATTAACGTAAGGAACCTTCCGATTCCAATCGTGAGGCAAATCAATTTTTTCCCAATTGTCAGATAATTTATCTGTTAAATCAGTGCCAGCTAAATTTAACAATCCTTGTTCGGCATTACCTTGAGCGATTAACTTTAAAAAGTGATTGCCACCGGCACTAATTGGTAAACGGGAGCCATTTTCATTTGCTAAGGGTGCTGTAGGTCCACCAAGGGAAACAGCCTTTTTTGTAGTTTTAAGTGGTTGACGTTCTAATTCACCGTAGTGAAATAACCAATTTTTATCTAAAAGTTCTTTTTTAGTCATTATTTATCAATCCCTTCATCTACTTCAATCTTAATGTAAAAAGCCCTATGCTATAATGTTTATATACGATTTTTAGCAAACGCTTACTGTGATTTTCCAACTTGGAGGTTTAGATTGATGACTAAAGAAGATTTTCATAACTTAGATACGCCGTCCTCAATTAACGGTCCTGAAATCTCCACAAATTCGCCTTTATCAATATTTTATAAACGTAAAACTAATCAAAAAGTTCTCTATACAATGATACAGAATGGTAAATTCAACGTTTTTGAAGCCGACGATTATCAAAAGATGCATCGTGATCGTGATTTTGAATTAATGTATATTTTAAAGGGCCAGCTAACTAACTATTTAGAGGATCAAGTCTTCACTTTTAAGACTGGTGAAGGCTGTTTATTAAATCCGCAAATGAGGCATACTGAAAAACTTCAAGATGACTGTTCAGTTGTTTTTATCAACTTGTCGGAGTCTTTGTTGAATCAACTCTTAAATGGAATTGATACTTCCGAAGCCGTTTTTTCTTTCTTACAGCACAATTTAAAAGATGAAAATAGCTGGCAAAGAAATTATCTACAATTCCATATGCAAACTATAAATTCAGATAAAGCCTTTAGAATTATTTTGGATTCCCTACAACAAGAGATTACTACCGTTAAAATTGGCTCGAATTATCTTCAACAAGGGTTAATCTTGAGATTATTGTCTGAACTACAGGATAAGGACCACTTTCAAGTAACTACTAATCTGTTAGATCATTCCAAAAAGGATTACTTGTTAAATCGAATTGTTCAGTTGATTGATGACAATGTGGGCAATATCACTCGTAAAACTTTAGAAGAAGAATTGCATTATAATGCTGAATATCTGAATAGAATTTTAAAAGAGAAAACAAATAAAACCCTAACCTCCTATTCACAAGAAGTTAGAGTTCATAAAGCACAGGAATTATTGACGACAACTGAGTTAACTGTACAAATGATAGCTGAAAAATTAGGATTTTCTAGTGAGACTTATTTCTATCATTATTTTAAGAAACACGTTCAGTTATCACCTAATGTTTATCGCCAACGATTTAGGATTAAATGACATTTTGGAATACCGTGACCTAAAGCTATTCTTCTCATGATGAATTTACAAGTATTTAATCATATTCAAAAATACGTTCAAACTGGTCTAAAAACCAACCTGAACGTATTTTTATTAACTATTTACAGTTTCAGTAGACAAGAACTTAGGATTAGGTGTAACACCAAATGATTTAGCAAGATCTCTCAAATCATCGTCGGTAATGCTTTGAAGAATATTACCACCTTGGCTTTGAATAGCTGTATAGATCATACATGCCTTCTCTACTGTTTCAATCAATCCATATGTTTCATCCATGCTATCACCACAAGCAAAGATACCATGATGTGGCCACATAACAACTCTAAATTCGTTCATTTTATCAGCTGTGGCTTGTCCAATTTCATTAGTACCTGGTGTCATATAAGGAATAATTCCTACTCCTTCTGGGAAGACAACTAGAGATTCAGCTTGCATCTTCCATAATAAACGACTAACGCTGCCTTCATCCAATTCGTGTGTAAATGATAGTGCAACCCAGTCTGTTGGGTGACAGTGCATTACAACTCGTTGATTAGAATCAATTTTTTGACGTGAAATGTGTGTCATTAGATGAGCTGGGAATTCACTTGTTGGTTGTCCACCATCATTGAAGCCCCAAAGTAGGTCAACAGAGTTACCTTCCTCTGTAATTCTTACTAGGCCTGTATCACGGTCAGGATAATTATGAACGTTCTTGAAATAACGTCCCGTTCCTGTAACTAAGAAATATTGTCCTGCCAAAGCACTGGCGTCAAATTTGATAGGAATATTTCTAATAACATCCTTTAAATCGTCAAATTGATCAACTTCTTCTTGGGTTAAACGGAGGCTGACATTGCCACCATTTCTTTCATCCCAGCCATGTTGATATAAACCATTAGTGATTTCACACATCTTTTTTACAAATTTAGAATCAATAAATTTCATAATTGATAACGACCTTTTCCATTAAATTTTTAATTGAGTTTAGTTACGTTTGAATTGGACATCTTTTTCGTATTGATGAATATTTTGAAGCCAGTCAGTACCAACAGGAACATCATTTTGGAGACAGAATTCATCCCAAATAGCACCAAATGGATATGATTTCAATTCTTCGGTCTCGGCTAATCTAGTTGTAAAGTCAAAATTCAATTCGGCTTTCTTCAATTGATCGATAGGTTCAAGCATAGCCTGGAGAATCGCTTTTTGAGTGGCACGTGCACCAATGACCCATGCGGCAACACGATTAATAGTGGCATCGAAGAAATCAAGTCCAATATTTGTCTTGCTTAATTCATTGTCACGGACTAAGGAACGAGCAATACGAACCAAAGCTTCATCAAAAATAACAACATGGTCACTATCCCAGCGTACTGGACGTGAAACATGCAACATCAAACCTTTGCCAAATGGTAAGAAAGCTGAGAATTTATCTGAAACATCTTCTGTTGGATGCCAGTGTCCAGCATCAATTGTCCATAATTTATTTCTACTGATAGCATAATTGTTATAGAACAAGTGTGATCCTACGGTGTATGATTCGATTCCAGTACCGAACAACTTACCTTCAAAGGCTTCTATAGTATTCTTTTCGTCATACTTCTTCTCGATAATTTGATCCAAGGAATCAATTAAACGTAGACGAGGTGTGGCTTTATCAATTGGGTTATCTTTGAAACCATCGGGAATCCAGAAGTTATTGATTGATTGTTGGCCTAATTCTTTACCAAAGTAATTTGAAATTTCACGACTGATCTTACCGTGTTGAATCCAGAAGTCACGAACATTTTTATCGGGACTTGCTAAAGTAAAATTATCCTTGACCATTGGATGTGAGAAGAATGTTCCGTTCATATCCAAGCCAACTTTTTCTTTTTTAGCCCAATCGACCCAGTAACTGAAATCTTCTGGTCCTAAATCATTAAGATCCTTTTTCTTATCTGTAACGGCATAGATGGCATGAAGCTGAACTTTATGATTACCGGGAATCAATGACAAAGCCTCACTAAGGTCACTAGTTAATTCATCAGGAGTTCTGGCAATACCAGGATAATTACCGCTGACACCAATTCCTCCGGTTAATTCTTGATTAGGAAAGAGGAATCCATGGATGTCGTCTCCTTGCCAACAGTGAACTGATAATTTAACTTTTTTAAGTTCTTTAAGAACTTTATCTGTGTCAACACCCACTGCAGCGTAACGTTCTTTTGCTTCTTGATATGACTTTTCAACATTTTCTGAACTAATCATTTTTATCCTTCTCTCTAATTATTTACTTTGATTTTTCCATTTAAGAAATTCTGATAATCTTTTAAAATACCGCCATATTTATTGATCTCAGGTTTGTATTCTGAAATCTGATATGTATTTCGAATAATTTCGCGAGCATCGGCAATATTATTTATTTCGTCTTCAGTAATCATTTGAACTACCAGATTACCAATAGCTGTGGCCTCACTAGGTCCTGCAAATACAGGAATATCGGCCAAAGTACTTGTCAGTTGGTTCAATAATTTAACATTGGAACCACCTCCAACAATATTTAAAGCATCCAATTTATAGCCCAAAATATTATTGAGATTCTCTAACTCATTGGCATAGTACAAAGCTAAGTTAGAATAAATTGCCATGGAGATTTCACCAGGACTTTGAGGTACTGTTTGGTCTGTTCGAACACAATAATCTTGAATAGCCTGAATCATGTTATCCGGATTAATAAATGACTCATCATTAACATCGATAAACTGGGCAAATGGTTTTTCATGGCCAGCCAATTCTGCTAACTGGGCAAAGCTATACTTGTCATCCAAATTATGTTTAACATTTTGAATCATCCAAAGACCCATAATATTCTTCAAGAAACGATAAGTACCATATGCTCCCCACTCATTGGTGTAATTACTTTCAAAGGCTAAATCACCAATTTCTGGAACATTCAATTCAGTTCCTAAAAGTGACCAAGTACCTGAGCTTAGAAAGGCCCAACGGTCATCGATGCCAGGTGTGCCCAACACTGCCGAAGCAGTATCATGAGTAGCAACAGTGATGACCTCTGTTTCGGGGATATCGTACTTGGTATGCCAGACATGTCTGATATTTCCTAGAACCGTTCCTGATTCAACTAATCTTGGAAATTGATTTTGATCGACATGAACCTTTTTCAGTAGATCTTTATCAAATAATCCCTCACGCAGATTTAACATCTGTGTCGTTGAAGCATTAGTAACTTCAGTTACAGCGTTGCCTGTCAAAACATAACCGATATAATCTGGTATCATCATGATTTTGTCGGTGTTCTTCAATTCATCTTTATTCTCGGTATAGAGTTGATAAAGGGTATTAAAATTGAGGAATTGAATTCCTGTTTTTTTATAAATCAGAGATTTAGGTACATCGGTTGTTAATTCTTCTAGAGCATTCTTAGTTCTAGAATCGCGATAGCTAACTGGATTTTGAATTTTTATACCATCCATGCCTACCAGAACGTAATCAACAGCCCACGTATCAATGCCAAGGACAATATCGTCGTATCCTAAAGCTTTAACTTTTTCCAATCCTTTGAAGATTTCATCAATGATTTGTTCAATTTCCCAACAGTCATGACCATTCTCTTTTTCAAAACCATTATTGAATCGGTGAATCTCTTTCAAATTCAATTTTTGATCATTAATTTGGCTTAGCATCAAACGACCACTGGAAGCACCGATATCAACTGCAACATATGTTTTTGACATTATCTACGCCTCCTTTTTTATTTTCTATAATTTCAGTAAAATTAATTAACATAACAAAATGTGATATATTTAAACTAACTTTGATATTTCTTTAAGTACCGGTATCAACATTTCATAAGTTAATATAACCGCTTACAAGGATGTAAACAATGTCATCTGTACATTCGTTTAGTAACATATTTACAGGAGGGTAATAAAATGGATCCTAGAGTCTTAGCACGTTTAAGACAATATGAATTGATTGAAATCGAACAAAAAAAGACAAACCATCACGTGGATGATTTGCCTAACAACGCTGTTAATAAACAGGAACAACAAGGTCAGATTTTAAATGACTATTTCTTTCGCAATCGAGACGTCTATATTAGTAAGCACAGTCGCTTTGCTGATTATCCAAAACACTCTCATCAGTTTTTGGAAATGAATTATATGCTCAGCGGGACTTGCAATCAGATTGTAGATGGACAACCGGTACATTTGAATCAAGGAGATTTATTGTTGATTGATGTAGGCTGCCCACATTCCATTAAACGTCTCGGTGAAAATGACATTTTGATCAATTTACTTTTTAGAGATAAGAATATTAGTATTAATTTTCTAAACGATATGAGTCGAACTAAATCAGTGCTTTATGAGTTTTTGATCAATCGTGCTGCTGGTGAAAATAATTCTATCAAATATTTAGTTTTTGGAAAAAATGTTGATAATGATATTAATAAAACTATGGAGGATATCATTACTGAGTATTACTCCAAAAGAGAATTTTCCAATACAATCATCAAATCCTATTTGTCCATTCTGCTGGCTAAGTTAGTACGCCATTATCACGTTTCCCCTACTTCTAAAGATCCACAACAGCAAATGATTATTAAGATTTTGAAGGATATTTCGGAAGATTTTAAAACATTAAATTTAACAAAGTTGGCTAAAAAGTATGGCTATAACAAGAACTATTTGAGCAACTTTATCAAAAAAGAAACTGGCGATACCTTTAGTTCATTGATTATGAAACAACGTTTGATCAATGCCCATACCTTGATAACTTCGACCACCATGCCGATATCAGATATTATTGACTCAATTGGAATGAAAAATCGAACTGATTTTTATAAGAAATATCGCGACTATTACCATAATAATCCTGGTGCCGAACGACAATAAAAACCATCATGAAACTGAGAGCAGTATTTCAGTCTTATGATGGTTTTTATTTACTCTATTAATGAATATTTTTTACGGTATTGATTAGGTGACATTCCTACCTGAGATCTGAAGTTTCGATAGAATGTTTTGTTACTAGAAAAACCAGATTTTGCTAACACTTCACTGATAGAAGCGTCCGTATTAATTATTTCCCATTTAGACTTATCTATCCGATAATTATTTAAAAACTCAATGAAAGTTTGTCCAACATTTTTCTTGAAAAATCTTGAGAAATAATATGGACTAAATCCAGCCTTCTCAGCAACATCTTGTAAAGATATATGATATTGATAATTTGATTCTACATAAGTAAATACCTTATTCAATGTCTCTAGAATTTCCTTACTCTTTAAATTGACGTCAATATCTTTAACATCTTTTGTAGTCGGTAATTGTCTAACCATTATGGAAATTAGATGATACATCAAACTAATAATAATGAAATCCATGTCTGATTGAGAGTTATCTTCTTCTTCGACAATTTTTAGAAGAATATCATTCATTTCCTTTTCGATAGAATCATCCCACAAAGTGCTAACCTGCGAAACAGCATTTAACTTTGTCAGTAAATCAGAATCTTTAATCATTGACTCATTAAAAAGATTCATATCAAATTGATAAACAAAGCGATTGGAATCAGGTGTGGCAACAATATAGTGAATGTCGCCACTTTTAAAGAAAGCAATACCATTATTTTTTAGTTGGTACTGTTTATCATTTATACCTAAATTCAATTTTCCTTTGGTTAATAAAATTAATTCATATTCGCGATGCCAATGAGGAGTAGTTAAGATATCTCCTCTATTTTTAATGAATTTAAACCCCAATTTAGGATCAATCTTCGGCATTTCCAAATAAATTGCCAAGTAATCTCCTCCTGCCTTACTTCCTCACAGTAGATTTAACACCATTAATCATAACATTGACAGGATCTCCAGAAATGATATTTACTTGAACGTCATTTTGAGAGTAGTCAATGTTAAACAATCGTCCTTTGTATTGAATACGAATACTCATTTTGTTCCACGCATTAGGCAAATTATTTTGAATGCAAAGCATATTATCTTTAATTTGAATACCACCGAAGCCGGCCACGATAGCAATCCAGCTACCGCCTAAATTTGCAATGTGCAAGCCATCATTGGTATTACCTTGAAGATCGATTAAATCTGTTTTAGCAGTATCCAAGAAATACGAGTAAGCTTTATCTTTTAATCCTAATCTAGCTGCTAAAGCGCTAAAGATTGAACGTGAAAGTGATGAATCATGTGTCGTAATACGTTCATAATAATCAAATTCTTTAATTAATTGTTCCTTAGAAATATCATCGAATAGGAAATCTGCAAACAACGTATCTGCTTGTTTATTAACTTGATACCTATATAAAGTTAAAGGATGATAATGTAGCAACAATGGGTAATTTTGCTTAGGAGTATCTTCAAAAGGCCAAACAGGCTTTTGGAAGTAAGAGTCATCTTGTTCATTAATACCTTTCTTTGCATCAAAAGGCAGGTAAATTGTGTCATGAATAGTTGTGAACTTATTTAATTCGTTTTTATCTACACCTAAGCGTTTTGCCTCTTCAGGAAAGTCCATAATGAGTTTAATTGCAAAAGCAAGATTGAATTTTGCCATACGATTTGTGTAGTAATTATTATTAACAATAGCGGAATATTCATCCGGTCCAGTAACATCAAAGAAACAATATTTTTGTTGACCATTAACTTCAGCAAAGCTACCAAAATTAGTCCAAAATCTAGCTGTTTCCAAAACTATTTCTAGTCCATAATCTCTAATTAATTGTTTATCTCCGGTCACATCAAAATAACGATAGATAGAGTATGCAATGTCAGCGTCAATATGGTATTGGGCTGTACTTGCGGGGTAATATGCGCTAGCCTCCTTGCCATTGATAGTTCTCCAACTATATAGAGCACCGTCTTTTACGCCTAAAGTCCGAGCACGATTTTTGGCCTCAGACAAAATGCTATAGCGATACTTTATTAGGTCAGCTGCAATACTTGGGTTAGTATAAGCAAAAAATGGTGCCATATACATTTCCGTGTCCCAGAAGTAATGTCCTTCATAACCAACTCCCGAAAGTCCTTTAGCAGAAATATTGGTTTTTCCATCTCTACCAGCAGATGATTCAAGTTGATAAAGATTGAAATGAATGGCCCGATCTAGATCGTCATCCCCATGTATTTTCACTTCACTTTGATTCCAAAATTTCTCCCAAAAAGAAGTTGATTCGTTTTTTATATCTTCAAAAGATGGAGAATTAGCAAGAGAGATTGCCTCATCAATATCACCAACCACAGCGATTACATCAAATACTATTGGATCACTGCTTAGAGATAATATTTGATTCAAATCTGCATTCGAATACAATCCCATTTCAATAGATAAATCACTATTATCAGTAGTTACCTTCAAAGTTTTTTGCTTTTTCGAATTCAAAATATAATCATATTTTAGTGTTTTAATACCTCTAGATTTTCTTGGATCATCGCTATTTTCTGCGGTCTCATTTAACTCAAAATCCTTTACTAATTTAATTTTTCCCTTGTATTTATCGCTAGAAATTTCATAGCGTAATCCAACAAATTGACCTTTTTCTTGATTAACAACACTAGTTAAAGTCAATTGTATAGATTCATCCTCTGCATTAAATACTTTATAAATTGAATGCAATACTCCTTGCGACATATCTAATGTCATATCCTGTAATTGAGAATGTGTAAATCTATTACCATTTTCATCATAAATAAGTATTTGTCGTAAATCAGGTAATTTAACTATAGTCTGATTTTTTTCGGCATACCCATATGCTTTTTCACCATATGTGATATCAGATTCTTCATAAAAACCATTAACAACTGTTCCAGCACTATCTGAGGGACTAATTGGATCACTCGCCCTTATTCCCATGTGACCATTAGCAATGGAAAAAATAGATTCTAAGTATTCAGGTTGAGTCGATTTCAAATCATTTAATTTAAGTATCTTTGATGATTGCATAATTTACTATTCTCCAAACTAAAGAGAGACCGGCAAAGACCGTTCTCTCCATTTTTTAATTAATTGACGAGACACTGTTTAGATTCATTTCAGTCTTAGATTCATTAATAGTTTTCTTTTCCGCTACGGTTTCTTTAGAACCCTTAGATAAAATTAGACTAGCAATAAACGAAACGGACAGTGATAAAGCCATCATAATTACACCATTAACTACGTTTGACATCCCTTTGGCACCATTTAATCCCAAGATAGCCATGAAACTATTTTGAGGAACGTATAATGTAACACCCATGATTCCACCGTAAAGTCCGGCTACTCCAGCACCGATTACAGCGCCAATCATTGGTCTCTTATATTTAAGATTAATACCATACATTGCGGGTTCAGTAATTCCCATAATGGCGGATATTCCTGAAGAGGTAGCTAATGATTTTTGACTAGGCTTCTTAGCCTTAATTCCAAATGCTAAGGCTGCTGCACCTTGAGCTAAGTTAGAACAAACTTGTGCTACTAAAATTAATGATTCATGACCTGTTGAAGCAAATGTTGACAAGAAGATTGGCGTTAATGCATGATGCATACCTGTCATAACAATGAAAGGCATACCGGCAGCTAACAAAGTAACCATAATAAATCCTAAACGTCCTTGAAGCATATTGATTACCCAAGCCAATCCTGCACCAGCAAATGAACCCAAAGGTCCTACGACAATCAATGCGATTGGAGCACTAATTAAAAGAACTAGAGTCGGATTCAAAATAATTTTCAATGAATTAGGAGTTATACGATCCACGCCCTTTTCAATAAAACTCATGATCCAAACCATAAGTAGTGCAGGTATAACTGTTGCAGCATACGTATCAGGTACAATTGGAATTGATAAAAATGAGATCGGTTTACCTGATGATACCCATGCCGTGAAATTAGGATGTAATAATATACCAGCAACAATAACAGCCAAAGAAGTATTAACTTTGAATCTCTTAGAAGCATTAATTGCTAAAAGAATCGGCATGAAGTAAAAGGCAGAATCGCCCATAATATCAAGGACCTTATATGTTGGAGCATTAGCACTCATCCAATTAAAAGTTGTAGCCAATGAAAGAATAACCTTAATCATACCGGCGGCAGTTAATGCAGGAATCATTGGTGTCATGCAGGCGGTAATGGCGTCAATGATCTGATTGAAGATGCCTTCTTTTTTCTTGGGCTCATTGTTTTGTACGTTCGATGATGAATCCGTATCAGAATCACCATTAGTAACGCCTAACTTAATAATTTCATCAAAAACGTATCCTACTGTATTTCCTATCACAACCTGATATTGACTAGGGGTTTTAACTACTGTGACCACCCCATCTAAATCTTCCAACTGATCTTTATTTGCTTTACTATCATCTTTTAAATCAAATCTCAATCTAGTAGCACAGTGAACCAAAGAATTGATGTTTTGTTTACCGCCGACTCCTGAAATAATATCAACGGCTAATTTTTGATAATCTTTTTTCATTATCGTTCTCCCCCAAACCATTTAATGACAAATAATTCTTGAACCAAAAGAAACTGTCTTTTTTAATACGCTTATTTGTTCCATTTTCAAAATCATCTAAATCCACATAGATAACTCCGTATCTTTTAGACATTTTCCCTTCACTAACACTTACTAAATCAATAATTCCCCACATCAAGTAACCAATCAGTGGGATTCCATCCTCTTCAATTGCCTTCTTCATTTCCATAAAGTGTTGATCAAGATATTTAATTCTATAAGGATCATGAACTTGACCATCAATTACTTCGTCTTTAGTAGTTCCTAATCCATTCTCAACAATAAACACTGGTTTTTCATATCTTTCATACAGTTGATTTAAAGTAATCCTTAAGCCCAATGGATCAACCTGCCATACACCATCTTCATTTGAAAGATAGGGATTCTTAACAGTTTCAAATCCATTAGTTGCCGTATGCTCTAAATCTTCCCCGTGAGCAGCAGAACATGCACTGGAATAATAACTAAATGAAACGAAATCCACAGTATTTTCTTGAAGTATCTGTAAATCGTCACTAGTTATATCTAAATTCAAATTATTTTGCTTACATAAATTATTAAAATAACTAGGATAATTCCCTCTTACTTGAACATCTGAAAATAATAATGCTTTTCTATCACTTAAGTTGGCTGCCCAGACATCTTCAGGATTAGGTGAATATGGGTAAGTTCTGCCTGCCGCTATCATACAACCAAATTTAAATGCCGAATTGATCTTATTACCATGCTTAATTACTAAAGAATTGGCCAATAGTTGGTAATGCGCTGCCTGATATTCTTTTTGCAAAATATTATCTTGTTCAGTGAAAACGAGTCCTCCACCGATAAATGGAATATGCAAAATCATATTTAGCTCATTAAAGGGAATCCAGTATTTTACATATTTGGAGAATGCTTTCATAACAACATCTGCATAGTGTAAAAATAGATCAATTACTTTTCTATTAGACCAGCCATCATATTTAGTTACCAAATTTAATGGGATTTCAAAATGGCTTAAAGTCACAATCGGTTCCATATTGTACTTCTTGAGTTCTTTAAAAATACTTCTATAAAATTCCATCCCATCCTGATTAGGGATTTCTTCTTCACCGGTTGGAAAAAGCCTAGTCCAAGAAATTGAAAATCTGAAAGCGTTAATTCCTAATTCGTGTAATAACTTTATATCTTGAACGTACGTATGATAAAAATCTATTCCTAAATTACTAGGATGATGATCGTCATTATAGGTATTGAAAATGTTATTGTCGTCATCTTTATAAACAAGTTGTAATCTTCGCTCATCCATAGGTAACATGTCAAAATTAGACAATCTGGATTTAACATGGTTTTTATTTCCCTCGGTTTGACCGGCAGAAATAGCACCACCCCATAAAAAATTATTTTGCATTAGAGTACCTCTATCTTATGATTTATCGGAGATGGCCATCTCAATTAACAATTACAGAATACATCATAAACCGCTTACATTCAGTGTGCTATATTGTCCAATTATTCTCATATTTTGCGGTTGAATCATTTCTTCACAAAAATGATAACAATTAGTTCTTCAATCCACGCTATACTTTTAAAATAAAAAAGACTGCCCTTCACCGTCCGAAAGTAAACGGATTTAAGCAGTCTAAATAAAAGTTTCAATACTTTAAGTAAATATTATTTTAAAATTTTAATTTCCAACAGTAGATTTAATCCCATCAATAACAATATTAATAGGATCTCCGGAAAGGACTTTTACCTGTACATTGTCCTGTGAATAATCAATCTCCAACAAACAGTCTCTATATCTAATATGGATGGTCATTCCATTCCAAGCGTCGGGCAAATTGTTTCGAATGTTAAGTGTGTCATTCTTAATCTGAATGCCACCAAATCCTTCAACGATTGCGATCCAACTACCACCTAAATTAGCAATGTGTAAGCCATCGTTGGTATTTCCTTGAAGATCAATTAAGTCTGTTTTAGCGGTATCACGAAAATATGAATAGGCTTTGTCGCTTAAACCTAATCTTGCTGCCAAAGCACTAAAGATTGAGCGTGACAAGGATGAATCATGTGTAGTGATCTTTTCATAATAATCATATTCTTTGATTAATTGTTCTTTTGAAATATCGTCAAACAAGAAATCTGCGAATAATGTATCCGCTTGTTTGTTGACTTGATATCTATAAATAGTCAAGGGATGGTAATGCAACAATAATGGATAATTTTCTTTTGGAGTCTGCTCAAATGGCCAAACAGGCTTCTTGAAATATGAATCATCTTGTTCGTTAATACCTTTCTCTTCGTCAAATGGTAAGTAGATGGCATCACGAATTTTGGCAAATTCATTTAGGGTATGTTTATCGGCACCCAATTGCTTGGCCTCTTCTGGAAACTTTTTAATCAGTTGAATGGCAAAATCGAGGTTAAACTTAGCCATTCGATTAGTATAGTAATTGTTATTTACGATGGCTGAATATTCGTCTGGTCCAGTGACGTCAAAGAAACAGAATCGTTGTTTCCCATCTATCTCGGAAAAACTGCCAAAATTAGTCCAGAATTTAGCTGTTTCTAAAACAATTTCTAAGCCATAGTCTTTAATCAATTGATTATCTTCAGTTATGGTGAAATAACGATAAATAGCAAACGCAATGTCCGCATCAATATGATATTGTGCTGTACTTGCTGGATAGTAAGCACTCGCTTCCTTACCATTGATCGTTCTCCAAGTGAATAATGCCCCGTCACTCACTCCCAAAGTCCGAGCACGTTCTTTAGCTTCAGGAAGAATGCTGTATCGATACTTGATCAAATCGGCCGCAATGTCAGGATTGGTGTAAGCAAAAAATGGTGCCATGTACATCTCTGTGTCCCAGAAATAATGTCCTTCATAACCTACTCCCGACAACCCTTTAGCGGAAATATTAGTTTTACCATCCCTACCGGCTGAGGATTCGAGCTGATAAAGATTAAAGTGGATAGCCTTATTTAAACTGTCATCACCATTTATTTCAACTTCACTTTGATTCCAAAATCGTGTCCAAAATTCTATCGATTCTTCTTTAATTGATTCAAAGGTTGGTAAGTCGGTTGAAGAAATATGTTGACCAATATCGCCAACTATAGCTAGCACATCAAATTTTATGGGACCATCCTTTAAAGTCAGTATCATTTCCATGTCTTCACTTAACGCTAAGCCCATTTCAACAAACAACTTACTATTATCAGTCGTTACTCTTAGACCCTTTAAATCTTGCAAGTTCAATGAATCATATTGCAACGTAGTCACGCCCCGGGATTTACGTGGATCATCACTATCTTGTGCGGTCGTATCCAGGTCAAAATCCTTTTCTACTTTAATGTTTCCCAGATAGTTTTTACCAGTAATTTCGTAACGTAATCCAATGAATTGATTCTCTTTTTGATCGACTACACTGGTCAAACTGAGTTCAATCGATTCATTTTGAGAATTAGAAAGTTCATAAGTTGAATACAATATACCTTGAGCCATATCCAAATGCATATCTTTTAACTGAGATTGATCAAACTTATTTCTATTATCGTCATAAACCGTTATTCGACGTATATCTGGCAGTTTAACAATTGTTTGATTCTTGTCCGCATATCCGTAAGCTTTTTCACCATAATGAATGTCAGATTCTTCGTAAAAGCCGTTAACGACGGTCCCTGCGTCTTCTGAAGGATTAATAGGATCGCTAGCCCTGACGCCGACGTGACCGTTAGCAAGTGAAAATATTGATTCCAAATATGCCGGTTGAGTTGATTTCAAATCATCTAATTCAAGTGTTTTTGATAATTGCGTCATTTTACTCTCCAAACCAAAGGGAGACCGGACAAAACCCGTTCCCCCTTCTCGATATTTTGAAGCAAATAATACAGATATATTCTGCTTGCCGTTATCATACAACCTATTTGATTTTGAAGTTAATATTATGACTGTATTTACTGACAAATTCTGATGTGTACATTACTCTTCTAATTTTATTCCATTATTTTTTATTAAAGCTTGATACCAATAATAAGAGTCCTTCAATAATCTTTTCCCAGTTCCATATCCCTTGTCATTTTGGTCCACATAAATAAGCCCATATCGTTTGGACATTTCCCCAGTGCCAGCGGATATTAAATCAATAATTCCCCACGGTGTATAGCCGACAATATCGATTCCATCGTATATTATTGCCTTTTCCATCTCTAAAATGTGTGCTTTTAAATAATTTATCCTATATTGATCATGAATTTCATTTTTATTTGAAACCGTATCTCTTGCTCCCAATCCATTTTCGACAATGAATAAGGGTTTATGATAACGATCATTTAACCAATTTAACGAAAAACGTAACCCTATTGGATCAATTTGCCATCCCCATTCACTTTCTTTTAAATATTTATTCTTTATCTTATTTTTTTCTTCATAAAATGTATAGTATGGATCTTCATGATTATCAGCCTCTACTGTCATTGACATGTAATAAGATAATCCAATGTAATCTACAGTTCCTTTTTTTAGTATATCCAAATCAGATTGAGTTATATCCAAGTTCCAATTTGATTGTTTTTGATAAATTTTCAACCATTCAGGATAAATACCAAGACATTGAATATCTCCAAACCAATACCTTGCTTGATTAGCCCTTTCAGCTTTGAATATATCTTTAGGATTAGGTGTCGAAGGGTATATAGGAGCCATTGCCAACATACATCCTATTTTGAAATTTGGATTAATTTCATGACCCGTAATAACAGTTCTTGCACTTGCAACTAATTCATAATGTGCAGCCTGATACATTATTTTTTCAGAATCTTTTAAAGAGCATCCCATTATACCTGAATTAGAATATAGTGCTAATTTACTTTGAAAATCCGACTGATTATTAATTTCATTAAAAGTCATCCAGTACTTAACTTTATGTTTATAACGTTTGAATACTGTTTGTGCAAATTTAACAAAAAAATCAATTAATTTTCTATTTTTCCATCCTCCATACTTCTTAACTAAACCGTATGGCATCTCAAAATGAGACAAAGTTACTATCGGTTCTATGCCGTTCTTATTAAGTTCATCAAATAAATTATCATAAAAGTCTAACCCAGACTCATTCGGCACATCATCATCACCATTAGGATATATTCTTGTCCACGCTATAGATGTTCTAAAACACTTTAATCCAAGATCAGCAAATAATTTTATATCATTTTTATATGAGTGGTATAAATTAATTCCAAAATGATTCGGATATACGTTATCTCTTGATATTATGGGCGTAATACATCTTCCCTGATTAACTGAACCAGATGTTAGATGGTCAGCGATACTGTCTCCTTTTCCATCTTCATTCCATGCGCCCTCTACTTGGTGTGCTGCAACTGCTCCACCCCATAAAAAATCACTTTTTAATGCCAAAATAAAATTTCCTCTTTTATTATTTAATTTTAGATAACGCCAAAGAAAGTACTTTATCACCATTCATTGTTCCGTAATCTTTCATGTCAATCACATCTACAGGTACTTCCACCTCATTTTCTACTTTATGTAATTGGAATTTTATTTGTGGGCCTAATAAAATGACTGCAGGATTATTTTTCTCAACTTCTTCAGGAATTGATGCACTTGCTGTAGCAAAAATATTAACATCAATTTCTCTTTTTTTTGCTGCCTCTCTCATTTTCGTTACAAGTAGTGAAGTGGACATTCCACCTGCGCATGCTAACATAATTGTTTTTGTCATAATAAATTTCCTCCTGTATACGTTTTCAAATCATTAATAGTATAATCTCCTTGCAAAAACTCTGCAAGAAAAAATAATTTATAATTTTTATTTGACAAGATTTTATTTTTGATTAGAATAAGCATTGTTGAATGAAGCGCTTACATAGGAGGGATACAATGGATAAAGAAAAAAATTCAACTCTAGATACTTTAGTCAATTGGCTTCAAGATAAATTGAATCCAATTGCAGATAAGCTAAATGAAAATATATGGCTATCGGCTGTACGTGATGGATTCTTTGGTGCCACATCAATTTTAATTATTGGTTCTATCTTTTTACTATTTGCTAATTTACCAATAGCAGGTTATGCAAATTTGATGTCATCAATTTTTGGTAAAAATTGGACTGTATTTTTTACTGTTCCATATAATATGACAATGAATATCATGGTAATTTACGTTGTTATTGGAATGGCAAAGAGTCTTGCCAAAAGTTTAGGTGTTGACGATATTCAAGCAATCATTCTTTCATTTGCTGCATTTTTCACACTAAATCCTACGATTAAGGATAAAACTGGAGCAGAAGGAATTGACCTTGTATCTATTAGTTCTACAGGTATTTTTTTAAGCATAATTGTCACTTTATTAACAGTTAAACTTTTAAGTATATTTTATGAACATGATTGGCGTATTAAAATGCCTTCAAGTGTTCCAGAAATGGTAAGCAATTCGTTTTCAGCATTAATACCTGGGGCCGTCATTCTAATTATCGCTGTAACTATAAGAATCTTATTCAGCATGACTAGCTTTGCAACAATTCAGGGATTCGTAGATAAATTAATTCAAACTCCTTTGTTAAAAGTTGGGGCGTCTTATGGAGCAACTATGCTTGTTGAATTTTTGGAAGCTTTGATTTTTACCTTTGGATTACATGGACCAAGTATTATCAATTCAGTCATGACTCCAATATGGTTAACTTTAACAACACAAAATCAGGCTGCCGTTGCCGCCGGAAAAGCAATTCCACATATTATGAATCTTCAATTTGATGCTAATTATATTAAATTAGGTGGAACTGGCTGTACTATAGGGTTAGCCATATTATGTACTTATTTTGCAAAGTCAAAACAATTAAAGACATTGGGAAAATTATCATTAGCGCCAAGTATTTTTAATATTAACGAGCCATTAATATTTGGATTACCCATTGTTCTTAACCCTATTCTGATGATTCCATTTGCTTTGTCACCTATAGTATTTGGATCTTTGAGCTGGTTTGTTACATCCATAGGTTTAGTTCCTTATGCAAATGGTACTAATATTCCGTTTACAACTCCCCCAATCATTGCTGGATTTTTAATTTCTGGGTGGCAAGGGGCCGTTTGGAATATAATTGAAATTTTTCTTTCTATTGCTTGGTATTATCCATTCTTTAAGATATTTGATCGTTCAACGACTAGTCAGGATTTAAGTAATGAGTAGATAAAAAAGATAGATACTCTAATTATGTAATGATCTGTGGTTCGTACAGATTTACAATAAAGAGTATCTATCTTTTTTTATTAACAGAAATAACAGGTATAAGACTACGGCCTATATAACATTTGCTTTATAATTAGAATATGATATTTTTAAATTAATTCAAGAAGTTAAAGTATATTTGAAACGAGGTTATAAATTTGAGTCCACATGTTTTAATTAATTTTGGTTTTAAAGAACATACCGGCCGCTCGACAATGAATGCTATCTTTGCATTTTTACTGGGAAGAATGAAAGAAAGAACTTTATTAATTGATTTGGATCCTTCCATGACATCAACAAAAATGATATCTAAAACTACAAAAATCAACATTGATCCGGAAAATACAATTTATACTGGCCTAACCCAAATGGATTTCAAGAATAGCGTTATTAAAGTAAACGATGCCCTGTCGATAATCCCAGGAGATTGGAGAATTAACTTATGGTCTCCTTCCCCAGATAAAAAGGAGAAAATTTCTTACATTTCCGAAGCTATATCTAACCTCAAATATAATTTTAAATATATTATTATAGACATGCCGAGTACTGAGTCAAATATTGCAAATGATGCCCTTAGGGCAGGCACAAATATTTTTCTTACTTTAGAAAACCAAAAGTTATCATATACTAACTTTACTAAGGACGTGCAATACTTAACAAAGACAAAGCGTAACTTCAAGACAAATTATGCTGTATCAGGAATATTATTGTATATAACGCGTGGTAATCCTTCATCTAAAGACAATCAATTGTTTATAAACGATGCTAAATCTAAATTTGGTGATGCAATTATGTCAAATCCAATGTGGTTTCAGGAAAGAATAAAAAGTTTTACTGAGGATGGGATTTCATCAAATGGAATTTGGGATAATCGTGTATTAACGATGTATCAAAATATATTGAACGAAGAACTAACTAGGATTGAGGAATAAATATGTCAAAAGATTTTCTAGATCAAATAAACGCTGGATTAGGAGTGCCTACTAAATCTCAAAATGGAATCCTGCAGGATAAGAATGAGAAGACACACCCTGTACAAGTAAGAGAGTCTACTTACAAGGAATTGAAAAAAATAGCATTTGAAAAAAATATTAAAATAGTCGATCTTGTTGATTCATTACTGAAATATTCATTAACAAAAAAATGAATGTTTTTAAAAATCATAACAAATAAAGGAATACTGAAGACATCCAATAGTCTCGGTATTCCTTTATTTGTTTAATTACTCTTTTCATTTTCAGCGTTCAATTCATCACATTTGATGATCAATTGGTTAGTTTCCTTAGCAGGATCAACCTTCATTGAATACTTGCGACCGTATTCGATCATCGTGTGATGTGCTTGATGCAATTCTTGTGCTGGCATTACACTGACGATTTTCTTCTCAACTTGCAAGGGATTAGCCTTTTCGTCAACAAAATGGAGTCGTTTAGAAATGGCTGAAACATGCGTATCGACAGCAAAGGTCGGTTGATCAAAGACATCGCTTAAAACCACATTAGCCGTTTTTCGACCCGCTCCAGGAAGTTCCATAATACCCTTTCTAGTTTCGGGTACAACATCATTCAATTTCGTATGAACGACCCCGGCTGTTTTGATAATATTTTTGGCCTTGTTATGGAATAAACCAACACTTTTAATAATTTGTTCAACGTCCTCAACCTTAGCGTTCATCAGATCCTTGGGTTCTGGATATTTTGCAAATAAAATTGGCGTAACTTTATTGACAGAAACGTCAGTTGCTTGAGCGCTAAGAATTACGGAAATCAAATATTGAAAGGGTGTCCTTGAATCTAATGATGGTCCGACGGGTCCGACATCGTCTTCCATTTGACGAATAGCCCAAACTATCTGTTCATCTTTTAACATTAATATCCCAACTTCTTTCGACGATCTTGTAATTGTTCTGCTGTCTTTATATTACTCTTTTCCCAACTAATTAGGATACGATCCATATATTTTAACGAATAAGCTTGATTCAACACTGCTTCACGTAAAGCAAGATCAATCAATTCAACACTGTAATGGTCGTCATCGATCCATTGATGAATTTGTTCTTGTTCGATTGGCGATATGGGACGGCCAAATTCAACTTCAATTTTCTTGAATAATTCTTCAGTCTCAGACATCAAGCGATTCTGTTGATTCGAAGCCTGTTCTTGTTGCAATAAGTTCTTGATTCGATGATAAATTGGAGTCAACGAATAAATATCACGTTGTTGATGATGATCCATGATGGTCTTCAATTCAATCACGCCTAACTTGATCAAGCCTTGAATAATCGTGTAAATACTGGCTTCATCCATCCCCGTGTTTTTAGCTAAATCCTTTGCCATAGGGAAAGTAACACCTTTTTGGGCATACATGGACAAAGCTAAATAGACGATCAGGTCCTTTTCCGTCATTCCCAAATTATGATAGTTTTGTAAAATTAAATTATTGATACTGGTGCTACCACTATCTACGAATGCATTGAATAATTCATCTTCCATACTTAATTACTCCAATTAACAAAAAAAGCCCGAGAACACAAATCTCGACTTTTTTTATTTGATTTAAATATTATTTATTATTTGAACACTTTTACCAGTACGAAAATCGACCAGATTGTAGCCGATACTACCATTTTTCTTTTGGAAAGCTACTTCCCAAGTTGGTTTATTTTTGTATAGTCCCAAATTGATATGCAAAATCTTTTTGGCACCATAACGTTGGGCTACATCCTCGATAACGCTTTGACGTACAGGCGCTGTATTCTTGTTGACTATTTCTGTTTTACCGCTTTTAGCATTGATAATAATATAACGATATTTTTGACCTTTAGTCAAACCACCAACCGCATAATATTGTTTTTGGCGTGTGTAATTGCCGAAATAATCCGGTTGAACAATTCCCGCTTTTTCCTTAGCAATATCATTAGCTTGTGACTTTGCACTCGAGAACGGTGCAAATGAAAGATTTAAATATGTTAATACCGAAACAATAGCAAGTGCGATCAGAGATATGGTCAATAAAACTTTTGTACTTCTATTCATGAAAGTTCTTCCTTTTCTCAGTTACCAGAATAGTATAGCAATCTTTTGGCTAATTCAAAAACTCATTTATATCTTTTTTAATCGTATCCATATCTTCGTTAACAACTGGCAATCCCTTTGGTAAGGAATCCAGAATTGTCTTGCCATAGCTCTTAGTTAAAATGCGATTATCTAATAGTAAAATGACACCACGATCAGTTGGTGTTCTGACTAAACGTCCCAATCCTTGACGTAACTGCAAAATGGCGTTTGGTAAAGAATCAACCTTGAAGACATTGAGATTTTGTTCCTTCAAAATATCCTGTTTGATTTTGACATCTGGTTGTTCAGGTGACTCAAACGGAATACGCGTAACAATTAAAATCTCCAGCATCTTCTTAGGAAAGTCGACTCCCTCCCAGAAGGAATTGGCACCAAGTAAAACAGAACGTCGACCAATAGCAAAACGCTTCTTGATCTTTTCGTTCGATCCTGTAACTCCTTGAGCTAGAATCTCCCATTTCTCTTTGACATCAGTTTCCATTAAACGATCATACACATTACTCAAAGTATTCAACGAATTAAACAAAATCATAGTTTGATGATCCAAGTTATCTAAGATATCAACGATATATTTAGTCACCATCGCGTAGTACTCTTCACTGTTTAAAGTCTGAATATCAGGCAAATCAGCTGGCAAATAGATCTTGCTATTCTTAGAAATACTATTGGCATCGGGCAAAATCACCATCTGATTGATCTGATTTTGATTCAATTGCGTATCCAAAATAAAGTGTGAAAAGTCCTTTTGAATCGTAATAGCCGCCCCAATAGCGAAAATCTGGCTGAAACGTTCAGTAGTCTCTTCAATTAAACCTTGAATATCGAACTGGCGCCAACTGATCTTGAGTGTATTGACTTCGTAGTAATCACGCATGTCAATTTGGACGCCGAATTTGGTATCCTTCTCCTGAATCGCTTGCAATAAATCATCTAAATTCAAAATAACGTCACGCAATTTATTGTTCTCGATCGTTAAATTCGAAATAACTTTAGACAATTCAACCGAGATAAAGTTCTTTTGGAAATTATATTGATCAAATAATGTCTCAACACGATTTGACACCAGTGACAATTCAACAATCAAATCGGATAACAATTCAACTAATTTGGGATTATTCTGACCAAATTTATGATTACTATCCAACAGTGAAACGAAGTTCTCACGATCTTTAAACTTCACTTTATTTTGAACGTAAGTACCAAAGATGTTGTATTCCAAACGTTGCATCAATTCATCAATGGCCTGAAAGTGCGTTTCCATTCCTTGTAAATCTTGATAATTCCACAATTGTGTCGTCACTTCAGTAAAGGCATAACGTAGTGTTACCCGGTTTTGATAAAGAATGTCACTGATCTTCTTGACGTATTCATTCAACTTCAAGAAATCAATTGTTGGCGAACTAGCACTACGCAAACTACCAGCAAAGTGATTGGCCTCGTCAATTACTAAATAAGAGTTCTTACCCCAGAATTGACTGTCTAAATGTCGAGCTAAGAAGGCCTGATTGGTTACCAAAATTTTCGACTCTAAATAACGATTTTGTTGATACATCCAGAAATCATCATTACCAAAGACGGTATTCTCTTTTGGTTCACCACGATGACGAATAATACTGAACAAAGGACTATTGTAATTAGTTAAATGTAGTTCACTCAAATCTCCAGTTGTCGTCATCGTCAGCCAAACGAGGATTTTCATCTTTAAAATGGCGGTATGGCTGTGTAAACGATAGTTATCTAGTGCTTCATAAAAGCGGTCTAAGTCGATAAAGTTATAACTACTTTTAACTATCTCAGCGTGATATTCATTATTAGTAACTTGATTCAGCAATGGAATCGATTGTTCGACGATCTGTTGCTGCAAGACTTTGGTTGTCGTTGCGATAACGAGTTTTTGGTCAACGTTGATCAAATAAGACAGTGGCAAGAGATAACCTAAAGTTTTTCCGGCGCCAGTTGGTGCTTCAATCAGATTCCACTTCTTAATTTTGTCACGGTGTTGACTAGTGTGATAAATATTATCCATCAACTTCGATTGGTTGACACGATAATCTAAGATACCATCCAGTAATTCTTTTTTAGCTTCACGAGTTTGCGGATATTTAGTCGTGTGATCGATTCTCTCACTGACATGAAAATCCTTTTTTCGTAAAATCAAACCATTCTTTTCGTACAGATATGCTGGTAATACTGAAGAGCGAGAATTCTTCTGACGTTCCTCTAGAATGGTCTTAAAAACTAAATTAGTTTCTCGAATCGTATTCTTACCAAATTTGGCCAGCATCTCTAACGTTGGAATTGGCAATTGCTGAATTCGTTTCAAAAGGATCAAAAACAATTCAGCAGTAACATGGGCATCACTGTTAGCACTATGGGGATTCTTGTGTGTGATGCTTAAATAATGCGTTAAATCTTGTAGTTTGTAACTACTAATGGTTGGAAAAAGTATTTGCGATAATTCAACAGTATCGATTGCTTTGACATTGAGTTGGTTCATTCCGATACGTTTAAGTTCTCGATTTAAAAAGGTCAAATCAAAATTCACATTATGTGCAATAAAAACTCGATTTTTTAAAAGTTTAAAAATATCAGGTGCAACTTCTTCAAATGTTGGTGAATCTTTAACATCGTCGTCACTCAATCCTGTTAGCGCCGTGATTCGATTAGGAATCGGCACCTTGGGATTGATCTTTTGATCATAGATATGTGTTATTTCACCGTTTTCGATAAGGGCACAGCCGAATTGAATTATACGCCCGTTGTCATGCCAATTAGAATTGGTTGTTTCTAGATCAACAACAGCGTAAGAATTTTTCAAATCATTCACCTCTCATCTTCATTTTTCTTGCAAATCAATAGCCTTATTGACTTTCAAGAAGTAAAGATATTTACCCACGACGGGTTTGTTCTTAATCACAGAAATAGCTTCTGCGTATAAATTGACTTGTCCGGAATACTTGGAGACTAATTCTTCAAAGTTCTGATCAGTCACCCGATCAGTTTTATAGTCAAAAATTATTATTCCATGATCTAATTCAATCACTCCATCAATAATACCATGAACTAATATTTTATCGTTAACAGAATAGTCTTTTGACGAGTTTTTAAACAATTTTTGTGCTGGCATTAAAATTGAACAAGGAAATTCTCGACTGACAGTTTGATGATGTTCAACAATCGTTTGTCCTAAGTTGCTTTGGTAAAAGTCAGCCAAACTCTGACAATCAATTTTTTCAGCCAACTCGTCCGTCAACAGTTTTTCATTGACCATCTGTTGGATCAATTCTTGAAAATCGGCAATCGTTGGCGTTTTATCGAGATTGATTTTTTGTAAAACTAAGTGAGTGGCACTACCAACTTCGGCAGCGGTCACTTTCTTTGTTTTCGTCAAAAATTGTGGTTTGGCAAATGACCCTAAATTATAACGGGATTTATCTTCCAACAAATCTTCAGCCATCCCATCTTCATCAGGATCCGCAAACAAACCTTTAATTTCAGAAACAGATTGATAAGCTGTTGTATCAACGGATTCTTGATATCGATAATTAAAATCAAGCAACTGTTTAACTGTCTTCTTGAATAAATCTGATGGTTCTACAGGAGCCTTTTTAGGAATAATGATTTTTGAAGCTACATCATCTTTAACTTCCGGATAAATCAACTTCAAAACCAGATTACAAGTTTTATTCGTATAAAGTTCTTCAGAGACATCTTCACGATCGTTGTCAGACAAAGTACTGATTCCTACTAAGTCTTGGAAGTTATTGGCCTTTAAACGCAAGGCTTCGTTAATAACGCCAGTTTTAGGACTAACTTCATCCCAAGTATTGATGGTATCTTCGACATCTTTCGTGAAGCCAAACATAATCAATTTTTGTTTAGCACGGGTTAAAGCTACGTATAGTAACCGCATTTCCTCAGAAGTTGTCGCTACCTTACGTAAATTACTGATAACACTGTGTTGAAGCGTACGGTATCGCAAGCGAGTCTGATTATTAACGAGCGTGATTCCAATTCCTTGGTCAGTGTCAAAAACAGTTTGACCCTGAAAATCACGTTTGTTGAATTGTTTAGCCATATCCAAATAGATCACGATTGGAAATTCCAAGCCCTTAGAAGCGTGGACAGTCATTACTTTCACGGTATCATCGGTTGCTTCAATACTGTTAGGTTGCGACAGATCCTTATCAAGATCCTGCATACGTTGAATAAAATTAATAAATTGATGCAAGCCTTTATAGTTCATCTCTTCATAAGCACTGGCACGTTGATACAGGGCATGCAGATTAGCAGCACGTTGCTTACCACCAGACATTCCTGAGACGTATTCCAGCAAACCAGTTTCTTGATAAATCTTCCAAATCAAACGAGCGATCGAATTCTTATTGGCGAAGTCACGGTAGTTTTCCAACTGTAATAAGAAAGCTTGAACCTTATTCTTGATCTCATCTTTAGCTATTTCTGAACGTAAATATTCACTTAAAGCAGTAAAGTAGAATTCTTGCTTATCCACGAGACGAATCTCAGCTAGTTCTTCTTCATTCAATCCAACGATTGGCGAACGCAATACCGCTACTAATGGAATATCCTGATAAGGATTATCAATAATGTTCAACATCGACATCATGATTTGCAGCTCGGTCGTTTGGAAATAGTTCTGTGCATCAGTCACCATGATCGGAATATCAGCTTTGGCAAAGTAAGAAATCAAATCAGTGTTATTTTCCTTAGTACGAGAAAGAATCGCAATGTCAGAATACCTAATAGTCCGCATCTGATCCTTTTTACCGTCGTAAATTTGATATTGATCCTTAATTAAGGCTTGGATTCGTTTGGCAGCATTTTCAATCAAGGTCTGACGTTTCTCAACATCTTCGTCATCATTGTTGACCAACAGATTGAATTCATTTTCACTGTCGACACTATCTGGAAAGTTAGTTCCCGGAATCAGCTTAGATTTATCATCATAGTCGATATCACCAATCTTTTTATCGAAAATTCGTTTGAAAATACGGTTAACGAAGTCATCAACTGACTTGGCAGAACGGAAATTCTTTGATAATTGAATTAATTCACTAGTGTTAGCGTCACTTTGGAAGTCTTCATACTTTTGAGCAAAGATATATGGTGCAGCCTGACGGAAGCCATAAATTGACTGCTTAATATCCCCCACCATGAACAAATGGTTATTCTCATTTGAAAGTAATTGAATGATTTTTTCCTGCATCGCGTTGACATCTTGATACTCATCGATCATTAATTCATGAAATTTAGTCTGATAGTAATCAAGAGCCACCATATGGTCGTCTACAGGACTTTGCAAGATTTTAACAGCCATGTGTTCCAAGTCATTGAAATCCAAAACATGACTATTGTTCTTCAAGTGACCATATTCTTTGATAAATCCACGTTCGACCTCAACCAATTTGGCAATAATGCTTTGAGATTGGATCAATGATTCCTGCACGCCACTTTCTGACTGCAAGAAGAAATCATTAAACAACTGATCAACTTGGCGTTTTAACTTATCACGAACTTTTTTAGCTTTCTCCCAAGTAGAGAGATCATTTCCCTCTTTGTCATCCTTTTTCAAACTAGTTGCTTTTTTTAGATTAAAGCCCAATAACTCAGTTCTAATATCAGAATAGCTTTTAGCGCCAACTTCATCTTCCAATTTGCCCAGATCTTCTTGAGCGGTCTTAAATGTCGCAAAGAGTGACTTAGCTGTTAATTCATCCGTATCAGCCAAATCAATTCCCTGATTAGCTACTTCTCGTAACTGTTCTAGACGTTGTTTCAATTGAGGAACGACATCTTTTTTATAAAAATTGGAATCAGAAAAACTGTCGTCGAACTGATAATTTGTAATCAAATCATCTAACCACTGTTGTGTCTCCGCATTAGTGATAGCAAAGTCGTACAACTTAAAAATGACGTCTTTTAGGCCATCATCACTGCGGTCATCAGTAAAATTATCGGTTAATTTGATAAAGTCCGCATCGTCTTTGTCATAATACTTATTACGTAAATTATCGTAGGCCTGTTCTTTCATGATCGACTGTTCCGTTGTATCGCTTAACAAACGAAAATTAGGATCCAAATCAATAACGTAATAGAACTTTTTGATGATGCTTAAACAAAAGGCATGCAAAGTACTGATATTAGCAATCGGTATCCGGAAGATTTGTTTTTGAAGATGTTTGTGCGTTTCCGCGTCCAAAGTTCGATCATTGACTAATTCCTTGATTCGTTTTAGAAGACGCTCTTTCATCTCTAATGCCGCAGCGTCGGTAAAAGTCGCTACTAAGAGATTATCAACATTTTCACCATCTTTTAGCATTTCAACGATTCGTTCAATCAAGATGGTTGTTTTACCAGAACCAGCCGCCGCAGAAACAAGAATATCGTGTCCACGATGATAAATGGCTTTTTCTTGATCTTCAGTCCATTTAGGCATCCTCTTCACCATCCTCTAAAACAGTTTGTATTTCTTTAATAACATTCTCTTTATTGTAATTAATGACATCGTGATAGTCGTTTTCTGGTAACATCGCGTCGAATTCGAAAATCGGACGATAGTCGCTATATTGTAAGCCTGTCATTTGTCCGTATCGATAAGGATTCAAATTCAACTTACCGGAATAAATTTTTTCTCCAGCTTGACGGATCAAATGATCGTTGTAATTCAAGATTCGGAACAAATCTTCTTGTGAGATAACGTTGTTAGTTCCTTTTTTAACAACCGGTGAATTTTTAGAAACCTTCCCCGCTTTCGTCAGTGCTTGAGTATCAATGTTAGCGAGTAATTCCTCATCATTGACTAACAAACCATTCAATTGGAATTCCTTAAAGATCTTGTTTTGGATGTCGCTATTTTGAATATTTTCGGACTCTTCTAAGGACTTAGTATTGATCAACGAGCGATCCAACGTAATTAGTGGATTTTGGATATGTTCATACAAAGCGCCACCGACTTTGGCATTTTCTCGATCAGTCAAAAGATGCAGATTGTTCATAACACTTTGAATATAAGTTGGCATCTGCATGGTGATACCGTCTAAGAATTGTGAAAAATCAAAACTCTTATTTCCTGATTTGTAGTCAATGATTGTCAAATAAGTGATGTCATCGAGAATCATTTCATCAATTCGATCAATTTTTCCACGAACATTCACCAAATGACCGCCAGGAATTTGATAAGAAAGTCCTGGTAAGTCTTGTTTGTTGTTGATACGACCAAAGGTAACCTCAGATTTTTCTGGTTCTGAACTGTTGCGCAAGAATTGCAACTTCATATTCTTAACCAGTTGAATCAAAGTTGTCCTTAACTTGTCAGCGATGTATTGCATTCGTGCCGAAGAATTAAAAATACGATTCTCTGGTAAATCAATTTGTTCTATAAACAGATCACTAACTAGATTTTGAATCTCGCCATCAGACATGTTACGTAAAGAACGGCCCTGTTCTTGATGTAAATACTTCACCAAACTATCCAACACAGCGTGGAAAATCGATCCTGTTTGTGCCGGCGTGATTTCAAAGAGTCGTCTAGGTTTCAATCTCAAACCGTACTTCAAGAAGTATTCGTACTCATTCATGTAGAATGTCTCTAATTGAGAGATCGACACATTGATATTTTTACCGTACAAGGCTTCAACCGTATCTAAATTCAAACTTTGCGGAATATTTTGATAATTCAAAGAACTTAAAGCAAATTCGGAAGTTTCTGGTTCCTCATTCAATAGAAATTGGCGAACATATTTCCAGGCATCTGGAATGTCAGTTTTATTATCCAACGCTGAACGTGATACACGGATCAAATAGTTCAAACTAGAGGCCTTAGAACCTAAGTAACGAATAACTTCATTTTCAGATTGGTCATCGCTTGAAGGATTCAGAAGCACCATTTGTTCATCCAAGCGGAAATGATTTTTGATTCGAACCACGTAACTGGATAGATCTTGTTGCTTGTTATCCTCAGTGAAGTTAGGATATGTGAAGATCAAACGTTGTGAACCAGTGGTAAAGGTAATATCGTGCAAATATGGCTCCGAGTTATTCATAACTTCATCCGGTTCATTCAGATATTTGCCATCAGTTAACCCATCATTTAAGAAAAGACGTTCATCGTCAGTCACGATATCGTTAGAAACAGTTGTCCCTGGCATATTGTTAGTCGTTGAGCCAAGAATAAAGGTGATTTTACGATTATTAGGTTGAATCATCCCAATTTCTGAGATACTGACAGCATCCAAAGTTGAAGGAATCTGGGAGTAAGTCGCATTTTCAAAAGCCGCATCCAAAATATCGATAAAGTCTTTCGAGTTGAATTCACGTTCACCAAAGACGGATACGTACTCGTCTAAAATTTGATTGAAGAGATTAACAATTTGTTCAGGCTGATTAGCCAACGTTAAATTCTTTTGATTGGTGGCCTGTTGTTGCCACAACAATAATGTCTCAAAGACACGGTTCTTCTCTAAAAAGTTATACAAGAAACTGACACTATCAATGGAAGAATGTGATTTTTTAACGAATTTTTCCAATTGACTGTAAATATTTTTGACGAAATCTTTAATTTGGTTGATCAACTGATATTCAGAAATTTTGATTTTATCGACCACTGGGTCTAATTGCACATCTGGTTTGAAGTCAGGTCCCATCCAGCCTCGTTTAGTTGTTCCATTAGTTAAAGCGTAATTTTCAGTTAAATCGACTGCTTGACGAAAGGCCTGGATATTATCTTTAAATTCTTCAGGTATCAACAATTCTGTCCGCAAAAGACTGATGACATCGTCCACTTGTAAACCCCGATTCACGATTGCAAATAATAGATCAATCAGACGTTTGAAGGGATGATTAGCCATTTTCTTTTGTAAATCAATAAAGTATGGCACTTGATTGTTTTCCATGAAGGATTCGATAAACGAGCCATACTCGGACAAGTCTCTAGCCACGATCAAGAAATCTTTATAACGATAATCCTGCGTAGCCACTAATTGACGAATATAAGTACTGATGGCTGAGACCTCCGTCTGTTTATCAGTACATTTCCAGATTTGAACTGAGTTTTGACTGTCTAATCCACTTGGTTTGATGCCACCGATATTAGATTCAATCCAGTAATCTTCTAATTTACTTAGATCCGGACTGATTCTCTTAGTATCGGCAAAATGATTTCTAGTTACGATTCGATTCTGTTTAGCCAGCTCGTGTAGTTGTTGATACGTCGCAGCGGGACGGAAAAAGAAATCTGATTCATCAGTTGTTTCAAACACTGGTTGGTCTAAAACTAAAGAAATGTTTAGACAGCCTCCATTGATTAACATTGACTTAACTAAGTTACATTCAGCCGCTGTAAAGGATGAAAAGCCTTCAATATAAAAGTAATAGTGTGAAGTTCCAATTTTAGTGTTTAAAAAATCTGCCAGTGCGTTTAATTGGAAGTCATTAGTATTGTAATTTTGAATTTGTTCCAAATAAGCTGTATACATAAGGTTCAATTCTTTGATTTTATCGACAAAGATCCCTTGTTGATCTGAATTCAAAGCTAAATCAATATCGTCAGGCTGAACTTGTCCATTCATGAATTCATCGAACTGTGAGATCATTTGGTCAATGAAGCCCGGTTTGTCGATCATTCCGGCAAAGATTTTTAATTCAGACTTGTGTTCTTGAACAATATTCTTCAATAACATCGCTGATTTAGTTTGCGTTAATGTTTCTAAATTATAATCGCTACTGTCACGCAAAAAGTACCAAGCTAGTCGTGAGAACGAAAAAGTTTGGACATTGTTAGTTGCGATTAAAGAATCATTATCTTTTTGAAAATATTTTAAAATATTGACTTCTGATTCGAATTTTATATGATTTGGTACTAAAAAGAAGAATTGTCCGGTCGGATCCTTGGTATAATCCTCTTGGAACAACTCCATCATCTTTTTATGATGATCAAATTGGTTTTTACCCAGTACAAAATTTAATGTCATTATTCATCACCCGAAAAAATTCTATCATAGTTGGTCGTTAGAAAGTGGAAATCACATCAATAGATGTATAAAATAAAGACTTAGAGAAATTGAGGTGAGCATGTGCTTAAAGGAATAGGAAAAAGTCATGGGAAGACGATTATAATGGGAGAACATGCGGTGGTTTATGGCTACCCTGCTTTTGCGATTCCCTTGTTGAGTACTCCAGTGATTGTCAAAATGCAGCAAAGTAAAGAAAATTCTTTGATCTCAAAGTACTATGCGGGAAAAATAGATAAAATCCCTGATTCATTATCAGGCGTAAAATATTTAGTCAACTTGCTCGATTCAGAATTAAACGCTGACAAAGTTAACTACACCATCAACATTGATAGTGGTTTACCGATCGAACGAGGCATGGGTTCCTCAGCTGCTATCGCTGCGGCTATCACAAGAGCCTTCTTCGACTTTTTCAAAAAGGATTTGGATCATCAATTATTGTTAGACTACGTCAACAAGTCTGAGACTGTTACCCACGGAAAAGCTAGCGGCTTAGATGCTTTAACAGTCAGTTCTGATGATCCTATTAAGTTTGGCAAAAATGTGGCTCCTAAGCACTTTAATTTTAATTCCGATGGATTTATTGTGATTGCTGATTCTGGTGTTAAAGGACGCACTAAAGAGACTGTTGCCGACGTCAAAAAGATGTATGACCAGGATCCTAAAAAAATCGGTGCTTACTTACAACAATTAGGCGACTACGCTACTCAGGCGAGTGATTACTTAACTAAAGGCAATTTGAAGAAATTAGGTTTGGTTTTCACTCTAGCAAATGAAGCTTTAACCAAATTAAATTTAGCTATCCCCAAAACTGATAAACTGATTGAAGCTGCCAATCACGCTGGAGCTTTGGGCAGTAAGATCACTGGTGGCGGTCGTGGTGGCTGTATTATTTGTCTGGCTAGAAATTTGAAGAACGCCCAGATGATCCAAAAAGCACTGATCAAGTCAGGCGCCGAACAGACTTGGATTCAACCATTATCAATTTATGCGGAGGATGAGGACATTGGTTAGAACAGCACGGGCTTTTACAAATATTGCTTTGATCAAATATTGGGGTAAAAAGGATCAAGCCTTGAAGTTACCCTACACCAATAGTCTTTCGTTAACGTTGGATCGTTTTTATACGGATACTAAAGTGACAATTTCTGACAGTGATCACGATACGGTTTACTTAAACCACAATTTGCTAGATGAAAATCAAAATAAACGTATTCTTAAATATTTAGACGTCGTTCGGAAATTTTATAGTTTCGACGACCATTTTGTTGTGGATACGGTCAATCATGTCCCTACTTCGGCCGGATTTGCTTCTTCAGCCTCCGGGTTTGCGGCTTTGGCTGCAGCTATTAATGAGACTGAACAATTAAATTTGAACAAAAAAGAACTTTCAATTTTAGCACGTAATGGTTCTGGATCTGCTAGTCGATCGATCTATGGTGGATTTGTCGAATGGATTGCTGGAAGTAACAACGAGACTTCTTTTGCGACGCCTATTGACGAAAATCCCCAAATTGATTTAACGTTATTATCTGTGGTTATAAATAAGGGTAGTAAAAAGATTTCTTCTACCGTAGGGATGGAAAATAGCGTCAAGACCTCCCCTTTTTATCCAAATTGGGTTACACTAGTGGCTTCAGAGATAAAAGAAATTAAGCAAGCAATTGCTAAAAAAGATATCCAAAAAATTGGAGAAATTGCCGAACATAATGCTATGAGCATGCATGCTTTAACGCTTTCAGCTAATCCTTCATTCACATATTTTGAACCAGAGACGATTCAAATTTTTCAAATAATTCAAGAATTACGTCAAAAAGGCATCCTCGCATATGCTACAATTGATGCCGGTCCAAATGTTAAAATTATATGTACGAAGGAATCGATTGCGAAGGTTCAAAAATACATTGAGGAACAATTATCCAATGTATCTTGCGTTGTTGCTAACATCGGTAGTGGCATCCAATACATCTGATATTAATTGAAAGGTATGATATTTTTGTCTACAGGAAAAGCACCTGGAAAATTATATTTGGCTGGAGAATATGCTGTCGTCGAAACAGGATTTCCCGCAGTTCTTACATCCGTAAATAAGTACGTTACCGTTACAGTTAACGAAACTCAAAATGGTGGAACGATCCAGTCAAAAAACTTAAATAAGGAACTCATTCACTGGAACCGTCAAGGAACTGAATTGGTCTTTGATGACTCTGAAAGTCAATTGCAGTACATTCTGGCAGCGATCAAGTTCATTGAAAAGTACGCCCTAGAACGTGGTAAAAAACTAAGTTACTACGATTTGTTAGTAACAAGTGAACTTGATTCCCAAGATGGTAAAAAGTATGGTTTAGGCTCATCGGCAGCCGTAACTGTCGCCGTAGTGAAAACTCTAGGTGATTTTTATCATTTAAATCTGTCAGCGATGGATATTTATAAAATTGCTGCCATCTCACACTTATCCGTTCAAGGAAATGGAAGTTTGGGAGATATTGCTGCTAGTGCCTTTGGTGGTATCGTAGCTTACTATTCTCCCGACCGTAACTGGATCTTCAACATGATCCGTAATCACAGTATTACTGAGATTCTATCTTTAGACTGGCCAGAACTAAAAATTCAAAGCCTCGATTTACCAGAAGATCTCGAATTGACAGTTGGCTGGACTGGTTCCCCTGCTTCAACTTCCATCTTGGTTGATCGGATTGCTTTAACCAAAGCTCAAAAAGTTGAAAAGTATCAACATTTCCTACAAGAAAGTCGTAAAAATGTTGAACAATTGATTGAAGGATTCAAGAACAACGATTCTGCACTGATCAAAAAAATGTTCAGCAAGTATCGTAACCTCCTAGATGACTTAGCTGAATTCAGTGATGTTCACATTGAAACAGACCTTCTAACTAAGCTTTGCGACATTGCTGAAAAACTCGGTGGCTCCGCTAAAACTTCTGGTGCCGGCGGTGGCGATTGTGGAATCGTCTTAAGCGATAAGAAATTAAACGTTGCTGAATTGAAAAAAGAGTGGCAAAAGGTTGGAATTACCCCTCTTACTTTAAAAATCGGAGAAATAATTGCTCATGCCTAAACAAGATGCCCAAATTCAACGTAAAGTTGAACATCTTTTCTTAGCTGAAAAATACTTCACAGACGAGTCATTTGCTGATTTCGATAGCGTTAGATTACTACATAACGCCTTACCTGAATTGAGTTTGAAACAGATTGATCTTTCAACCCATTTCATTAATCAGAAAATGGCTTTACCTATATACTTCAACGCAATTACTGGTGGATCTAAACAATCGACCAGATTTAATACTGAGCTATCACAGTTAGCTCACAAATTGAATATCCCGGTATCCAGTGGTTCGATGGGTGTCTATCTTCGTCTGCCAGAAACTCAGGATTCTTTTTCTGTTTTGAGAGAGAATGATCCTGAAGGTTTCGTGATTGCCAATGTCTCTGCTAAAGTTAATGCTCAACAAGCCCAACAAGCTGTCGACTTGATAAAAGCTAATGCCCTACAGATTCATTTGAATGCTTTACAAGAATTAGCTATGCCTGAAGGCGATCAAGAGTTCATGTGGTTGGATAATATCAAGCAAATCGTCTCTTCTGTCACTGTTCCCGTGATTGTTAAAGAAGTTGGTTTTGGTTTGTCAAAGGACAATCTCTCTGACCTTTATAAAGTTGGCGTGAAGTATGTTGATATTTCAGGTTTTGGCGGAACTGACTTTGCCCAGATTGAAAGTGCCCGTAATCATGAATTGAACTTAACTTATTTAGATCAATTCTCACTTTCAACTGTCGAGTCACTCTTGGAATCTATCCCCTATCAAAATAAGATGACGATTTTTGCTTCTGGTGGTATTCGTACACCAATGGACGTCATCAAAGCTATTCGTATGGGTGCTAGTGCTGTGGGTATGTCTGGTTTAGTCTTGCATCACTTGCAGAAGTACTCTCTAAGTGAAACCGAAATTTTCTTTGAGGAATTCATTAAACAATTGAAATTGATCATGGCCGCTATTGGCGCTAAGTCAATTGCAGACATCAAAAAAGCTCCCATCGTTTTCGATGAGAACTTAGTCAATTACGCTAAACAACGTAACATTATTTTACCGTCTTAATCCTTTAGGATAGACGTTTTTTATTTGGGAATTACTGTAACGTCCCCAACTGAATATTTTACCTTGATAAGATAAACCGATCCATTTGTTGTCAAAGTCAGGACGTTCTTTTAAAATGATCGATTCGCCGTGTAGGTATTTTTCAAATTGATCATCATTTAATTCAAAAACAGTTTTTAACATTTCAGGTTTGAGTGCCAATATCCATGCGATATCGGGCTCAAACCTATTTTTTTTGAATTCTCCCAGTTTTAGACCATTTCTTAGGATGTGTAATCCTTTGAAACGGTTATCTAGACTAGCGGCTTGATACAAGAAGTCACTGATGTGTAACCAGTTATTTTCAGACAAGCTCGTTAAGTTAGTTTTGGCAAATTTTTGAACAAACTTGATATCGTCTTTTTTCAGATTGGTATTGATTTGACGATCTCGGGGTTCTTCTGTTTCGCCATCTTTGACCAACTTACACATGAAATGTCCTTCACCGTTAAATCGATCAGGAAACATTCTTAAAGCTCTGGCTAATTCAGGATTATCATTGCCCCACTCTGGCTTGGCGTCTTCCATACCGGAATATTTTTTGACCTCGACCAGATGCATGTCAGGATACTTCTTCAAGAACCAGTCGACATTTTGTTCATTTTCTTCTGGTGAGAAGGTACAAGTCGAATAGACTAATGCCCCACCCTTATTCAATAGCTTGTAGGCTGAATCGAGAATGTGCTGTTGACGGTTGGCACACTGTTCTACATAGTCCAAAGACCAATATTTAACTGATTCCGGATCCTTACGGAACATTCCTTCACCAGAACATGGTGCATCAACTAAGATCTTATCGAAGAATTGCTCGAATTTCTTTTCAAAATCTTTTGGTGAATTATTGGTAACGACTGTATTAGTAATTCCCATTCTTTCGATGTTAGAAGACAACACCTTAGCACGCTTAGTGTTTATCTCATTACTTACTAAAAGTCCTTTAGAGGCCATTTTTGAGGCAATATAGGTTGTTTTACTACCAGGAGCAGCACAGAGATCCAAGATCTTGTCGTTTTCTTTCGGATCAAGAATCTCAGTTACGTACATAGCACTGGGTTCTTGACTGTAAACATAACCTGATAAGTGATCGATCGAATTACCACTGATTTCCCCAAAGTAACCGATATTGCTGTATTCAATGGGGTGATCCAGCGGATAAGAAACATTTTTAAAATTAGCTTTTAAAGGATTGAGACGAAAAGCTTCTTGACTGTCTTCTTGAATAGCGTCAAAAAGTTTGTCAGCTCTCTCTCCTAATAAATTACGATATTTTTCTTTAAAGTCAGGACTCAAATCGACTTTCATTAAATTACTCACTCCGTTTTTTGGTAAAAATTATTTGTGACATTCCTACTAGAATCGTGATCAAAACGGAAACTAATATGAACATGTTGAAGGTATTATTACTGATGATAGCAATCTTCCAGTTAACCGCCGCAAAACCGGCAACGAAAGGCACTAACGTATAGATTAGATAACGGATCATTAATCCATTTTGGTAGTTATTCTTTAAATCACCAGTTAAGTGTGATCTGGACAGATCGTATTTTAAAGGAACTAAGATATAAAAATCAACGATGACGATCAAGACGAATAATAAGACGATGCCGACTAGATACATCTCACCATTGTTGGTCGTTTCAGCGTTTGTAAAGTCATCTGTCTGTGGCACGTACTTGTGGGATGTGCTGGCGTGCAAAACACTCTTAATCTTAGACAAGCTTTCCTTGTTCGAAAGTGCATTACCATCAAGCACCGTTGTTACTTGATTTAGATGCAACTTCGACTTTGGTTGATTCGGTGACAAGGAGATCAACGTTTGACCATTTAAGATATCTGCCCCGTCAAAACCGATATTACCGATTACTGAAATATAGCGATCACCCATCTGAATGTACGACTGACCTTGAGGTTTGTATGCTTCTAATTGGGATGATTTCCCCTGAACCGCAAATGGTATCTGGGAAATGAAGTCATCCTGTGAGAAATACCGTCCTGAAGTTATCGGTAGTTTATTGATCTTGTTGTGACCGTAGATATATCCTAAGTCGCTGTTACTTTTTTCAAAGAAGATCAGCTGATAGGACGATACCTTCTTTTTTTTGCTTAATTCTTGAACTACTGTGACTAAATTCTTTTTAGATTTGGTATGCAGAACAATCGCTTGTTCACTCATACCTAGTCGATTCATTGTATTGTTGTATTTAATTGAATCGCTTTTTGAGATAGCAACTCCGGTTAACAGAACTATCAGAAAAATAACAATACTTGATATTACCTTTTTCATAAATATCTCACCTATTATTTTATCTTGTATCTTATTCTACCCTATTTGACTAGATAAAGTTGATCATGGACTAAATCATAATGGGAATAGCTCTGATTGATTCGTTCAATTCTTGGGTCATCGACCAATTTAGCACTGTCCCAGAACTCTTTACTGTCAGTCGCACCATACTTTTCACCGATAACCAAGAAGTTTACGTCCAATTGACGAATTTTATTCAAGACCCTAAGATCGATATCTTCACGATCAGGACTCCAAGCTAGAATAACATTATTCACTTTTGAACTATATTTATCCAAAGCCTGTAAAGCATCGAGTGACTCCACATCCGTTAGCAGATCCTTACCAGTTTGATTGTGACTAGCCCAGCTCAAATCGTCCGTACAGTAAGTTTCGACTCCCAAATCACGCAAACCTTTAGACCAGTAACCATTTCCAGCCATTAATTCCAAAAAGTTTTGTTCCGGAAATTCATTAATTAGCTGTTGAACAAAGTCTTGAGTGATCGTTGCCCAATAACCAAATTCATTTTGAAGCTGCGTACGAAGTTCACCCAAATCGTGGTCGAATATCTCTAGGTTTTTCAATAAAGCTTCAAAGTCAGCATCTTGAAGATCCATATTTTGACGCAAACATTCAGTAATTTCATCTTCACTCAATTGAAGCTGGGGAAAATGATATTTAGGTAGTTGATTTTGCGATAAAGTTTCCCAAATCCGCTCAATAAGCCTTATTTTAAGATTAAATTTCATTCCATTAGGCAACGCCGCTACATCCTGTTTTAATTTATCAATATAATTCATTATTACTCCCAACTAAACGATATTTTGATCCTTGCTCTACTGCCGTCCTCCGCAAAAATTTGGAATGCTGTTGGAACGCTATGGGCGCGATTCGGAGCTAATCATTTTACACTTCGTGCAAAATAATGGATCTCCGAAGTCGGCCTTATTGTAATCGGCAAAGCCGATAACAATAATTTCATAGCTGAACGCATTCCAAATTTTTGCTCCGGACTAAACAACATTGTGATTGTTTTATTAGAGATAAATTATTTAGTCCGATATCTTTTCTATTTAAAAAATCATGTCTAATCCAATTTAAAAAAACAACAATTTACTAAGGTAAAGCTCATGAATAAGTTAATTCTCTTGTTGCCCCGAAGTAATACTGTGTTCTGTTTTTAAATGGATTCATATGCCTAACCATAGATACCATTGTTTTCTTAGGTCAAAATTCATAAGATTTATCTGATTATGTAAAGCTACTCAGATACTACAGTTCTAGCAAATAACAGTAGAACCAGAAATACAGTCGGTAGTGGAAAATCTGTGGGCCCTAAGTGGCGAAATTCTACTTAGCTTGCGAAGCAAGGTTAGTAGAAGACCGGACTTGGAGATCCATGATTTTTCGCGAAGTGAAAAATTATTAGCTTCAAGCCGAGTCCGTCACGTTCCAGCGGCCCACAGATTTTCCACTACCGACGGCATCCTTCCACCACATCAGTTGATATTCAATCAAATTCGAACAGAAACCGATATTTAAACATATACCGTTAACATTTTACTAGAATCATAATTCAACATAAAGTTATAATTTGCATGTAAAAATTAAATAATGGTAAAATTCTTGGTTGGAATAATACATTTATTTCCAATAATTCCGAAAAAGTGTAATATCTTAGTTAGTACATATAAGAGGTGAAACATGGCAGAAAATAATAGAAGACGTCAGCCTCAAAAGGAAGAGGAATCAGGTTGGAAGTTCTGGCTACAAACTATTGCTATGACGCTTGCAATCTATGCCGTTTTCTTTTTAGGGTTTAAGTACATTCTTTCTAATGACAAGGTAACGGGGCCATCGATGCAACCGACCTTTGAGAATGGTGACAAAGTAATCGCCGCTAGACATTCAAAAATCTCACGTGGTGATGTTATCGTCTTGAAAGCTCCAGACGAGGCTGGCTCATTTTATATCAAACGAGTGATCGGTTTACCTGGAGATACAGTGGTTTCTAAGAACAACAAAATGTATATTAATGGTAAACTATACAAGGAAGACTTCCTTAAGCCTGGTTCTAAATTAAAGGAACCTGATACTAGTTTATATGCTGGTAAGCCTTATAGTTATACCTATGATTTTACTTTAAGTTATCTAGCTAAGAATTCACCTGAATATAAGACACGTTATAGTAATTCTTATCTAAAAAAAGTTGAATCAACTAATAAGGTTCCTGCTGGAACTTACTTTGTTATGGGAGATCATCGAACTGTTTCAAAAGACAGCCGTATCATTGGTTTCATTGATAAAAAGAGTGTCATTGGTGAAGTCAAGTGGCGTTATTGGCCATTTACTAGATGGGCAATCTTTTAGATTTAAGTTTTAAACAAACTTATTGGAGGTAGTTTCATGGATAAACCAAATATTGCTGAAATGATAATTCAGTATGAAAAAGATAAGGATATGAACGATACACAATTTGCATTCGAAAGTCATCTTTCAGTTGAACGTGTTCACAATTTAAAATCTGGTGACTACGAAGCAACTAAAGACGAAGAAAAAACTATTTTAGAATATATTAAACTACATCAGTAAAGCAATATTTGTAGTTTACCCGAAAAAGCCGACAATCATAATTGTCGGCTTTTTCTATACCCTATTTTTGTAATTGATCAAATATCTTGGAATCATGGAAATAAATAAAACATCCTTTAACTCCACGTTTTAGTAGAACATTCATCGAATTCAAGATGATTCTTTTTTTAACATCACTTAAATTAATAATATCGTTATCATGTCGCTTCTTAAAAGCCTCTTGATCCTCATATTTGTCGATATCAACTTTAATATGACCATTTTTATCATAAGCAATGGATGGTCCAATAATTACAGCCACATAATTCAAATCAAACCCTTGAACCGTGTAGATTGAGCCAATTTCATTGATAGTTTCTGGTTTTTGAGCCCAAGTAGTATTGGAATAATTATATTGATCCCATGGCAAATGAAAATCACCTTCGTTAACGTAATGTTTTTTGCCATCCAAAGTTGACGGATAATCAGCGGTTGCTACAATACGTGACTCCCCTGCCTGCTCGTTTTTCTTTTTCAAAGCTTGATACATTCTTTCAGCATCATGATAAACTCGAAAATCATAATTACTGTTCATTGATAAGTAATCGGAATTTTGATGTTCCAACGTAGTTAGTTTTAAATTGTCGGTTAAATCGTTGATCCACTGAATAACTTTTTGTGGTGCATGCATACGCATTTGAGTCGTCAAGGTAGCACTAGCAAAATTAATTTGGTCAGGAATAATTTGTTCTAAGAATTTATCCGACCAGTAACTTTTTAATTTTAAAACTTGGTGAGCATCAAATACTAAAATCACGACTTTACTTAATTTTATAATTTCCGATAGTTGATTCTTTTGCGTGAAATTATTGTAATTGTCACTCTCACTTAACAATAAATGAGCTTCATCGATAACCACAATATCGGCTTGTTTTTGACTCTTATGCATCCGATTTATAAAAGTTGTCGGCCTGAGAAAACGATTCTTGCGTAACTGATCGAATTCACCAGCATTTTCTTGATAAACCTTTAATAACTCGGGATGATTGACCAAAAAATAATTATCAGTCTTATTCTGTTTTGCCAAAGTTTCAATTTTTAAAAATAGTTGCGTTAAGATAACACTCTTGCCCGTTCCAGCATCCCCATTGAGTTGAAAAACGGACTTCTGAGGACTTTTTAACCCCTCTTTAGTAAACGATAGTATTTGATTGAAAACCTCTTGTTGTTGCTCTGTAAGGTCCTTATTTGGGAAAACTGATTCTAACATTGTACCTCCATTAAAAAAAAGCCTTTCGGCTTTTAGTTTTCGTCACTTTTTAGAACTCCACCAACAGCATAATGTTCTTTAGCCATTTCGTTCAAAACAACATGAACATGTTCTGCAGGAGCACCAGTATTCTTAACAATGGCGTCAGTAACGTCTTTTACCATGCCCTTCAATTGCTCAGGGCTGCGGCCTTCGATAAGGTCGATATGTACAAGTGGCATAATAATTTCTCCTTTATTAATGCATGGATTGGTATGCATTTCTGCTACATTTTTACTTTAACAAACTTTTGTGAAATAACAAGGCTCCACAGTAATTTGCTATTAATATTCCAAATTACAAGCAACTATGTACTGTACATCAATTCGTCAATAAATTTTTATGAAAAATGAATAAAGAAAAAGGGATGAATCACTAGGATTCATTCCCTTTCTTTAAATTGAAAATAATTTATGGTGTTATATCAAGAAGTAAAATTTCATAGACGAAATTATTCCTAGAGTTTACATAAACATGTTAAGTTCCCCACCAAAGTCTTGAATAGCAACATACATACCGTTGTTCAATCTTTGAACACCGACGCCGACAGCAATATATGTACCATCCAACATAGCCTCGTTATGGGCAGGTGAATTTTTCCATTGTTCCATAGCATTTTGTGCCACTTCATCAGCAGTTGAACCGTTTGTTACGGCCAAGTTTTCTGCCTTATCATATGAAGCATACTTATTAATATCTGGTTGTGATTGATTTTTAAACTCGTCGTGATTGGCAGCATAAATATCATTGTTGGCATTTACATGACCTTGTTCAGTGATTGAACGAGCCACGGCGCCATTTGATAAATTAACATCCGTAGTAAGAGCTTTTAGACCCTTCGATTCACGATATTCGTTTAATAGTGAAATAATTTTACTTGCAGCAGCAGATGTATCTACACTTGATTCAGCTGCATTCTTAGTATAAGTGAAAGTTACAGTCTTATCGCCTGAAACAGTGGCTGTTTGAGTAGCATCACCTTTCACAGTATACCCGTCGACATCAACAGCTTTGGCAGTGAAGTCCTTACCAATTTCCGTTTTATCAGATTTAGCATCAGCAAGTTCTTTACCACTTTCATCAACAAACTTAGTTATGACAGTTGCAGTCTTAGGTGCTACAGCATCTTTTTTATAAGTGAAAGTAATTACTGATGAACCATCAGCAGCTACTTTAACAGACTTAGTTGCTTGATCAGCTGTATAGCCATTAACTTTAACAGCATCCTCACTAATAGTTGAATCAACTTTTTGATCTTTCAAAGTTTTGGCGTCAGCTACATCTTTACCTTGATCGTCAACATATTTAACCGTCACATTGGCAGTCTTAGTTTCTGGTGTCGTACTGGAATCTTTTTGGTAAGTGAAGGTTGTGCTGTTACCAACATCTGGATTAACAAGCAAATCTGTTGTTGGTATAGAGATTAATTTGTATCCTGGAATATCAATTGCCTTAGCAGTAACCGTTGAACCTACTTTTTCAGTTGTCACTTTATCTTTAGCAATACGGATTGCATTTTCATCCTTGTACATAACAGTTATGTTAGCAGTGGCATCGGCTGGCAAATTGATTTTTGCGTCTTCACTTGATTTATAAATGAAAGTAATTGTATTACCAGCTTCATTAACTATAATTCTGTCACTCGTATTCGAATATAGAGTATAGCCGGCTACTTTTGGAGCCAAAACAACAAGTTCTTTGCCGACTTCTTGTTTTTCAGTCTTACTGTCAGCGATCTCTTTACCATTTTCGTCAACATACTTAAGAGTTACATTGGCTGTTTTTGCTGATGGATCAATAGGAGTACTGTTCTTTTTGTATGTAAAGTTTATATCTGTGTCACCTTCAGCTTTAGCAACAATAGTCTTACTTGCTTCAACTGGAGTGTATCCATCAAGAGTAGGAGCTGTAAAAGTCTTTTCTTTCCCTAGTGGAGCCATATCCCATCTGCCCACTAATTCCTTACCTTGTTCATCGAGTAAATGAATACTTACAAACTTACTTTGAGCACCTGTTGGATCGGCATCATCCTTAGTGTAAGGAACAGTGAAGATTTCACCATCAAGTAGAACTTTATATGTTCCATGTTCTTCACTTGGCACTACTGTGTAACCATCAAATTTAGGTGCATCAATTGTAATGCTTGAATTTAATTTAACTTTACGTGTTTCAGTCTTTAAGACATATGTATCGTTTGTTGTAGTTGAACGTTTGATGTAATTAATGGTGATAGTGACTTCTTTATCAGAATCAGTTGGATTGGTTGGAGTAGTAGTTGAGCCACCATTGTTTTCACTATCTTTTGTATAAGGAATATTAAATTCTTCGCCATCAAATTGAACTTTATAAGTCCAATGATCTTCACCAGGTACAACTGTATAACCATTGAATACAGGTGCATCGATTGTAATATTTGAATTTAATTTAACTTTGCGTTTTTCAGTTTTTAAAATATATGTATCGTTTGTTGTAGTTGAACGTTTGAAATAGTTGATCGTAATAGTAACTTCTTTATCGGGATCAGCTGGAGTAGTAGTTGAACCACCGTTACTACTATTATTATTGTTAGTATTTCCGTTATCAGTTGTAGTAGATTCTGCATCTGGTGCGTTCTTAGTATAAGTTTTCTCACTTCTTGAAGAAACGCTTGTTAGAGAAACGTTGTTAGCCTTGATCCACTCGTTGGTAGCGACACGGTAATAGGTTTGACCGTCAACAACTACTTTAGTATCGGTCTTCCAAGCTGTATTATCGCCTAGGCCACGGTTAGTGATAAGTTGAGGACCACCGTCAGCTAATGGATTTGTGTAAAGTTTAGATTCAACATTAGTAAGAACGACACCTGTTAAATCTTGTTTTGATGTTTCGTCGGCTAGATCCATTTGGTTAGCATTAGCGTATTCGTTGCCACCAACTAATAGATAAGTTTCACCATCAACACCTTTTACGGCCTTAGCAGTTTTCCAAGCTGTACCATTTCCTAAACCACGATTAGCTTTATGAATGTTGCTAGAAGTAACGTCACTCCAAAGTTGTACGAAAGTGCTATTACTTGAACTTGCTACGGCAACATTATTAACAGCACTAGCATCAACAGTTTTTTGACTCAACATAGTAGCACTGAATAATGTAACAAAAGTTAGGCCAATTGTTAGCCAACCTTTCTTTGAGTGTACAAGTTTTACACGGTATGTTTTGTCTTCTAAAGCTTTGTTTAAACGTTTCTTTTTAAAATCCATCTTTTTTCTCTCCCTTAATTAATTCCCTATTTTTATTTCTTAATTTTTAGCGTAGTCACGAAATGCTTACGTTAATCGTTATCTGTCATTTCAGAGTTATTGGTCTCATAAAGTTTGTCTTTAACCTTTATTCATAAACAGTAATTAACTTATCCCATAACTAAAACAATCTTTAGCAATTGTCTATTGAAGTCTACTCCCTGCCAAAGGTGTACCATAACCAACTTGTTGCATTTCCGTTACGACGGTAAGGAGATGAATCATCAGTATCACTTTTCATATAGACATATCCGTTTTCAGCAACAATAATTTTGTTTGTTATGCTAGTATCATCAGGATCTTGCCAATAAACTTTATAGTGTGCAGTTACATCTTCCGTACTGTCATCATTTAGATCTTCGTCATTTGAATAAACCGTACAATTGAATTCACCTTTTCGATAATGAAATACTGTATCTGAATCTCCATTAAGTAGGTAACTACCCTCTATGAATTTTTGAAAATCTTTTAAATTATGTATATGTGTCTTATCAGAAAAATCAGAGTCATCCCAACTACTTTCGTCTGTATTTTCATCTTTATCTTGATTGTCTTGGCTAACAGTAGATTGATTGTTTTCTTTAGGAGTTACTTTTTGCATTTCATTATCTATATCATCCACTGCATAGTCTTTAGACCATTTTTTATAGTTTGGAGTGCCACTTACCGTGCCATAGTCCAGCATGTCAATAGTTCCAAAATTTGTACTTTTTGTCATTAGATGAAGCTTATTGTTTTTACTAAGTTTAAATCTTAACTTCTTTGGAACAATGTTAGAGTTTGAAGAAAATGTATATTGATTCTTACTAAGTTGTTTTAATGTTCCTTGATAAAAATTGGTATTTTTAATGTTATACATAAGAATATTTTTGCCTTCAACTCTATAATTGCCTGTTAATAAAGCAAAAATACCACTATTTTCTGCATTTGATACAGGATAACCATATTTCCAAATAAATTTATCACCCTTAAATGCAATGCCATTTTCTATAGAATCTGTTGAAGGACTCATGAACCCTCGACCATCTAATGATTCTTTTTTACTAACCTTAGTTACCTTATTGTCATTATTAGAAACTTTTGACTGATTGTTAACACTACATCCCGCTAATAACAATGTACAGAAAATAACTGTTGCAATAACTCCTCTTCGCATTCTCCTTAAATCCCTCCAAAATAATTATGTTTCATTTTTAATGATTTTGTGAGTCGATAAATTGTTGATGAAGTTCTGGACCAACCTTCTCAGGATCTTTTACTTCTAATCCTGGTTGTGGTTTTAAGTCAACTCCATCTTCATTACCTTGAATCACATCACCATCGTTCACAATCATGAAACTATTGACACGAGCACCAGATTGAACTGCACGAGGATAGCGAGAACCTTTTCCAGTAAAGCTGACATCTGTTGGTGTCGTTGACATGATATCGCCAACAGTTGGCCATTTAGCAAAAACAAATGAAGTTTGCGTAGGATATCTGAGATAACCTTCGCTATTTACTTCATACGTACCCTTTTCAAAAGTAATCCCAGGATCCGCCGTAGCATTATTTGCTCTAGTCAAATTGTAAATGTACTCACCATTGCTCTTTAATAGAAGCGTGTATGTGTCACCTTTAAAGGTACAAGTATATGGAACATCAAAATACTTCTTTGGAGTTTGCGACCTTGCATCTGAATCTGATGTTTTATCAGAAGTGTCTGATTCTGAAGCATTACTGTTACTATCATTATTAGTGTCTGAAGATTTCTTCGTATCAACAGCAGGCTTTGTGGCTTTCTTCTTTTTCTTGGGTTTTGCCCTTACAGTTTGTTCAGTTTTGTCTGCGCTAGCCGAACTACTTTCGGAAGGTTTGTTGTGTTCCATCCCCATAACTATTCCAGCAATCAGAACAACTGCTAAAACAGCAATCCCTCCGATAATTTGTAATACTTTTTTCATTATTAAATCCCTTTCAAAATACTAAACATAATAAAAGCCCTAACGTATTGTTAGAGCCTTTATTTTTGGAGTAAAACGACGATACTATATAAACTATTTACATACCGAAATCTTGAACACCATAAACAGTTCCATTTGATGAAATTCCGACTGCAAATCCTCCTGCTACATAGTTTGGATCCAGAGCGTTATCAGCATGTTCCTCATCACCTATCTCTGTATTGAAAATGTGACGAGCCCATTGGGAAATATCTTTGCCATCTGATCCATTCATTCCAATATTTTCACCGACACCACTGTGTTCGTAAACATACTTAGCTAGGTGTGGTTCTTTACGGAAATCTGATCCATCAGGTTGTTCATGTCCAATGAAGTTCTCTTGTTGATCTATTCCGTAAACAATTTGGGCAGCACGAGCTTCAGCACCCGCTTGTAAATCACTATTTAACTCAAGAGGTGGAACATTGTGCTCTGCTCTAAATTCATTTTCTATCTTATATAGTTCAGCATTCAATTGAGAGATTACTTGCTTCATCTTAGTTTCGTTTCTTCTGTACTTAAATGTAACTATTGTATCGGCGTAGATACCACCTTTACCACTGATAGTAACAGTCTGTTGAGTTGGACCAACAATGTCATATCCTAGAACATCCGGTGCATCAACCGTTACTTTTTTACCAATTTCTTCGCGTCTCTCAATTCCGTTTCCAACAACATAGCCTGTATCGGCACTAAGCAATTGAATGGTCAATGGAGCTTTAGCCTTAGTGGCATTCTTCGTATACTTAAATACCAAAGTTTTATCACCGGTTACGGATTTTATTGTTTGAGTATCATCGCCATCTAACGTATAGCCTTCAACATCCTTAGACTTAGAAGTATATGGTTTAGCATTATCAGTTTTTTTAACTAGAGGATCAGCTATATCTGTACCATTGGCATCCACATATCTAGTTGTGATTGTTGATTGTTGGACTGGTTCAATCTCTTTATCATACTCAAAGTTAATAACATTATTGTCCGCATTCACTTTAATAGATTGACTAGCTTCACCGTTCAATCTGTAACCGCCAATAGTAGGTGCACTAAACGTACGTGTTGTATTAACCTCTGCGGTTGTAGTTGTAGCTGATCTAATCACATTACCCTTAGCATCTAAGTAGTTCAATGTAACTGTTGCAGTTTTAGGTGTAACGGCATTCTTCTTATATTTAAATGTAACAGTATTGCCATTCTCACTAACTTTAACAGTTTGACTCTTAGCACCGATTAATGTGTAACCATCAATATCTTTAGCATTAACAGGAACATTAGCTCCGTAGTAGCCTGATTGGTTATCGGAATCAGCAATAGAGTTACCCTTTTCATCTACATAGTTAACTTTAATATTGCCTTCTTTTGTTTGGTGATAAACGAAGGTTACTTCATTAGTACCTTTATGAACCGTAATAGTTTGGGTCATCTTTTCAGGCATCCAACCAGTAGTATCACGTGATTGAGCATCAAATATCGAACCAACTTCTCTGGTGAAAGTTTCGTCATCGCCAAACTTAGTACCATCCGCTTTCACATGATGAACGATAATAGTAGCTTTTTGAGTTGTTGGTGTAGTAGTACCGCCATTGTTATGGTTAGTATTACCAGTAGTTGAACCACTATTATTATTATTTTGGTTTGTCTCAGTTGAACCATTGTTGCTGTTACCAGTTAAATAAGCGTCTTCAGCTTTGACCCATTCATTTGTAGCGACACGATAATAAGTTTCCCCGTTTACAACAACTTTTTTATCGGTCTTCCAATATGTGTCTCTACCTAAAGCACGGTTGGTAATTAATTTGGCACCTTGTGTTGGATCACCATATAGTCTAGTGATCTTCTTGTCTGTTCTTGTATGAACTACCCCTAGTAGTCCTTGTGATGATGTCTCATTTTGAAGAGCCATATCTTTAACATTAGCGTATTCATTACCACCAACTAATAGATAAGTTTCGCCATCAACACCCTTAACAGATGCAGCAGTCTTCCAAGCTGTACCATTGCCTAAAGCACGATTAGTTTTGTGAATACCATTGGAAGTAACGTCACTCCAAAGTTGGACGTAATTTCCTTTTGCTGCTTTAGCAATTGCTACATTATTAGTTGTTGAAGCGTCGACAGTTTTTCCGCCTAATGCTGTGAAACCTAACAAAGTAATAAAAGTTAAGCCAACTGTTAGCCAACCTTTTTTACTGTGAACTAATTTCACACGATATATCTTATCTTCAAGCGCTTTATTTAAACGTTGTTTTTTAAAATTCATTTTCTACAAACCCCTCAGTATAACTTTGATTATGAAAATACTCTCTTAACACCGGCGATATTTCCACGGTTACCGTAAATTGAGTGTACTTGAACGGCATATGGCCATGATTCAATCATTGTGTCGCGGTTTAATAGAATACCTACATGCCAAATAATTCCTGTTGATGGGTCAGTGAAGAAAATCAAGTCTCCTCTTTGACGGTTATTGAAGTTGATATGTGGAATTCTTGCATCTGCCCAGTAATCACGACTGTTCCATTCATGACCTGGTTGTGCATGTTGAATATTTGAAATTGGAGCTGAATCAACACCTGAAGCGTAAAGTGCTTGTGTAACTAGTCCTGAACAGTCAACACCGTAAGCAGGCATACTTGCAGCACCAGAGATCCAAGTCTTACCAAGATACTTGTATGCTTGGTTGATCATAGCTTCAATATGTTGTGAACGTGTACTTGTAATGTTTGTTTGAAGTGGTGCTACATAAGAATCAATGCCGTACCAGTCAGCTTCTGAGTAACCCATAGCTTTCCATGTTGCTAAGTTAACAACACCTGTAACAGGCAATCCTTTTCTAGCTTGAAGTGATCTAACACTTGAGGCTACTGAGCCATCATAAATTGTGTGGGCATTTGAGTAACCAAAGTATCTTCTAACTAACCAAACTTTGACACCTTCAACACCGTTGTATAGGTCATATCCAACAGAACCACCACTAGGCTTGATTTGACTATTTTGAATTTGTAGCCAACCATTTGGATTTTGATAAGCGGGGCCAACAGCTGAATCGTCACTGTTTAGCCAAATATCATTACCAATTTGGTAGTAAGTTCTGCCGTTGGAACTGTCTGTACGATCATATTTCCAAACTGAATTTGCAGCGTAGTTGGCTTGACCATTCTTGTAGAATCCAGCTTCATTACGTGAATAACTAGCAGCTCCCCATGATTTAACACGAACAACACCGTTTGCTTGATGTCCATATGTCAAAACGACATTGTTAGCATTAGCGTATTCGTTTGTAGCAACACGATAATAAGTTTGACCATTATAAACTAATTTTTGATCAGTTAGCCAAGCTGTGTTCCCACCTAAAACTCGGTTAGAGATAACTGAACCATCTTGAGCATATAGTTGTGTATAGCCCTTTGTTGTAACAATTCCCTTTAAAGGTGTGATGTTACTTGCAGTAGCATTAGCTTGTGTAGTTGCTTGAGCTGATGAATCTTGTGCTTCTGGTTGTGCTGCTTGAGTATTGTCTTCAGTTGTTTGTGAAGGTTGAGTAGCTTGTTGATCGTTACTTTGTGCTACTTGAGTTTGATCATCATTAGCTACTGATTCTTGATTTTGATCCTCAGTAGTAGTTGTTTGTGTTGTTGGTGCTTGGGCAACAGCTTGTGATTTAGCCACTTGTTCAGTTGCTTGACCTTCAGTTGTTGTATCAGCTTTAACGCTTTGTTGTGACAAAGTAACAGCAGCTAAAGCTACACCACAAACAAAAGCAAATTGAAACTTTTTATTCATTTTTCTTTCCCCTTAATAACTTATTGCACGTCTTTATTGCGTGTTCCAATTATTGATAAATTGATTGATCCCCATTTGGAGAGTTTGATTAGTCCAGCAATCGTTGTAGTAGACATAATTCTTGTCATAGCCCGTTACAACTAAAGCGTGGTATGGAAAACCATAAAGTGTATTCCATGTCACAACTGGATGACCGATGTTAATTTGATATTTGATAGCGTTGAATCCTTGACCAGTCAAATTTTTGGCTGTGCCGGCATATTTTTCGACTAAATTCATCAAAGCTGGTGGAAAAATCGTAATTCCAGTCCCATCCCAAGGTTGACCAATATAGCCATAATTAGGATTACTGCTACGAGGCATTTCTCTAGCCATTTGCATCTTATTAACTTTGGCCCCAGCGTATTGCAACATCATTGTTACAGCGGTAATCTCACAACCGTTTGGTAACTCTGGTCTTTGAGCAATCAAAGGCACTCCAGAGATCCATTTAGCATCTTGATATTGACCTTGACTGAGAACAACGTAATCTTGAGGTACCCAAGTATTACCGCCGACTTGATACCAATCTTTGCCACCAAAATGAGCACGACTGTTGACCTTCCAACTGCTACCAGTTGGTAAATTATTTCCTAAGTAAACGGCTTTATCACCGAAACCTTGGAAATCGTGAACACTGGCACCACTCTTATAAACAACAGTTACAGTTCCGTTATATGGTTGAGCATAATCTCGATAGGTTCCCATCGTTGAATCAACATATTCAGTTGTGGCAACTCGGTAATAAACTTTGTCTTTATAGGTACGACGATAATCAGCACGCCATGCAGTATTTGGTCCTAAATAACGATTTGTAATTGGCTTGTCGTTATTATCGTGAAGATTGGTAATACTGCCACCGATAGTAAACACACCATTGATTGCTTCATCATGATAAGTTGGTTGTGCTTCCTGAACGGCCTGTGTAGACTGATTAGTTTGTGCAGCAGACGATTGAGTATTATTCGGTGTCGCTGTGGAATCGTTGGCTTGTTCAGATGAATCGTTTTGATTAGTAGTTTCTTTTGAAGCCTCAGGAATAAAAACCCAATTTGAATTTTTATTATTGTCAGAAACGGTATCTGTTGTTTCTGTTTGAGTACTTGCTTGTGCTTGTGCTTGTGTCGTTACTGTTTGTTGTTGATTACTAGTGTCTTCATCAGCTTTGACGACTGTGGTTGACAAAAGGCAACTAGAAGCAAATAAAGTCGCATAAAGCAATTGTTTTTTTATCAACATATTCTCCCCTAAAAATAAGTTTTATAAATAAAGCATTAGCAATTTTCCTTTTTTCCCATTAAAACCCCCGACATAATATGACATGAATAATTCGATATTAATAAGAATGTCATTTTTTACATGTCCCTTCAAATACAAACGGCATGTAGAGTTGCTGTACTTTTTTGCTATTATATTTTTGAATTTTTTAATTGTATTTTTGCGTAAAAAATAGAGTTCTAATTAATTTGGACATGCTTTTTTTCACATATTTTTACCATTTTTGTTATATAAATTGACTATTGTTTAATTTTTTGGATGTTTTTTTTTTGTTTTATGTTTTCGTAAAACATATTATTTTACTACATTGTTATCGTTATTTTTGCAAAAAAATAGAACATCATTAATTTGATGTCCCATTTTTCGAAATTTTAACGTCGTTTGATTTGTTGCATGTGTTGACGCAATTTTTTCATGGCTTTTTTACCGCCAAACATTTGATTTATTTTTTCGTTTTCCAATTCACGCGAATTCATGCCGCTATACGACATTTCTCGTTGTAATTTTAAGTAGCTCTTCAATCGTTCCGCATCCAATTGACCATCGTTGACAGCTTGTTTTACAGCACATCCAGGTTCAGTTTGGTGTGTACAATCACGGAAACGACATTGTTTTGCTAATTCCGTTATATCTTCAAAAGTTTTAGAGAGATTACCGACGAATAATTGTAGTTCTCTCATACCTGGGGTATCAATTACAATTCCACCATTCGGTAATAATAACAGCTGACGTGATGTTGTGGTATGACGGCCCTTATCGTCACCTTCCCTAACTTGTTTGGTCTCCAATTCAGAATTTCCCGACAACCAATTGATCAAAGATGACTTACCAACACCAGATGAACCAACGAAAGCCACCGTTTTTTGCGGCTTTATATAGGTTAACAATTCTTCTAGTCCAGTCCTTGTTTCAACTGAACAGATGACTATATCTACACCCATACAAACATCTTCAAGTTCTTGTAATTTAGTAGCCAAATCATCACATAAATCCGACTTGGTTAATACTACAACTGGAATAGCCCCACTATCCCAAGCCATAGTCAGATAACGTTCCACTCTTCGTGGATTAAAGTTGGCATTCAACGACATACAAATAAAAATGGTATCGATATTACTAGCAATAATTTGACCATTACTATCATTTCCTGAAGCCTCACGCGTTAAAACACTTTTACGTGGAGTAACTTTTTGGATGATCCCGGTACTGTTAGCTTCTAAAGAGGTTAACACCCAATCTCCGACAGCCGGATAATCGATTGTATTATCGATTTGATGATGTAACTTACCAGAAATCTTAGCCTGTAAAAATCCTTGGTTGGTTACGATTTGATACAGATCTCGATGTTGACTAGTTACTCGAGCCCAACTTAATCCTTCCGTGTTTTCTGATGATTTGATTTCATTTGTAAAACCATATTTTTCTATATTATTATTCAATTTTATTCCCTTCACAAGTGACGGTACTCTAAAACTTGCGAAAAAAAGGGTGCAGTTTACCCACTGCACCACAAAAAGAGAAAAGGTATCTTTTGTCCATTCGCAAGGCATTAGGGTACACAAAATAAGATAGGTTCTAGACCTATTTTTTCTATGTTCTAATGAAAATCCTATTAAATGAACAGCATACGCGGTTCCTCCGTTATTATATTACCGCTAAGATAGCATTATTATTTTAATTCGTCAATCGATTTTAATACAAGGTTACATAACGAAACTACTATGAAGCTACTATATTTAAGCGGAATATTCTAAGTATACAAAAAAAGCTCTAGTCAAGGATTTCCCTCAACTAGAGCTAAATTGAATTATTTCTTATTTTCACTATTTATCTTAATAATTTCAAGAACTACATCAACGGCTTTTTCCATTGACTCTTCAGCCACATATTCAAAGCGTCCATGCATATTCTCGCCACCAGCAAACAAGTTAGGTGTTGGTAGACCCTTAAATGAAATAGTTGAACCGTCAGTCCCACCACGAACTGGTGCTTCATCAGGTTTAATACCAAGGTTTTCCATAGCCTTTTCAGCGACCTTAACGACATCCATATGATCCTTGATAACATCGATCATGTTGTAGTATTGGTCGGCCATGTCAATCTTCACAGTACCTTCACCATACTTATCGTTTAATTGTTTAACGATTTCAGTGACCTTATTCTTACGTGCTTCCAAACCATCACGTTCAAAATCACGAATGATATAAGACATATCAGTATGATCAACTGTTCCGTTTTCTTCTAGTAAGTGGAAGAAACCTTGACGTCCATCAGTTTGTTCTGGCACTTCGTCAGCGGGCAAAGCATCTTCAAATTCACGGGCAATAGTCAATGAGTTGATCATGATTCCCTTAGCTTCTGAAGGATGAACATCTTTACCTGTAATATGTACTTTCAATCCAGCAGCACTGAATGTTTCATATTCAAGTTGACCCACAGGTCCACCATCAACTGTATAAGCAAAATCAGCACCGAAGTCTGGCACATCAAAGTTCTTAGCACCGGTTCCGATTTCCTCATCAGGTCCCAAACCAATCTTGATCTTACCGTGTTTGATTTCTGGATGAGCAATTAAGTATTCCATTGTTGTAATGATTTCCGCAACACCAGACTTATCATCTGATCCTAGAAGCGTATCACCACTAGTAGTGATCAATGTTTGACCAGCGTATTTCGTCAATGAAGGGAATACTTTTGGATCTAGTGTGTATTCACCGGCATCATCAAGCTTAATAACACTCTTGCCATCATAGTTTTCAACGATTTTTGGTTTAATGTTTTCTGAATTAAAATCAGCAGTATCAACGTGAGAAATCAATCCCAAAACGGGGACCTCATAGTCAAGGTTAGATGGTAGTTCGGCGGTCAAATATGAATCAACCTCACGAATTTTAACATCTTTCAGACCAATTTCTTCTAATTCAGCGGCTAACTTCTTTAAAAAGACAGTTTGTCTTTCAGTTGAAGGAATTGTTGTCGAATTTTCATCTGAACGAGTATTTTGTTTAACGTATCCTAAGAAACGAGGAATTAATTTTTCATATTTTATTGCCATTACTACACTCTCCCTATAAGAAATTATATGGTTCTGTATCTACCTCTGATTGTACTATATCTAGGTCCCATTTATTAGATTTTTTCCAATCTTCTAACAAACTTGCCATTTCTTTTATAAAGATTGCTTCAATATGATGTCCGGGATCGATTACATTTAGACCATTTGCCATCATATCGTGCGCAGTATGATAATAAACATCCCCGGTAATAAAGGTGTCAGCGCCTGCTTTGAGGACTTCTGGATAAAACTTTCCCGCGTCACCACCAATTATGGCAACTTTTTTAACTTTTTGACCTAAATCAGATTTTACATAACGAAGATTAGGAACATGATAAGCATCACGAACTTTTTTAGCGAAATCAACTAGTTCCATGGGTTCTTTTAACTCGCCTATACGTCCCAGAGAATAGTCGTCATCCTCATTCAAATAACTAGCATTTTCTAGGCCTAACTCCTCCATTAACCAGTCATTCATTCCACCATGGGCTTTATCCAAGTTAGTATGAACTGCATGCACAGCAATATTGTGTGATAACAAATCGCGATACATTTGGTTTTGTGGTGATGTTAAATCTAAGTTACGTGCTGGATGAAACATGATTGGGTGATGAGCCAAAATGAAGTCAACATTCTTGTCGATAGCTTCTTTGACTACTTGTGGACGAACATCCAATGTCGTCATGAGACGATGAACAGTTTGTTTACGATTGCCGATTTGGAAACCTGTTGGGTCACCATCTTCTTTAATTGACAATGGAGCAAATTCTTCGATTCGATTAATAATATCTTGAACTTGAACTTCTACCATTATAATATCTCCTCAATATATTTAATATCTTGGTTCATTAAATCAATTTTTGTTTGGTCAATCTGTTTGGCGTGGGACATGTTCTCGACTGCTTTGTGGTAACTATTTAATTTATGTTGCCACTTGGCAATAAAGGTTGGCGTCTTCTTAGTCATTAATACGGGACCCATTAAATACTGGGCGTCTGTTAAAGGCTTTCCTTGTTCAACTTTGTTAGCTTTAATAATTTCATAAACGTGATGGTCTTCTTCAACGATATCTTCATCAACGATTTCAAAATTATTTTCAACTAACCAATGACGTACCAGCGGTTCACCAATGTTAGGTTGTAAAATCAACGTCTTAACATTAGACAATTGAGCTTCTGTGGCTCGTGTGAGAATATTTTGAATCAAAATACCACCCATACCAGCGATTACGACAGTATCAATCTGATCCTCTGGTTCAATGACGGCTAAGCCATCACCCAAACGAACATCGATCTGTTTGCTTAATCCAAATTTATTAACGTCTTCTTTGGAACGTGACATTGGACCTGGAGCAACTTCTCCAGCAATTGCAAATTGACAAATTTTTTCTTCAATTAGTTCTACTGGCAAATATGCATGATCTGATCCAATATCAGCTACTCTTGTATTTTTATCAACCATTTGATAAACGGCTTGTAATCTTTTTGAAAGTAAAGTCACTTTATCCTCTATTCCGCAGTCTTTTTATCTAAGTCTGTCATGTATTCACGTGTCATTGGCATTGCTGTACCACTAGGTCCATTAGTCAAAAGATATTGAATAACATCAATATTGCCACTTTCGAATGAGGCAGCACAGGCTTGTAGATACAAGTCCCACATACGTACAAATCTTTCACCGTACATTTCATCAACTTGATCTTTAACCTTGTTAAAGTTGTGATCCCAAATTTCTACGGTCTTTTGATAATGACGACGAAGTGGTTCTAGGTCATCAATTTGCAAACCGGCATCTAAAATGTGACCAACGTTTTCCTTAACATCAGGAATGTAACCACCTGGGAAGATGTACTTAACTAACCAAGCGTCGACACCAACACCATAATGTTGACCAGTAATACCATGGATCAGAGCATTACCATCTGGCTTCAAAACATTCTTAACAGTTTCAAAGTAACCAGGCAAGTTATCCTTACCAACGTGTTCGAACATACCAACAGAAACGACATGATCAAATTTTTCATTAACTTCACGATAGTCTTCAAGCATAACTTCCATTTGGTCACTCAAGTTTTCGTCTTGAATCTTTTGATTTACATAATTGTATTGCTCTTGACTTAATGTAACACCTTTGGCCTTCAAACCATACTCTTTAGCAGCTGTGAACATCATTGTTCCCCAACCACAACCGATATCAAGAATTGTCTCGCCAGGCTTTGTGTTCAACTTGTTTAAGATATGACGTACTTTGTTCATTTGAGCTTGTTCCAAAGTGTCTTCTGGTGTTCTGAAATAAGCACATGAATAAGTCATAGTCTTATCAAGCCACAACTTGTAAAAATCATTACCGATATCGTAATGCTCTTGAATTTCTTTTTTGTTACCTTCCTCTGAGTGATTAAACTTAGGAATGTATTTTTTCAATTTTAAACTGGACATAAAACTATCAGATTGAGTATAGGCAGAAGTAATCAACTTCTGGATTGAACCCTCAATTTCAATTTTTTTGTCCATATATGCTTCACCTAAAGTTAGGGTAGCATGTTTTACAACTTCAGAAATAGGAACTTTGTCATTAAACTTAATAGTTATATCAGACTTTCCTTCTGGTCCATAATTCTTTTCTTTCCCGTCCCAAAAAATAACCTTAATAGGAATAGTAAATGAACGTGAAAATATTTCGTCATAAATCTTTTTATCTAACATAACATCCTCCAAAAAAGTAGATATATTAATTGTAAATCAAATTTTGAAAAAATATAAACTAAAACTACTGATTTTCAGAAACATATTAATAAAAATGTCTCAAATATGGCGATTCTGCACTCATTCCAAGTTTTAAAAGATACTTGTTCCAGTTGAACTATACTATATTTCGATAAAAAAGTGTCCATATTGACCTATATTGGAATTTTTTTCCAATAACTGATCAATATGAACACTTATTATGATTTAATTTTGAACACTATTTTCTAAGATTAACTTTTAACACGCTTAAATATGTTTTTTTAAAATAGCTGGAACAAAGAATAATAGTGCAGCTCCCAAATACGATAACCATGAATTCTTCTTATTACCTGTTTGTGGAAGACTACCTGTTTCTTTCTTTACCACATCATTTAATAAATCAGCAGTATTATTTCCGCTATTCTCATTAGAATCTAGTGAAGCAACTGTATTTTCAGAGTCATTTGCTTCATTCGAATCGACATGATCCTCAGAATCGATTGACTCGTCTGGGTTAACTGATTCTTCTGGATTGCTTGGTTCTTCGGGTTTAACTGGCTCTTCTGGGTTGCTTGGTTCCTCTGGGTTAACTGGTTCTTCTGGATTACCCGGTTCTTCTGGGTTGCCTGGTTCTTCTGGATTACCCGGTTCTTCTGGGTTACCTGGTTCTTCTGGATTACCCGGTTCTTCTGGGTTGCCTGGTTCCTCTGGATTGCCTGGCTCTTCTGGGTTACCTGGTTCTTCCGGATTTCCTGGTTCCTCTGGGTTACCCGGTTCTTCTGGATTGCCTGGCTCTTCTTTATCCTTTGCATAATAAACCGTGTATTCATGATCATCATTGGTCTTTTCAGGGTCAGTGACCTTATCCTCAACACTGTCCAAATTATCAGGATCAACCTCATTCTTATCGACTAAAACAACATGATACCCGGTAACCTCTGGATTTGGTACTTCTGAAAATTGTGGTACACCACTATTAATCAAGGCTCTTGAAAGTTTTGATCCAACGTAATACCAACCATCAGTGTCAGTCACTGGTCCATCAGCATTATTATGGTAAAGTTGTGCGGATCTATCATTTGCACTTCCACTAACAAAGATAATTGATGGGGAGATATAATCTGCATGCAAAGTATCATTTGTTCCAATTTCTACATAATGAATTGTTTCTCTAACTGTATGTGCCCCATAACTGATTCCTGAAGGTGTTGGTACATAAACATAGATGATTGTTCCATTATCACCTATCTCATTTAGAGTTCCCTTACTTGGCAAACTAACTTCACGATTATTTTTTGCATAAATAGTTGCTGGCAAATTGAGCCCAGCTAAACTTATCTCAGGTTTAAAACCGTTTAAACCAATATAAGTATAATTTAGAATATTCTCTTTTGTAGATGAATATTCATTGCCTTGACTAGCTCCGTTAGGATAAGTCAAAGTAGTATCATCAACTATATCTTCACCTGTAAAGTAATCAATATGTCTTACTTTAACCATGGCATCGGTATCTTTTACATAATAAACTGTATAGTCTTGATCTTTGCCGCCAAATTCAGTCAATTTAGCTTCAACGTTTTCCAAACCAGCTTGATCTTGAACTTTATAAATTTTATAACCATCAATTTCAGGATTCTTGACTTCATTAAAGATACCGGTATTACTGATATTCCAATTTTTAGGATCTTTCAAACCACCGTTATTGCCATTGTGATAAAAAGTAACTGTTTTATCACCTTTAGTTGCTTGAACAAAAGTAATCTTATTTGCTACATGATCGGTAGCTACTGGTTCATTAGTATCATAGTCAACATAATGGATTGTTTCGTTAACAGTGCTTGTCTTGACACTATCCAAAGTTGGTAAATAAACATAAATAACAGTTCCATTGTCACCCTTAGTTAAGGTTCCTGCGGCAGGAATACTCATTTCCTCATTTTTTACATTGATAGGAAGTGTCATCGTCTGTCCATTTAAGTTCACAGTTACACTAGATCCATTCAATCCAATATATTTATAACCTGAAATATCCATTGAATTTGATGTGTAATTTTCACCTGAATGAGCGCCATTTGGATACGTTAAAGTATTATCTGGCACGATATCCTTGCCCGTAAAGTAATCAATATGTCTAACATTGACTAAAGCATCAACATCCCTTGCATAATAAACCGTATATTCCTGGTCAGCACCTTGATAATTTGTTGATTTCATTTCAACTTTGTTCAAATCAGGATTAGCATCATTTCTGACAACATGATAACCTGTAATTTCTGGATTCTTAACTTCCTTGAAATTAGCATTTTGATCGTCTGCATTATGCCAAGCATTAGGATCATCCATTGATAGGCCATCATTTTCATTATGATACATCACTACTGATTTACCATTTCGAGTTACTTGAACAAATAGAATTGGATCAGCCTGATAATCACTGGTTAATGGTAGATTTGTTCCTTCTTCTACATAATGAATTGTCTCATTAACAGGAGATTTGATAATTTGAAAATCTGTTGGAACATACACGTAGGTTACAGTCCCATTGTCGCCCTTTATTAAATCACCACTGGCAGGCAAACTAGACTCTGCGCCCTTAACATTAATAGGAATTTTAGTTCCCTTAATATCTATAGTTTGACCATTCAAAGCTACATATTTATATCCAGCAATCTTCATTGGATTAGTAGTATAAGTGCTGCCAACAATTGCTCCATTTGAATAAGTCAAAGTATTATCAGTTGCAATATCTTTTCCAGTGAAATAATCAATATGACGAACTTGAACTGAAGCATCGTTATCTTTTACATAATAAACCGTGATCTCTTTATCATTATCACCAAAGAAAGTTCCTTTAGACTCAACCGCTGTCAAATCATCCTGTGAAACACCATTTTCTTTAACACTTTGAATCTTATAACCATCAATTGCTGGATTTGCAACTTCCTCAAATGAACCGCTATTACTTACTTTCCAAGTAGTTTGATCTGTACTAGATCCATCCTTGTCATTATGATAGAGCGTGATTGTCTTACCTGCTTTAGTTCCTTTGACAAAGGTGATTTCTGGTGCTTTATAATCCGTAGCAATCGTTTCACCTGTATCTGCATCAACGTAATGGATTGTCTCATTTACATTACTCTGTTCAATAGCGTTAGCGATATCAATTTTATCGGGAATTGGCATATAAACATAAACAACCGTTCCATTATTTCCCTCTTGTTGCATCTCTCCTACGGCAGGAATACTGTTCTCAACAGCTTTGCCCGTTTCTTTATCAGTTACTTTAATAGGTAGAGAAACACTTTGTCCTTGAGCAGTTATTGTCGCTGTCGTTCCATTTAGTCCCAGATAATAATAACCAGGGATATCCTTAACAGCTGTTTGATAAGTTTCTCCAACAGAGGCTCCATTAGGATAGTTGACTGTATCTTCAACCAAATCTTTACCTGTAAAGTAATCTATATGTCTAACATTGACTGATGCAGCCTTAGTAAACTCTAGACTGTCCAATCTAAATTGATGCTTATTCTTATTGCCACCAGTTGATGAAGTAACACTCAGGGCTAATGAATCACCATAAGATGTAGGCACTGCGCTATTCCATACTAAAGTACCTTTACTATTATCAGCATAACTGATCTTTATTTCTCGATTGTCAGATGTATAAGCAATTGTAAAGTCATGGAATTTATTGTCCAAATCACTTGCACTCAAAGCCTTAACCGATTTAGCATCAGTTTCAGCCCACCATCTTTGAGCTGGCTTTTTATTTTTAGCGGTGATGTTTTGGTTAGACGTTGTCACGAAAGCACCAAATTGAGTCGAACTCGTCGGATCGGCAGCCCAACCAAAATCATTTGAATTATTGTAATCTATCTCTGCATTGTTTTGAGAACTATTAGGTGCTTGATAGTTATTATGATAAGTATCAAGTTTGAATCCAAGAGCATTTTGTAAACCGCCAATACCCATATTGCCACCGGCATTACCAAGATCACCAGTATTTCCGTTATGGAAAGCAAAGCCCATCCCATCGGCTCCACCTTTATTTTGCGTCTTATTTCCTAGATTGACTCCACCTTTGAGAGTAAAGTCTTGGCTCAAATCAATTTTTTCATTTAGTGTGAAATTACCAATTTTGTTATTTTGATCAGGTGTTAATGTGACAACTCCTGATTTTTGATCATAGGTAGCAGTCCCATTAGTTGTGAAATAATCATTGAAATTATCCTTATTTACATTTGTAACTTGATTGTTACCTTCAGCTTTAGTTACCGGTGTTGCTTGTGGTTTGGAAACTGAAGCATCTAATACATCGTTAACATGTTCCTGTACTGATGTATCAGCATTTTGTGTCGTAATATTTGTTGATGTAGCTTCTTTTAACTGCGTTTCCTCAGGTGTTTGGTTCGTTGCAGTTTTTGTATCAGAATTTAGTGCAGTTGTTGTAGGTTTATCTGAAATTACTGTAGATGTTGCTTTAGGAACAACGCTACTTGTAGTGCTATTTGTAGCACTATTTTGTAATTGAGAAACCTCTGTGGAATCACTATCAACGTCAGAAGCTTTAACGATCTGAGTATTAATAACTAACCCAGCCCCAACGGTTAAAGCTGCTACACAAGTTAACAGTGAATTCTTTAGTAGTCGGTCTCGTACATAGATTTTTTTCATAATTTCCCCCAATATTACTTCATCTAAAACCGACTTGAGTATAACAATGGTTAATAAATTTGTGAATGATATTTTGACAAATATTATTATTTAATTTTAATAAATTATTCATTTATATTTTTACTTTAATAACATCAAATTATTTAATAAATTAATGTCTTTTTTGGATTTTATAAAAAAACACTCAGTATCCTATATTAGGAATACTGAGTGTTTGCCTTTATTATTCAAGGAAATCTTTCAATTGTTTTGATCTAGAAGGATGACGTAATTTTCTCAAAGCCTTGGCTTCAATTTGACGAATTCTCTCACGAGTAACGCCAAATACTTTACCAACCTCTTCAAGAGTTCTTGTACGACCATCGTCTAAACCGAAACGTAGACGTAAAACATTTTCTTCACGATCTGTCAAAGTATCTAGAACATTTTCTAGTTGTTCCTTCAATAGTTCATATGAAGCATGATCTTCAGGACTTGTAGCGTCAGAATCTTCAATGAAATCACCTAAATGAGAGTCATCCTCTTCACCAATAGGTGTTTCCAAAGAAACTGGCTCTTGAGCAATCTTCAAAATATCACGGACCTTACCAGTAGGCATATCCATTTCGGCACCAATTTCTTCAGGAAGTGGTTCACGACCTAAGTCTTGAAGTAATTGACGTTGAATTCTGATCAACTTGTTAATAGTTTCGACCATATGAACTGGGATACGGATAGTTCTAGCTTGATCGGCAATAGCACGCGTAATAGCCTGTCTGATCCACCATGTTGCATAAGTTGAGAACTTGAATCCTAATCTGTAATCAAACTTCTCAACAGCTTTCATTAGACCCATGTTACCTTCTTGAATCAAATCCAAGAATTGCATTCCACGGCCAACATATCTCTTAGCAATGGAAACAACCAAACGAAGGTTAGCTTCAGCTAAAGCTTGTTTAGCTTCTTCGTCACCTTTTTCAATTCTCAAAGCAAGATCAACTTCTTGTTGAGCATTAAGCAAAGGAACACGGCCAATTTCCTTCAAGTACATACGTACAGGATCGTTAACCTTAATATCTGTTGGGGCAGTAGTATCTTGTTTCTTGCTCTTCTTTTCCTCGCTCTTTTCTTTAAGAAGTGCAAGCTTACTTGGATTACCCTTGTCATCAACAACACCAATACCAACATCTTCCAATTCACTGATGAAGTTATTTAGGGCTTCACCTTTCAAATTGTAAGGCTTGATAATTTTTTCTTGTAAGTCATCTTCAGTGATCTTACCAGTTTTCTTAAGATCCTTGATGAGCTTCTTTGTAGCAGTTTTTAATTCTTTTGATACTGTTGTTTTCTTTGTTGCCATATATTATATTCCTCCAGTATGCTTAATTACTAAGAATTCTTCTAACCTCAATCAATTGCTTGGCTAAATCTAATTGCAATTTATTGTCACCAACCATCGCCGCCTTTTTAAGTTGTTCATTGATATCTTTAATCTGATCTTCCAAACTAGAATTTTTGATATTGGCGATATAATCTTCAATCTCTTGATCATTATATTCTTCCGGCATATCCATCATTTCTAAATCGGCTAACAGATTCTTATCGTCATTATTCAAAACATTCATGAAATCAGAAATATTAATTTCTTCCTCCACATCATCTGAATCGACAAAAGACAATAAACTGTCAAAAATACGTTGATAACCTTGATGTACAAATTTAAAACCATCCCCTTTGAGGTTAATACGAACTTCAGGATAATTGATTGCCCAATATAATAAGTAACGTTCTGATTTCTCTAAACGATCATACTTGGGTTTAACACTTGAAGTTACCTTCTCTAAGGTTCTTTGTTGAACATCTTTATAATTGTTAGCAGGCTCTTTAATTGCTAATTGCCGACGCAAGGCATCTAATTCCTTATTGATTGCTTCTTTCGAAACACCCATTTCGTCAGCGACCCGACCAACATACATATCGACCTCAACTGGTGATTGCAACTTAACTATTTCATGCAAAGATTGGTTTAAAAACTCTAACTGATCATGTTCATTATTCAAGTTATAGTTACGTTTGAAGTAATTCAAAATAAACGAAATTGGCGTTTGCACACCATTATTAGTTAAACTTTGAAACTTCTCAGCACCCTCACTACGGATAAACTCATCAGGATCCTTCTTATCAGGAATACTGATCACACCGTACGTAAAACGATCATCATTTAATTGTGTCAAAGCACGGTAAGTTGCTTCAACACCTGGATCATCGCCATCGTAACAAACATTGATTTGATTAGTTAAACGACTCAAAGTATATAACTGATCATCTGTCAAACTAGTACCCATTGAAGCCACACCATTGGTAACACCAGCTTTATAGGCACTAATGACATCCATGAATCCTTCAAACAAGATCACATTACTTTTTTCACGTATCTCTTTTTTAGCATTATTTAAATTAAATAATGTTTTACCCTTATTAAAGATTGGTGTCTCTGGACTGTTTAAATACTTAGCTGTTGAAGCATTTTTATCTAAAATTCGACCAGAGAAAGCAATGATGTTTCCAGATTCATCTGTAATAGGAATCATTACCCGATCACGAAAACGATCAAATAACTGTCCCTCTTGATTCTCAGCAAAGAGTCCTGACTTTCTCAAAATATCTTCACTGACATCCCGTCCCTTAAAGAATTGCAATAAGAGATCGTTATTATTTGGGGCATAACCGATATTAAAGGTTTCAATCAAATCTTCACCTAAATCACGGTTATTCAAGTACTTTAAAGCCTGCGTACCATTTTCTGTTTTTAGCAAAATATGACTGTACAATTTAGCTGCATCAGCGTACATCTTCAACAAGACATGACTATCAGAGTTCTGATATGGTGTACTTGCTTGATATTGGTCAGGTACGGAAATGTTACCCATTTGGGCAACTTCTATTACGGCTTCCGGGAAAGTCTTGTTCTCAATTTCCATAATGAATTTAAAAACATTACCACCACGACCACAACTGAAACAGTGAAAAATTTGTTTGTCTTCTGCAACAGAAAATGAAGGAGTTCTTTCTTCATGAAACGGGCAAAGTCCAAACAAATTTTTACCAGATTTTTTCAACTGTACATACTTACTAATAACATCAACAATATTAGTCTTTGCAGTAACCTCATCGATGAATTCCTGAGGAATTCGTGTTGCCATAGCATACACCTCCTCACAGAATATTTATTAAGATAGGCACACAATCTAACACATCTATTTTAAGAAAACAAACATGTTGAACTGCTTACGAACGACCTGTAAATAAAAAAGTGCTCCCACAAAAAAGTGCAAACTGGGACCACTAGTCGCTTGTCAACTATTTATTATACACGGTTTAGTATAAATGTCACGCAATTAACCTATTTTAATATGAAACTTGTTATCATGATTAATAGATAGCTCAAACAAGGAGGATTCTTTACAATGTTAATCTATATTTCCTTAATCCTACTATTTCTAAGCATACTTTTAATCTACCTCGGATTACTAAAAAGCAGCGATAGCAAGAAATACAGTTTTATAGGTACTGGAAATTTTTTCTTTGCATTACTCATTTGGATCAATTACGTAAACATACGCTATAAAGGCAATGGCATTCCTTCTTCTATTAACTACTATTTCATCGCCGTAATGTTCATCTCTGTTTGTTTTCTGTCTGCCAGTTTACTTTATTGGGTAATACTTCCATTTTCCAAAGAGGATCTGAACAAGGCTCCATATAAAATAACTAGTTTATATACTACGGCTATTTCGGTAATCACCTTATGGTTGTTTAATTCCTGGGACGGCTTTTTTTCTTACTTTTTCCCTACCATTCCAATAGTTATTTTAATTGGATTTGCACTATATCGAATCAATAAAGCTTTTGATAAATATGAGCAATACCAAACCAATCTAGTATTAAATCAACTTTTACCTGATGAAACTGATCTAATCATCGAAATCAGATTAGGCCAACACTCAGCTTCTTTATTAGGTCAAGATGAAACACATTTTATTTCTCACCTATTTTACTTAAAAAATGGCACTATAGCTTTTCCAGAATCAAGCAATGATGCCAGATATTTACTAACAAAAGTGGATTTCACGCCTAAATACGAATCAGAGCAAAACGATTTAGTCGAAGTTTTCAGTACAGGTTGGTTAATGTTGCAAGACATTGCGACACATCAACAGATTAATATCAAATGTTACGGATTCAGCGATTACTTTGATAACCTCAGAGAACTAGTTTACTTACCGCAGAATCCTGAAGAAGATTTAACTATTGATGACCTACCTAAGCTGAAAGCCTTATTGGATGATGATGTTATTACTCAAGATGATTTTGATAAAAAGAAAAAGGAAATTTTAAAGTTATAAAAAATCATGCCTACAAGAGACATGATTTTTTAATTTTTATAGAACAGTTATATTTAATTTAGATAAATAGATCTAAGGAGATTGATTTTATCTTTATCAAATCCCAATTCATTTTCAATATACTGAATCGGTGAACCCGATATTTTTTTCATTTCAGTAATACCAGCCTCAATGACCTCTTTACGAGTTGACATAGCGTTGGACAAATATTTTAACACAACAGGATCTTCAGTATACTGCTTGTACTCATCCATTCTACGTCTATTTCGATCTGCATTGTACTTTGCTGTTAGCATATAGTCACTAACCACATCATCTTCAGAAACACCTAAGGCAAATAGAACTAAAGCTGATCCGTAGCCTGTCCTATCTTTTCCCCCACGACAATGCTGCAGAATGACGCTATCATTATCTTTTATATGTATTTCTAAAACTTGTCGATAGAGTTTCTGTGTTTCAGAATCCCTGACAAATCTAACCATGCTTTCTTTTAGCCCATCCCCTGTCAAATCTAATTTATTTTGCTTTTTCTGTTCAATCAATTTATCGATTTTTCTTTTATCTGATTTTAAATCTGCACTTGCTAAAGCCGCCGTTTCATCATCTGGAGAAAGATCATAATACTTTACTCCTTTAATTATTCTATCTGGTCGATTTTTTCTCTCATTAAAATTTCGAAAATCAATTACAGTAGTCAATCCAAGATTTTCAAACCACTTAATGTCAGAAGCAGTAAGTTTATATAAGTCGTCAGATCTAAAAAGACGATTTTTTTTAATATATTTTCCAGATTGTGTTCGGTATCCACCCAAATCTCTAGTATTGAACGTACCTTGCAATGATATAAAATGTGTATTATTTTGTTCAATCATGTCCTACTCCTTTTCAGCTTGGGCAGCTTCTTCTTCCAAGCTTTGTTTATCAAGAATTTTAATGAACGGATAATAAAGAGCCATTGCAATTAATAATTGTAAAACTTGTAATATAGCCGTACGCCAATCTCCAACAACTAGTCCAGATATTACTGGAATATTCCATGGAAAAGTAATTCCTGTCATACGTGGAATTAAGTTTAGTGATGTAGCGACATAAGCAAGACCTACTGATATTACTGGTGACAAAGTCATAGGAATAAACAAAATTGGATTAAGAACCATCGGAATACCAAATTTCATAGGTTCACTAATGCCAAAGAATGCTGGGACAATAGCAACTTTACCAACTGATTTCATATGATGGCTATGACACAAGAATAACAATAGAATTGCTAGCGCAAAATGACGAGGTCCTTTCATAACATCAATGAAAGTTTTAGTCAAAATATTAGGCAATGCCTGCCCTGCTGTATAGGCTGCCAAATTTTGCAATTCAAGTGGTTGATATAAAGTATAAATAATTGCTGAAGTAGCCATGCTTCCGTGAATACCAAAGAACCATAAGAATTCTGAGAAGAACAGAATGAATAATAAGGCCCAAATTGAACCACCTAGATGTTCCAACGGAGTTTGCACGATTGTATAAACCAAACTGTGAATGTCTCCAAAAGAAGTAGCACGAAGTATTCCATTAATAACAAGTACGATTCCTGCAATTATCCATGCCGGTACTAAAGCCGTAAATGAATTGGATACTGCAGGGGGAACACTATCTGGCATTTTAATTGTTATATGTTTTCTTTCCAATAAACAATAAAACCAAGTTACACTAAGTGAAACGATCATTGCAACGAACATACCTTTAGAACCTAAATATGAAAGATCTAAACCAACAATATCGTTTCCTTTAATTTTGAAATTATTAATTGGCGTCAATAAAAAGAAACTCATGACGGACAATAGAATTGAATTAATCTTAGAACCGTCCAATTTCTTTGAAAATTCATAGGCCAAAGAAACTAATACATATATTGATATGAGGTTCGTGGTCATTTGAACACCCATTGAAAAAATTGAACCTAATCCAATTTTATTAACATAATCTTGGTATCCGGGAAAACCCAGATTACCTAGGATTGCACAAACTGAACCCACCATCGTAACTGGTAAAAGTCTGATCATACCATTTGAAATGGCTGATAATAATTTGTTAGAAGCAAATTTACCCATAGAACTTTGTACTTTATTAGTAAAAGACTCCATTTTCTTGCCCATATATTATATCCTCCCTAAAAGACATAATGAATTATTTCTTGATTACAAATTCAGATTACCACTACTTAAAAGCGTTGTAATCGTTTACAATGGTTAGTGATGATTATTCCAGATATATGATAATTTTCCAATTTGGAAAATATTTTACATACTATTTTCTTTGTTAGATCAAGTGCTTTAATTTATATTCTTATATTTAGTTAAATACATTCCACATTGGAAATTAAGTAAGGAGGATATTATATATGGAAATAAATAGTTTTGATCAAAGAATAGTTAATTTAAATCACCCACTAACAGAAAATGAAAAGAACGTTATTGAATATATCCATCAACATCAATCCGAAATAAATAGCCTTACAATTTCGGAATTGGCACAAAAGATACACTATTCAAGTTCATTTATATCTAAACTTATTAAAAAAATTGGTTATACAAATTTTGCTGAACTTAGATATGAGCTGAAATCTAATATTGAAAAAGAAAACAGGTCCATTCAATACAAGGTTATAGATCAACAAAGAAATGATATTTCTAAAACAAATAGCATGTTAATGCAAACGAGTTTTGATTCCATTAATCATTTATTAAAAAATTCTACGGCTATTTACGTTTACGGAACAGGACATAGTCAGGCTAATTACATGCGTGAACTATCAAGGAATTTGATGCTACTTGTCAATGTCCCAGTCATATTTCTTTCAGGACGAAGTGAGTTCGAATCTGTGCAGCCTGTTATAAAATCTACTGATTGTATTTGGATAGCTTCTATAAGTGGCAAATCAAAAAATGTTATTGAAGGAGTCAAGATGTTATGTTTGAATCAAGTTCCCATTATAAGCATGACGCCTTTTTCTGATAACACACTGGCTTCTTTGGCAACATATAATTTGTTTTATTACTCTACGCCGATTCCAAATCCCATAAGAAACCGTGATGTAGTTTCCTACCTTTCTCTTGGCTATTGCATTGATTACGTAATAAGGGAATATATCGACTTTTTACAAAAAACAAAAATAAAGCCACAATGTTCTTAACGAACACCGTGGCTTTATTTAGTTATAAGTACGTATTAAACTTCTATTTTGTAACGATCTTAGAAAGATCACCAAGTTTAGCAATCAAATTATTAGCAATAACTAATTGTGTTAAACGGTTATTCTTAACCTTTTCATCCTTAGCCATGATCATATTCTCGTCGAAGTATGAATCAATTGTTGGACGTAGAGCTGCTAATTGTTTGAATAAGTCTTCAGCACTATCATCACTGACGTTAGCAACTTGTTCTTTCAACTTAGCTTCTGAAGGATTTTCGAATAATGAATCGTCTACTGTCAAATCATCTGAGTAACCGAATTTAGCTTTCTTAGATAAGTTAACGATTCTACCCAATGCTTCCATGACAACTTTAAAGTCATCATCAGAAATATGATTTTGTAGCACTTTAGCAACGTCGATCATGGCGATTGGATCAACGTTAGAACCACCAGCTACGGCATCAATGATATCAACTCGAATATTTTGTTGTTTCAATAATTGACGTACACGGTCAATCATGAAGTCATCGATATCTTTTTCATGTTTGCTTAGATCCAAGTTAGCAGGAACAGTCAAATTAGCTTTCAAATAATCTTGGAGATCATTCAAGTTCAATGACCATTGATATTGATCAAGAATTCTAACGATACCATAAGCTTGACGACGTAAGGCATATGGATCATTTGAACCACTTGGAATCAAGTCTACAGCATAGAAAGTAACTAGTGAATCTAACTTGTCAGCAATAGCTAAGGCTGCGCCAACTTTACTTGCTGGTAAAGCACCTTCGGCTGAAATTGGCATGTAGTGTTCACGAACGGCATGAGCAACAGCTTCTGTTTCGCCCATGATTTCGGCATACTTTTCACCCATAACACCTTGTAGTTCTGGGAATTCATCAACCATACTTGTTACTAGATCAAACTTGTAAATATCACTAGCACGGAGTAAATCTTTAGTTTCAGTTGCGTCTAGTTTGAATAATTTAGCCAAATGTTCAGCAATTTGGTGAACACGAGCCATTTTTTCGTACATTGTACCGATTTTAACATGGAAGTTAACTGACTTAAGTTTTTCAACGTAATCAGCAATCGTCTTCTTTTGATCTTCCTTGAAGAAGAAATCAGCATCTTCTAGACGAGCAACAAGAACTTTTTCATTACCACGAATAACATTTTCAATATGTTCAGTATTACCATTTCTAACACCGATAAAGTAAGGAGCTAACTTGCCATCTTGGTCACGAACGTAGAAATATCTTTGGTTATCCTTCATTGAAGTAATCAAAACTTCTTCTGGGATTTCCAAATATTTCTTATCAAATGAACCGTAGAATGTTGTTGGGAATTCAACTAGATTATTAACTTCCTCTAGTAAATCAGCGTCAACGTCAATATCCCAGTTATTGTCTTTAGCAATTTTATCGATTTGGTCGGAAATAATTTGTTTACGTTCTTTAGCATCGACAATGACAAATTGTGATCTCAATTTCTCAACATAATTCTTAGCGTCATCAATTTCAACGTCTTCACCTAAGAATCTGTGTCCACGAGTCATGCGACCAGAAGTGATATCAAGAATTTTAACTGGTACTTCTTCATTATCAAGTAATGAAACTAACCAGTGAATTGGACGAATATATTCGAAATCATATGAGCCCCAACGCATTCTTGTAGGGAATGTAATAGCTTTAATAACTTCGTCCATATGACTCAAAACATCTTCAACTTTTTGACCATCTTCGTGTTTTTGAATATAAGCATATTCAACACCCTTTAATTCTTCAAAGAAGATATCATCTGGTGTCATCCCTTGTCCACGGGCAAAGCCTTGAGCAGCCTTAGTCCAATTGCCGTCAGCATCTTGAGCAATTTTCTTAGAAGGACCCTTAGCCTTAACATCAATATCAGTTTGCTTTTCAGCGATACCTTTAACAAAAATTGTCAAACGTCTAGGAGTTGAAAATTTTTCGATTGAATCAAAAGAAATACGATTTTCTTTTAAGAATTTTTCAGTTCTTTGAGCAAATTGGTTCACACTCTTAGTTACAACATGAGCTGGCATTTCTTCCAAACCAATTTCCAATAAATAATTTTTAGTCATTTTCGTTCTCCTTTGCTTGACTGTTTGCTAGAAGTGGGAAGCCACGTTTCTTTCTTTCTTCAACGAAGGCTTTGGCAACTTTATGAGCCATTTTTCTAATACGTGATAAGAAGGAAGCACGTTCAGTAACAGATACAGCACCACGAGCATCCAATAAATTAAATGTATGTGAACATTTCAAAATGTAATCGTAAGCTGGGTGAACTAATCCTAAGTCCATCAAACGGTTAGCTTCCTTTTCGTAATCATCGAAGAACTTGAACAACATATCTTGATTGCTCTCTTCGAATGAATATTTAGAATGTTCGTATTCTGGTTCTTTAAAGATATCTCCATACAAGACACCGTCGCCCCACTCTAGGTCATAAACGGAGTTAACATCTTGAATGTATGATGCTAAACGTTCGACACCATAAGTGATTTCACTAGTTGTTGGGTGACATGGAAGTCCCCCGACTTGTTGGAAGTATGTAAATTGAGAAACTTCCATACCGTCAAGCCAAACTTCCCAACCAACACCGGCACAACCCATTGAAGGGTTCTCCCAGTTATCCTCAACGAAACGAATATCATGTTCTAGAGGTTCAATTCCTAAGGCACGGAGTGAATCCAAGTAATATTCTTGAATGTTTTCTGGAGCTGGTTTCATAACAACTTGGAATTGGTGATGTTGATACAAACGGTTAGGATTCTCGCCGTAACGACCATCAGCTGGACGTCTTGATGGTTCAACGTAGGCAGCATTCCATGGTTCTGGTCCAATTGCACGTAAGAATGTGTATGGACTCATTGTTCCGGCACCTTTTTCTGTATCATATGCTTGCATTAACATGCAGCCCTTACTACCCCAAAATTTTTGAAGAGTAAGAATCATATCTTGTATATTTAACTTCTTAACCATGTTTTCTCCCTTCAGGCAAAGCACAAAAAAATCCCTTGCAGTGTACACTTAGGCACTCTCTGCAAGGGACGATTATTCGCGGTTCCACCCTAATTCAGGACAAAGTCCTGCTCTTTTATATTCAAATGAAAATTTGTACGCCATAAATCTTTATCAGGGCTTCCACCATCCCCTGTCGCTGTTTTCACATTTACAAATATAACCATTTTCATAAAAAATGTCAATTGGCTAAAAGCGCCAACGTTTCATTTTATCGATGAAAGTCTTACTTTTTGGATAATAACCGACCGTTCCCAAATAGATAGCATCAATCGCATGTTGAATCAAATCTTTATTATTTTCTTTAATTTCGATTTTACCAACTTGATCTAGATTGATCTTACTAAATAGGCGTAAAAAATAAATTATCCGTTTTGGAATATGCAAACGATGAATATCATTGTCAAAATGTTTTGAACAAATCAATCCACCCAATAGAACGGAAAAATCGAAAACTCCTTCAGTTTCACCACCAACAACGCAGGCATCCATATTCGGCTTGACACCAAAAGCATCAAGCAACTTCATCTGCATGATGTTAACGATAATCTGCGCGTCATAACCATTGTCGATGTACAACAAAGCTTTAAACAATTCCCGATACCATCTATCTGGCACCGGATCGTCAATAAAGGCCTCGTGATACAAATCAAACAAAAAAGTGGCATAAGCATTTAACTCAATATCTTGAACAATTTCATCAAATTGCTTAATATTACTGGCTGAATTCAAATATGACAATCCATCGTCCTTAACCACTCCAGAGTATTCTCCATATGAAAAAGTGATCACTGAACCGGAAATTTTCGACTTTGAATTCTGTGTGCTACGAACTAAAAAGGTTCTAAAACCGTACTCTTTCGTCAGAATTGTTACCAAAGCATCTCGCTCTTTATAACGTTGACGTCTCACAACAATTCCAAAGAAATTAGTTGCTGTTTGATGCATTAATTATTCAAGTCCTTCAGTGAATAACCAGCACTTGCTAAAAAGGCTGGATCATCACGCCAATTTTTCTTAACACGTACCCAAAGTTTCAAGTTGACCTTTTCACCTAATAGATGCTCGATCTTAATACGTGAGCCAATACCAATATGTTTCAACATCGAACCACCACGTCCGATAACAATTGGTTTTTGACTGTCACGTTCAACATAGATATAAGCTTCAATTTGAAGTTTACCAGCTTCACTACGTTGATTCATCGACTCAACTACAACGGCGATTGAATGAGGAATTTCGTCACGTGTATCTTCCAAAATCTTTTCACGGATCAATTCACCGACAATAAAATACTCTGGGTGATCAGTAATTTGGTCATCAGCATAATATTGTGGTCCCACTGGTAAAGCTTTTGTCAAAGAATCAATTAAATCGTCGACATTATTACCGTTAGTCGCGGAAATTGGAATAATTTCGGCAAAATCCATTAAATCTTTGTACTCATCAATTTGTGGCATCATTTCATCAGGATTGATCAAATCGATCTTGTTTAGAATCAAGAATACTGGAGCTTTAACCTTCTTCAATTCTTCAATGATAAATTTATCTCCAGGGCCAGCTTTTTCTCCGGCTTCTGTCATGAAGAGAACCGCATCAACTTCTTTAAGTGCTGAAATAGCAGCTTTATCCATGTATTGATCCAAGTCATTGTGTGGCTTGTGAATACCAGGTGTATCCAAGAAGATAATTTGACGTTCATCGTCAGTATAAATTCCTTGAATCTTGTTACGTGTTGTTTGTGCTTTAGGTGATGTAATAGCAATCTGTTCTTTAATGATACGGTTCATAAATGTTGATTTACCAACATTTGGACGTCCGATAATTGCTACAAAACCTGATTTATAATTTTTATTATCCATATTAATTCATATCCTCATCACTGAATGCTAGTGGCAAAATTTGTTTAAATGTGTATTGCTCATAGTCATTTCGATTATTAGCTAAAAAGACGATAGCATCTGATCCCATAAACTCACTCATCACTTGACGACAAGCCCCACAAGGCTTTGACATCTCTTCGGTACCATTGGTGATCACGATTGCTTTAACCTGCTTAGCACCTTCAGAAACGGCCTTAAAAATTGCTGTTCGTTCAGCACAATTAGTCAAACCAAATGAAGCATTCTCAATGTTAACACCAGAATATATTTTTCCATTGTCACAAAGGATTGCTGCTCCCACTTGGTAATGAGAATAAGGGGCATATGCATTGTTCATAGCCTTATCGGCAATATCGAATAACTGTTGTTCATTAATTTCCACTAGTCCAGTCTCCTTTTTGTATTTCTACTATGTTTATAATACAAGAGATTGAGTCAACTAAAAAGTAAAAGCTCACTTATTTATCAAAACACTGTTAAATGTGCTTAAATTCCCGTCCTCCACAACAAGAAAATTTGGCTGGAACGCCATGGGCGGCCTGGAAGCTAATAAATTTGCACTTCGTGCAAATTCATGGATCTTCAAGTTCGGCCTTTACCTAAGCGATGAATCGCTAAGGTAAATCTCATGGCTGAGCCAATTTTCTTGTTGCTCCGGACTAAATTCGGCTTTTTTTATTAATCATTGTAAAATTCAAATATCAAACAAAAACAACTTCTATCTAAGAAATTCAGGTACAAATCTTGAATCTCCAATAGAAGTTGTTTTTTAATTATTATTTTTCTAAACCGTAAGCACTCAAAATCTTTTCTTGTAAACCAATCATGACTTCTTCGTCTTCTTTCTTGATATGGTCATAACCATTCAAGTGAAGAATTCCGTGCACGATTGTATAACCCAATTCACGATCAAATGAGTGTTCATAGTCTTTAGCATGTTCTGCTACGATTTCTGTACTGATGAACAAATCACCTAAATCAACTGGTAGATCTGGAATTTGATTCTCTAGATAGTCTAGTGAATCTTCACCATCATTAATGGCAAAACTAATAACATCGGTCGCACGATCAACATTACGATATTCTTTATTAATGTCATGAATACCATCTTTAGTTACAAAATGAATCGATAGTTGTGTATTTTCCTTTAATTCCAATTGATTAAAAGTAAACTGAACAATATCTTTCACCCAATTTTCTCTATTTTTGTCGATCAAATTATCATCATTAAAAATTTCTAAGTCCATAATAATTCCCCAATATTATTTTTCTTTTTTATCTGAATCCTCATAAGCGTCAATAATTTCAGCAACAACTGGATGTCTAACAACATCAGCTGATGTGAAGTCAACAAATTCAATATGTGGTAAATTCTTTAAAACTGATTGTGCTTGAATCAAACCACTGCGGGTATGACCAGGTAAATCAATTTGTGAGATATCACCATTAACAATCATCTTAGAATCAAAACCTAAACGTGTTAAGAACATCTTCATCTGTTCTCTTGTTGTATTTTGAGCTTCATCTAGGATAACAAAGGCTTCATCTAGAGTACGGCCTCTCATGTAAGCTAGAGGTGCTACCTCGATAACGCCTCTTTCAAGCAAACGGCTCGTATGGTCCGATCCTAGAATAGCGTACAAGGCGTCATAGATAGGTCTCATATACGGATCAACCTTTTCCTTTAAATCACCTGGAAGAAATCCTAAGCTCTCTCCGGCTTCGACAGCGGGTCTAGTAAGGATAATTCTTTGAACTTTTCCTTGTTTTAGAGCAGCCACTGCCATTACCACAGCTAAATATGTCTTACCAGTACCGGCTGGTCCGATTCCAAAAGTAATATCATTGTGATTAATTGCATTGACATATTGTCTTTGCCCAAAATTACGTACTCGAACGGGTTTACCACTAAAATCTTTGATCAACTCATCTTTATATAAGTCGCCAAAATAATCTAAAGTACCACGTTCATCCATTTTTAGACCACTCACAATGTCAGCTGATCCAAGACTGATACCACTATTGATTAATTCCATGAACTTGTTTAATAGATTTACAGCGTGTTTAACGTTATCTTCCGCACCTGTTATATCTAAACGGTCACCAAACGCATGAATTTCAACATTTAATCCCTCTTCGATTAAATGTAAATTACTGTCATTGACGCCAAAAAGATTAATTGCGTTTTGAGGATTCTTGATTTGAATGCTTTCTTTACTTTGTTCAACTTTTTCTGTCAATAAAAATGAACCTCCATCTTACTTTGAATGATATCACAAAGAGGAAATTTTTTGATAAAAAAAAGGTTAAAACAATTTAAATTGTTTTAACCTTAAAAGAAACTATTAACGACGTTTCTTGTTGCGCTTGCGAGCAGCCTCTGACTTTAACTTTCTCTTGACACTTGGCTTTTCGTAAAACTCACGTTTTCTATATTCTTGAAGTGTACCACTCTTTGAAACAGAACGTTTGAATCGACGAAGAGCATCATCAAGCGACTCGTTTTCACGAACGACGGTTTTTGCCATATGATAATCCCTCCTTCCGCATTCTAACGTAACTGTCTATTGCTCTTGCAGTTCATATGTTATTATAACAAAAAGAAGATAATGTTCAAATATTTTTTTAAATTTTTTTGGAGGAATTTATTATGAAAGAGAAATTAAACGTCTTCGTTCTATCTGATGGTGTCGGTGAAACTGCTCTGCGCGTTGCTAAAGCGGCGTTTGCACAGTTTCCTGATATGGACACAACATATACTAAATATCCGTTCGTAAAAAATAATCCGCAGCTAGAAAACATCCTAGAAATGGCAAAAAATGCCCAAGCGGTCATTTTACACACTATTGTCTCCACTGAAACTTGTAATGTTATTAACGAATTCTGTCAGACAAATCATCTAGTTTACTACGATATTTTAAATCCAATTATCGGTACTTTCTCTCAAATGGTTCACCAAAAGCCTTTACGTAAAAAAGGACTCTTACATGAGTTGGACCAAGATTACTTTGATATGATTTCTGCTATGGAATTCACAGTAACTAATGACGATGGTCAAAATCCTAAAGGTTTTCTAGAAGCTGATCTTGTTCTCTTGGGTATCTCCAGAACCTCTAAAACGCCTCTATCGCTCTATCTCGCCAATAAAAACATCAAGGTAGCTAATTTACCAATCGGTCCCTCATTAGCCATCCCTGACGAATTATGGGACGTTGATCCAAAGAAAATTGTCGGCTTGACTAACGATATGAACGTTTTACAAAAAATTCGTCGTCAAAGAATGATTGCGTACGGCTTAGATGCCAACACTACTTATTCTGGCGAAGAAGAAATTCAAAAAGAATTAGATTACTCAAACAAGATCTATGAAAAGTTAGGTTGTCCTGTTATCAATGTGGCCGAGCGCTCAATTGAAGAGACAGCAGCTATCATCATGGAACAATTAAATTTCAACGGATATAAGAAGAGCTAACTCAAATGAGTTAGCTTTTTTAATTGTTTCGAATTAACTTCTCTTTCATTTCAGGATCAAACTCACCCGCACGCAACATTTCAATCTCAGGTTTGAACGGTGCAATCCCCTTTTTGTCATTCTCATCTTTTTTAACGTAAGGTGTCTCCATGATCTTAGGAAAATTTTCCAACTGTGGATGATGAGCCACGTAATTTAAGGCATCAAAGCCAATTGTTCCAAAGCCAATATCTTCATGACGATCTTTATGTGAGCCTGGCTCATTTTTAGAATCGTTTAAATGGATCACTGATAATTTGTCTAAGCCGATAATGTGATCAAATTCATTCAAAACACCATCGAAATCATTTTTAACATCATATCCAGCATCACTCATATGACAAGTATCCATTGTCACTGACAGTTTTTCGTTATTAGCACAGTTATCAAATATTTCGGCCAATTGCTCAAAACTAGTTCCGACTTCTGTACCCTTACCAGCCATTGTTTCTAAGGCTATCGAAACTTTTTGATTAGGATCAATAGCTTCATTTAAGGCCTGACCAATTTGTTTAAGTGCTACTTCAGGGCCTTGTTTCAAATGAGCTCCTGGATGAAAGCTGAGTGCTTCAATTCCCAAAGCATCAGCACGCTTGATCTCATCGTGTACAAAGGAGATAGCAAATTTCAAATTTTCTGGTTTAACTGTATTGCCTAAATTAATGATATATGGAGCATGGCCAATAATATGGTCGATTCCATATAATTTTAATAGTCTCTGTCCTTCTGGAATATTCATTTCAGATACATCTTTACGACGTGTATTCTGTGGTGCACCTGTAAAAATCATCATTGCGTTGGCACCATAACTATGTGCTTCTTTGGCTGATCCCGCCAGCATTTTAGGAGCCTTCATAGCAACATGTGATCCAATTATCATGCAAATCCCTCCAATTCAACAAATCAATGAAATTATAGCATAGATTCATTGGGCACAAAAAAAGGCGAAACCAACTGGTTTCGTCTCTTTTAATAGATATGAGCCTGATAAAACCTACCCATGACCTTTACGGTATCCGTGACACTCACAAACGCGTGTGGATCTGAGTTAACCATCGCTGTCTCTAAGTCGTGTAGTTCAGCACGAGAAATAACTGTAAATAAAATAGTTTTTTCTTCATGCTTATAAGCACCCTCGGCGTCATGAACAATGGTAATACCACGTCTCATCTCATTTTGAATTTGTGTAATAACATTTTTAGGCTTCGAAGTGACAATCATAACTTGGAGCTTTTGATCCTTGTTATAAATCATATCGATGACTTGCCCATTAATAAAAATACTGACCGCACTGTACAAAGCGTGAACCCAGCCGAACAAGAAACCAGCACAGGCAACGATAAAGATATTAAACATAATATTAATCGTTCCCACACTCTTACCAGTTTTCTTACGTAGAATAATTCCTAAAATATCAATTCCACCGGTCGAAATACCATTTCTCAATGCCATCCCTGTACCAAATCCATTCGCCACAGCACCAAAGATTGCACATACTAACGGATCAGCAGTGATCTTAATTGGTGGTAACAAATGCATCATCGTACTGGCTAAAGCAACCGCAATCACTGTAAATACAGTAAACTTGTGATCAATTTTTCGCCAAGATAGCACAAACAGTGGTGCGTTCAACGCAAAATACATTACCGCTGTCGATAAATTAAATGGCAGCCATCGCTGTGAAATTGTTGATATCAATTGGGCAGCACCGGTTACACCAGAACCATAGATTCCACCCGGCGTCCAAAACATGTTAACCGCAATTGATACAGCAATTGAATATAAAAATGCTACTGAAACTTTGGATAAGTATTGATGTCTTTCGATCAACTTATCTAATTCACCCATACTAAAAGTTCTCCTAATTGTCTTAAGTTACCTAAACATATTAGCACAAATGATCAGACTTTTAGATTATTTACGATGTTTTTTAATAAATTCTGCTCGTCCGCCTCGTTCTTCCAATTCATATCTGAACGGATCCTTTTTATAGAAGTCTTGGTGGTAGTCTTCAGCATCATAAAAAGGTTCAACAGGAAGAATTTCAGTAACGATTGGTTCGTCAAATTCTCCAGATTTAGCTAAATCGTCTTTTGATTTTTCAGCGATTTCTTTTTGTTCTTCATTTGCGTAGTAAATTACTGGGCGGTAGTTATCGCCACGATCTTGGAATTGTCCTGTGGCATCGGTAGGATCGGCGACTTGCCAGTAAATTTCAACTAACTTTTTATAAGAAAAAATATCAGCATCATAAGTTATTTTAACGGCTTCGGTATGACCTGTGGTACCAGAACTTACTTGTTCATATGTAGGATTGGGAACATGTCCACCTGTATAACCTGAAACTACTGAAATAATTCCAGGCAATTTATCAAATGGACTAACCATACACCAGAAACAGCCACCGGCAAAAATTGCAGTTTCTTCTTTCATTATTCGGCATCTCCTTCTTCTACATACTTCTTGTAGTCTGAATATCCCTTTTCATCCATTTCTTCATAAGGAATAAACTTCAAAGATGCAGAATTAATGCAATATCTTAAACCGCCAGCTTCTTCAGGACCATCAGTGAATACGTGACCCAAATGAGCATCGGCACCTTTACTTCTAACTTCAGTTCTTTCCATACCGAATTGAGTATCGCGTTTCTCTTGCAACTTAGCGATTGGTTCGCTGAATGAAGGCCAGCCACAACCAGCGTCGAATTTCTTTGCTGATGAAAATAGTGGTTCACCGCTTGTAATGTCAACATAGATTCCCTTTTTGTAAAAGTCATCATACTTGCCACTAAAGGCGCGTTCCGTTGCTGCATGTTGTGTCACCTGATATTGTTCATCAGATAAACCTTTCAGATCTTTTTTATACTCTGCCATAAAAAAACACTCCTTCTCATTTATTACAGGTTATAGTATAAACATCAGAAAAATTAAATCTAGAAATATGCTCAAAAGCTAGTTCCCACAATAGGTTGACTTGCTAAATTGTACACAATTTAAATAATTTTCTAATATTGTTCTAAGTTTACAACAATAAACTATTATATTGCAATGGAATATGAAAATATAAATATATTTCGGAAAATTTGTTTTATTGAATAGTTTTGCAATTTATCCATGAAATTGGGAACTTTTTTAGGCAAAATAAATAACCGTAATAATGGACCATTTTTTCAGACCATTATCACGGTTATTTTTGATTAGTATTCTTTTTTGGAAGAACCATTGTTCTATGTTTGATAGTGGAAACGAGCTGCGCAGGGGCAACCTCCTGTGGTTTGCTACAGTACTGAAACTGCCCGCAAAATACGCGTGCAATTTCAGTACTTAGGCAAAATCCTCGGAGGCTGAGCGCCCCTGCTTCGCTCTCTAATCTTTTTTACTTACTTCAATACCTAAATCATCCAATTGTTGTTTTGCAACTTCAAGTGGAGCATGTGTCATTGGTTCTGTAGCATTTGAGTTCTTAGGGAAAGCAATAACATCTCTGATATTATCCTTACCTGAAAGAAGCATAGCAAATCTATCCAAACCAATAGCCAATCCACCATGTGGAGGACAACCATATTGTAAGGCATCTAGTAGGAAACCAAATTGTTCATAAGCTTTTTCTTTAGTGAAGTTCAATGCTTTAAGCATCTTCTCTTGAATCTTGTAATCGTGAATACGGATTGATCCACCACCAAGCTCGTAACCGTTTAGAACGATATCGTAACTTTGTGCGTATGCTTTATGAGGATCTTCGCCATCATTTAGATAGTGAACATCTTCTTCATTTGGCATTGTGAATGGATGGTGAGCGGCTGTCCAACGTTGGATTCCTTCATCATATTCAAACAATGGCCAGTTAACGACCCAGATAAAGGCAAATTCATTTGGATCATACAAGTGTTGTTCCTTAGCAATAGCTTTTCTCAAGTAACCTAAGGCGTCAGCAACGACTTTCTTCTTATCGGCAACAAATAGTACCAAATCATTATTTTCAAGGCCTAGACGGTCAACAAGAGCATCTTTATGATCCTTGATAAACTTAGATACGCCACCTGTCATATCGTCGTCATTGTACTTGAACCATGCAAGTCCTTTAGCACCGAAACGTTTGATATATTCTTGATAGCTTTCAATATTCTTACGTGAATACTTGTCAGCAGCATCTTTAACAACAATAGCCTTAACTTGACCACCATCATCAATAGTATTCTTGAAGACTTTGAATTCAGTATCTTTCAATACATCGTTCAAGTTTTGTAGTTCCATACCGAAACGAACATCTGGCTTATCTGAACCATAACGATCCATAGCGTCGTCCCAGTCGATTCTTGGGAATGGAGTCTTAACTTCAATACCTTTTTCATCCTTCATAACGCGAGCAATAAGTCCTTCAGTAACAGTTTGAATTTCCTTCTTGTTCATGAATGAAGTTTCAATATCAATTTGAGTAAATTCTGGTTGACGGTCACCACGAAGATCTTCATCACGGAAACAGTGAGCCAATTGGAAGTAACGGTCAAATCCACCGACCATCAATAATTGTTTGAATAATTGTGGTGATTGTGGAAGTGCAAAGAAACGTCCAGGATAAACACGTGAAGGAACAAGGTAGTCACGAGCACCTTCTGGTGTTGATGGTGTTAGGTTTGGTGTCTCAATGTCAATAAAACCATTGTCATATAAGTATTCATTAACTGAATGTTTGATTTGTGCACGAGTTCTGATAGCTTTTTGCATTTCAGGACGACGTAAATCAAGATAACGATACTTTAATTTTGTTTCTTCAGATGAATCGATACCATCTTTGATTTCAAATGGTGGTGTCAATGATTTGTTAAGAATCTCAACTTTTTCAACAACAACTTCGACTTTACCAGTTGTCATTTCATCATTTGTAGCACCTTCACCACGAAGTCTAACGGTACCAATAACGTTAATAACGTATTCTGATCTCAATGTTTCAGCTACATCAAGTACGTCCTGATGATCTGTGTTAAATACTAATTGAACGATTCCCTTATAATCTCTTAGGTCAACGAAAACCAATCCACCTAAATCACGACGGCGTTGAACCCAACCATCTAAAGAAACTTTTTGACCAACATACTTTTCAGTAACGTTGCCACAATAATCTGTTCTTTCTTCCATGTTTATCCCTCGATTTTTTTCAATTCTTCGGCTAAGTTTTCTAATGATACACTGACTTGTTCACCAGTTGCCATGTTTTTAACATTAGCAGTATCATTTTCTAACTCTGTATCACCAATAGTTACCGTGTATTTAGCATTCAAATTATTGGCTGTCTTGAATTGAGCTTTGATTTTTCTTTGTAGATAATCTTTATCTGCAACAAAACCTGCTCTACGCAAGTTGGAAAGAATCTTCACTGAAGCACGTTCAGCTTTATCCCCGATTGTTACTAAGTAAACATCCAAAGTGTTTTGACTTGGAATATCCTCATCCTTAAGCAACAACATTAAACGTTCCACACCAAGTCCAAATCCAATACCTGGTGTTTCTGGTCCACCTAATTCTTCAACCAAACCATTGTAACGGCCACCGGCCAAAACAGTGATTTCTTTGTTGTCGAATGCAGGATCAGTTACCATAAATTCAAAAATAGTATGGTTATAATAATCAAGTCCACGAACCATTGTTGGATCAATTTCGTAATTTATATCAAGATCATCTAACAATGATTGTAGATATTCAAAGCGTCTCTTAGAAGCGTCATTCAAATAATCTAAGATAGAGGGTGCATTTTCAACAATCTTCTTGTCTTCTGCATCTTTACTATCAAGGATACGTAAAGGATTCTTTTCCAAACGAACCTTTGAGTCGTCACTCAATTGATCTTTGAATGGTGTGAAGTAGTCGACCAAAGCTTTATGATAAGCTGCACGTGACTCTGGATCTCCTAATGAGTTCAAAGCCACCTTCAAATTCTTGATACCTAAACGGTTCAAGAACTCTAAACCTACAGAAATAATTTCAGCATCTAATTCAGGAGAATCTGAACCAAAAGCCTCAACTCCGATTTGATGGAATTGACGTTGACGACCAGATTGTGGACGTTCATATCTAAACATTGGACCCTTGTACCAAACTTTGTAAGGCTTGATATGTTCTGGTCCATATAGCTTGTTTTCAACATAAGCACGAACAACGCCAGCTGTTCCCTCAGGTCTTAGGGCAATGTGTCTGTCACCCTTATCTTTGAAATCATACATTTCCTTTGAAACGATATCAGATGTATCACCTGATGAACGTTCAAAAACTTCATATGATTCAAAGATTGGTGTTCTGATTTCAGAAAAACGGTACTTATTAAAAGTATCTTGAGCAATGGATTCTACATATTGCCATTTTTCTGATTCTCCAGGCAAAATGTCCATTGTCCCTTTTGGTTTTTGATAACGCATATAATCCTCCTTAATAAAAAAACACCCCTGTCCAATTCAGACAAGGGTGCTCTTTTGCACGGTACCACCTAGTATTTTTGCTGCAGTTAACGCCTGCCAAACGAATAAAACGTCACGCAATCAATTACTATCTGTTCTCAGCGGCCAGATTCTCTGTAAAGCAATTATCTGATTTCGAATATATTTATAAACTATCCGAAATAACCTTTAAAGTCAAGGCAGATTCGGAATTTATCCAGATTATGTGAAACTTTTTTCTCTAATCTACGAAGTTTTTCCAAAAAATTCACATTGTCACTTTTAAGTTAGCGCTTTTTTCAGTAATATATACGTATAGTAGTATCGGTGAATAGACCGCAAAGGACTCAGTTAAATGAAAAAAATAATTAAATTCTTCATTAAAAACCGGATTCTTGTTGCTATTTTGTTATTACTTGCCTTATCGAGTTGGTCAACGGTTGCTTTAGCTAGTGCCAACGCGGTCGTAGTTCAGTCGGACTCAGTCAATGTTCGTGTTGGACCTGGACTTGCCTATGCAAATATGGGTCAAGTTAAAAAAGGTGATAAACTAGCTATCCTAGCTGAAAAAAACAAATGGTATCAAGTAAGATTATCCGGAGATAAAATTGGTTGGATTGCCAGCTGGTTGATTGATAATACCGAAGTCAGTTCGGCCACTAACAAAGTGGGTATCGTCAAAGTACCGAATACAACTGTTTTCAAGAGTGCTGATGCTAGTAGTAATGTTTTAGGAACGATCGAACAATCCCAAAAAGTTACTATTATGTATCAAGAGCAAGACTGGACACAGATTTTGTACAACGGTACTGCTGGCTGGGTCAAATCAAACTTCATTCAAGGAACTCAGAAAACTTCTGGTTCATCTAATACTTCCGATGATGATATTAAGACAGTAACTGTCACACAACCAAATACTAAAGTTAGAATCGAACCTAACCAAAATGGACGTGTCGTTAAGTCTGTTAAAGTTGGCAAAAAATTTGATTACTTAAGTAAAGATGGTAAATGGTATAAGATACGTGATTCTGATGGTACCGTTGGTTATGTTGCTAGTTGGGTCGTTACTATCTCAGGGACTAAGAGTGCTGTTAAATCAGCCGCCACTAATATTTCTGAAGCCACGATCGTCTTAGATCCTGGTCACGGTGGCGATGACTCCGGTGCTGAATCTAAGAAGAGCACATTTGAAAAGAACTTTACTCTCAAATACGCTAAAGCTATCAAGCAACAGCTTGAAAAAACTGGTGCCCGTGTTGTCATGACTCGTTCTGGCGATAACAGTAAATCACTTGGCGAACGTGCTCGCCTTTCAAGTAAAATTCAGGCCGATGCCTTCATCAGTTTGCACTTTGATTCCAGTGCCCAAGCTAATTCTGGCTCCGGTGTCACAACCTATTACTACAATCGTAATAAGGATGGCAAATTAGCTGATGATATCAATAGTCAATTGAAGGGGCTATCCATTGGCAGTCGTGGTACTGCCCAAAAAGACTTATATGTCTTGCATTACAATAGTCAACCTTCGATCTTAATTGAATTAGGTTATATCAATTCATCCAGTGACTACAAGTACATCAATTCCGCTAAGTATCGTGAGGAAGTGGCTCAAGATGTCACAAATGGTTTAAAAGAATATTTCAAATAGGTTAAAAAAGAAAGCTCTTTCAATCTGATTAATGATTGAAGGAGTTTTTTTGGTATAGTAGAAGAAAACACTAAAGAAGATATCACAATGAAAATATATTTAATTCGTCATTCAGAACCTGACTTCTCCCAAGTAGACGCTGCTGGGTATACCGGACTAGCACGCGATCTTACTAGGTTGACACCAAAAGGCATTGAAATCGCTGACAAAACTGCCCAAAGTCCAATTTTTAATGAGGTTCAGATGCTTTTAGTCTCCCCTTACACGCGCACTATGCAGACTGCTCAAGAAATTCTAAAGTACCATCAAATTCCTACTCAAGTTGAACTATTACTTCATGAATGGCGTCCTGATAAATCAGGAAAAATGGATGTCACTGAAGAACAGTTGGCGTTAGCCTATAAAGACTACCTAAATGGTACTCATAAGTCAGATTTGGATTTTGAAACCCGTGAAGAAGTCATTGGACGTGTCAATTCCGTTTTCGACCGCTACAAAGACAAGTATTCTTGCATCGGTTGTGTTACTCATGGTGGCGTGATGACCCAATACACAGGTGACCGAATGACTCCTTTTTGCGGAATTTACGAGATTAATTATAAATAATTGATTTAATACAATTCTAATTTTGTTATAATACCTTTAATGAATTACTGAGGGGATCTTTTATATGCGTAATTTTAAAAATCTATTAACTAAAAAAAGTACAGCTGAATTATACGATCAAGATGGTAAATTGCCAAAATTATTTCGAACTTATAACAAACGTCAATATTTTGAATTGTTTATTGGCCTGGCCACATTAATGATTCGCGGCATCGGGGTCTTATTCTTAATTGCTTCACTTTTAGATCTGTATGTTTTTTCTTATGTATTAAATGTTCGCAATTTGGAAACTGGTAGAACTTTCTTGATGGATAAACCTGAATGGAAAAAATATCGTCAACAATATAAAAAATTATCTGAGGAATAAGGAAGCTGAATATAAAAGTCTATTTGATTCGTCATTCAGAAACAAACTTGACTTCCAATATGCCCTATTGTGGTATTTATCAATTAGATTACAAATAAAAGCCCGTAGATTAAACTCTACAGGCTTTTTTAATTGGCGTGAATGCAACTGCTCAAGACTAATCTAATTTCGTCGAGATCGTCTTTCTTTAATTGGTCAGCTTCTTTAATCTTTTTCATTAACTCTGACAATTGATTTCTTTCAGATTCATTGTCTAAATCTAATTCGTGGCCGTTTTGACGTAAGAAGAAATCCAAAGCCACTAAGGCTGTTTGCTGATTATACTTCTCAAAAATATCATCACAGATCATTGTACAAATCAAATGTGTTGCATAGAGTTCCAAATCGTTAAATTGATTCAAGAATTCAAGATTACTTTTTAATCTTTTTTCACTAAAAACGATCTCATCGCCAGATTCAATTTGTAAATGTAATGCCACAATTTGATCGTATGTTAGTTTTACTAATTCAGTATCCAAAGATATATCCTCATTATCTATATTTTTTATTAGAATAACACATTCTCTAAGCGTGCGATAGCAATGGAAACATCAGTTTTTCATCAGAAAACAAATTTTCACCTGCGCGATAAACAAATAAAGTCTCATCATTTTCCTTATGTACATGAAACTGCAGATCATTGATTACTGGTGTAAAGCCTAATTGAATGGTCATTTTTTTATCCACTAATTGATTCAAAATGGTCTGTAATGACTGTTGTGGTGAACCAAAGATATCCCAACAAGTGAAAGTTGTTCCATCATTTTCTGCTACCACCACAACTTGATTTTGTTCAGAATAATACAGATTATTCCTTAGAAATTCATCACAATAAAACATCAAGAGACCGTAATTATCTTCCATAGAAAACGCCGAATATGGATTCGAATGTTGATAAAAGTGTCGTAGCAATTCCTTGTCAGCTTCTTTTTTCATGTCTAAGCGGCGAAAATCCCCAGTAATTGGCCGAGCAATTATTTGTTGCTGATACTCTTTAGCCTCAACAAAGACAAATTTAGGATAAAAATTTAATACCGAATCATTAGCAAAAAGATAAATTGCATCAATTTTAGTTTGCCAATCACTCAATACAGTTTCCATTAGTTTCCTAGCTAATCCCTGATGATGGTATTTCTCATTAGTCATGACTGTTCCAATTTGAAGATAACGTCTTCTCTGCCCTCGCCAAGAAAAGTCCATCAAGTTTGCCGAAACATTTGCCACTACCTGATTATGATCAATTAAGCAGTAAGGAATATAGTTATCTGACCAATAACCCTTTTGATACCAATCTTGAAAGGATAAATCAAAAGTTGACTTGGCCAAATCAATAAAACTATTTCTTAATTGTAAATCATCCTTTACCTGCTTAACCAACTGATAGGTCATTTTAATCCTCCAAAATAAAAATCTCGACGAATTAAAAATCAGTCGAGATCTTATTAACTAAATAATTTTTTCAATTTCCAATAAATCACTAACTCGATATTCGTAATCAAAGTCAACTTCTTGATCATTCAGTAAAATTGTATGAGCACCAACACTCTTACCAAATTTAACATCAATTTCTCGATCGCCGACCACCCATAAATCATCTGTAGCTAGATCATATTTTTCTATTAAATACTTTAGCATTTCTGGATTGGGTTTACGTTTATAACCATTCTCAACACTAATGATTTCCTTGAAATAGTGTTCGATACCTAGTGACTTAGCCAAATCATAAATAGACTGATCACGATGTGTCACAACAAATTGCATGTACCGTTTTTTGTCGCAATATTCTAATACATTTTTGATGTGTGGAATCAAAGTAATTTTATCATGATATTCTTTTTCGTATCGATGATAAACATTATAGAACAAGTCCAGAGCTTGTTTTGGATCATCTTGATCCTTCAATAATTCAGCAGCAAACTTACGAACAGAAGTCTTTTTTGATTCTTTGAAAATAGTATCTTTTGATAAACTAATATCGAAATTTTCTCGTAGTGATCTCTGTGTAGCCGACACGATTCCTGGATAGCTATTAGCAATAGTGTCATCAAAATCCCAAACAATACTTTTCATTTTTATCGCTCCATTAAAATAGTTACTGGTCCATCATTTGTGAGTGATACTTGCATATCAGCTCCAAATTCACCAGTTTCAACTTTTAGATCATAATCCCTTAACACCTGATTAAATTGATCATATTTCTTGCTAGAAGTTTCAAAATTACCTGCTCCTGTAAAACTTGGTCGATTACCATGTTTGGTATCGGCATACAAAGTAAACTGTGAGATTGATAAAATTGAACCTTTAACATCTTTTATCGACAAATTCATTTTATCATCTGCGTCAGAAAAAATCCTCATATTGGCGATCTTGCGTGCCATATAATCAATTGTTTCATCGTTATCTTCATCCGCAAAAGCTACTAACAAACAAAATCCCTGATCAATTTGACCAAGGATTTTTTGATCTACAGTAACTTTAGCTTCAGAAACTCGTTGTATTACAACTTTCATCTAAGCTACCGTCCTCTTTATCTCATAAACATTTGGAATGTTCTTTAATTTAGAAATGATACTATCCAAGTGCTCTTTATTGTTAACTCCAATACTTACGTGAACAATCGCCATCTTCTCTTTATCTAGACGGCCAATAACATTATTCAATGTATTCGTATTTGAATTGATTACTTGCAAAACTTCATTGATCAAACCATTGCGGTTGAAAGCATAAATATCCAATTCTGCTGTATAACGTTTTTCTTTTGTGACATTATCCCAACTGACATCAATAAAACGACTCTTAGCTTCATCACTCTGAACATTTGGACAATCAGCTCGATGAATCGTCAATCCACGTCCCTTCGTAATGTAACCAACAATGTCATCCCCAGGGATTGGGCTACAGCACTTAGCCAAGCGGATCAAAAGATTATCGATTCCTTGAACCGAAATACTGTTATTAGCATTATTACGTTCTTTTTGAAGTTTAGGACTATCAGCTTGTGGCTGCTTAGGCTTGTCATCAGTTTCAGTGATAACCTGATCCTCAAGCTCCTTCTTCTCGGCTTTTAATTTATTCTCCGGATCTTCGCTCAATAACTTATGGACCACGTTAATTGGTGAAAGCTCACCATAACCGACGGCATTGAACAATTCATCGGGATCAGTATAGTTAAAAATCTTCATGGCAATTTCAAGATGTTTCTTATCTAGATATTTCTTGCTAGATAAGGAACGATTCTTGAGTTCTTCTTCAATCTGTTCGCGACCTAGGACAATATTTTCTTCACGATCTTTGGTTCTGAAATAACGTTTGATCTTATTTCTAGCACGAGATGTGAAAACAACATTAACCCAGTCACGACTTGGTGAAGAACTAGAATTAGTCAACATTTCAACTATGTCGCCATTCTTCAACTGATAATTCAAAGGCACCATTCTGCCATTGATCTTAGCACCAATTGAATGATTACCGACCTCAGTATGAACTTGATAGGCAAAATCCAAGGTAACCGCACCCTTTGGTAATTCAATAACTTCACCTTCCGGTGTGAACACATAGACGCGATCATTGAAAATTTCACCCTTAACTGACTTCATAAAATCAGAGGCATTATCAGAATTTTCCTGCAATTCGAGGATTTCACGAAAAACATCGATCTTTTGTTCGTCGTCATCCAGGTGAACTCCTTCAAAGTTACCTTCCTTATAAGCCCAGTGAGCAGCAACACCATATTCAGCTACTTGGTGCATTGAGAAAGTTCTGATCTGAACTTCCAGTGGTTGGCCACCGGGTCCAATAATAGTGGTATGCAATGATTGATAGCCGTTAGCCTTTGGTACGGCAATATAATCCTTGAAACGACCAGGAATTGGTTTCCACTTTGAGTGAATAGAACCTAAAACTGCATAACAATCCTTAACGGATTCAACGACAATTCTAATAGCCAACAAATCGTACAATTCAGAGAATTGCTTGTGTTTATCGCGCATCTTCTTATAAATAGAATAAATATGCTTGGGACGACCATAAATATCATATTTAATATGCAAAGCATCAACATTTTTCTTGATATAGTCGATAGCTTCCGCGATATAAGCCTCACGTTGATCACGTTTACTATTCATTAAATGAACAATTCGGTAATATTGTTGCGGATTGATGTAATGAAGTGAGAGATCCTCTAATTCCCATTTAATCTTACTGATACCTAAACGATCAGCTAATGGAGCATAAATTTCCAAAGTTTCATTAGCAATGCGTCTTTGTTTATCGGGACGCAAAGCTTTGAGAGTTCTCATATTGTGAAGTCGATCAGCCAATTTGACCATAATGACACGTAAATCTTTGGCCGTTGCCAACAACATTTTACGGTGATTCTCAGCTAAAAGTTCCTGATGTGAATGGTACTTGTATTTACTAATTTTTGTCACGCCATCAACGATGGTAGCTACTTGGTCACCAAATAATTCACGGACGTCTCCTAGAGTAATATTTGTGTCCTCGACGACATCATGCAAATATCCAGCAGCGACGGTGTAAGGGTCCATTTTTAAAGAAGCTAAAATTTGGGCGACTTGTGTTGGGTGAATAATATATGGCTCACCAGTGGCACGTTTTTGTTCCTTGTGAACGTAGGCCGCAAAATTATAAGCTTTGTTAACAAACTCAACGTGATCATCATTCATATAACCACGACAAATATCTAGAACCTCTTCTGGCGTATAATCCTTATTTTTTTTCATTAAGTTCACCCCGCTACAATTACAATAAAAAGCACTCGATGAGTGCTTTTTTAATTTAACTATTATTATGAGTATTTTATCGTTAGATTACAAATTGTTTTGTTAAAATATTCAAAATCACTATAACCACATTATATAACAATAGTCCACAATCATAAATCATATGACTGTGGACTATTGTTATTTCTATTCTTTTGGTTCATTTTCAAATAAATAATAAATCAGAATACTTAATACCAAATATATTCCAGCTAGGAAATAACCGTATCTTCCATACTTAACGAAAACACTGATAACAAATATTACCGGGAAGATGACTAGATTATAGAAAGATAAACCATACTTTCTTGAGAACCAACCAATAAATCCTGAGAATAAAATATTAATAATAAAGAATAGCCAAATAATGCGATCTGTTCTACCTAAATGAAACATCTTGAACAAAATTGGCATAATAAAAACTAAAACAATAGAGATTAAAGTGATATAAGTCGTCTTCGACTTTTCAACTGTTTTCCAAATATTTTTCACGTTGTATTTCCTCATTTTACTGTTAGTTCGTACTTATATGATAGCACTGATAAAAAGTACATGGGTGCTGTTTCCGCCCGCATAATTCTTGGTCCTAATCCTACTGATAAGAATCCTTGTTGATTCAAAAAGTCGACTTCATCAGGAGCAAATCCACCTTCAGGACCAAAAGTACACATAACTGACTTAGGTTCCTTTTGAAGTGTCTGAGCTAGGAGACTGATTTCGCCTTGTTTAGCTGACTCTTCATAAGCAATTAGATTAGTTTCTTCTCTTATATCAACCAATTTAGACAATTTGTCTAAGTATATTACTTCTGGAATAATTCTTCGCTTCGATTGTTGTGCTGCATTCTTGGCAATTTCTTGTAGACGAATCAGCTTCTTTTCAACAACATTATTCTTCCAATGCATAATTGAATATTTTGAATTAAAGAAAATAATCTTTTTGGCGCCTAATTCGGTTGCTTTTTGAGTGATCCATTCAACCTTATCTTTTTTGGACAATGAACAGGCAATCGTTACTCCAATTGGCAACTCAGTTGTAGAACGACTATCTTTTTCTACTGCGACTGTCAAATTAGAATTGTCATTATCAATAGCAGTAATGGTAGCTTTAAATAGACTCTCAGTACTATCTACTAGATAGATGACATCGCCAACCTTATGACGTAAAACTTTTACGATATGTTTATAACTTTCTAAATCATCAATAACAAATTTGTCTTGTTCAATTGTTTCTTTAACGAAGTATTGCTCCATCTTCTGCCTCGAATTCTTCTTTTCTTCTACAAATTAGAGTTGACCAGCCTTTAAGATGAAAGACTTCTAAAACGCTAAATCCACGTTCTTCCATCTTTTGTGTAATTAATGCTTCTTTCTCATTAATAATACCAGATAAGACTACAAAGCCGTTAGGATTTAAGTGTCCGTCAATTTGAGGAATGAACTGCAAAATAACGTCAGCTAACATATTAGCCACGATCACATCAACTTTCCCATTCACACCATCTAACAAGGAATTTTCAAAAACTTCAATATCCTCACAACCAGGATTCAATTGAATATTCTCTTTAGCAGCCTTAACCGCAACCGGATCGAGGTCAAAAGCTTGGATATCCTTAACTCCCAATTGTCGAGCTTGAATCGACAAAATACCTGAACCCGTTCCGACATCATAAAGTGACTTGGCATCGCCTAAAATCAACTCTAGAGCTTGCATACATGAATATGTAGTAGGATGAGTCCCAGTCCCAAAAGATTTTCCTGGGTCCATAACAATAGTATGTTCATCTGGATATTTAGGTTGGTAGTCCACCCAATTAGGTACAACCGTCAAATAACGACTGATCTTTACTGGATGGTAATACTTTTCCCATTCATTCTGCCAGCTACTATCGTCAAGTTCACTGACTGAAACTTCTACACCATTAATGTCAAAACCAAATTGCGTTAATTTGTTAATTTCTTGTTGTAGCTCACTAACAATTTTTTCATCGTAAGTATCTTCATCAAAATAAGAATTAATTTTAGTTTTCACATCTTTATTTTCATCGTCAACCATTTCTGTTCCATTTGCACCAACGCGCATGAAAATTTCAGAAATAATTTCAGGATCGAAATCATTTGGTATTGCAACTGTTACTTTTTTCCAAATCATAGTGTTCCTCCATTAATAATAAGATTACTAAAATTTGGACATAAAAAAAAGACGTTTAGCATCTTAATTTGCTAAAAGTCCAATTGCATTCATAAATTCTAATTCTTTTTGATGAATCTTCTGTTTAGATTTTTCCAATTTACTGTGATCAATGACATTATGATCTGTGTCTAAGCAACTAATAGCATCGATCACTTCCATCAAGTAATCATTAAGTTTATCAGTTAACTGACTATTTTCTAAGTGATATTTTTCGATATAGTCCTCACACAACTTAATAAAGCGATGCACGTTTGAAATGTAATTATCGGCTAAGCGAGAATAAGTTTCGTAACGCAAAGCTTCCCCTCTTTCAATTACTTTCATTGTCTTGAAATGTTCTGAAAAGACCTCTCGATATGTTAGAAAACGGTCTAACAAGACATTTGTTTCTAATAAACGATATTTATTATTGATTGCTCCCATGATTACACCTCATTTCGTTTTCATTATAATATCATATGTTATTAGTTATTAAAAGTATTAGTTTTAATTAATAACATAATTAATAAAAAATAATAATAACTATTTTGGGGATTATCATTGTGTGATTATACTTGGATTCCCGTCCTCCGCAACAAGAAAATTTGGCTGGAACGCCATGGGCCGACTGGAAGCTAATAAATTTGCACTCTGTGCAAATTCATGGATCTTCAAGCTCGGCCTTTACCTAAGCGATAAATCGCTAAGATAAATCTCATGGCTGAGCCAATTTTCTTGTTGCTCCGGACTAAAGAGTACTTCAACTGTTTGGTTAGATATAAAATATTTAATTCTGTGTCCCTTCTATTTTAAAAACCACTTTAACTTAAAGTAAAATTCATTATTGTTATTGTAAATTTTGAATACCAAACAAAAACAGCTTCTATTAGGAAATTCAAGCATATACATGTCTTGAATACTCAATAGAAGCTGTTATTTTTATTTAGAATTAAAATTTCTAAATACTACAATTTTACTCGAAAATATTAGAAACATAGAATTCAGTCGGTAGTAAAAAATCTGTGGGCCCTCAGTGGTGAAATTCTGGTTAGCTTGCGAAGCAAGGTTACCAGAAGACCGGACTTGGAGATCCATGATTTTTCGCGAAGTGAAAAATTATTAGCTTCAAGCCGTGTCCACCACGTTCCAGCGGCCCACAGATTTTTTACTACCGACGGCATACTTCAACCACATCAGTTAGTATTTACACCACTATAACTAATAGAAACCTATTTTTCAGATTGTTCTTTTCTATCAACAACCTTTTTACGTAATGATTCGTTGTTTTTAAATAATTTTTGAGCCTCAGATAATTTTTTAGGACTATTCTTAATTTCTTGTGAAATTTTACTAAAATCATTTTCGGCAGGATCTTCTTGATGTTTTTTAAAAAAACTCATAATAATCGCTCCTTATCCTGTTGCTTAATTATATAACAATAACTTTAAAATAAAAAAATATTTTCATGCCAACTATTCTTGATTACTTTCAAAAATTAATAGCTTTGTTATTATATACTAAGTAAGACTTAAGTTTTAGAGATTGGTGACGAAAAATGAGTAAAAAAAAGAAAATACAAAAAACATTAGTAGAAAAAATATTAGATAAACAAAAGGTTGAATATGAGCCAATGACTTTTGAAACTGAGACTGACGGTGATACACAAGAGTTAGTTACGGATAAGAGTTCGCGTGATGGCTACAAAATTTATAAAACGCTAGTTTTAACTGGTAATAAAACTGGCCCTATAGTTGGCATGTTGCCATTAGACAAACATTTAAGCTATAAGAAACTAGCAAAGATTTCTGGCAATAAAAAAGTTGGTATGGTCCCTCTAAAAGACTTGATTAAGACTAGTGGCTTTGAGCATGGTGCTAATAGTCCTGTCGGTATTCGTTCATTACATAACTACCCTATTTACTTCTCAAAAGAAGCTGATGAAGCCGAAAAGATCATTGTTTCTGCTGGAAAAGTTGGTCAATCAATACTAGTTGAACCACATGCTTTGGCTAACTCTGTTGATGCCAAGTTCGGTGATTTTGCAGTCGATAATCCTGAATAAACAAAAAAGCCGAGATGAATTTCATCTCGACTAGATAATTTACAAAATATTATGCAGCTTTTTGTTTCAAATTATTGATAGCTTTTTCAATGGTTGTACCGTTGCCAAAGCGATTACTATCTTTAATATCAACTGCTGTGAATAATTGATCGTTTAGATTTAAAAGAATTCTGTATTTCATAATTATTCACACCTCCTTTATGTTCCGTGTTTCTTATAGAGAGGGTAGCGACTGTGGTTCATATTACAGCCTATAGAAGATAAAGTCAACCAAAATGTGTCTTACTTGACTTTAATCTCATTATGAATAAGAATTAGCTTACAATAAAAAAGGAGAATTTGATGAATAATATTTGGAAGTATGTTTTAGGTTTCTTTATAGCCTTGCTACTATTCGCAGTTTTCATTCATGTAATTTTGCCATTGGTATTTATCTTAGCCATTATCGGTGGGATTTATTACCTATATAAGAAACATCAAAAAGGCAGATATACCCCTGAGGGACGTAAGAAAGTCAATTAGAGAGCGGAGCAGGCCTGGGAATTTCCGAGGATTTGCCTAAGACCTGGAATTATCCGCTGAACTTGCGGATGATTTCAGATCTGTAGCAAACCACAGGAAATTGGCCTGCGCAGCTCGTTTCCACTATAAAACATAGAACAATGGTTATAAAAAAAGCCAAAATCCCACTGCAGTAGCCGTAAAAAGCTATCACAGTGGGATTTTTTATTTCTGAACCTTATCGACATCAGATGTAGCCGCAATTAAAAGCAGTACTGCCCCCGCTACCGCCGCTGAGATCAAGTTGGAATTACTAAACCATTTAAAGATGAAGCCTAATAACGCTACAACTAATAGTAGAATACCTAACCAAAGGTCTAATTTCATTAATAATTTCATTTAATACATCCCTTTTATTATTATTTTCAAATAAAGAATACTAAAATAGAAAGTGAAACATTTATTAAGAACATTATACATTATCTTGGAGGATTAAAAATGGACAAAGCACAAAGACTCAGTGTTCTAGATGACTTAATTAAACTAGAGACGGTCAATGATCGTGAGGAAATCGTTGCTAACTATCTCAAGGACTTATTCGAAAAACATGGTATCAAAGTTGAATTGAATAAATACGCCGATAATCGTTACAACTTAATCGCCACAATCAAAAATAATGACGGCCCTATCCTCGGATTTACCGGTCACGAAGATGTTGTTGGAACCGTCGACGATAGTAAGTGGAACTATGGACCATTTAATCCTAAACATATTGATGGAAAAATCTTTGGTCGTGGTTCTTCTGATATGAAGAGTGGTCTTGCTGGACTAGCTATCGCCTTGATTGAATTAAACGATGATCCTAATTTTAACGGAAATATCAAATTCATTGCAACCGTTGGTGAAGAAATTGGTGAACTTGGTGCTACTAAACTTGCCGAAGAAGGCTACGCTAACAATTTAAAGGCTTTAGTTGTCGGTGAACCAAGTAACTCATCATCTCGCCTAGTTTTGGAACAATTAGTTGGTAGCGGTTTGATCGAAACTCACGGCGCCAAACCAGAAACTAGACTTGCTGCCTTTTGTGCTCACAAAGGATCAGTCACTTATAAAGTAATTTCACATGGTAAGGCTGCTCACAGTTCAATGCCTGAGGTCGGAATCAATGCAATTGATAATTTGATTACCTACTATAATAAGCAAGCTGAATACTTTAAAAATATTGTTTCTGTTGAAGATGATGTTTTAGGTACAACTAAGCCTTCAGTTACCGTTATGAATGCTGGTAAACAAGAAAATACTATTCCTGATTACGCCGAAATGACTGTTAAAATCAGAACAATCCCTGAATACAATAATGACAAGATCATTGCTGAATTGGAAGATATGATTGCCAAAATGAACGACGCTGACCCAAGAATGAATCTTGAATTCAAGTTAGCAAGCAGCAACTGGCCTGTTAAGACTGATATCGACTCTGACTTCATTAAATTAGTGCGTGATAGCTATAAAGATGTTCTCGGTGTCAACATTTTGACCGTAGGTGCACCTGGTGGTACTGATGCTTCTCAATTTGTCAAAGCAAACCCTGACCTCGACGTCGTTGTTGCCGGTCCCGGTAATGAGAGTGCCCATCAGATCAATGAATTCGTCTTTGAAGATGATTACTTGCAATACATTGAGATTTACAAGACACTTGCTGAAAAGTACTTTGCTAAATAAAAGTATAATTTTATATCACAAAAAACTACTTAAAAAATAAGTAAAAAAATTTTAGAGAGCATTTTCTCTAAAAATGTACTTTATTCACGTGTAACCTGAATTCTTTATGAATTCCTTATAAAGCATGTTTTTCGATAAAATGTACTTTATATTACGAAAAAACTACTAACCTTCAAAAATTTATAGGTTAGTAGTTTTTTTATCTAAATAAACTATCTTTTCTTTCTTCGACGACCTTTACAGTATGGAAAATTTTCATTGTCATAAAAATGTAGAAAACTTCATTCAGCTTTTATTTTGATCTCCAATTTCAAAATGTCTCTCTCCAACAATTCTTAAATTGAGACGTAAAACTAGATTCCCGAGCAATATTTTTTGCTTACATGTTTCCTTTAACATCACCTAGTTTATCAATAAGTTTCTCCAAATCACTATTATCAGAATCGGTCATCACTTCAATCATTTGTTGCGTAATATCTTGCAAAGATTTATAAAAATCAATCTGTTTTTGAAATTCAACATTTTTTTGCTTTATTACCTTCAATGTTTCTTCATGACAGTCCTGAGTTACAGGCTTATTTTTTAATAATAAAACCATTTTAATATCAGAAAGTAAGAACCCTGCATTTTGTAGGTTACGAATTACTTGAAAATTCTGAATATCATCCTTGCTATAAAATCGGTAGTTATTCGCAGTTCTCTTAGATACTAAAATCTTTTTTTGATCATAAAACCTCAAAGTATCACGGGTCGTATTAACCACCTGACAGAATTCTGACGTATTCATATTTTCACCTACCTAATTCTTTTATTTGACTTGGTTGTTAAGTCCCATGTTACTTTATTCTTAAATAAAATCATAGGAGATGTTCTTGATGACAAAAGTTTATCGTTATGAATATGCTTCACTATCAATTGCGCTATTAATCGTTTATAGTCGTATGGGAAATTGGGAATTGATACCAATTCTATATTTAATTCCTGATATTACTGCATTAGGATTTCTCATTTCCACCAAGGCTGGCGAAAAGTCTTATAACTTATCTCATACATTACTCCTGCCAATTATTCTGTTATCCGTAAATTTAATAACTAAATCAAACAATCTATTTACCAGTATCATGATTATTTGGTTACTCCATATTACGATAGATCGAGCACTTGGTTGGAACTTATTTCCAAGAAAAACAATATAGTTCAGAAAATCCCAGTAATATTATTTTAACTCTGTGATAATTTTCTTTCTTTTTATTCGTCTTATTCGTCGAAATATCAAACAAACTTAATATTGGTTTTTTCCCCGAATTGTCAAATCATATCAGCTTGTCAAAATAAATCTAAATTATAAAAAAGATGTGCTAATATTTTAGGGATTTGAATAAGATCTGTTTTAAACCCGGATTTTAAATATAATATACGGTCTTTTCCCGCATAAGGTCTAATACATTCAATTTTCTTCATTTGATTGGTCGTATTTAATGTTTTGCGTTAACCTATAATTAAGTTTTACTAAACGTCCTAATTATGAATAACACTTCTAAATGTACTTTATTTCTTTTAGGATATTTAAATCACTCTCTATGATCTTTGTACTTTATTAATCTTAAAAATAAAGTACATCCAACAATAGAGTACATTTTCAAGATTATGTACTTTATGGACTCCGCTCTTTGTCTACCAAGAGATTGAATGTTTAAAATATAAAGTACAGAATAATTCGGTTTTAGTTAGTAGTTTTTTTATCTAAATGAAATGTCTTTTCTTTCTTCGCCTCAGAATCAATTACACTTCATTATTTGTTTACTCCCCTTTACTTTCTTTACGTTCAAAAATCATGATTGAGAAAATACTTATTAAAACAAACGGTAACTCAAATCTATACAACTTAAGAAAGGCATCTGTTAAATGATTGTGAAGATATAATCTAATACTCTTCGTTAATTTTTTTAATATTACATTCATAGTTGCGACTTTATCTTGTACTTTTATTTGAACTTGTTTGTGAATTTCTTGTTGTACAACGGTTGGCAATTGTACTCTCATCATCGAACTCTTTTCTTTAATGCTTTGATTAGAAGTTCTTTCTATCATCTGATTTGTTTGACTCTTGTCGATTCGTGGAATTTTAAAACCGTTTGATCCATTGCTACTACTAATCTGATTAGAGCTCATTCTAGAATGTATTTTGGTAATAAACTTCTTTTGCAAACTACTTGGTAACTCTGATTTTTGTATTTCACTGACTGAATAATTATAAGTATCTTTTTTCGCAATATTGATGTTCCCATCCAGTAGAGATAGGAACAAGGCAATTCCAACAATAACCCCAATATTACGAACGACATTTAAAATATTCTGTCCGGCCGTCAATCTTGGTCCATCAAGATTTTTTACTGCAATTGACATTGCTGGTCCGGCATCGAATCCAATTCCTAAACCTAATAGCACATCGATTAAATATAATTGATTCCAATTAGATTCAACATTCAAACGGCTCAATAAAAAGACAGAAATTATAAGCATTGTGATTCCAAAGCCTATTAAAATTCGATTACTGATTTTTTCAATTAATTTTGTAGCAACTGGTGTAGCTATTAGTAAGGTTACTGACATTGGTGTTATCAATAATGCCGCATGCAACTCCGAAGTACCCATAACTTTTGTTAGGAATGTTGGCATAATCCCAATGAAACTGGACATCACAATAAACGCAATCAATAGTGCTACATTTGATCCAATATAATTACGTTGTCTGAATAGACTCAATGGAATCAACGGTTCACTTGTTGTTGTCTCATGTATTACAAAAATAACAAACAGTACAAGTGACGATACTAAGCAACTGATAGTTCCAAGTGAACTCCAGCCCCAATTTCTACCTTCGACAAGTGCCAAAGTCAAAAGTATTAATGTAATTGCGATAATAATAGAGCCTAATAAGTCAATTTTTATTTGCTTAGTTGGTTCATCTTTCATTGATAAAGTCACCAAAGTAATCATTAGAACAATTGCAACTATGGGAACGTTTATTAGAAAAACCCAATGCCAACCAAAATACTGCGAAATAAATCCGCCAATTGTTGGACCAAGTGCCGCTCCCAGTGCTTGTGTTGCCGCCAGGATAGCAACAATCTTAGGACGTTGTTCCTTTTCTATCTGACGAAATGCTAATATCATTCCAGAAGGCAACATTATTGCTGCACCAATACTTTGGATAGATCTTCCAATCAATAAATTGTTTAGTGTTGTTGAAGCCCCACTAACAATTGAACCCAAACCAAATATCAGTAATCCAATATTCAATAATTTAGTATGTCCAAATATATCTCCAATACGTCCAAATGGAATTAAGAATGCTGCAAACAGAATCGTATAGATATTGATTGCCCACGATAAATTAGTTAAGGATACATGTAACCCCGATTGAATTTCAGGAATGGTAATATTCATAATATTTGTATCCAGAATAACTAAAAAGCCAGTTATCGACATTGCTAAAATAACTAATCTCTTTTTCAAAGTCATTATTACTTTCACCTCATAAATATTCAATTTCATTTGTTTGATACAGCTGTGCCTTACTGATACACTTGTATCAACAGGGGCTAGTATCTAATGTTTCAAAAAATAAAGATATTTAATGACCTTACTTTTTATATATTTGAGGTAAATGTAATGACTAGAGACAGAACTAATAAAAATGTAACACGTATGCAAAAACAAACTAGAACTTGGATAAAAGAGGCTTTGATGCAACTACTTAAGGATTACCCTTTCGAGGATATAACCGTTAAGCAAATAGTTCTTACAGCGGATATATCACGACCAACTTTTTATCGTAATTATGATTCAAAAAAAGCTGTCCTCGATGATACTCTGAACGATTTAATGGAGAATTATTACTCTAAATTCAAAGAATCAAATATTACTAACTTACATGATCTATTAATGTTTTGTTTTGATTACTTTGAAAATAATCATGGGTATCTTAGCACTATGATTGCAGCACATTTGACTAGCTATATAACAGACAAATTCACTTCTGGATTTGCGGAAAAACTCAACGATACTCAAACTTGGCGTGAATGGAAAACGCCACTCCAAAAACAGATAGGAGTTCGTTTTGCATTCTATGGCTTTTTCAATGTCATCATTTTTTGGATTGCCACTGGATGTAAGGAGTCACCTGAAACTATGACTGAGCAAACTATTGATGTATTACAAAATCTAATATGAGTTCGTTCTCGACAGTATTCTACCAATGAAAAAACTGCTAATTTTGTGACCAACAATCTTTCCGTTTTAATACAAAGAGGTTCCAATAATATCAAGCATATAAGCTTAATATTATTGGAACCTTTTTAAGTTAGTAATTTAATTTTTTGTATCATCCGTGTGTATTTTAGTCAAAACATGGTTCAACATGATCTGGTGATATTTATTATGCAAAGTTGGATCAGCATCTTTAATATCGAGATACATTTGCTCATTTATTTTATCCAAAATATTATTGAACTGTATCAATTCCTCATTACTTAAAACTCTTAAGTATTTTGGAATTACTTGCATTCTCTTTTCAATTTCCAAGCGACCGTCATCTGTCAAACTAACAAGTATTACCCGTTTATCCGACTCTGACTTCTGTCGAGAAACTAATCCTCTTTTTTCAAGTTTACGCACAAACTCAGCCATTGACTGCGGTGTCATATCAAGTCTTTGTGCCAAAACTTTTTGTGGTAAATTGTCGTTGTCAGATAAGGCTAAAAGTATCTTGCCCTGGCCTTGAAACAACATTTTATAATCATTTTTGTGCTGTGCATCATCTTCAGCAATATTTTGTAACATACCAAATTCAATCAGTTTACTTGCTGTTTTTCCTTGGTCAATTAAATTTGTCATTGTCGTACGTCCTCCAAAATTTAATTATACTCGAACGCTTTAATTAATTCAGGTCTCCCTGATTATCACTCTTGATTTTTAATCAGGGAGACCTTATAATCTATTTTAATCAGGTGTACCTGATTAGTTCTTTTAAAGAGGCTATTAAAATGCAAGAAAAAAATGCAATTAAAGTGGAACATTTAACTAAAAAATATAATAATCAGACAGCAGTCAATGATGTCTCATTTAGCGTCAAACAAGGCGAAGTATTTGGCCTATTGGGTCCTAATGGTGCAGGTAAAACTACTATCCTGCGTATGATAACAACTCTATTGAAACCTACTGCTGGTAACATAACTATTTTGGGACATGACATAAAAAAAGAAAGTAAGCTAGCTCGAGCTACTTTCGGCGTTACTGGTCAATATGCTGCTGTGGATGAGGATATCTCTGCTCGAGAAAACCTTATGATTTTCTCCAGACTAAATGGATTATCGAGAAAAGCTTCTCAAATTCGTACCGAGGAGTTATTAAAGGAGTTCTCTCTTGAAAAAAGTGCTGATAAATCAATCAAAGATTTCTCCGGTGGGATGAGACGTAGATTGGATCTGTCAATCAGCTTAATTACACGGCCAGAAATAATTTTTTTGGATGAACCAACCACAGGTTTGGATCCCCGTACTCGAACACAGATGTGGGATACAATTCGAAATCTAGTTAAATCCGGATCGACAATTTTTCTTACCACCCAATATCTCGAAGAAGCTGATAATCTGGCCAATCGAGTAGCTGTTATTGATCATGGTAAATTAATAAAAATTGGGACTCCTGACGAGTTGAAGCATGAAATTGGCGAATCAACTTTATCATTAAAAGTTAATGACAGAAAGAACATCAATCGTGCTTCTGAAATCCTACAAAATAGATTCAATTCGGAACCACAAATGATCGATAATACTATTATTATAAAATTCAAAAAAACTGAACAAGCAATCGACGGTCTATCACAATTGAAAAACACCAATATAAAGACCTCTGACTTAAGCATCCAAGAACCATCCCTTGATGATGTCTTTATGGCTTTAACCGTTGGTAAAAATTAACTAGGAAGAATAATTACAATGCAAACTAAAAGGACTCATGTAAACACAATTCAAAATATTAATACTATGGCTTACCGCAACCTTCTAAAAACTCTACACAATCCCGATCACCTGATGGACGTTCTGATTCAACCAATCATGTTTATGATACTGTTTGGTTATTTATTCGGTGGTGCTATTGCTGGTGGAATTCATGCATATTTACCTATAATTGTCCCTGGAATATTGATTCAAACTATTCTTTCGGCTGCCTCAGGTTCTGGGACACAAATTAAAGAAGATTTGGAAACCGGTGTTTTTGACCGTTTCAAATCTCTACCTATTGCTCATATTGCTCCTCTTGCTGGACAACTTTTGGCAGATATTTTAAGATTGATCATTGCAATTATTGCCTCACTTACGACTGGGTACATTATGGGTTGGCGACCAAATGTGGCATTTGGATGGATCGTAGTTATCATCTTGATTGCTGTCTTCACTGGCTGGTCCATATCATGGATATACGCATTTATTGGTCTGATAGCGAAAAGTGCCACTATGGTCGAAAGTATTTCCTTAATGACCATGCTACTATTATCATTTCTATCAAATGCATTCGTACCAATTAGTACTATGCCTAAACCCTTACAAATAATTGCCAATCTTAATCCGATGACACACGTGATTACAGCCATTCGCCGAATTCTAGCAACAGGAGCTATCTCCAACACCGCATGGATTGTTCTTCTGTTTGATCTAGGTATCGTATTGATTTTTGCTCCTTTGGCTGTTTGGACATATAACAGACAAAATTAATTGTCGAACGTTATTTACATTTTTACTAAAAAACACTTCAAAATCATTAGACTCTTTGTTTTGTGATTTTGAAGTGTTTTATTTTTAATAACTATTCTCAATATGCAATAAGCGATTCATGTCAAAATCAGAAATTTTAAAATTAATATCTATATTCTGTTTGATATGTTCTGCTGAAGATGACTTGCGCCATAAAGGTAATCCCAATTGCCATATGAATCGAATACATAATTGTGAAATTGAAATATGGTATTTATCGGCAATCCTTTGAATTTCTGGGTGATTCAATAAAATTCCATGCGGAACTACTGAATATGCTTCCGTTAAAATATTATTTTCATTATCATAATCAATTAATTCTTTTGGTATATTACCAATATTTATTGCGGCTTGATTTACACTTGGCCTTATTTGAGAATTATCAATAATATTTTTTAAATCAATGCTCGTAAAGTTACTTACCCCCATCGACCTCACTTTTCCTTCTGTCACAGCATTTGTTAGGGCTCGCCAAACTTCCAAATTTCCATCAAAAAATCTTTTATCGGGATTCAAAATTTTAGTCCATGGCTGCGGATTATGGATAAGCATCAAATCTAAATAATCCAGTCCCATCTTATCAATCGTCTGATCAATTGAATTCACAGCTGTTTTATAGTCTTTTATTTCAGCATCTATCTTTGAGGTTACAAACATATTTTCACGTGATATGCCTGATTCTTTTATTCCAATCCCAACACTTCGTTCATTTTTATAAGACTGTGCAGTATCAATATGACGATAACCATAATTAATTGCGGTTTTAACGGCACTACTAGTTTTATTATCGTCACTCATAAACCATGTACCTAGTGCCATCTTAGGCATTTCAATACCATTGTTTAAAGCTATTGTCTCTTTTGTAATTAACATAAATTAGTTACGACCTTATCAATTTATCGAGAGTTTCATTTAGTTTATGAGAATTTCCATAAATAGAACTGTCAATTTTTAATCCTTTAATATAATTGCTACTCTCCGGTAACATTTCTTTTAGATCATTTTCATAGTTGTAATCAGTATCGACACAAGTCCAGTAAGCTTTGATATTCTTGTTACTTAGATTGGTTTGAGTCAAATAAGACATGATTGGATCTGATAAAGTCCATCCCCAAACAGGACCACCAATTATAATATTTTCATAATTTGAAATATCTGGTAATTTATTCTTAATTCCACCCGGTAAGTTATTCATATTAGGTAGAGGCTCGCCATGATTAGGGATAGCATTGACCCCACGCCAGTGTCGCACTACTTCCCAGCATGGATACATCGATTTAGGATAATTAACTTCTGACTCAATATTGAAAAGATCGATTTTGTATTCATCATGAATTTTTTTAGCAATAGTTTCATTTAATCCCGTCAAAGAATAATACACTAATAACGTTTTACTCATTTAGCTTCTCCTAACTAATATTTTTACTTAGATCCGCTGTTTCAAAAATATATTTTCTCAATTTTTTGGCATTCCAAGAATCAGAGCCAATAACTGTTCCTTTAATGTTCCAACGCATGTACTTACACAATTGTTCAAAATATTCTACTAAAGGACGATATGCTGAACTATTTTGATCACCGGCATCATATCCAGTAATAAGAATATAAACATCTTTACCCCCTTTTAATTCATGATTGTATTCATAAAATCTATCTATGATGGCCTTTAGTTCTGCATTGATTCCGTAATAATAAAGTGATGTACACAATACCAACACATCAGAATCAATAATATGAGGCATAACTTCTTGAGAAATAAGATCATCATCGTGAATTGTTGCTTCATTTTCATCCAATTTCAAAAAATTTATTTGTGATGCATTTAATCCCGCATCAAAACGATATACGTTATTTTTATCACTGGTTCCATTCACAAAAGCATCAGCCAACTTACTTGAAGTGCCATTTAAATGTGGACTTCCAGTTAAAATCGTAATTTTTCTGGACATAATTTATCTCCTATTTGTAATCAATTTCCCACTCGTTGCGATCTTGATTAAGTTTCCAAAATGATTCCGCAATATTGTCAGGATCAAAGTGTGTACCACGCTTTATTTCTCCGTAAATAGTGACTGTTCCAACAAAAATGTTTTTATTTTGAAAACTGTCATGCAGTCCTTTTGCCAAATTACGCAAAGCTGCTTTTCCAACTGCTAAACCTAAGAATCCAGGGAACGGTTGTACCGCAGCGAAACCACCAGTAAACAAAATGCTTCCATCGGTCATACTTAATTTATCTTCCAATTCCAAGACAGCTTGGTAAGCACCAATGACGTCTAAATTTAAATGATCAGATAATTGACTAACGGTTAGTTTGTCACCATCTGGAGCCGTAATTCCGGCATTATAAATTAAAGTATCAATTGTGTCTGTCTGTTCCTTAATCGTATTCAAACTATTTGTAAAGTTAGCTTTGTCTGTAATGTCGGTCACAACAGGAATCGCCTCAACACCTTCATTTTTTAATTCTTCAGAAATCTTAGTTAACTTGTCCATGCTTCTAGCAAGGATAAATACCCGATAGTTTTCTTGTCCAAATTTTTTAGCTAGACTTTTCCCTAGGCCTTCTCCGACACCAATAACCACTGCTGTTTTTGTCATTACTCTTATCTCCTTTTAATAACTGTGATCATTATGTCAGTCATATTAAAAAGGTGGAATTGGTTTAATTGTTAGTAATGTATTAATTTCTAGTTAATACTGTACTCAAAAAAAACGATATCCGCGTATGGATATCGTTTTTTTAATATGCTTCTTGTCCCATAGAACTAGGCCAGTTTACTCCCGAATGACCCTGATCCAAATTTTTAATGATATTTATTTCATTATTCGTCAACTCAAAATCGAAGACATCCAAATTTTCAGCAATATGTTTAGGGTTAGTGGACTTTGGAATAACCATAATATGTTGTTGTGTCAAAAATCTCAGAATAACTTGTGCTGTCGATTTTTGATGATCCGCCGCAATCTTTACAATTTCTGGCTCACCTAAAACCGGACTCATGCCTTCACCTAATGGAGCCCATGATTCATGTAAAATATCATTCTTATCTAAAAAGTCATGCATTTTATTTTGTTGCCAATAAACATGTGTTTCAATCTGATCAACCATAGGTTTTATTTCTGCATGATCAATTAATTTTTGCACTTTTTTACTATTAAAATTACTTACTCCAATAGCCCTTAGCTTGCCTTCTTTATAGGCATCTTCCAACGCTCTATAAGTACTGAGATTATCAATTGTTGGCCAGTGAATGATCATCAAATCAAAATAATCCAATCCTGCTCTTTGGAGTGATTCATCTATTCCACGTAGTGTACTTCGATAACCAGAAGTTTGAGTTTTGGATGTAATAAACAATTGATCTCGTGGTACATCACTATTATTAACTGCCGCACCAACTTCTGCTTCATTTCCATAGTTTTGAGCTGTGTCAATACTTCTGTACCCAAGACTGATTGCTTTAGCAACATTTTCTTCAGTTATAGAAGCAGGCATCTGATATGTACCAAACCCAAGTGCTGGAACCTTAACACCGTTATTCAATTTAAAATAATCCATCGTTTAACTTCCTTTTTAATTGATGAATCAATTGTAACCACCGCGAATAAAAAACAGAATACTTTATTAATTAGTGTCCTATTAACCCTATGTTAATGCTTCTTCTTTTTTACTATACTCTAAACCAATTTCTTCTATAAAATGTTTAACCACACTAGATGCATCTTTAGAATAGACGATTCCATAAGGCATTTGATAACCATCATCCATTTCAATTGCTTTTATTGGCGCATAGACATCTTTCCAAATATCAAGTGTCTCCATAATGTAATTGTTCTGACTACAAATATTAAAGGTATTAATATCATAAAAGTCTTCATTATCAACTACTGTAATGCCATTTTCTTCCAACTTATCTCTTAAAGCATCTAATCGTGGTGACAATCCCCTCTTCACCAAAAGAACTTTATCTTCTTTCAAATCTTTCAACGATATCATATCTCTATTTGCCAAATGATTATTTATAGGAACTCCCCAGTATGCCTTTGTCTCAGGTAATTCATACGTTTGATATGGACCATGCTTGATTTGCTCAGAGTTTATCGGACCAACAAAAAAATCGATTTTCGTACCAATATTGGTAAACATTCTCTGCATACTTAACGGATCATCTTCGAATGAAACTAAATCAACCTGATAATCATTTTTATTCGACATCTTTGACCACAATTTAATCAATGGTTGTGCTGAACGTAATAAAGAAGTACCAATCTTAATAACCTTTTTCCCATTATTATCTATTTCGAGTGTTTTCTTTAGAATCGACTCTGATTCAGAAATATAATCGGTAACTGCATCATGAAAGAATTCTCCAGCTTTCGTCAAACTTACTCCCTGAGTTGTCCGATTAAGCAAACGAACGCCAACCATTTCTTCAAGACTATTCATTTGTTTCATGACCGAAACGGAAGAAATAAAAAGATGATCTGCGGCCTTGGAGAAACTTCCATCCCTAACAACTTGAATAAATGTATCCAATTTTAAATCATACAAAGATATTCACTCCCATCTGTATTAACTTACTGTTAATACAATACTAATTTTTCAATCAATTCCTTGTCAAGAACAATGAATTTATACTAAAAAAGAAGGAAGGTTAACAATATGGAAACACAAAATGCAATTTTAAATCGTCACTCAACACGCTATTTTGCCGATAAGGAGGTAGAAATATCCGATATAAAGAAAATTCTAGAAATAGCTCAAAAAGCTCCGTCTTGGGTAAACTCACAACCTGAACATATATACTTGGCAACTGGAGATTCCCTAGAAAAAATACGACAAGGATACATAAACAAAACTAATGATGGCTACCATGGTAATCCCGAGTTGCCGGTATTAAGTAGAAAAAACTGGGCCAAACAAGGCAGAACTAACATGGCAACTTGGTCTCAAGGAGTAAGCAATACATTAGGATCTAACTGGCAAGACGTTATGGGAAATGCCGCAATGAAGCTTTATAATGCGCCTGCAGTAATTTATTTAACCTTACCAAAAGATTATTCACTTTGGTCTTTATACGATTTAGGTGCTTTTGGACAAACATTGATGCTGGCTGCAACTGATATGGAAATTGATAGTATGACAGCCTACCAACTAATCAAATATCCTGATATTTTGCGAAGCTCTCTTCCCATCTCAAATGATGAAATAATTATTTCTGGAATTGCCTTGGGATATAGAGATAGTGCCGCTTACGTAAATCAAATAACTTCCAAGCGACAATCTCTAGAAAAGATATTAACCATAGCTAAGTAATAAAGCGAGTTCTGAATTATTTTAGAACTCGCTTTTTTTATTTCCTCACGTATTAACTAGAAGTTAACTCTAGATTAACAATTTACCCAATTCTATGAAATAGGTATTCCATGTAACATATCATTTATCAACAAACGGAGGAATTTTTATATGTTACTTTTTTTCATACTAGGCATCACAACTGGTGGTTTTATTCCATTACAAACTTCAATTAATTCTCAATTACGTAATAGAGTAAAAACTCCATTTTTATCATCATTGATTTCATTTTTAGTCGGTACTGTCTTTTTAATTATCTTAAGCTTACTAACTGGATCAGGTATCCCACTAATGAACGGATCATTATCTGCCTTACCATGGTGGGGATACCTAGGTGGTATCATCGGCATGATTTGTTTAACAATCAATATTTTCTTGTTCCCTATTCTAGGAAGCGTTCAAACTGTTATTATCCCCATGGTCGGACAAATTTTAATGAGTGTTGTTATTGATAATTTTGGTTGGTTCTACGCCAAAACGAGTCCATTATCTCTAACGAAATTACTGGGAATTATTTTAGTCATTGCGGGTATCATGATCACAATCGCCTTACCTTCTATATTATCTAAAAAATCCAACACAACTAAATCAACAAATAGAAATCAAAAATTGATCTGGCAAATAATTGCTCTTTTGGACGGTTTTGCCTTTTCAATCGAGTCTACAATTAACGGACACGTTGGGGTTGTTTTGAAATCACCTATCTATTCAGCATTCTTAACTTTCCTAATTGCTTCAGTTATCTTAATAGTTATTAACTTGATACAAGGTAATTTCAAAAATATGAAATTTATCGCATCGACGCATACTCCTTGGTGGAACTTTTTAGGTGGTATCATCGGAGGAATTAATATCTTCATTAACGCTTTCTTAGTTCCACAAATCGGTATCGGTTTGGCAACAATTCTTGGTTTACTTGGTCAAATAATCATCAGTTTGGTCATCGATAATTGGGGGTTCTTAGGAGCTGAAATCAATAGATTACAAATCACAGGTATTTTGACAATCATTTTGGGGATTGTCGCTATTGAATTAATTTAATAATAAAGGACCGATACTAGTTTTATAAACTAATATCGGTCCTCTTTATTTATTATTTTTGATTTTCTTTACGCATAGTCAATTGAATTCGATTGCGATCTTCATCAACACTTAATACCCAGACAGTTACAATATCACCAATCGTCACTACAGTACTAGGATCACTAACAAAATGATCTGACAATTGTGAAATATGAACTAGTCCATCTTGTTTAACGCCGATATCAACAAAAGCTCCAAAATCGATCACGTTACGAACGGTACCCTGGAGTTCCATCCCTGGCTTTAAATCAGCCATAGTCAAAACATCTTGGCGTAATAATGGTGCCGGCATGCTATCACGTAAGTCACGGCCTGGTTTACTCAATCCAGAAATAATGTCTGCTAAAGTTGACTCACCAATATCCAACTTTTCAGCCCATTGTTTTTGATCTAATTTGCTTAACTTTTGTTGTAACTCCGGTGTTCCAATGGCATCTATCGTCACATTGATACCCGACAACAATTTTCGAGTTGCGGAGTAACTTTCGGGATGAATATCGGTATTATCCAACGGATCGCTACCCGCAATAATTCTTAAGAAACCAACTGACTGTTGGTAAGCTTTAGGTCCCAATCGAGGAACAGATTTCAAATCTTGACGTTTAGAAAATGAGCCATTCTCATTTCTATAAGTCACAATATTTTTGGCAGTAGTGGCTGTCAAACCAGAAATATGTGTTAACAATTCCGGACTTGCAGTATTTAGATTGACTCCTACTTGATTAACAGCGGTTTCGACGACACGATCCAATTGTTCATCTAATTCTTTTTCAGGGACATCGTGTTGATATTGACCAACTCCAATAGCCTTAGGATCAACTTTGATCAATTCAGCTAATGGATCTTGCAAACGACGTCCAATACTGACGGCTGAACGTTCTTCAACGTGTAGATCAGCAAATTCTTTACGAGCGTTGGCACTAGCAGAATAAACAGATGCTCCGGCTTCATTAACAATGACATAATAAACCGGATGATCCAAAGTTTTTAAAATTTCACTGACGAACTCTTCGGATTCACGACTGGCTGTTCCATTACCAATAGCAATCATTTCAACATGATATTTTTCTAATAACTTTTTGAACTCAGGTCCAGCTTCGGCACGTTGTTTAGCGCTAGCTGGTTTGTGGGGATAGATAACCTGTTTGGCTAAGAAACGACCATTAGCATCCATAATTGCTAATTTACACCCTGTCCGATAAGCAGGATCAAAGCCCATGACTACTTTACCCTTTAATGGTGCCTGCATTAACAGATGATACAAATTATTACCGAATACTTGGATAGCATGTTTATCAGCGTTATCGGATATTTGACGGCGCAACTCTCGTTCAATTGATGGACCGATGAATCGTTTATAAGCATCCTCAAAAGCTGCCGTGATTTTATCTACAGCTGGTCCATTGTGACGTCTAACTAAACGAGAATTTCCGTAATTTAATATTGAAGTTGAATCAACCGCAACCCCAACTGTTAAGATTTTCTCACGTTCACCACGATTGATGGCTAAAACACGATAAGGTGGTACCTGTTTCAAAGCTTGCGTGAATTCATAATAAGTCGCATAAACTTGTTGTTCGTCTTTTTCCTTGGCACCTCGTTTGACTTTACTTGTCAATTCTCCATTTGCCCAAGTATAGCCACGAATCCATTCTCTAAAGTCAGCACGCTCACTGAAATTTTCCGCCAAAATCTCGTTAACTCCGGCCCAAACAGCGTCTAAATCAGGCAAATCTTTATCTGCGGAAATAAACGTTTTTGCCTTCGCATCGAGTCCTTTTTCAGGAAAGGTCATCAGCCATTTAGATAATGGTTCCAATCCGGCTTCTCGTGCTATCGTAGCTTTAGTACGACGTTTTTGTTTATATGGAAGATATAGATCTTCAACTTGTTGTAAAACTGTGGCTTGTTCTAACTGCTTTTTCAAATCAGGAGTTAGTTTTCCTTGTTCGTCAATCAACTTCAAAACGTCAGCACGACGCTGATTAAGTTTCATTAGCCGATGTGCTTCATCTTCAATTTCACGAATGGCCACTTCATCCAGTGTACCTGTTCGTTCTTTACGATAACGAGCAATAAAAGGTACAGTGTTGCCCTCATCCAAAAGTGTCAAAACAGCTTGAATCTGTTGTACGCGATATTGACCTAATTGTTGGTGAACTGGTTTTGCCAAATCAACTATGTTATTTTCTTCTTGTTTTACTGCCATGTGATCCTCCATTGTTGATGGTACTTGGATTAAATGCGTCTTCAATTATACCATGGTCAATCACAAAATCAGTCGTTCACCTTGTCTTAAAATTTCCCCCAGATTATAGTTAAGAAAAATTAAAGTGATAAAATAAAATTATCTTAATTATACGGAGGGCCAAAATGAGCTCAATTTACATCAGACGTGCACAAGTTCCAGATTTAAATGAAATAATGAATATTATCGGTCAAGCTCAAGCTATGTTAAAGGCAGATGGTAGTCCTCAATGGCAAAGCGGATATCCTGACAAGGCTACTTTAAAAAATGACATTATGGCTCAACAATGCTGGGTTCTAATGGTTGATGGAAAAGTCGCTGGTACTGCAACCTTGATTGTCGCTGATGATCCTAATTATCGTGAAATTACTGAGGGACAATGGGAAAACAATACTGATCCTTACGCAACTATTCATCGTATTGCTATCAATCCTGACTATGCCGGTCAACACTTAGGTAAGATCTTTGTTTCAAATTTGATCAGTCAATCCTTCCAAAATGGTATTCACAACTTCAGAATTGATACTCACAAACTAAATAAGAGAATGCAACACCTAGCAACTAATTCAGGTTATGTTCATCGTGGCAAAATTTACGTTGACGAACCTGCCGCTAATCATGAAGACAATGCTCGTTTGGCTTTTGAACTAAATCTATAATATTCGTTTAAACATAAAGAGACCAACAACTCGATTTTGAGTTATTGGTCTCTTTTCCATTTACAATGCAAAATTAATATTCAATTTCTTAACGTCTTTTGTATCCGGATCACTGACACCAATAACATCTTTGCTATAAAGGGATGGATCCTTGATAATCTTCAAGATAGCATCCACAACACTCTTTCTAGTATCAGAGATCCCAGCAAATTTCTCACCACGAACTGTGATTTCATACTTCACTTCATCTCCATCGTTTAACCAACCGAAACGAATGATAGTGTAGTCAAGCACTGAATCTTCATAGAGCTTAGCTGAATGACGTAGACCTGGCAAAATATTTTTAAGAATTCCTTGATTCCATTTAGAAAAATCTTCATTTGGTTCCTCTGTTTCAAGTCCGATAGAACTAGTGGCCAAAACTCGACTGACTTTGCCATCTTCCATAGCTTTAATAATATTAGCCGTGGCATCGCTGCTAACAAAATCATCTGCGAAGGCTACATAAACGAAATCGACATCTTCCATGGCCTTTTTCAAAATGTCTGGTTGAGTGGTATCACCTTGAATTAGTGTCACGCGTGGATTATCTTCGTACTTCTTCAGACGACCCTTATCTCTCAATAATAGTTTCAAATTGATTTCACTGAATTGATCCTCATTTAAAATTCGTTCCTCAACCATTCGAGCAACTTGACCGTAGGCACCTATAATCAACACATTCATAGTAAGACCTCCAAAGTATTTTCAATATCATCATGAATATATCGAATTAAAAATGAAATCACAATTAATTACCGTCCAGTGTTACATATTGTCCAACATTATTAATATTTACCATTTTTCCAATTGAATCTTAACATGACGCTTATTTTTCGAGTCAGGATTAGGATCATTTTTTTCAGCATTATTTAATATCTTAAATAAATCTGACATAACTTGCTTTTCGCCCTCTGGAGATAAGTCTATTTCTGCATGTGCTGAAGTAGTCTTTTCTTCATCAGTTCCATTATTAATGGTTTCTCTTAAGGCATCAATGAACTCATGGTGTTGCAACATTACTAACTGAAGTGTTTGTTCAGCGTGCTCTTTGATCCAATCATCTGAGAAATTTAAAACATTATCATCGTCATCCGCAATATATTTTGTTTTTTGATTTAAAAACAAACTAGAGTAATAATTCTCAGTTAAATTTTTAATTTTCTCTTGTTTAACAATTTTTAAAAGATCAGCATCCATCATCTTGTTCAATGTGTAATATAGCTGATTATTGGGAATTTTAGTAGCCTTTGAAATCTGTTTGGGAGTTAGTCCCTCTTCGACTTTAGTGGCTTTCAAGATTTTGCCAACTTTGTCATCGACCATTAATTTGGCAAATTGATCTACTGTGACTTTGGACATAATTTTCACCTCTTTATCAGCATAAATGTTTGACAAATTGAAATCAAACAATTAAAATTCATTTATCATTTAAATTAATTTAAACGTAAAATAATTTTATACGGACGTGATAATATGAAAAATTTAGTTAGGAATCAAGCTTTTATGACCTTAACTGGTGCTGACTTTTTTGAAACTATCGGTACTAGTCTATTCAATATTATTTTACTAACCTATGCACGTGGCTTTGCTAACGCCAGTATCATGGTTTCCATTGTTTCAGTTGCGACGGTTATGCCTGGCGTTCTCGGCATTATCACTGGGCAAATTGCCGACCGAACTTCCAATAAAAGAGTCTGGTTAGCCAGTACCAAGTTTATTCAAGCAGGACTCTATATACTTTTAGCCCAATTAATTAATCAAAAGCAAGTCTTTCTACTAATGATTATTATCTTAATTAATATTTTTTCAGATATCATCGGTATGTACAGCAATGGTTTACGTATGCCAATTATTCAAACTAAGATTGATCGTGAATCTCAAGAAGAAGCTATGGGTATCACTCAAGGTATCTTGACCATCATGCAGACTGTCGGTCAGGCTGTTGGTGTCAGTCTATTAGCTTTAACAAATAACTATCAACTGGCCGGTTATATCAACGCCTTAACCTTTTTGGTCGCCGGTATAATTCTAATTTGGGGTTACGATTCTCTCAAGGTCGAACAAGTTAAACATAAAGCACCTTCCATTCACAAACTCTTGGCTCAAATGAAACAGGCTCTCGAAAAAAGTTCTGACACTAACGCATGGGCTTTACTGGGAAGTATTTTCTTTATAAATGCCGTTGGCTCCAGTCTAGATGCCGTTATTAATCTTTATCTAGTAGATCAAGGAAATAAATTGCCTCTACCCTTCAGTGTTAGCGTGCTGATTATCAATACCGTTCTTGTAGCTGGGACAATTCTAGGAAGCGTTCTACATTCTGGATGGTTCAAAAATTTGTCTTTCAAGTCTGTTATGATCACATGTATCATAGCTTGGGGATTATTCTATATTAACCTCTTAAGCTTAAAAAGTTTTATCGCCATTATTATTCCTGTGGCTATTGGTGGCTTCTGTATGGGTCAAGCTAATCCCAAATTAACTGCGGCATTACTAAAAACTGCCGATGAAGAAATTATTGGTAGTTTAACCGGCTTAATGAATACAGTCTCAATTATTTCAATGCCCTTAGGCGCCATCGGTATCGTTCTAATTTACAATTTGATCAATCCGGCCTCAGCCTATATCGTATCAATGATATTATTAGCTTTATCAGCTGCCTGTCTTTTTCTACCTAAAAAAGGAAACGAGAATTAATCTCATTTCCTTTTTTTCATACCATTATTTTAAACCGTCAATTCAATTTGATTTCCTTCAGGATCGAGAACAACACTTTCATAATAACCATCGCCGGTTACTCTTGGTCCACTCAAATGAGTATAGCCATCTGCTTCAATTTGTGCAGACACTTCATCGACCTTTTCTTTTGATCCTAGTGACATAGCAAGGTGCATATAGCCCAATGGGTATCCATCCAATTTTTCTTGATTCAAATCCTCACGAGTACATACTTCAAGTCTAGCTCCGTCAGCAAATGTTAAAAATCGTGAAGAAAAAGTTGTTTTAACATTATGATATTTTTCAGAAGCTGTTGCTCCAAAATATTTCTCATAGAATGAGACTGTTTTTTCCAAATCATTAACGAAAAGTCCAACATGTTCAATTTTCATACTATTACTCCCCAGAAAGTTTTTTAATTAACTTTATAAACTAAGTTTACTAAGTTGCAAAATTAATATACCATTGGTGTATAGAATTGTCTAGGAAACCAAGGAGAAAAATTCATGAATAAAAATATTCCTGAACTTATGCGGGAAAGGAATCTCAATTTTATCATTCAAACTATCGCTCAAAATGATTCCCTCTCGTCAAAAAAAATTGCTGACAATACTGGTTTGAGTGTCGTCAGCGTAAATAAATTAATTAAGATTCTTATTGAAAAAGAAATTATCACCAGTAGTCTGCAGAAGGTTTCGACTGGCGGTCGTCGTGCTGTTCAATATACTATCAACGGAAAAAATTTTAATCTACTAACTATCCGTATTTTAGAAATAGATCAAAAAATGATAGCAAAATTAGAGATTATCAATCTGAATGGCGATATTATTTCTGATAATGATTTACAGACAGAAGTCGTGCACCCTGAAGACCTGTTGCAATCTATTGAAAAAATATTGCAACTACAAAAATTGACTCCCAATTTAATCATCATTGGAACTTCTGGTGTGGAATCAACTCAAAAAATGATTCTGAGTGACATCCCCGGATTATCAGGGATAAATTTGGAACAATATCTTTTCGAACATACAAATATCGCCGTGAAAATTATTAACGACGTTAACGCCATGGTGTTAGGCGCCACCGACAAAAATAGAACGGAGAATACAATTGGAATTTACTATCCTAAAAATTATGCCCCTGGAGTTGGTCTATTCATTTCAGGCAAGCTTATCTTAGGAAAGTCTGGTGCAGCCGGCGAAATTTCCTTAGGCCCAGCTTATAAGAACGTCACTTATCCCATGCAACAGGATGTTTTTGAAAAATACTTATTGAATGATCTTCAAACTATGATTGCACTATTAGACCCTGACAGAATAATAGTCTTTACCCCTGATAGAAAGATTAATAAAAATAAATTAACAGACATTTTACATGAACGAATAAATCAAATATCGGAAACAACAATCGATTTTGATAAGAATATCGACCAAGCCTATCGAAATGGACTAATCAATTACGGTAGAGAACAAATCTTTGAAAGAATTGTTAAAAATGTCTGATAAATTTGACCACACCGAAATAATGATTGAAATCTAAAGGATTGTATTTACCCTTATTTTTCTTACATAAATCATACAAATTAGCTACGGACTTAGGAAGTTTGCCCTTTTGAAAATAAAAATCATAATTGCTCAAGTGAATGCGAAAACCCGCCGAAACTAAATTAACATCGTTAGTTTCCTCTAAAACCTGAGCACACTTCATGATAAGCTTTGACAAACGTTGATCAGCTTTAACTTCCGGATCAGCATATGCCTTACTCAATTGATCCATTAAACTTGCAACTTCTTCAGTTTTCTCCATATTACTTCCCACCTACTCCTAAATTGCCACCAAGAGCTTAATATATTTATCAATTTGTCGCAACAATATACAACAAAAAGTCCGATATAAATATATCGAACTTTTTAATTTGCTTTAATTTCAAATATTTTACTGTCAAAATCCTGTATTCTATCACCGTTAAGAGAATATTCTAATGGCAAACCGATATTCTTTAATTCATCTCCATATAAATAGTATGAATCATTTATTGAATATCTAATTTCATCATTCAAACCATAGAGTTTAACGTGATCGTAACCCATATTTGGATGACTTAACCCTTTGAAGTAACATACCAAAGCTTGTTGTCCATCCCGAGAAACAACCATCCAAGCATCTGTACTACTTAAACTTGTCTTCAATCGATAAAAATCACCTGTAGCAATTAATTCTGCATATTTTCTTTGCAAATTGATCTGCTGTTTAATTATTTCTATCTCCAATTCCGATAAATTCAGCAAATCTAATTCATAGCCGAATGTTCCAAACAAAGCAATATTACCCCGGGTTTTTAAAGGTGTCTGACGACCTGTTTGATGATTAGGTGATGCCGAAACGTGTGTCCCAATGGTTGACAAAGGATAGACATATGACTCACCCTTTTGAATTTCCCATCTTTCATAAGCGTCCGTATCATCACTACCCCACGTTTGCGGCGCATAGTAAAGCATCCCTAAATCAAATCGTCCACCACCACTGGCACAAGATTCGAAAAGAATTTCAGGGTATTTTTTTACTAGTCTTTCATATAACGAATAAACTCCTAAAATGTATCGATGATAAAACTCACCTTGTTGATTTAGAGATAAGTATTGCGAATATGGTTCCGTAATATTACGATTCATATCCCACTTGATATAGTCAATTTTTGTTGTTGAAAGAATTTTATCCATCTGTTTATAGATATTATCTACTACTGCTGGGTTACTAAAGTCTAAAAGGTACTGATTACGTCCTTGACTATGAGACTTATTTTTAATTCCAATAATCCAATCCGGATGTTGTTTAAAAATTGGCGTATCTTCAGATACTGATTCTGGTTCAAACCATAATCCAAAATCCATACCCAGCTTGTGAATCCTACTTGAGAGTCCATCTAATCCATGTGGCAACTTTTTATAGTTAACACGCCAATCTCCCAATGAACCTTTTTCACTATTACGTTCTGCAAACCAGCCATCGTCCAAAACAAATAGGTTACAACCCACTTGAGAAGCTTTTTTTGCCAAATCTAAAATTTTCTTTTCATTAAAGTCAAAATAAGTAGCTTCCCAATTGTTTATTAATACTGGGTTCTTTCGTTTGCGCCATCTAGGAGCAATCAAATGATTTCTAACTAAATTATGAAAAGTTTGGCTCATTTTATTAAATCCTCGATCAGAGAAAACTAAAATTGTCTGCGGAGTGACAAAATTTTCACCCGGGTTTAAGTCCCAAGAAAAGTGATCATCATTAATTCCTGCTGTAACTCTGACAACATCATAAGCATCTAATTCAACAGTTTCTTTATGATTGCCACTATAAATAGTAGAGATACCATAAACTTCGCCACTATTCTGCGTAGTTTCAGAACTAACTAATGCAACAAAAGGATCATGGACATGACCACTTGCACCACGTCTACTACTAATTTCTTTAATTCCCGGATTTATTGATTCACGATTGACCTGTTTTTCACGAGCCCAGATACCATTCAAGGTAATCAGATCATAGTCATCATTAGGCACATCCAAAGCCATACTTTTCAAACTTTTAACGGTATAAATTTGCTCACCGTCATTAACAACTTCAACATTTCTAATCAAACTAGCATTAATACTGTCTATCGTGTAATTCAATTTCATTTTTAAGCCACTATATTGATCCTTTAAAGTGACAATTAACGTTTGGCAGTCTGATTTTGAATACCTAACATGTGGCATACCTTTAATATCAGGCACACCATCAATAATTTTATAATTAGCATATTCAAAATTGGAGATCTCATCACCATCAGGATAATTTATTTCAAATGCTGGCAAACGATAATCACCAGTACCATATTCCGGATACTCCTGCATTAATCGTGATAAAGAGGAATATTGATTACCTGCAATTAAGTCTTCACCCCAAGCCTTATCTGCTTGAGTAACATTTTTCACTGTTCCATGACTTGCAACATGTCGTCCAAAATAAATATGCTCCAGCTTTTGGGTTTTTGGCAAAACTCTAAAAATATAACTTATCTCTTTATTACATAAATAGAATATCTTTTTGTCCGTATCAACTTGAATTAAGGTGTTCATAAAATCACCCCTGTCCGTTCATTTCATATGTTTGTCCTGTAATGTTTGTTGTTCCGCCAATACTGGTCAAGAAGAAATTTGATTGTGATTTATCTGGAAAAATTCTAGATGTGAAAACTTCTTCACCCCCATTGATGAACAATTCAACTGAGGAAGTATCCGTATATATCCGAACATTAATTTTATTGTCCATTGCATAATCAAGTGTTCTCGTCGTTCCATAAGCAATTGAAATATCTTCACCTGCCTTAGAACGATCAAGCACAATTTCGCTCTTCTTTTTATTTAGAATAATTCTAAATCGACGCTGGTCTTCTTCATCGGCAAATAAATCAATTATAAAAGCATTAGAATTTTTAAAATCAATTGTAAAATCATATTCATTAGCAGCCTGACGCAATTTTCGATGATATACCTCATCTTTTAAGGTCTCTCTAATAGTTTGTTTATTAACTCGACAAGTATCTAACTCTTTGATAGGAATCTGATACAACTTGTTGTTTTTAATTCTTAACTCTTTAGGAATTGTCATGCATCCTGAATAATGGAATTTCTCAGTTGGATAACTGGTTTCCGGCAATCCCATCCAAGAAATCAGAATTCTACGTCCATCTGGAGAACTCATCGTTTGACTAGCATAAAGGTCAAATCCATGATCTAATTCTTTTAAGTCTCCTGTGCTGAACTTAGTATCAGGTAATGACAGTTTATTGCCTAATAAATAACAAGTTTGATAAATATTTTGATACTCATTACCAGTACTCTTCAAACCTTGCGGGCAAAATACCAATACGCCTTTCTCATCCAGTTCAAAATAATCAGGACACTCCCACATATAACCTAAGGAATCATATTTAGTATTTAATTCACCCAATAAATTCCAATCTTTGAAATCTTTACTGTGGATAATTAAGGCAGTTCCTGTTAAATTAGCTCTTTGAACACCTAAAATGGCATAATATTCCCCATTCTTTTTCCAAACTTTAGGATCTCGGAAATGAGCTGTATATCCAGAAATAGCACCTTCCATTATAGGGTCATTACCACGATGCACTTTGTTATCTTTATCCATATATGCGGTAACTTGGTATGGAACTCGTAACCAATTATTTTTAGTTTCAGTATTAATCCAGGTATTACCGGTATAAATCATTAATAATTTATCATTTTCAGGTATAGCGCTACCTGAGTATGTTCCGTATCGATCATATTTCGTATCACTCTCAATAGCCGCACCCAAATCTTGCCAGTGAACCAAATCATCAGAAGTTAAGTGCTTCCAGCCATGTTGCGTATAGTGCGGTTCTATTGAATATGCCAAAGGACTCCATTGATAGAAGAGATGATATTTACCATTAAAATAGGAGAAACCATTAGGATCACCTAGAGTACCAGATTCACTTTCTACATGATATTTTTGACGATAAGGACTGGACCTGGTTACATTCTTTTCCTTATCGATAACTTTCTTGGGAACATCGGTTAGATGATCTACCATATTTTTAAATTCTTTAATCCTATTTGTCATAATCATTTAACCTCATAATTAATCAACACTAACTTGTTTTGAAACAACTGTCTTAGTTTTATTTGTTACCTTAGCTTTTGATTCAAATGTCGAAAATTTAGCAACAACTAACGATGCCAAGAAACCTACAGCAATTCCTACTAAATTAGTCAAAATATAATTTACATATCCATTATTTTGAGGAGCAGCAATTGCAATACCAGGTAATCCAGTTGTTCCAAAGGAAACTGCTGTTAACTTAGTTAAATAAATATATGCACCTGCGGCAGCACCACCGATACAACCACCAATCAATGGGTATTTATGTTTAATATTGATACCAAAAAGTGCTGGTTCCGAAATACCGAAAAGAATTGAGAAAAATGCTGAAATAGAAATTTCACGAGATTTAGCATTCTTACGATTTAGGAATAGGAATGCCAAGACACCGCCACCTTGTCCCATTAAAGCACCGGAAAATAGTGGATTCAAAAAATCATATTGAGTAGTTGAGATCAATTGTGTCTCAATAGCACCGAACATATTATGCAATCCAGTAATAACAATTAATTGCTGAATACCACCAAAAATTATATATCCAAAAATACCTAAGGATTGAGACATCCAAACTAAACCATTAGTAATCCATGTTGATAGTGTTACACCAATAGGTCCGACAATCATAAATAAAATAAAAGATGAAATTAAAATAGTTAACATTGGTGAAAGAACGAATTGAATTACACCTGGCAACTTCTTTTGGAAAAAGTTATCTAATTTGGCAATGACCCATCCCATGATTAAGGCAACAATAATTTGACCACCAAAGTTAGTTAGTGATAATTTCCAACCAAAAATATTAGCAATCACTGCTTTAGCGGCACCAGTCTGAACATCAGACATGGCTGGTAAAGAGGCAGACATCATAACTGCACCAATTGCTAGTCCCAAAACTGGTCTACCACCATATCTCTTAGTTGCAGAATAAATAACTATCAAGGGTAACATAGCAAAAATACCGGAAGAGCCTAAATTAACAATAGTACTAATTCCTGAAATTCCAGGGAACATTTGAACAAGTGACTGTGATCCAAATATCTTTTGCGTTAATAAATTATTTAGACCGATTAAGATACCTCCAGCTAAGATACCGGGCAATATTTCAGTGAAGACACCTGTTAAATCATCGATAAATTTTTGAAAAAAGCCTTTTTCCTCGTCCTTATCGACACTTGTATCTTTCTTTTCTGGTTCAGGATTACCAGAATCCACCGAGTAATATTTTATGCCTGTATGTTGAATAAAAACATCGGTTACCTTATCGACTAAGCCAGCTCCAAAGATAATTTGTAATTGATTCTTATTGATATTTACCCCTTTGACCAATTCAATATTATTTAAGGCATCTTTATCAACTTTACTAATATCTTTCAAGGCTATTCTTAATCTTGTAGCACAGTGAAATGCTTCAATAGCATTGTCTTTTCCACCAATTGCTGGAAGAATTTCATCAGAGATTTTCTCATATAGCTTACGATCATTCTTCATAATTTTTTCCTCTCTATAATAAAAAAATATCATTGCGTTATTAACTTACAAATTCATTCTATAGCTCAAGTAACCGTTTTCAAATGGTATAATGTTGATACAGTATGTCGAAATGTTGAATGAGGCTATTATGAAGAAAAATTTTGTTTTCAGTAATGAACAATACAATCCTTACTTATATCTGACATCCGGTGGATATGAAGCAACTACACCATCCCACCAGTACGGACCATTAGGACGATCTGGTTATATGCTACATTATATTTCCGCTGGTAAAGGAGTTTTTATCAGTAATGGTGTGACCTATCACTTAAAAAAAGGTGACTTTATGTATATTGAACCTCAAAAAACGGTCACAATGATTGCTGACAAGATTGACCCTTGGTCTTTTTATTGGATTCGGTTCACTGGTGATTTGATAAAACAGTATATGTCTCAAATCAATATTTCATATCAAAATCCAGTATTATCCATTAAAGACACAACTATTGTTCCACAAAAGATAGTTGAAATAGTCAATTACTCACAAACTCCGAACAGTAGTGATTTTATTTATAGTTCTAAATTATTAGAAATATTAGACTCACTACATGAAACTTTACCTATTGTCTCGTCCAATCAGTCCTCTTCACCAGACATTATCTATACTAAAGCTTTATACTATATCAGAAATAACTACGAATCGACTATCTCTATTAATGACGTTGTAGATTATTTGGCAGTAGATCGAACTTATTTATACAAACTCTTTAAAGAAAACATGAATATTGGACCAAAGGAATATCTAACTAAATACCGCTTAAAAAAAGCATCTGAATTACTTAAAGTTTCCAATGAATCCATTACATTCATTTCGCAATCATGCGGTTTTCCCAGTTATCAACGATTTGCAAGAGTATTTCATAAATATATGGGATGTTCTCCTACTGAATATGAAAAGAAATTTCTATAATTTTCTCAATTTCTTGCCAAACTAACCTGTTTTAATTAATAGAAGTAATATAAAATGTTCATTATAATTAAAGTGTCATGATCTATAAAAAACGGGGGAAATATTAATATGTTTTCTAAAGCTAAAAAAACAGCAATTTTAATCGCTACTGGTGCCCTTTTGGTTACAAATATTAGTGGAACGATTGTTTCCGCTGATACAGTTTCCAACACTAACGATAATTCAACTTCTACAAAAACAAATTCTAGTGATTCTATTGATGCTTCTTCAACAACATCCACTAAGACGCAAGCAGCAAACTATGAAAACATTGATCTTGCTGCTGTTCGAGTCGCCATGTTGAATGAACTTAATCGGCTTAGATCCCAGAATAATTTGGCTCCACTCACGCCAGTCAACGTTTTAAGTAACTACGCTCAGGCTAGAACGGACTCCTTTATTACTTCTGGTGGCGTCGACGATCACTCTAACTGGCATTCAGCTAACATGTATCCTTACAACTTTACTGCTGAGGAAAATATTGCTCAGATGCCATTCTCTATGATTGGTTCAACCGATCCTTTAATTATTGCTGAAAAAATTACTAATGAATTTTATAGCGAAACATACGATTCAACCCCCGATTTTGGCCACAGAAAGAATATGCTCAATCCTTATATAAATTACGTGGGAATTGGTGTCAGTATATCAGACACTGGCATGATTTATTTTTCTCAGGAAATGGGAAATGATAAAGCATCCTACAGCAAATATGACCCTAACGATATCAACGATTACTATATGACTAAGTACAACGATTATGCTAATCCTTCCAAATATGATTTGGCTGATATCAATCGTAAAGGTGCTGATTACACTCAACGTAAAGATTACGTAACTGCTGACTTACGTGGCGGTGTCACAACTAAAGATTATGCAACTTCCGTCTACGACCGTTATGGTGAAAAACGTACCGACTTGGAATTAGCTCCAAATTCTGATTGGATTTCCGATATGGTTGCCACTATTAATGGTAAAAAATATTATCACGTAAGTACTAATGGTTTCGTGTCAGCTGCCGATGTCTTGCCTTGGGCTAAATTCCTATACGGATCTAGTGTCACAGCTACAACTGATGCAAAAGTTTACGACAATAACGGTAATTTTACTGGTAAGATCGTTCATAAAGATAGCAGATGGGTCATGGCTCGACGTGCCGTTAATCCTAAAACACACTTGAAGATGTACCGTATTGGTACCAACGCTTGGCTTCAGGAAAATGAAGTTACCGTAAATTAAGAGATGCCTTCGGGTATCTTTTTTTTGCACAAAAATAGCCGTTATCTAGTTTTCACTAAAAACGACTAATTATTTATTTATTAAAAAATTTACGGACTTCGTGTCGATAATGATATTCAGAATTAACCTTTTTCAGTAATTTTTGATCATGGGTTACCGTGAATCCGGTTTTACGCAAATGTTCATACAAATGAATATAAGGAAGATCTTTACTCTGAGCCAACTTGATTTCTTTATCAACATCATAGCTGACTTTTCTGAAATCTACTTCTATTCTACTCTCATCATCAACTGTCAAAATGGTATAGCATGCGCGCTGATCTTCCATGAATTTAGCATAAGGACTGTACGGCTGACCTGTAGCTCCAGGATTAATGATCAACTGTCCCTTACTGGACGTGCGCATTACTTGTTGATGCGTATGTCCATACAATAAAACATCCTTATCGCCCGCTAAATGGTCAAAATTTTTCTGTGCTTCAGCTGGAAATAGGTCATGTCCTGTTGAACGTTCTGCTTGATTATGTGACAAACCAAACTTTAGTCCATTGACTGTTATCGTCGTTGAAATTGGTCTTTGAATCAATTTTTGATAATGTTTAGGCTTTAAATTATTAATCAAATACTCTGTCAATCTCGACAAGTAAACTTCAGAGGGATCATCATAATCGGCTTCACCATCAACGATACTGTTAATCTCTTGTTCCCAGTTTCCTTGCAACCAGACAGCTGGATGTAAAGATTTTACTGTTTTGTAAAGTTTTTCTGCTCCAGGACCTGGTAAAAATAGATCTCCTAGGAACCAATAATCAGTAGCGCCATTCTTCTTAGCATCTTTTAGAACAGCATTCAACGCTGTCACATTGCCATGAACATCAGAAAAAACTGCAATTTTGTGTATCATTTCTAACATCCCCTAAATTTATAAACTACTCAATTTCAATTTATTAATTATTATTGTATTCCTCTTTCTATACCAATGCTATGAACAGGACATAAAAGTGATATCCTTTCTGTAAATAAATCGTATATTTTCAATATCATATATAAAAATAGGAAGTACACTGAAAATAAGTGTGCTTCCTATTTGCGTATAGACATATGATATCTAGATTTTTATAAACTAATCACTGCGGCTACACCAATCATTGCCAAAGCAATCATTTGATACCTATAATAAATTTCACTTTCTTCAACTATTTTTAGTCTATCTTCAACAAATTCATCGGTCGTCTTTTCCAAAATACGTTGATATAATCTTACTCGAATTTGGGTATATGATCTAAATGTATACAACCCAATTAAACAAGATGCTATCAACAAAATGGCAGATATATTCATTATAAGCTGATCATAATAATTAAAAGATACATACAATCCAACTATACCTACCGCAAGAGAAACGACGAGTAATAAATAAGAACATGCCCATATATTTCTACTTAACTTTATTTGTTTGTACTCTTGTGGGTATTCTTCCATTACATCCGCGTTCCAGCGAAATAACTTTGGACTATTGACTTCCTTATTGTATTTACGGACCCGTTTAACCCTAGGAAATGTTAAAAACAAAAATATTATAATACCAACTAATACCAATACACTCGATATAATTACTCTCAGTTTAAGCATGAAAATACTCTCCTACCCTTTTATATACGGTATACATAATGCTACACCATAACGGGTATTCTAAGCTAGCCCTTAACTACATCCAACTAGGTTTGTCACCATCGGTATTTGGTTTATTCAAACCAACACTAGCGCGCAAATCTTGACGCGGGTTGTTGATTAATTTCAGTACATAATCGGCTACACTAGCACGTGAAACTTCGGTTCCTTTAAACGGTTGATCTTGAGTTGTTTCTTCATAATCAATTTCATCATTATCAGTTAACCATGCCGGACGAATCTCGGTATAATAACAATTTGACTCTTCCAAAAGCGTCGCTGACTCTCTAAATCCTGGTAAGAAGGCCGATATTGCTTGTTCATTCCATTCACCAAATTTACCTGGCACTTCATGATGTGCACCCAAGGCGCTGATGAAAATCAAACGTTTCTTATCCACTTCTTCCATTGCCGCTAAGATACTTTTTGTTTGAGCTCCTAGATCAGTTCCCCCAACATTTGAATAAATAATATCGGCTGGTTTCATAGCTTCAGCCAAATATTGAGTCTTGAGAACATCCCCATCTACAATGGTTACTCTGTCATTATTTTGATATTGACTCAATCTTTTTGCATTTCTCAAATAGAGTATCAAATTATTTTCTGTTTCTTTTAAAATACGTTCAATTAATATTCTAGCAGTATCACCGTTGGCACCGATAATCATTACTGTACTCATATATTATTCCTGCTTTCCGATTAACTTACTAGAATTATTCTAGGTTCCTCTTAGGCAGATGTCTAATACCTATAATTAATATGTCTTCATACGTAAATTGAATAGTTATTTATTAATATCACTGGATATCTGTTTCAAAAATGCTTCAGCGGCTTGAGAAAGTTTCCGTCCCTTTTGCCAAACTAAATTAGTCCCAGCTGTTTTTCTTGGTTCCAACGGCACAAAAATTAAATCAGATTGATTAGTATTGATAATTCCATCAACACACAAGGCATACCCGACACCTGCAGAAACTAATAATGATGCATTGTAGAGTAAATTATATGTGGCAACAACATTAAATTTCTTTGAACTTTCGCCATACCAATCTTTTAAAGTATCCAAAAATCCATTCTGTTGGGTAATGATCATATCACGATTTTCTAAGTCATCTAAGGTTAAGTGATCCCTATCCGCCAAATCAGAACTACGTGGCATCAAAACTCCCCAGCGACTTTCTCCTAATAAATGAATAAATTCAAAATCTTTCTTCGAAGCAGGATCTACGACAATACCAAAATCAAAGTTTCCTGAGTCTAAATTACGTCGAACATCATTAGCGTTGGTGCTGACGATATTCACTTTAATATGAGGGTAACTATCTCGCAAAGCTTTAATTGATTGCGCTACACTGATGAAACTTCTCGTCTCGGCACTACCGATAACGATTGATCCAGTAATATCTTGACCAACTTGCATGTTATCAAGTGTTTTATCGGCTAAAGCTAGAATTTGATTAACCTGGTTAGAAAAATATTCTCCTTCACTAGTCAATTCAAGTGAACGTCCACCTCGATTTATCAAGGTTACACCGATCTCATCCTCTAAATCCTTCAATTGTCTGGAAATGGTAGGTTGAGAAACATGTAATTTTTCAGCTGCACGACTGATATTTAACTCTGAGGCCACTGCTTGGAAGTAACGTAAAACTCGTAATTCCATTCTTATTTCTCCTTGGTATTACAATATCGTATGATTTTAGATACATTATAAGCATTAGACATTAATTAATTCAAGTCTTACTCTAGGACATGTAAACAAATTGATTAACGTAAGAAAAAACATAAATAGGTGAATTATGACGAGTAAAAACACATGGGCATTAGAACAACTACAAAAATTTTCTCAAGCTGACGATTTCAGGGTTTCGCCATTTTACAGTGATGGTAAGACTTATGGAACTCCCACTTGGATCTGGTCGGTTGTTGTCGATCATAGATTGTTTATTCGTGCTTGGAATGGACAAAATTCACGTTGGTATCGTTCAGCTATTCAGCAACAAGGTGGCCGCATTTTCCTAGATGGCTCCAATCATGAAGTCATTTTTAAAAAGTTACATGATGATAAAATTAATGAACTGGTTGACCAAGGCTATCGTGATAAATATGGAGAAAGTTGTTACTTCCCTCCTATGATTCAAAACGGACCCCGCAGCACCACAATCGAAGTTCTACCTAAATAGCAAAATCCCTCTAGAAAATAATCTAGGGAGATTTTTTTACTTATTGATCAATTCTTTAATTGCTGATGGTAAATCTGTTAATGGATGTCCCAATACTCTTTCAAAATCAGAAGGATTACCCATTTCTTCGCCATTATTACCTTTAAATGTATATTCTTGATAGACCTGAGAAACTGAAGCCCATCTTCCGGAAATACCAGTACTCTCCATCATTGGAACAAATTTGCTGGCCGAAACTTCTTTAATATCTAATTTTGTATTCAATGCCTCTTGAGTTGCCAGAGCTAATTGTTGATAAGTTCTGGGTTCACCGGCTAAATCAAGCACCTCATCATAATTACCGTTAGCAATGACTCTAGCTCCTGCTTCAGCGTACTCTCTCTTCAAAGCAAACGACAATTTACCTTCCGTAGCAAAATAAGGAAATCTTTTCGTCTCAGCAGCGTAGTCAAACAAAGCCTGATTTAATTCCGTATACCAACCATTGCGCAAAAATGTATGTGGAATGCCGGATTCTTTAATCCAATTTTCCGTTTGTTTATGGATTTCATCCAAACCAAATTTGGAATATTCTGGATGAGAAATACTAGTGTAGGCAATATATTTCACATGATTAACTTGTGCCGCTTGAACAACGTTTTGTTGAATATTTAGCATGGATACTGATACAAATAGCAACCGATCAATGCCCTTCAGAGCATCAATCATTGAATTGGCATCCGTGTAGTCACCTATTCTGACATTTACACCTTTATCTTTTAGTGCTTTACCCTTAGCTTCACTTCTAACTAGTCCAAATAAATTAGCTTCTGGTACAAATTTTTTCAAGTAATCAATGGCATAATTACCATATTCACCACTTGCTCCAGTTATCATAATATTCATAGCAATTTCTCCTCGTACTTTTGACATGTTGACAATACTAACGTTATTTTTAAGGCTTTTCATTATACAAAAGTCCCAAAATGTATAAAAATTAGATGTAATTGCATTTTCATATAAACAAGAGGTTAACTATGACACTCAAAAATCAAACCAAATTACTATTTGCCAAAAAATTAGAAGAAATGTTGAAGACTATACCTATGGATAGAATCAGAATTGTAGATCTCTGCAAGAGATGTGACACCATCCCTCAAACTTTTTACTATCACTTCCATGATAAATATGAACTAGTAGCATAGATTTTTCTGTATGACTTCTCAACGGTTTACGGAGATAAAACACCCAGATACTCTATTGAAAGTATCAAAAGAAACTTGATTCAAATGGAAAAGCGGAAAACTTTTTATCAAAAAACTTACACTGATCACTCTCAAAATTCGATAAATCAATATATTCAAAAATTCAATGTTGCTTCAGCAAAGGCCGCCGTTGAAAATTTCTATCAGACTGCATTAACCTCTGATCAAGAGTACGCCATTAAATATCATTCCTATGGCAGTATGGGATTATTCAATGAATGGCTTAATAATTTATCTTCTATTACTATAGAAGATTTGGCCACTTTTCAGTACAATCACACGCCTGAATTTCTGAAGATTGCTTATCAAAATTACTCTTTTAGGAATTCTAAATTTCTAAGCAAAAAAGGATGAGAATCAACTCACCCTTTTTTAATAGTCTAAATAATCCAATAATTCAATAGAGTCTCTCATATCACTTTTCATCGATTTAGCAAAAGCAACATCGACCATTTTGTATTTCGATAAGAAGGTATATAACTTAGCCATGCTTCTTTGGACTAGTTTAGTTCTAGTCCTACTGCTACCATACATATACAATCCGTCGACTGATGAAGCTTCTCTATTAAAAATTGAAATCATACGAAAAGCCAAATATTCATTCAAATAGAATTTTAAGGAACTCTTGTATGATTTAATGGTTTTCTCAGAATATTCGTTTTTAACATCTTCAACAAAAATATTAATCAATTCGTCATTTAATTCAGTCATTTGCTGAACTATTTTATCAAAATCTTCTAAAGAAAGGTCATCTCTAAACGACTCTTCCTGTTGTTTCAAATCGTTACAAATTTTTCTCAACTTCTCAACATCTATTTCTGTAGTTTGTGACTCAGCTTTCTTCCATACAAAATTATTGAATTCCATAATTTGAGGAATATCATTGGCAAAAGTAGCCTTCTTACTACTACCAGAATCACGCAACATATTTGTCATTTTTTGAGACAAAAAAGCTTCATTCTTCTCACCATCAGATACATATAACTCAATAATTTGACTAACCTCATTCAAACGCCCCAACTGATTTCGATTGACAGTTGGTCCTATTTGCCAAGATTTGGCGACTTCTAGATACTGATTTAAATTTTTCTCAGTCATACCTAAACTTTGCCACAATTTTGCCAACTGTTCTTGAAATCTTTGTTCCATTAATACACAGTTTTGAGCATTGACATCATACAGAACAATCGTTAAAGTGCTTGCATCATTTGTAAAAATAACAATTTTTTTACGCTTATGAACAATATGCTTTACATGCCATGAAAAAATAGGATTAGCCGCAGCTTGATTTTTAGAATCTTCATTTGAATCTACTGAGGGAAAATCCTTGAAAAGTAATTTTGATTTTTGAACCACATTGATAAACATTAAGTATTTTCCTTTAACTATATTAATTTACTATTATCAGTTTACCATGAGCTAGTGCAACAGTATCGCCCAGAGCAAAACGACAACTACTAAGACAATAACCCACGGATTCTTCGAAAGAAAATCCCAGAAATTCATTTTGCCATATTTTCTAACATATTTATTATGGATTGGATCAAAAGTGAATTCATTGGGATCGACTTTTGAATTCTCCTGTTTGCCTAAAACTAAAGCGTCTAAACTGACATTAAAGATATCAGACAGTTTAACTAGGTTATTCATATCGGGAGTTGATTCGCCCGATTCCCATTTAGAAATAGCCTGTCTAGTTACATATAATTTACTTGCTAACTCGTCTTGTGTAATACCGCGGTCAGTTCTATATTTTTTTAATTGACTTGAAAAGTTGATCATTTTCAATCCCGCCCTCTATATGGATTAATCTCACTAGTTATATTCTCATATAGTAGCCACTGGGAAACAAGCAACAAATTAGTCATCTCTGCATTTAAAAACAACTAACTTGCGCAACTTCATCTTGCGATACCGTCTAAAAAGGTTATTATTTCAACTTTTAAGGACTTGCTCATTTAGTTGCGTTAAATATAACGGCGTTACAGTATTATTTATTTGATTAGTTACAAAAATATATCCATATTTCATTATGTAAAAATCATGCTGTCATCTATCTTATATTAAAGAGATAATATTTATAATTAACCGACAGGAGTTCTCTATGAGAAAACTAAACTTACTTATTCTAACTTTAATACTGCTATTTATTTCTGGATGCAGCGCTTCTAAGCCTAAAACCGCATCCTACGATATTAAGGCTAACACTCAAAAGATCATTAAATCCGACTCCAAAACATGGATTTTCAATGAAGCTATTAGTTCTAAACAAACTGGTTCAAAAGTCTCTAATAAAATAAGTACCTCTGTTGTTTCTAAAGCTAACGATTTAGATATATGGACCACTTCCAAAGGTGAATTCAAATCAATCGCTACTGGCTATAAACAAACAAGTTTTTCTGAATGGAAAAAGTTATCTCGAAAACACTATATGAAATCTTATCAAAAGAAACTTCACTATATGTCCGTTCAACAAGTCAATGAAGCTCTAAAAGCTTTAGGTGCAAAATTTGAAATTAGTAAGATGTCTGATTTAGTTTTCTTAAAGCCAGAAATTGGTGATCTAGGTTTAAATCAAGCCTTTGTCGCCAAGGGTCACAAGTTATATGCCATCGATATCCAGTATATGGACGTCGATCAAACTACCGTCATTGATCGTGGCAAATCTTTTACTGATACTCAAAACAAAAAATCAGCTAAACATCTCGATGTGAACAGTCTCAATGGAACTTGGATTGCTCCTGAAACCACGACTAGCGCTGAAGACTCTGGAAAAATATTAGTAAAGAATGGCTACCTTTATCAACACCGATACAACAGTTTTGAGCGTTCAGCTATTCAGGATTTGAGTAAATACTCACTTATTTCTTTAAACCAGAACTCAACTTACGCCCTTCAAAAAAGAGAAGCCGCCCATGCTGGTTATCAACTATCACGCGATACCGTTGCCAGTGGTGATAGTATCGGTTACCTATATCTCTTTACCAGCGAAAAAGAATTGATTCGCATCGGTGCTGGCAAATCAACTAAATATCAAAAAAATAGTGACAATGTCTCATCCACTGATCTACCTCAAAACGAGGTTAACATTTTTACTCAAGCGGATACTAACAATCCTAAAAAATCTGCTTCAACAATTACTACTAAGGCTGGTGCCTCAATCGTTGGTATCAGTAGCAGCGTCAACTATTTAACTGATCCAGAAGCCGGCCAAATCATTAGTGAACAAGAGGCCAAATAAAACTCATTACCTTATCAAAAAATTAAGAAAATAATTTAACACACTAATTAATTTGAAATAAGCTTTAATTTTTGAACAAAGTTATATGACTCTTTGTCTTGTAACCATTTATGATATGAAATACATCGTTTATGACAAATACAGTTTCTTGGCCATCTATTGCATAAAATATAGTTAGAAAAAGTGATCAGCTGTGGCATCGTGCAATATTAACTGTCTAAGAATTACTAAAGTTCTAAATAATAATATTGCTATTCCGCCATCGTTCCAATAAAGTGTAGACGTAAAAAGTAATTAGTGAAATCTATTTTGTTTGGACTTTTAGCGGTCACTGATTCGTTTTTAAAAATTATATTTTTCATATTAAGGGGATACATGAAATGAATAAGAAAAGAATCATCTTAGCTTCAACTTTGGCTGTTTTGGTTGCACCAACTGTTTTGGGGAATATTTCAAACAACGCAACAACTCCAGTGCAAGCCGCTACAACCACGACAGCTAATACCATTAAGAATCCTATTGGTACGGTTGACTATGGTGGTGCCTATACCGTTGACGCCAATGGCAAGCAGACTAGTCTCTTTCTTTCTGGCAAGTCATCTTGGAAATTAGGGAAATCCGTTCTTATTAATGGACAAAGATATTACGAAGTCGCTACTAATAACTATATTAGTTCCGAACATATCACTCTTACCGACGGCATGCCCGTTGTAAATCCAACCATGGTTAAGCCTGCTGTTGATAACCAGATCGGTACTTTAGGATATGCAGTTAAACTGGTTGACGCTCAAGGAAATCCAACCGGCAGAACTTTACCTGCTGGATCATCTTGGAAACTAGGTGGCATGTACAATATTGGCATGAATACCTACTATCAAGTTGGAAATAACGAATATGCCCTTGAAACTGGCATTAAAACAAGTATTCCTGCAACATCAAATAATCAAAACAGTAATAATACAAACACTAATACCAACGTATCAGGCCAAATTGGTACCGTAACTTATCCAGCTCAAGTTGTAGATGAAACTGGTCATTTGGCTGGCGTAACTCTACCCGTAGGTTCGTCCTGGAAATTGGGTAAAACAATTGGTATCGGTATGAATAGTTACTATCAAGTTGCTACCAACGAATATGTTCCAGTTAAGAATATTCAAATTAAGGGAACTTCAAACTCAGTCGGTCAAAGTACTCCTATAAATACAACTATCAATTTGTACAGTGCCTCATATATTCTTGATGATAACGGTAATAATACTGGTAAAACTCTACCAGCTGGTTCTTCATGGCATACAGATCAGAAAAAGACAATGAATCATTATATCTATTATCGTGTCGCAACTAATCAATGGGTAACTAATGGTGGATACGAAGGCAGTTCCAATAGTATCTTCTCCAACGGACCTATTGTCATTACCCTCAATAAAGATATTACATTGTATGATACTTCAACTAACTCATTAACTAGAACACTTCCAAAAGGCAGTTCTTGGAGAGTTAATCGTTCCGTTCAAAATAGTAAGGGTCAATACTTTGTTCAAGTTTCAACTAATGAATGGCTCCCCTTCAATGATGGATCAATCCAAGATTATGCTGGTGGTAATACATTTGTAAGTGGCTTGAAGTATGCTGCTGCACTTGAACCAACATTCGCTACTGACGTAACAATTAAATAATTTAAAATCAAAAAACAACATCTATTTGGAAAATTCAATACACTCTATGCGTATCGAACAATCTGAATGGATGTTGTTTTATTTTAATCTCTTACAAAACGAGTCATGTATTTTCTTATGGTAAGATATTATGAGTATACAAAAATAAAATTAAGTTGGTGGTCTCTTGCAAACAAATTATAAAGGAACTGTCTTTTTTGACCTCGATGGAACCTTACTGAATAACCAATCTCAAGTCGATGATTCAGTTGCTTCTGCTGTTCGTCAATTAAAGAAAAACAATTATTTACCTGTTATCTGTACTGGACGCGCACCAATCGAGATTGAAGCGGCCACAAGTGCTACTGGTATCGATACCTACGTCACTTTGAATGGGGCTTTAGTCGAGTCTCAAAGTAAAACTGTTTACAGCAATGATATTAAACCAGACGTGATCAAAAAGATAATGGACATGGCTCATAAAAATGGCGATTCCCTCTTTATGCATGCACACACTAGAAATTCTTTGAGCGCTCAGACACCTTATATTAAAGAATTCTTTCATGCATTAAAATTAGAAATCCCGGAAATTGATCCTAATTTTTACAAGAAAGATGCTATTCCAATGTTCGTTATCATTACTGATGATGACGGCAAGAAATATCAAGAAAAATTTCCAGAACTTCAAATCTATAATACTGGCTACCATTCACTTGATACCGTTGCTAAGGGTGTCTCCAAAATGAGTGGTATCAAACACTTACTCGAAGATTTAAATATGAAAGATAAACCAGTCTATGCTTTCGGTGATGGTGCTAATGATCTTCCAATGATCAAATTTGCTGACTACGGTATCGCTATGGCTAACGGGATTGACGAGGTCAAAGACGTTGCAACTTATATCACTACCGAAAATGTTAACGGTGGTATCGTCAAAGGTTTGAAACATTTTGATTTGATTGACTAAACAATTAATTTCGTGACCATCAAAGCAATGGCTGCTAATATTAATGTAATAATCATTGATCCAGTTATCATTAATAACTGTTCTTTCCAGTGGTTTTGGCGACTTTTCAATCTTTCCTCTGGATCAAGCTTTCGATTCTCTGTGAAAGCCACAATCTCTTTGAACGTTTTAATATTGTGCTTCTTCTTGATCAATTCTACTTTGATAGATGCTCCCACACCAATAGTTAATAAAATAACTGTGATGCTAAAGCCCCACCATGACAAGGCATAGGTCAATGGAACTCCAATAACTATTCCTAACATTAGAAAGATCAACATAATTCCAGTCCAAATGTCCATGCTGTGAGTATCCAGTTCTTTTCTCATGATTCCAATATCTCCTTTTATCAACTCATCTATAGAGATATGGAACAACGTACTCAGGATAAGTAAATTCTCAATATCAGGATAGCTTTTGCCATTCTCCCAATTAGAAATGGTCTGTCGTGAAACATATATTTTATCGGCCAATTCTTCTTGAGAAAAGCCAAATTGTTTTCGATATTTTCTAATTTGCTCGTGTACTTTCGTTATTCCCACCTCCTTATTTTTAGATTAAACGGTAGGTTCTGAAATCACTAGCAAAGTTCTTTGACATTGGTTATTTTGCACATAACGGCGTTACATTATTTTAACCGATATACAAAAATAGAGATAGGAATTTTCTCAAATTCTTATCTCTATTTTTTCGACTATAAAACAAATTTATTAATAACTTCAGCCAAAGCATCATGATTATTATCAGCTTCAGTTACATATTTAGCGGCAGCCTTAACACTGTCAATTCCATTAGCTACACTAACTGGCAGACCAACAGCTTTAAGCATTGGTAAATCGTTGCTGTTATCACCGGCAGCGATGATCTCTTCAGGTTTAATATCCAATAGTTTACCTAATTGAACCGAAGCACTTCCCTTATTGATTCCAGCGGGATTAAATTCAACGTAACGATCAGATGAATAAGTGACGGCCAAGTTCTTAGGATCAACGTTTGCTTCAACGTCGGCACGCATTTGTTTACGTTCAGGCATTGTTGGCAAAGCCATAATAACTTTCATGATGTTTTCGTCTTTAAACTGGTCAAAATTAGCATCCTTCATCTCTTGGAAACTAACGCCACGATTCTTCAAATAGGCTGAATCTTCTGGGACTGGATTATAGATGTAAAGCGTATCCTGCGTATAGACGTGAGTAGCGGCCTTTTTGTTGGCTGCTCCCGCTTCAAAAACAGCTTTAGCAATTTCAAATGGCATCGCATTGATAGCTATAGGACGATTATCCTTATTTTCCAAAATCAAACCACCATTGTAGGAAATGGAATATTGGTTAGGTTGATTACGTAGGTGCATTGTTTCCAAATCATTTTGGAAAGAAGTATAGCTTCGGCCAGAATTGGGTACAAAGTAAACTCCCTTAGCTGCAGCTGCTTGAATAGCCTCAGCATTTTTAGCAGATAAACTGCCATCGTCATTCATTAAAGTCTCGTCAAGATCACAAACAATCATTTTATACATATCAAAAAATCCCTCTCAATCATAAGCTTACTTAACTACTCTAGCGAAGTCAGCTAATAAAAGCAAACGCTTTCCTAAGCAAAACATGTGCCAACTCACCAAATATTTACTCTTTTATCTGGATCTAGCCACATTCCATCGGTCTCTTTGATGTCAAATACCTCGTATAAATCGTTCATATCTTGTGCGATAACATTACACCGTAAGGGTGCTGGAGAATGAACATCTACTGACAAAAGCATCTCATCAATTTGTTTTGTCGACTTGATCCGCCAATTGAGTGCCCAGTTAATGAAGAATTTTTTACCATCAAAATCTTTTTCGGCTTTAGCTACTTCTAATGTACAGGCTAATCCACCGACGTCAGCAATATTCTCGCTGACTACCAAAGTTCCATTAATTTTTTGATCTAAGTAAGGAATCCCCTCAAATTGATCAATCATTTTTTGAGTTAATGTCTGGAAATTATCATAATCCTGCTTAGTCCACCAATTATTCATATTCCCTGACTCGTCAAATCTAGCTCCATTATTATCAAAAGAATGCGAAATTTCATGGGCAATGACTGAACCAATTCCACCATAATTTTGACTAGCAGTTTGATCTAAACTATAAAATGGTTTTTGTAACACTGCGGCTGGAAAAGTAATGTCATTGGCTGAAGAACCATAACTGGCGTTGACTTCATAACCTGGCATATTCCACTTCGACCTATCAAAAGGCTTGTGATATTGCTTGAACATATCCTGTGCTATCAGACTCTTCAAGTGACGAACATTCTCATACAAGGATTTATCTGTGTTAATAGTAAATTCACTATAAAGTGGGTCAACCTTTTCTGGATAACCAATTTTGATTTCCATTTTATCTAATTTTAGAATAGCGTGCTGTTTAGTAGCCTCACTTAACCAATTATTACTGGTCAATCTCTTCTTATAAGTGTTGATTATCTTTCTTACCATACTATTAACATCTTTTTTAGCATTGCCACCAAAGTATTTCTTGCCATAAAAAATTCCAATTGGTTCGCTAAACAAACTTATAGTTAAGTGATAGGCATACTTCTCACGCTTCTCTAACTCATTAATACCCATTAACGCATTCTTATACTGACTAACAATCTGACGACAATTTTCATCGATCAATTCCGCATTTTTCATCAGAAAACTAACTATCATCCACGATTTCACATTTTCAAAAGTATCGTCATTTACCAATTCATTAAAGTGCTCGAAATACCGCGGTTCCCCAACAATAATTTGCTTGGGACTATCAGTAACCAACTCTTGAGTCATTGTTTGTAAATCTAAATAATCTGATTTCTCACCAAATTCAGCAAACGAAATAGGATTATAAATCTTAGGATAGTCGGCCCACTCTTCAGAACTCTTAACAACAGGTACCAACGATTGATCGAATTCAAACGCCTCTTTAATTGTTTTAGAAATAAAATCAGAATCGTAGCCCAATTTAGTTAACAATTCATTAGCGGATTTGGCATACAATTTCAATAATCGTTCACCTGATTCATTACCGGCATCATAGTAAGATTTATCGGGCAAAAACAATCTTGCACCGCCAACGTAAAAAGCCTTCTGCGAGTTGTCCTTCATGTCTTCATGGACATCTATTATCAAAGGCAAGACAAAATCATTCTCAAAAAAGTACTTAAGACCATTATTTAAATCAGTTAAATTATTCATTGAGATCATTTTTTGTAAATCAGTCTTAATATCGGTGGAACCTTTTGTTTCGAGTGCCATTTTGTACAACTTCACTGCCTGTGCAATAATCTTGTTCTGGATAGATTCATCACCTGAGACAAAATTGTTAAAATCAGCTCTTAGTTTCTTTTCAACATCAAAAAATAGATTAGGAAAAGTCCCAACGCGCGGATAATCTTTTGGAATAACAGCTTTCCTTTGCCAATCACCATTAACTGCTAAATACAGGTTATCTTTAAAATCAACCGATTCTGCACCAGTCACATTTCCAGCCCCACCAACTACATTGTTTACAAACAATTATCTCACCTTCGTTTATATCATTTCAGTACAGTATAGCATTAAATTAAAAAAAACAAATTTAATTAATATATTTCTCATAAAAATATCTATTCAAGATGAATTATTTAATCCAGTACCTTTTCTATTTTAAACTCATTTTCACCCAAATTTTTTTAAGAACCAACTGATTTATATGAAACCAATAATCATCCAAACACATCAATTTTAGTAAATAATAATAGACTCAGAAATCTAGTCAGTAGTAGAAAATCTGTGGGCCCTCAGTTGCGAAATTCTACTTAGCTTGCGTCAGCAAGGTTAGTAGAAGACCGAGCTTGGAGATCCATGATTTTTTACGAAGTAAAAAATTATTAGCTTCAAGTCGTGTCCGCAACCTTCCAGCGGCCCACAGATTTTCTACTACCGACGGTATCCTTCCACTACACTATTTATTTTAAGAAGCATAAAAAAGGCGTTCACACCAACTATTTAGTTGATACGAACGCCTTTTAATAGACCTATTTGCTTTGTCCGATACTGCCACTAGTCAACAACATTAACATTTGAATAGTAGCTGGATAATAATTATCCTTTGGTATTTCAGCTGTTAAATCCTTTGTATAATTGTGTTTCAAATTTTGATTAGACAGCACTTCTGCGGAATACGCCACTGGGGCTGTAAAAGCAATATTAGTGTAATTCTCAACTGCTTTGCCATCTAAAGTATAAACTGCTGTAATCTTTTTCTTTGATGCAAAAAACTTATTCATCTTTTGTGCAATTCTTTTACTTACTTGACTGTGATTCAATTGATAATCATAAGCTACACGCCAAGGAATTCGACAAGCGTTAAATCCATATTGAGCATCATATTGTGATGCTACTTGATTAGGTTTTACAGTTCCTAATTGTAATTGATTACCTTTGATCGTCACAAAGTCCGCCATTAGTCCTGTCTTATGCTGATCACTTAACTTCTTCAGAGCATTTTGACTACTTTGAGCTATTTTTGTCCAACTGCCATCTTTGGTGTAACTGGCAAATTTACGGAAATAAGCTGTCATTAAATCAGATGTTCGAACTAGATTTGCTGACTGAGACGCAGTGGCCCAATTCCCTACTCTTGGCAAATTAGTTGTTGGATTAATTTCATGCTCTTTAATTGCTTCTAGTAAATCACTGGCTAATTGATTATATTTCAAATCACCTTTACTGCCCCATTTTTCGTCAGCTAAGATCAAAGAATAGGCAATATCTAAATCACCATCGGTCGCACTGGTCTGCTCAGCTTTTGTGCTAACCATCTCACCATTCTTTTGATTCTGACGCCAGGACATTAACGGATTATCTGAACTAATTCGATGTGCCAGATAATAACGTGTCAATTGATCAAAGGATTTTTGATCACCAAATCCTTGTTTTGCGGCCATAACTGTTATCAGCATCCCGTATCCTTGAGCTTCTGAAAGTGTCTGAGCCTTCCTACCAGTATTCGTCTTGACATACTTCTGTTTGCTCGAACCTCTCAGATAATCTTTCTTCCAAGTCTGATAACGGGATTTGATGGTCGCTGAACTGACATTAGAAGAGGTGCTTTGTGGCGATTGTGTATTATAGATTGCTGTTCCAATCGCTATAGCAACTAAAATTACCAAGCCACTGATCAGCCATTGATACTTGTGTTCCTTCAAATTATTAAGCCCCCATTAAAATCTTTGTGTCTTATACCATTGCGTATGACGCTTGCCGGTAATTTTATCTCGCAAAATATCCCAAAAAGCAGCGATTGAAACGATGATAAATAACTGTGCATAAGTAAAGTACGAAACTAACGTATAGAAAAAGTTTTTAACTGTCTCTTGACCATAATCGCTAGCCAAAGCAATATTCATCTGCAATAAGTATAAGAAAAACATCATCAACCAATTGATCATAAATAAAACTGACAACGGTGTCCCTAAGGATACTAATTGATGAACTTGTGGAAAGATAAGTTGCACGCTACCTAAAAGCATATTTAGAATAAATATGGTATTAGAAATAATAATTGCCGCATTAAATAAGAAGAAAGTACACATATAGTAGAATACTTCCAACTTGATCCGCCAAGATGAACGGTCAAATAAGTGTTTTAAGTTATCCAAAATTACTTCATAGTTACCACGTGCCCAGCGTTTACGCTGATTGTAGTAAGCAAAAAGTGTTTCTGGTTCCTGCTGAAAAGCTTCTGCTCGATGTGCTAAGGCAATTAACTTCCCTGACCCCATTAGACTGAATGAAATAGCGGTATCTTCGGTTAAAGCACCGTTATTCCATCCACCAATTGATTGAACGACTTCCTTATTAATAATGAAGTTGGTACCGGGAATTCGGCCAATCTTAAAAAGCTGCCACAATCCGGTATGTTGAATTCGTTGTGTATTAACAATTTCCAAATTGATACAACGAGTCAAAAAGTTTTGTTGGTAGTTACGAGTCTTATTACGACCAAATGCTGCTGCATAACGTTTAGGATCTTCTAAAACTTTCTGAACAAGAAAATACAGTGCGTTTTTTTCAGGTGCCGCATCAGCATCGTAAACGCCTAAATACTCACCAGTCGACACCTTTAAAGCATCATTCAGTACTCCAGCTTTTCCACCCGTACCAGTTCTCTCAATGACACGAAAATTATGATCCCTGAATTCCTCAATTTTCATTAATTCACGTACTCTATCAGCCGTGTGATCATTACAATTATCAGCGTAAACCAATAATTCAAATCGATCCAATGGATAATTCAAATGCAATATAGCCTTAACGGTATCTTGAATTACCAGTTCCTCATTGTGCGCCGGCACTACCAAAGTTACTTTCGGATAACGTTTTAACGGTGGTAAGTTATCAATATTGGTATGCTGTAGATGCTTAAAAATAAAGATAACGCCGCCACTTAAAGTTACGACTGTCATAACAATCGATAGCCAAATTGTAATTATAGCAATGACATATAGATTATCGATCATGATGTTTATCCTCCGTATTGAAGCGACGGACAGTTAATTTAAAGATTCGCCACCAGCAGATTGACAAAACTGTGGTAACAATTCCAAAAATTATTGTGACTATCAAACTAAATGAAAATAGCCAATTTAAACTTCCTAAGACCATTCATTTCTCCCTCTATAGGTATTCTTTAACAATATCGGTTTCTGCACTACGTTCCAATTGTGTCAACGTGTCCTCTACGTTACGGTTCTTAACTCGATCTTGACTAGAATAAGTTATTTGTCCCATTCTCAAAACTAATGCATTTCTAGCCAATCCAAATTCCTCAGCAATATCGTCGATATGATTCTTAATTTTTTCTTTCATAATTGGAGCATTATCAGCTCCTAACATTGGTGACAGGATAACAAATCTCCCCGCACCGATATAGTATAAGTGGTCAACGGTAAATAACATCCCACCTAAATGTTCCGCCGTAGCTCGTAAAAGTTGATTAAACTTTTGATTACCTAAGTAATTAACAATATTCTCTAGGAAATCAATTTTGACCATTGTTAGAGTAAAACGATAATCTTCCTCATGGTAATAAACTAATTTCAATTCCCTAGCTACTGCAATATTCAAAGCCCGTGAATTCAGAGCACCTGTAATTACCTCTAAGTCAGGTTTCTCTTGTTGTAGTTGAGCTAACTCTGCTGCTAACGCTTTTCTTTTCAGCAATTGATGATCTAATAAGTACATTAAATAGGTAGTTAATGGTGTAATTGTCAATAATGCTACTGCTGGCCATAAGTATAATTCCCTTGTATAAGGGATCATTAACATTAGACCGCCAGCACACATACTAACAAAGGACAAAACACTTCCTAGGATGATGTAAGTCGTTCGTCCTAAGAGCAATCCCAAAATAAACACCAACGAAACCATCAGAAAGTTCAACCATGATCCATCAATGACACTCAAATACAATAAAGTATACTGATAAATCAATATCAGGAGCATCCCTACAAAGACCATATTATCGATTGATTTAAACTTCATTCATTCCATCCTCATTTATAAAAATATTATCTGTTAATTCCAATCAACCTAGTTAACAACAACTTTAATGTGTTGTCAAAGAAGTTTTTACTGAATTTAGGAAAACTAAATCGAATTAAAATACCATAAATTAACTATTTTTTAAACTATTTTGCTCATTATAAAACAAAAACCAACCGCAAAGATAGCTCTGCAGTTGGTTTACTAATTTTTTACAATTAACATATTCCTAACAAAACCGAGCCTGCTCAAGTGGCGCTCTATCTAATATTCTCGCACTTAGAGCAACTCACTTAGACTCGCAATAAAAGGGCCGATAGCATTCAAAAAATCGGTCTTGTTAGATTAAACATGCGATTCGCATAATATGGAAGATAGCTAGTCAATATCATGACTAGATTCTAATTTTATTTATTATACTTCTGATTCAATTCATCGGTTAAGTTCTTAATATCCTTAGCCATCTTGGGATTAGCCTTCAATCTGGCATCAGCTTGAGGATTATTTAAATGATAATCTTTGTCATCAGAATTTTTGATCCAATAGTTAAACGCTGGCATGTTCAAATCATAAGTAGTTGATCTTGCTAATTTATTTTGCTTGATTGTCTGCATATAAGTAGTTGGTTCTTTCTTTTCTATAGGTGAAATACCGACAATTATCTTAGAACCAATTTTAGGTAACGGAGCTTGAGAGTACTGTACTAAGATGTCGTGCTCTGCTTCTCTGGTCTGGTTTTGATCTTTGTACCAACGGTTAGTAGTAGTCACCCCACCGTTCAATACGAGAGTAATTTTCTTACCCTTTAAAGATTTCTTACCATTAATAACTTTATCAACCACGATTGTTGCTTTGGTATAAGCAGCGTTATTAGGATTATTCAATTTTGACAAATTATATACTGTTCCCTGGATCACTGACTGGTTAGCACCGTTTAATTCTTTCATTGAACGTGCTATTAGTCCACGATCATTTCCAGTATTATCGGTTGTGACAACTTCCAAATCTTTTATCACTTTATTCCAACTATTAGCGTTTCTCTTGATATCACTAGTATTGCTGGAGTTTGCTGCTGAAGTTTGACAAGCAGCTAAGGGTAAAACAAATATTAAAGCAATTAAAACTACGAGTATTTTTTTCATTTTTTTATTCCATCCTTGCGCGATATTATCTCATGTTACACAAAAATAGAGTAGCTCGAATTTCTTATAAAAATTTACAAATAGTATTGCTATATTATTTGCTCTAAAATATTGAGAACGCCCTCATCATTATTAGAATCGGTGAAGTGATCGACTTGTGCCTTGACTGAAGCAACTGCATTATCCATCGCATAACCATAAGGCGTCAATGTCAACATCCCTAGGTCATTTTCGTTATCGCCAAAAGTCATGATCTCATCATCGGCAATATTGTATTTATCCTGTAATTCGTGCAGACCAGCGGCCTTGTTAACGGTACTTTCACTAATTAATTCCGTGTTATAACCCGAAGTTTGACTTGAGAGACCACTTGGCAATGATTGACGTAAATTGTTCATCATGACATCAAAGTCCACATGCTCACCAAAGGTCACTCCAATACTCGTAACTTGATCTTGCAGGCGTTGTGGTGTGATCGTAGCTAAGTCCGTAACTCGTCGCAAATGATTGTAGTAATGATAAGTCAAATCATATGAAGCCTGAGAAATTGATTGGTCAACATAAGCTGATTTAACACCAACTACTAAATGTTCAACAATATCAGTCGCATCAAATTGTTGATTGATTACATTCAAAGTAGCCGTAACGGCCTCTTGCGGCATAGCACGAATTAATAGTGGCTGATTATTACTATAAACGGCAGCACCATTTTGAGAAACAAAGTCCATTTCCTCTTTGAATTCTGAAAATTGATCCTGCAAACGCTGATATTGTGAACCACTGGCCGCTACTACGCGAACATTTTTAGCTCGTAACTGCTGAAAAATTTTACTAAAACGTTGGTGATTGTATGTATTGTTATCATTTAAAAAGGTTCCATCCATATCAAATGCTACTAATTTAATTGCCATAACTTCTCCCTCTGTGGAAATCATCTTTTCATGATAGCACAAATCAAATAGCCCTCAAACACTATACAAATTTTTTCATTCGTGTAGTATTCGAGAGCTATTTTGAATTACTTATTTATCATAGTTAAGATGTTCATCTTTGTTCAAACCGTTGATAGCTTCAATTTCATCATCTGTAAGACTGAAATCAAAGATATCAAAGTTTTCCTTCACACGAGCAACCTTTGATGACTTAGGAAAGACAACATATCCTGTGTCAATGTGCCAACGCAATACAACTTGAGCAGCTGTCTTGTTGTGTGCTTGAGCAATCTTGTTAATTGTTGGATCTTCAAGAATAAAGTGACCGTGACCAATTGGTGAGTAACCTTCGTTAACAATACCATTTTCCTCATCGAATTTACCCAATTCAACTTGTGTCTTGTATGGGTGACGTTCGATTTGGTTAACCATAGGTTTAACTTTTGCCATGTCGAAGACTTCTTTAAGTTGTTTCTCAGAGAAGTTTGATACACCAATAGATTTAACTTTACCTTGATCATAAAGTGTTTCCAAAGCTTTCCATGTATCCAATGTCAAATTGAAGTCTTCTTCATTTGGCCAGTGAATTAGGTAAAGATCTAGATAATCCATTTGAAGATCTTTTAGTGTTTGTTCAAAAGCAGCCAATGTCTTGTCGTAACCTTGGTCAGCATTCCAAACCTTTGATGTGATGAAGAGATCTTCTCTCTTAACGCCAGCGTCCTTAAAGGCTTTACCAATAGCAGCTTCATTGCCATAAATGTGTGCACAGTCAAAATGACGGTAACCGGCATCCAAAGCACCTTGGATAGCAGCTGGAATATCAGCGTTGTCAATACGATAAGTTCCAAAACCTAGCATAGGAATTGAAACACCATTACTTAATGTCTTAAATTGCATAATAAATTCCTCCTACTATTAATTAAACTACACTTGTATGCGTTTTTTCAAAGATACTAACTTATCAATTAATATCTTTACATTAATTTACTTGTTATTAATTAAACTGTCTCTAACATCATTACCATTTACGATAGCTTTTAAAATATAATAGATCCCCATAGCCAAAAAGAATAAGAAAAAGACTGACCGTAGCAAAGCAAATGGCGTTTCAAATAAGAAAGCTTTCCAAAACATACTTCCCTGCATATTCCATAGACCTGGTGTTAAATACCAATTTTTAAGATCGAATAAATTTCTCCAGCTGAAATATCCTGCTTGTATAAGAACAAAAAGATCGGCAAAAAATAAGATTGCATAAGTTATCGCAAAATCCATGAATCGCTTTCGTGGTAAATTTTTAGACTCTAGATCTGAAAAAATATCTCTCGGTGATTGAGCATTCTTTTGTTGAAAATACTGTGCCCCACCATGACGACTTCCATACACCAATTTCCAACCACTATCTGAAAACATTGTTACATAGTCTAAGTACTTATTAGTATTCATATTTTCGTTGTGAAAATCGATGCGCGTATATGGATTAAAATCCGATTCCGAATTTAATTTTTTAAATGTATAAATATGTAAAAACGGATTGACCTTAACTAAACGATAACCCGTTTCCTGAACTAGATTAATCCATTTTTCTTCTGCTTTTAAAGATAGAAATAATTTAAATTTTCTCATCACAATTGACCTCTAATATCCAAATTTATTTGCTACTTTAACTAGTTGCTGCATTCTTTGTGTTTCTAAACTCAGAATATTCTTACCATCTTCAGTTATTTGATAAACTCGCCGACGTTTGTCTTGGCTGGGGACTTCTTTAATCCATCGTAGTTTTAATAGGTTTTCAATAGCACCATACATAGTTCCAGCAGCTATTTTGACATCCCCATTACTTAACTGATCAATCTCTTGAATTGCACCGTACCCATGGAGTGGATGGTTTAGAACTAACAAAATATAATAAACTGTTTCGGTTAGAGGTAAATTTTTATTTCGCATAGAGTAATCTCCTCTCTATATACAGTTCAACTATATACAGTGTAACTGTATATATGATTTATAGCAATAAAAAAACCACATTATTCAAATGTGGTCTAAATAATTATTAGCCTCAGCACGTGATTTGAAGATAACCACGTTTACCTCATCCTTATACTTGTTGATTGACGTATAAATTTGAGGCAATTCGTCTTGAGAAAAATTCTCTATAAATTGTTTGAATTCGGGATCAAAACTAGTTTCTGTCCATGGTAAGTCTTCACGTGTCTTACCTATTCGTGACTGTGCCCCTTCCAAACAGACTTCCACCGGATAATCCAAAAGAAAGACTGTATCGCAATACTTTAATCGTTGTTCAATAGTTCTTTGATAATTTCCATCAATGATCCATTTATTTTTTTGCAAAATATGTTGCAATGCTTCATCAAATTCCGCTTTAGTATGAGTCGTTTGATCTGACTTATGCCACAACATATCTAAATAATATAATGGCAATCCAGTTTTCTCACGTAATTTACGGGCAAAAGTACTCTTGCCAGAACCTGGACTACCGATAACGATTGCTCTTAACATGGCCTTATCCCCTTATTCAAATTTTTGCCAAAACTTCTGACGGTAATGTTCTACCATTATAAATGATAAAGCAATTATTAGAAAGGCAACTATACCATTAACTACAACTGCTGGCTTACCAGTACCAATTAAAAAGCTATAAAGCACTATGACACCAACACTAAGAATCATGACGATTAGCATCTTCAAAACAATTGCCATGTTCCCGCCGCCCCGATTAAATAACTCTGTAACATTAGTCCAATTTGTTATACGCAAGCGATAATCTCGACTAAAATAGTACAAACTAATTAGATAAGTTCCCCAGATAGTACTGAGAATCATAGCTAAAGACAAGTAAAGGTTCAATCTCCAGACAATTATCATTACTATGATCAATGCCAAATTGATTACCAGCTGAAAAACAAAACCTAAAAGAAACTTACGTTTCAAATACTGTTTCATTGATATCGGCAATGAACTGACAAATTCTAAACTACCTCGATCTAGAGAAATCATATTAGCGACTACTGCCGTTGAATTAGTTGTAAAAGTACTAAAGGCTAATCCACCCACGAAGAAAACTCCCATCCACTTCAAAGGTAAGTCGTTAGGAATTTGTGTGAAAGCAAAAGTGATGATGAAGATCAAAGGTAATGCAACTGAATTAACAAGTACCTGCAACAACATGTTCGACTCTTTCAATACTTGGCGATTATAAGCATCCAAAATAGCATTGAGGTTCTTCCGATTAACATGCTTACGTTTACCAGAAGCCGACAACATCTGTGAATTAATGCTTGTCAATTGACTACCCAAATGAGGTAAGATCGAACGTTTTAAAATAAACCCTAAAATCAACAATACAATGATTAACCCTGCCCAATTCAATAGACTTATTACTGAAATTGGTTCTACAAAGGTTTTAAAAAGTGGCAACATAATTGGATTAATTGCTTGATGCTTCCCTGCCATGTAATCACTATTATTTACCAAAAGAATTCCGGCCATAGCAATTACTAAAGTAACCGCCATTAAACCGTTCATAACTATTTTTTGATGTTTACGAAAGATACTAGTTTTAGTTAAAGCAAAAACAATAATCGCACAAGCAAACAAAATTATTGTCAGAACAATACAAAAGGCTATTAGGGATAACAAAAGTGCAATTGGAATCATAACCCCAGCATGCCATGCGGTTGAAAAGAAAGCTATAAATAACGGAAAAATAAACGGTATAACGTTAATGGCAACAACAGTTACTTTACTGAGAAAAATTTCTTTTTGCTTAAAGGGCAATGGTAAATAATTGTTCAAATCTTTGCCAGCAAAGAACACGCTGTATATGCCAGAGATACTTTGAGAAATGGCTAATAAAACAAACAGAACAACATAATAAGTGAACATATTAGGATATTCGGCTAAATTAATTGGTAGCATCACCATTCCGTAAATAAGGAAGAATATTAGGCCATTGAGCCAAAACTGCATTTTCAATCTATTGGTTAACTCGGCACCACTCTTACCTTTTCTACGCAAACGATCCGTTACTTGAGGATTCAATAATCTCAAATTAACGGCTAGCAGATTCTTGAATTGGTCCTTATTCATGGATATCACCTTCAATATCATCAACTAATTCAGCACCGTTTTGACGGCCTGCCATTTTCAAATATATTTCTTCAAGTGATTCATCATTATTCTGATCTAAAAGATCTTGTACTGAACCGTTATAGATCAAAACACCTTTTTTCAAAATTGCTAACTCATCGCATAGCTGTTGAGCTGTGTCTAAATTGTGTGTTGAAAAAATAACAGTCTTACCCTTAGCCGCATGTTTTTTCATCAATTGTTTTAAATCATAGGCCGCCTGTGGATCTAATCCCTGCATGGGCTCGTCCAAGATCCAAATATCGGGATCAGGCAATAGTGCTCCTATTATGATTGTCTTCTGTCTCATACCGTGGGAAAAGCTGGCTAATGTCTCATCGACATGTTCTGACATATTGAATAAAGCTACTAGCTCCTGACGTCTTTGCTCTACTTCAGCCGTTGACAAACTATAGGCTGATGTCAAAAGATCCCAATACTCCGCCGCCGTTAATTGGAGAAAAATATCAGGTGTATCAGGAACATAGGCAACTTTTTCTTTTATTTCTTGGCGATGTTCTTGTAAATCTAGACCGTCAACTTTGATGGCTCCACTGGTTGGTTCAATAATACTGACTAAATTCTTGATTGTAGTCGATTTACCAGCACCATTGTGACCTAAAAATCCGAAGATTTCTCCTGATTTAATTTTGAGATTCAAATGCTGCAAAGCCTTCTTATCCCCGTAATTTTTACTTAAATCCTCAATTTCAATCATTAATTAATCTCCCGTCGAATAATCTCTTGATTTATTAAGTATAACAATTCAGATTTTTTCAACCTAGGCGTTAATCAAAATTCTTTTAGAAATACTTGTCAAACTCGATTGACAAATCGTTGTTTTTCCTGTATTGCACTCTTTAAGTCTATATGAAGTATCGATTATATTATCCATTTAAATAGAAATTCTCTAGTTATTAGCATTTACCACAATTAAAAAATAAAACGTCGATAAATTCAACGTTTTATTTTTTTAATTTAACTAATGTTCTACTTCCCATTACTGAACAAAGAACTTTTTCTCCATCAATCATAGTAGCTTCTCTAGCATGCCTGTTTACTGAAACAACGTTATTAACATTGACTATATATGATTTATGACATCTGAAAAATAGTTCATTATCGGCTTCAATATTTTTAATCGTACTATAGAATTCAAATTGTCCATCCTTCAAATGTACAATCACTTTGTGTGGTACTGGCGAACTTTCAAAGAACAAGATATCACTTACTTTAATCGATCTTATCAATTCACCCGTTTTAATTTGATAGTAATCTTCACTATCGGATGCGCTCTCTTCAAATTGTTTGTTACAGAGTTCGATATCTTCGATAATGCGACCTTGAATCTTCTCAGGATAATCTTTTAGGATAAAATCTAACGCTTCAATTTGATATTTAAAAGTTAGAAAAACCATTTCTGAATGACTGGTGATAAAGACAATTTTTCCTTCAAAATCAATTTTTCTAATCTCACTTGCTAGTTCAATCCCATTGATATTATCTTCACCTAAGTCAATATCGATGAAGTATAAGCTTTTATCGATTTCCGTATTCTTCAAATAATCTAAAATCTCATCAGGGTTATCCGTGGCCACTCTGACCTTCATATCAAGATTCTCAATTAAGAGATAATTTTCAATATACTCAACAACTTGACTCAACTGTTTGGAATCATCCTCGCAAACATAGATATCAATCACTCTCATCATCCTTTCGTACTAATCGTTACCTTTTGTAAAAAGTAATTATTCAGCTTCATCGTTTCTAGTGTTGCCCTGTTATTTCGATCGATTATCTCGGTTAGATTTTTCAACCCAAACCCACGATTCGAACCCTTTGAAGAAAATCCACTCTCTTTCATTTTCCAAACCGGAATATCATTTTTTCTTAATGAATTTTGGATAATAATTACAATTTCCGTGTTACCTTTGATAAAACCTACTTGAATCGTTCCATGCTCTTGATCTCTAGTTTCCTCAATAGCATTATCCATAATAATACCTAGTGCCAACGCCAAATCTAAAGAATCCATGTAAAAATCCTTAATTTCATTCTTGGCCTCAAACGACACCTTTATTCCGTCTAATTGAGCCGCGTAAAGTTTATTAAAGATGACACTCTTAATCTCTTTATTGCCAACACGACTAATGTCTTCAAACTTGTATTTTTCTTGATTCAAAGCCACTGAAATAGGTTTGATAGAAGTATTGTAATATTTCTTCAATCCCTCTATATCATCAGATCTCAAATATTCCTCTAAAGACAATAAAGTATTTTGGTACTCATGTCTGAATTTTCGCAATTCGTTATAGTGCTGTTCTATTTGGATCAGATAACGATTAGTACTTTCATTCCGAATCCTTTGCTCACGTAATTCTAAATCCTTATTTATTGTTTTAGTTCGGGCTACGTGAACAACAATAAACATGACGACAAAAAGTAAAATAATTACAAAATTATAAATAACATTTTGCAGGTCGTTTCCCTGCATAGATTCCGTAAAGGTAACTAGAAACATCATTACGATAAGCATGATAGATGTCAAAATTATTTCTGTACTAGAGAATTGATAATCTTTTTGTAAATTACCTTCTAAATCACTTTGAAGGAAAAAGTATAATCCAACGGCTATACCTATTCCTGCTACTAACATCGTAACGTTATAGAAAAAATCAGAATTTGCAACCTTCATTATTCGTATAGTAATATCAATTACATGATCCAGCAAAACCCCAATACTATAATCTATTGCAACAATGGCAATAGATGTTTTAAAATTTTTCGTCAATATTAAAAGATAAATTATTAATAACAATAGCATTCCCATTATTGCCATCACTTGACCAAATAACATTAATATTAATGTTACTGGTATAGTTACCAAAAAGAAAAATAAATCTGCACTTTTAAAACACAAATTTCTAGTAAGTTCCTTGGCATATAAAAAGAACAGTAGTAATTGAATAATAAACATTATCATAAGTTTTTCTCCATTTTATAAGTATATCAATATATGCCCGAATTTTTATTACATCTTCACTTCAATTTATATCATCAGAATTCGATGTATACTTTCTTACGGAGAAATCATACGGATTGATTAAATCACGGTTATTTAACTTAACAGTCATCGAATTAACAATTCTAATCTTAAGGCGAGATTGAACTTCTACAATTAATTTATATTCATTTTTATTATTTAATTTATACACATTCCGTAAACTAATGCGACAATTTTGCCAATTAAACGGTTCATCTTCTTGATTAATAGTTTTTTTCGCTATTTTAATAAACTGTTTTTTTTGATACTTATTGAGTCGATGTGTCTTTTCATCTTCCAACACCACCGCTTTGTTTGAGCCATAATACGGTGCCGAATGATAATTTTGATAGAGCTTGGGAATGCCTAACATTCCTAAAATTATTAAAATACAAAGAATCCAAATGATCTTCGTTACCTTTTTCTTGGAAGTTTCACTAGTCATAAAATAATCCCTAAAAAAATCTCGACCAATTTGTAATCGGTCGAGATTTTTAATTGCGCTGAAAATAAATACCACTGTGAATAGTTTAGTAATTAGAGGTTTTATTACATACATTTTAAATGAATTATTAATTCACAACTATAATCATTGATTCCACCCTAGACAATATTCAATAAGAATAAATTAATCATAAAATGCACGTGTCGAGAAAACATAATATTCATTTTCGCACTTCTTCGATCGATGAGTGTTAAGGAGGCCTCATCAATCTACATTTACATTCTACAAATTAACGCGGAGCATAACTAGTTTTGTCCTAAAAGACACAAAATTTGTCATTATCTTGAAGAAACTTTAGCATCGAAAAGTTTGATCCCATCATTTATATATCGATAAATATCATCCTTATCAAACACCTTTAAAGACACTTTTTTTACAGGAATAAAATCCTCTTTGAACTCAGCTACTAATAATGGCAAATCAGTATCTTCAATCTCTTTAATATTAGTAACAATTGGGAAAGATAAATTTGGTTCAGATAAACTGTATTTTAGAATCAAATCAGGATTAAGCACTGTAAAATCAGCATAATATTTCTCTAGTAATTCTTCTTTAGGATAATTTTTATTGTTAAGAATATATTTTCTAAAAACTGTTTCCAACCACAGTTTGTCCCCTAACAAATGTAAATAATATCCCAATTGAAACTGCGTTAAATTCGGACCATATTCTTTTAAAAATAACTCAGGACAAATATTTCTTTTCCCACGAATGAAATGTGTCAATGCCTTAGGTGTCTTAGAATCCTTGTTGACATCTGGTGCAATGCTTCCTAATAAAAATTCCTGATTATATCCGTATTTAGCAGCCAATACCTTTGCCATTGAATAATGCATAACTCTTGATCCCATTATTTGCCTCTATTTTGTTTTAATACCACCCCACCAATTAGGGAACAGTTCTTCTAACGTAGTAGTTTCTCTTTTATCATAGTTAACCATAATTTCTGTATCTTTATTATTGCTAGAAAATTCCATCAATGTTTCACGACAAGTTCCACAAGGCAATCCATCTAATCCTGACGGTGGCGTATCTCTAAACGCAATAATCCGTTTGACTTCCATTTCTCCACTGTCTTGTAACATATTCAGAAGAGCAACTCTTTCTGCGCAAAGATTTATTGTGCCGCAAGCCATTTCGATACAGTAACCAGTGTAAATTTTTCCGGATTTACTCTCTAAGGCGCAGACGACGTTATTTGCATAGACAAAATCATTCAACTCGGCCGGCTTATACAATGATTTCGCTGCTAAATATAATTTTTCCCAAATATCCATAAAAAGCTCCTTCAATCAATATAAATATAATTGTAGCATTCTTTTTAATATTATATTAATTAAATTAGTTAAAAACTAATCGTAACTTTTTGTTGATATTTCATAATTATTGTTTTACTGTATTAGTGTACTGGTACAGAAGAACAATAAGGAGAGGATCTCTTTGAATACGACACTTTTAAAAATTAAGGATTTAAATAAATCATTTGGTAATAAAGAAGTCTTAAAGAATATTAATTTCACGGTTCAACAAGGACACATCATCGGATTGATTGGTGCTAACGGAGCTGGTAAGACTACTATCATGAAAGCAATTCTAGGTATTCTGCCCTTCAACGGCAAAATCACCATCAATAATAAAGAAGTTTCCATACGTCAGCACCAACCTCTACAAACAGTCGGTGCCTTGATCGAATATCCAGGACTCTATCCTTACCTAACTGGTCGAGAGCAGCTTCGACTTTTCTCCACTGGTAAAGACCGCGAAAAAAGAGTAAATGATATTATCAGCAAACTCAAAATGGATCACTTTGCTGACCAAAAGACCAAGAGCTATTCTCTAGGAATGAAACAGAAGTTAGGCGTTGGTTTAGCACTTTTGAATAATCCTCAATTCGTAATTCTTGATGAACCGATGAACGGTCTTGATCCTAAAGCCACTAAAGAATTACGTGATCTGATTGTTCAGGAAAAACAAAATGGTGTTACCTTCCTAATTTCCAGTCACATTCTCAGTGAATTACAACGTATCGCTGACGATGTTATCGTTATTAATCATGGCGAAATCGTTACTTCAACGACTATGGATAAACTTTTATCAGCCAATAAGAAATTCTACTTAATTGAAACTGATAATAACGAACTTGCTAGTGATCTTTTATTAAGAAATAATTATCAAGTTGAAAATAAATCAGCTTTGGAAATTCCTATTACCGACAATTTTTCAATTAACAAACTTTTACAGTTATTATTGTCCAACAACATCACAATTAATGATATTAAACAACAAGATGGAGATCTTGAAGAGTCACTCTTGAAGGTCTTAGATAGTGAAGGTGACCAAGAATGATTACATTGATCAGACAAGAATCTTACAAACTTTTAAAACAACGCGGTACACAAATTTTTCTAGCAGGACTATTTATTTTTCAACTTTTCGTCGTCTTTATGTCTAAGAAATATCCTAAATTCATGAACGATAAAGATGCATTTCTCAATAACTATCTAGCTATTGTACCTATTACTTTTTTCATTATTGCTATCTGTAGTACCGTTATCACCCAAGAACGTCAATTCGGTACTTTACGTTCTCTGCTCTATCGAAAATATTCCTACATTCAGGTTATTACTAGCAAAATAGTTACCCTAGTTGGTTTTACCATTGCTCTTTTCGTTGGCAATGCCTTGGTCAGCTTACTATTTAAATTCATCTTTGCTAACAAAGTTGAGCTTACTCATAAAATTATGAAGACCTGGTTACTAACCAATCTCAATGATTTCTTAACATTGTTCTTCTTAATGGGACTAGTTATCCTTCTAGGAACATTGATCAATAACTCCAACTTAGCTTTAATTATCGGTATCGGTGGTTACTTTGTCATCAATGTTTTCAACCAAATCCTGCTTGCATTAGTTGCTAAATTTGACTGGCTCAAGTGGAATCCTTTAAATATGATGAATCTGGGTGAACAAATTCAAAGTCACAGTTTGCATCAAATGACGCAACTGTCGATGACTCAAATTTCAATTGGCTATGTTATCTATGTTTCACTATTTATTATTTTAGCTGTTTATAGTTTTTGTAAAAAATCCGTATAAGAAAAGCCTAGCAATTTTGGATAATAACTCCATTATTACTAGACTTTTTTTGTTTATGCTTGCAGTAATACTTGTGGATCAACATCTGGCTTCTTACCACCGTCAATGAAAAAGACTTTATACCAAATTAAGAAAGTATAGATTGTCCAAACTTTACGACGGTCATCGTTTCTTCCTTCATGACAATCGTCTAACATCTTTATGATCAATGATTGGTCAAAGAACCTTGCAGCAAAATCTGATGCGAACAATTTACGGAATTCTAAGTAGACATCATCTGTCTTGATCCAATCCCTGATTGGAACTGGGAAACCAAGTTTCTCACGCTTAGCCCATTCCTTAGGAAGATTTCTTTCCGCAGCAACTCGTAAAGCGTACTTACTATCCTTGCTGTTTAACAAGTGTTTAGTAGGAATCTTGGCTGCTATTTCAGCCATTTCTGTATCTAAGAATGGTACTCGTAATTCAGTTGAATTGGCCATACTCATTCGGTCAGCCTTCAAAAGGATATCTTTAGCCATGAATTGATGCAAGTCTAAATATTGCATCTTCTTAACTTCATCTTCAGACGGATCAATTTTTTGATAGCTCTTCATGACTATTTCTGAAACTGACTCTGACTCATGATACTCAGGTTTTAAGAGGTGCTTAGCTTCAGTTTCACTAAACACTTTAGCTTGTCCAATGAAGAACTCTTCGGCCTTGGCAGTTGATTCATATAAATGCAATCGACCTGGAAAATTAGGCATTCGTTTGAGTCCGCGAGCTAAATTATATCTCATCCCTTTGGGCAGTTTCTTTAGATTCTCACCTAAGACACGCACTGCTTTGGAGTGTGAATGATAACCATAATTAGCATATCCTGCAAATAATTCATCGGCACCTTCACCAGAAAGAATCACCGTAACATCCTTACTGGCTAATTTAGTCAAAAAGTAAAGTGGAACACACGAAGGATTGGCATCAGGTTCATCCATATGATATTGAATCAATGGTATCGCCTTGATGGCTTCTTCTCTAGTTACTATTCCTCTAGTATTTTCCAAACCTAGCTTTGAGGCCAATGCCGAGGCGGCACTTCCTTCTTCATAGGTATTCGTATCAAAATCAATTGAATAAGTATGTTGTGGTTTAAAAATAGCTGTTACGTAACTTGAATCAACACCACTAGATAACAATGACCCTACCGGCACATCACTAACGGAATGCTTTTTAACTGAATCGTGCATTGCCTGGTCAATTTGATCTACAGCATCTTCCAATGATAAGTTCTCTTCGGAAAACTTCATATCCCAATATTTAACGATATTTAGATGACCATTTTTAAATTTAAAATAATGACCTTCGGGAATTCGATAAACATTTTTAAAGAAAGTTTCATCAGTCGCTGAATATTGGAAAGTTAGAAATGGTTTTAATGATTTTTCATTGAATTCTTTTTTGAAATTAGGATGACACAAAAAGGCTTTGATTTCTGAGGCAAACAAGAAAGTACCGTTGTGATTGTAGTAATATAACGGTTTGATACCAAAGAAGTCCCTTGCACCAGTAATTTCCCCTGTTTCAAAATCGTAGATGATAAAAACAAACATCCCACGAATACGTTTTAACAGTTCATCAATACCCCATTCCTCGAATCCATGAACTAATACTTCCGTATCGGTTGAGGTGCTGAAGACATGTCCCAGAGCTTTTAATTTTTCTCGCAATTCTACATAATTATAGATTTCACCATTGAACACAACGGCTTTGGTTTTATCTTCGTTATAAATTGGTTGCATCCCATTATTAACATCGATAATACTTAAACGTCTAAAACCAATCGCCACATTCTTATCTTGAAGTGTTCCCGCACTGTTGGGTCCACGATGCCTGATTGCCTCCATCATTGAATTCAAAACTGGCTTTTTATCGGCAATATTGCCATCGACAAAACCAACAATTCCACACATAATCTGTCTCCCTAATTATTCAAATCATATTTACTTTATTGGTTCAAAATTTAATCTACGATCTATTTAATGTTTAGAATTTATCAGTATTCTCAGAATAAAGAAAGCCAATTTTCTAAGTTTATTTAAGCTGTTTATTTGGCCGAATTAAATAATTTGAAAACCGATGGCAAATTTAATTTTACTTATTAATATTTAAATTCTTGATTCTAATATTTCATTGTTGTATTCCCACATATTTAGATTTAAATATATATCATGCTCAATCATCAAAAAATATAAAATAAAGATATAACTATGTTTTTCCATACCAAAAAAGCAATCGCATTATATTAAATATGTGATTGCTTTTATTCTTATACTTATTAATCATTTCTAATCAAATATAACGTAACACCATGTTTCCTGGGAACTAATTTATAGTCCGTCGCTTCCATTCTCATATTGTAACCACCCCGATATTGACCACTCTTGATAATTAACACGTCCTCATCATTAACTTTATACTTATACGTACGCTGATTTAAACCATTTCTCAAATTCATGTCTGATTTCGTAAATTTTGCTACGCCCTTTTTGACACCATTCTGTTTTACGACCCAACTGAATCTTTGCAAAACCTGCGCAGTAGTCATTTCATGAGGACTCTTGATAATCCAAATTCCTACGACGGCAATAACTAGCAATATCCACACAATTTTTTTCTTTTTCATGCCAGACTACATCTCCTTATTTCTGATCACTACTACTGACAAGACGATAGTAACCAAAAGTACTAATAGACTGACTGAAATATAATTCCACATCTGATTATTAGGAATCAATCCTAAACTAATTTTCATTGCGACGCTAAAGAAATCAAAGTACTTTAACCAACTCCAATTGGCAATATTATGCAATGTCGTCACTAAAATTGGGCAAATTACAATAAAAATTGAAGCAATTACGATTGATGACGTTAAAAGTAACATCAAAATAGCTAAACCAAAGATCACGCTAATGAAAAAGGCAATTACTAAGGATGTCTTAAAAACTGTTGCCAATAATTTTGACCAGCTGGTACCTACAGAACGAGATAACAAGCTTCCCGTAACGATACTAGTAAAAAAGTAAACTAGACTCAATACGAAAATATTTATTAGCATAACCAAATATTTAGAAACAATAAACTGAGTTCTAGTTATCCCTGAGACCAAAGTATTCTTATACGTTTTTTGACTAAATTCATAGCCGATCGTCATTACAAAAATACCGATAAAAGCATATACCAGAAGGCTTGATGACAAGGTACTAGCGTTAATACCATCCTTTAACGTCCAAACTTTTGCTGAACCCAATTTTGCCATTGAATCGCTCGTGACCATGATTCCACCAACAATATTTTTGCCAGTAATAACGGCAGAATATCCAATAGCAAAGAGTAACGTTAAATAAATCCCTAAAGTATGACTCAAGCGATAGAAGTCAGTTCGTAATTGATTAAGCATTTTTGACCCCTCCTATCAAATTTGTATAATAATCTTCCAAAGATTTTTCTTCCTTAGTTAAACCGATAACCGAGATGCCATTTTCAACTAATTCTCGATTCAATTTGGAAGCATCAATACCTAGTGAGTGGATCAATATATTCTTATCATCAACCACTGTGAATTTTTCCATGAATTCTTTATCAATCACTTGCGCTGCTTTTGAAACATCATCGACCGTCAAAACAAGTCCAGATTGATTAGCCTTATCCAATTCTTCTTTGGTAATCTCCTTGATCAGTTGTCCATTATAGATAAAACCGAATCGTGTCGACACTTGATATAGTTCCGTCAAAATATGACTGGAAATCAGAATTGTGATTTGTTTCTCCTGATTTAATTTCTTTAATAATTTCCTAAATTCAATGATTCCTGATGGATCAAGTCCATTGATCGGCTCGTCTAAAATCAACAAATCAGGTTCTGGCAAAATAGCTATCGCCAAGCCTAATCGTTGTCTTTGCCCAAGTGACAAATTTTTAGCCTTCGTATGAACTTTTTTTGTCAGGCCAACGAATTTAATTATTTCTGTAATTTTTTTAGTATCATTGATACCACGCTGTATGGCGACTAACTTCAAATTTTCTTGAACCGTCAGCTTGTCAAAAGCAGCTGGTGTTTCGATAACGGCTCCCACATGTTTAAGTGCTTGCTGATTAATTTTTTGATCAAATAATTTAATTTCACCGACTTTGAGTGGCGATAACTGCGTAATTAAACGCATAATGGTGGTTTTACCGGCACCGTTAGAACCAATCAGACCGTAAATATCACCTTTTTGTAAGTTGAAACTCACGTTATCAATAGCTTTATAACGACCAAATGACTTACTGATATTGTCTACTGACAGAATCGTCTTTGTCATAACAATCCCTCCCCTTCAATTAATATAGTAGAAAACGTTACTTAATTTGATATATAAATAAACCTTAATTAATTATTAATTCTAAAGAAACCAACTTTTTTATACGATAAAATTAAAATAACAAACAGTTAGGGGTTAAAGTATGCATTCAAAAATATTAATAATTGAGGATAATGAGGATATTCAGGCACTTTTATTCGACGTTTTATCAAATGACTATTTAATTTATAAAGCTCTCGATGGTGTCAGTGGAATCAAGGAATTCGAAAGTGTACAACCAGATTTAATTATTCTGGATTTGATGTTGCCACAGATCAATGGCGAAAGTGTTTTGAAAGTCATTCGTGATCAATCACAAGTTCCCATCATCGTCTTGACCGCTATTCAGAGTAAAGAAAAAACCGTCGCTTTACTCAACGACGGCGCTAATGATTATTTGACTAAACCATTTGATATAGCGGAATTACAGGCTCGAATCTCTGTGCAATTAAGAAATCAGATTCAACCTGAAGACAATCATTTATTATCCTACGACAATATTGTTCTGAATGATCAAACCCACGAAGTTACTGCTAACGATCAACCACTAGTGTTATCCAAAAAGGAATTCAATTTACTACAAATACTCCTAGCGCATCCCCATCAGGTTTACGAAAAAAGTCAGTTATTTCAAATGGTCTGGCATGAAGAATACTTTGAAAGCTCCGACAACACTCTAAATGTTCACATTAGTAATTTACGTCATAAACTAACCGAAGCCACTGGTAACAATTATATTGTTTCCATCTGGGGTATTGGCATTCGGCTAGTCTGAGGGGGTATCGATATGATTATTTTTTTAGCTGTTATCTGTTTCATTCTAATTTTGATTCTCAGTCTAATTTTGCACGATATCAAGCGTATTACTAAAGATTTGGCCTACATCAATAAAAACGACTCTAATGGCGAAGTTACGACTGGTACTAGTCTACCTATTATTAAGAAATTAGCTCAGGCTTGTAACTTCAACCTTAAAGAAACGCATCAGCTTAAGGAAACACAAGCAATTCAGAATAGACAGTTCAATCAAATGCTGACTAACTTAACACACGACATCAAAACACCGCTAACTGTCTCAATTGGCTACGTTCAGTTATTAACACAACAGAGTTCTGGCAAAAATCAACGTGATCTAATTCGAGTTCAAGACAATCTCGACTCAGTCAACTACTACCTACACTACTTAATGGATTTCAATTTAATCCGAGAGAAGAGTAAAAATCTCAATGTTACTCAATTTAATTTATCCGATACTTTGCAAAAGGAATTGTTCAACTATTACGACCAACTCACTGCCAAACAAATCAAGGCTCAAATACAACTTGACCAAAAAATTATTGTGAATAGCGATGAGATGATGTTCAAACGTATTTTTCAAAATCTTATCGGCAATATTCTAAAGTACGCTTCAAACGATATGGCTGTCACTTTGAAAAATGAAAATAGTATCGTTCAAATTTCATTTGAGAATCAAACGGACGAAAATATCCAAGATAGTAATCAATTACTCAATCGTTTTTACACGGCCGATAATTCCCGTACCAATCACAGTGTTGGTCTGGGTTTGAGTATCGTTCAATCACTTGTCACGACCCTTGGAGGCAGGATTAATTTGGAAACGAATCATAATAAATTCAAGGTAAACTTAATTTTTAAACATTTACAAGCAAAAACTTCAATGACCGATTAAATTTAGTCATTGAAGTTTTTTTATTCTTTTACATATAGTAAATGAATTCCACCATCATCTAATTGTTTAGTTGTTTTAATCATAAATTTATCATCTATAAAAGTACCTAAGGTGTCAAAAGCCGACTTCACATTTTGATCACCACTAACATATGGTGAAACAACTAGTGAAATCTCATCTACTAGATGGGCTTTTAAGAATGCTCCGTTGATTACTGCACCACCTGCTAATGAAATGGCTGTAATACCAAAGTATTTTTTTAATTTAATCAATGCCTGATTTAAATTCAAATCTTTCGTTCCACAAATGATATATGGTATTTCCATTGATTGTAAAAAGGCTAAATATGATTTAGAAGCCTGTTCAGTTAGAACCTCAATAGCCCTATTCTTATGGCCACCATATTCAAAATAGTTGATTTCCCAACCCATTCTCCCTTTACGATCAAAACTTACATCCCAAGTTTCTGCTTGGATATCTGGAATCCAATCTTGATATTCGATTCCTCTAGTTTCATACTTAGACAAATCCGGATGTCCTTTGGCTGCATACATGGCAACGGTAGTTGATCCATTCGCATTAGCATTACTCAATCTAAATAACTCATCTGCGTAAAATGCTCCAGAAATTTTGTCTCCTGCCTGTTGCCCATATACTCCATCAATTTTCCCATCGATTGATGTATGCATATGAACGATTACTTTTGCTCTATCCATTTTTTATACTTCCTTATTTTAAAGTTTCTAGTGCTTCTTTTATTGGTTCATTTCCGACACCAATATCGAAAGCCTGTTTAATTGTTTGATCATTTTCTAGTGAAGAGACTGCAACATCTGCTACATCAGCACGTGTGATTTCATTATGCGGTAAGTCCTGACCAATACTGATTTTTCCTACAGCTGGTTCATTCGTTAATTGCTCAGGCCGAATAATTGTGTAGTCTAAATTAGAATTCAAAACAAACATATCTCCATAATACATAGCAGCACTGTACTCTTCGTACTGATTCATCCATTCCAAACGATTATCCTCATGGAAATGTTCGATTCCACCGGCACTGATTAAAATGAATCTTTTAATTCCGGCTTTTTCGGCCGCTTGAGCTGCTTTTACTTTGCCATCCAAATCAATCATCATCCCACCACCAGCAGTAAAGACAATTGCATCAATTTCATTCAATTGAGTAACAATATCATTAACTCCTTTTCTTACATCAACTAACCGTGCTTCTACACCTTGTTTTTGAAATTCTTCAATTTGTTCATTGTGTCTAACTCCGGCTACCGGAATCATTGTTGAGTCTTCCAAACGATTAATTACTTGTTGTCCGGTTTGTCCATGGGCACCAATTACTAAAACTTTTCTCATTTATACGACCTCAATTCGTTATTTATTTGATGTCCTTAGTATATAGTTTCCATGTTGTAATATGAAATACTTATATATTATACTCAACCATAACTTTTTATTATATAAGAGACAAAAAAAGATAGCTCCCTAAAGGAACTATCTCACCATTTTAAATATAACCATAACTTCTCAATACATCAGAGGAAACTTTATCGGCTGGTTTGTAACCTTGGGCTACCATATCTTTCACGTAAACACGATTATAAAAGAAGGCAAAAACCAACGTTACTAAGAAGGCTCCACCGCCCCAAGTGAATGCTCCGAATACTATCTCTGCTAGAACCAAAATTGCGGCCCATTTAAAATCGGAACGGAATACTGGTGTCCAAAATCCAAAAATCATTTCAGTCCAGGAAAAACCAACTTTAACAGTTTTATAATTCTGGTTACTTTCATTTATTATATTAGCGTACATAACTTTTTCCTCAATCCTTTATAGTCCGTTGACAATATATTTAATTGATTGGCCCGAAACAGCTGCAATGGTATTTTCAGCAACAATCGTCGCCATAGCATCCCGTGCTTCAATTGTGGCATTGCCTAAATGTGGAGTAAGCAATACATTCTTCATTTGTTTCAACTCATCAGATACTTCTGGTTCATGTTCATAAACATCTAAGGCCGCACCTGCAATAACATGCTTCTTTAAAGCCTCGGTCAGAGCTGTTTCATCAATAATTGGACCACGAGCAGCGTTGATCAAAACGGCACTGGATTTCATTTGTGCAAACTCTTTAGCGCCTAGTAGATGTTTGGTGTGTTCATTGAGTGGCAAATGTAATGTCACAATATCGGATTTTTTCAAAAGTTCTTCTTGAGAAACAAATGTAGCTCCCAGTTCAACTTCGCGACTAATTGGCAAACGATGACGTTGCGTATAAAGAATTGGCATATCAAAAGCATGCATTCTTTTAGCGACAGCCTGTCCAATTTGACCCAGGCCAATAATACCTAATGTCTTACCTTGCAATTCATGACCTAAGAAAAATAGCGGTGCCCAACCATTGAAACCAGTCGTTCTCATCAGTTGATCACCTTCAGCGATACGATGCATTAAGCCGATAATCAAACCAGTAGTCGATTCAGCGGTTGAAACAGTTGAGACAATCGGCGTATTAGTTACCGGGATACCTAACTCTTTCGCATAAGCTGTATCAATATTATTCGTTCCGGCACCAAAATTAGCGATTAATTTCAATTTAGGAGCGTGATCCAACATATCTCGATCGACCGACGTTGACAGTGGTGTAATCAAAAAATCACTATCAGCCACATGTTCTTTCAAAGTTATCGCATCAATTAATTTATCATCAGTATACATATCAATTGTTAGGTCAGTTGCTTTCAACAAAGCTGTTGCCTTATCTGGAATTTTGCCAGCAATAAAAACTTTTGCCATTACGAGGACCTCCATTTAAATAAGCCTTTATTTAAGTATGGTCTTTGATAATTTTTCTGACAAGTTTTTACTACCTAAAGAAAGTTATTTAGCCAAATATTTCTTAAAGAATGCCATCTCGTCATCATTAGCCTGTTTAGCAATTGTATCTTTTTGATTGATCAAGAAAACATGTTCACGTGGATTTTGGTCATCACCATACATTTTGAAGACGTGTGGAATTTTCTTAGCCGTTAAGAAACCATCAAATTTGACGGAATTGTTACGGATAAAATCATTATTAGCAGTACAAATAAAAGATGGTAAAAAGTCATCGTTAATATACTCTTCGGTATCGACTTGTTCATGTCTGCTCTCTAATACTGTTGGTGTAAAGTAAGCACTAACTACGTCTGTAATCGTACCTGGATCAAACATAAAGTTAGCAGAACTATTTAAAGCGACGGCACGGAAATGCAGATCAGTTAATTCGTAACCAAACATCTGACGATATTTTTCATTAGTCAAAATTGTAGTGTACTGTTCCGCCATTTGTCCACCGGCACTGTCACCTATTAAGAAAACATTATTAGTATCGAGGCCGTATTCAGCTGCGTGGTCGGCCACCCAATGAATATAGCGGTCGACATCATCCATCTCTTCTGGAAAAACGACATCTGGTGCCAGACGATAATTAGGGTTCACGAAGGCAAATCCTCGTTGTGCCCAATTCAATCCATAAAATTGATAAGTCTCTTTGGTACCGTAGCACCAACCACCACCGTGAATATTTATAATAGTAGGAATTGGTCCTTCAACATTTTTCGGTAAATAAAGATCCAACAAATTCCACTTTGAATCTGGGCCATAACTGATATCATTGATACGCTTTACACCGTCAACCTCAGTTGGTAATCCTTCATCACGTTTATCATCACTAGCCTTAGCTCCAGCTCTAAAATCCATTATTGCGTCAATTACTTCTTGTTCCATTCTGTAAGCGCCCCCATTTACTTAAAAGTTTAGCATAAAAAACAATCAATAGATTAATTATGTCGATATTAACCTACTGATTGCTTTATTTAGTTGCAGTAATTGTTTTTCTATTAGTGATATATTCGTAAACTACCATCAAGATGGCACCAATGACGATACCTAAGGCATTTGCCAAAACATCATTGATATCACTAGTCCGATTGATCAAGAAGATGTGTGATAAGAAATACTGAGTCGTTTCAATTCCTCCACCGATCATAAATCCGGTAAAGGCCATTGAAAGTATCGACACGTGTGGGAAAAATTTTCTAATTAAGAATCCTAATGGAACTGTCAAAATAATATTCTCCGCAAAACCGATATCAATTATATCAAGTTGATGCAGATTTACCCGACCAGTTCCCGCTGACATCACATAGACCGATGTTCCATCAAACGAAATTGGTGTAAAGAGAATCATCCCTAGAAAAGTCAAATAGACTAAGCTTATTAGATAGAAATGACGCTTCTCAAACTCCTCAACATTATGATTAATGACTAGACCACTAATTATCGAAATAGTTAATATTATTAATAAAGGTATAAAACGCATAATTGACACTCCTTTCATAATTTTGTCATTTGTTAATTGATACTTATACTTTAAGACTTGTTTATTTAAGCAAGCTTAAAATTGATTGACGAAATTATGAACTATTTATGCATTTTATTTATTTCTAACTTCTTTAGGATATAATTGGACTTAATTCAATGCGAGGAAAATAGCTTATGAACCTAAAAACTCGATTTTTTAAAAATGCTGACGCTACACCAGTGGCTGATTTAGTTGCAAAAACTTTAATGACAACTAATATTCACGATTACTCAAAAGAATACCTTCAAAATGACATTGACCGACTAAACGAAAATTTTTTCATTCAAAAGGCCCAACAAACTCACTTTTACGTTTTTCTGAATGATAAGACAATTATCGGAGTTGGCGCTATTGGGCCTTATTGGGATAGTAAGACTGAATTTAGTCTTTTTAATATATTTGTTGATCCAGATTATCAAGGCTTAGGCGTTGGCAGATTGATCATCAAAACTTTGGAAAACGATGCTTACTTCAAGGTAGCTACTAGAGTTGAAATTCCTGCTTCTATAACCGCCTTAAAATTTTATAAAAAGATGGGTTATTATCCTAAAAATAAACAAAATGTACCTGACTCTGAAGGACTTTTCAGACTGGAAAAGTATCCTAAGTCATAAGCCTACTTCAATGATTTTTACATCATGCTACTAAAATCATTGACTTATTTTACTCTCCAATGATTTAACTCACAATTCAAAATAATCATTGTACTAAAAAATCCCGACTCCAAAACTGGAATCGGGATTTTTATTATTATTTATCTAATTCAGCAATTTGTGCTTCAATTTGATCATTACTTCTAAATTCGTCATAAGTAGTATCTGCACGATCAATCACACCATTTTCTGTTAAGTAAATCAAACGGTTGGCAATTGTTTGAATGAATTGGTGGTCATGAGAAGCAAAGAGGATTGAACCTTTATAGTCAATCAAACTGTCATTCAAGGCTGTAATTGATTCCAAATCCAAATGGTTGGTTGGATCATCAAGTAGTAAGACATTAGCCTTCAATAACATCATTTTTGATAACATGACACGGACTTTTTCTCCACCGGATAGAACGTTAACTTTCTTTGTAACATCATCCCCAGAGAACAACATTCTACCTAAGAATCCACGCAAGAATGTATCGTCATCTTCACCTTTTTCAGCGAATTGGCGTAACCAATCAATAATTGGTGTATCTTCAGTAAACATTGAATTAAAGTCCTTTGGCAAGTATGCTTGGCTAGTTGTAACACCCCAAGTTACTGTACCTGAATCTGGTTCCAACTCACCTGTCAATACCTTGAACAAAGCTGTTGTGACCATATCATTTTTAGCTAAGAAAGCTACTTTATCGTCTTTATTCAAAATAAAACTAGCGTTCTTCAAAACTTGTTTGCCATCAATAGAAATTGTCAAATCTTTCACTTGCAGCAAATCATTTCCGATTTCACGATTAGGAACAAACTTGATGAATGGATAACGACGTGAACTTGGTTGAATATCATCTAAAGTAATCTTATCAAGCATCTTCTTACGAGAAGTAGCTTGTTTAGATTTAGAAGCGTTGGCTGAGAAACGAGCAATAAAGTCCTGTAACTCTTTGATCTTCTCTTCTTTTTTAGAGTTTTGATCTTGCTTCATTTGTTGAGCTAATTGTGAAGATTGTTGCCAGAAATCGTAGTTACCAGCATAAAGCTGAATCTTGCTGTAATCAAGGTCAGCCATGTACGTACATACTTTATTCAAGAAGTAACGGTCATGGGATACGACGATAACAGTATTTTCAAAATTGATTAGGAATTCTTCTAACCAGTCGATTGAGTCAACATCAAGTCCATTAGTAGGCTCATCCAATAGCAGAACATCTGGTTGACCGAACAGAGCTTGAGCTAACAATACTTTAATTTTTTGACCAGCAGTCAAATTAGCCATTTTTTCTTGGTGAAGACTTTCAGGAATATTTAATCCTTGAAGCATTTGTGAGGCTTCCCCTTCAGCTTCCCAGCCACCCATTTCGCCGAATTTAGCTTCTAAGTCGGCAGCTTTTAAACCATCTTCCTCACTAAAATCAGGTTTCATGTAAATGGCATCTTTTTCTTGCATAATTTTATACAAGTCAGCGTGACCCATAAGCACAGTTTCCATAACTGTGTAGTCATCATAATCGAAGTGGTTCTGCTTCAAAGTCGCTAAACGTTCATTAGGTCCTAATTTAACAGAGCCTGTTGAAGGAGCTATCTCACCTGATAACACTTTTAGAAAAGTTGATTTACCGGCACCATTTGCGCCAATTAAGCCATAACAGTTGCCTGGGGCAAACTTGATATTTACATCCTCGAATAACTTACGATCGGCAAAGTGCAAACTAACGTTACTTACAGTAATCAAATATATAATCCTCATTTCTTAAACATAATTAAGATGCATTATACGGACTATTTTCATTCTATGCAAGTAAATCTTTTGTTATAAAGCCGTTATTAGGTAATAACAGCCACTGATTCCGATAAAAATATAAATGAAAAATTCCATAATCCGAATATTCAAATGACTCACTAGTCGGTTGGCTAAAATAGTTCCCAAGATAGCGCCAATGAAACCAACTAATACAAATTTCAAGTTTCCTGCCGTCAAAATTCCTGTCGAAAAACGCAAACTGGTAATAACAATCGTATCAAGTAAAAAGAACGTCTGAATACTTGCTAAATAATTCTCTTTAGAATCAGAAATCGTCAAAAAATACAATGCCATCAATGGGCCACCGATTCCAAACAAACCGTTGAAAAAGCCCGATATCAAGGCAAAGACGACCATGACATAAATTGGAATTGTTTTAACCGATATCGACTTCAAATTCATTACGGTATAATACAACGCCAAAATAATTAGTAGTAATCCCAATAAAGCTTTTAAATAACCGGCAGCTAAAAACTTGCTTAAATGCAGTGAAAAAGTAGCCATGACAATATAAATCAAAAACGGCATGACTAATTTTTTCCATTTTAAAGCCTTCCGATATTTCCAAGCTACCATAATAATCGCAATCGACATCGTCAATGTAGAGACACCGGCACTCTGATTGATCGGCAAAAGTTGTGGTAAGAAGACCATCAACACGATTCCCGAACCAAATCCGGTGACTCCCTGCACAAATCCCGCTAACGTGGCAGCTAAAATCATTACAACAATCCAATTCATAAACTGTCCTCCCTTATTAATATATTAACTTACTAATAGGAAGTTATCAGTTATCTTTTGAAAATGAATGGTATATCATTGCCATCACGCCACCAATAATCACTCCCATTGCATTCGAAATAACATCATTGATGTCGCTTGTCCGGTCTATTAAGAAATGATGTGACAAAACATACTGCATCGATTCAAAGCTAGTTCCAATCAAGAGTCCTAAAATGATCAGGAATATTAAAGGAGTCTTTTTAAAAACCTTTTTAATAAAGAAACCAAATGGTACGGTCATAATAATGTTTTCATAAAATTCAATTCCTGAAAGCTGTAATTGATACAGATTCACCCGACCAATTCCAGGGGGTAAAATTTTTACTGTCAGACCATTGATTGAAATGGGCATGAACAAGATAGCCATTAACCCCACAAAGTACATCCAATAGAAGAGAACAAAATATGGTCGAGAAAGCTTTCTTAAATTGCCAAAAATATATAGTCCACTGACAATTGCTAACAAAAAAATTATTAATGTTGGTATCCAACGCATACTTACACCTCTCTTCTTTCTAAATTTATTTAACAATAGTTTTTATGATTTTGTGAATTCCTTATCATGTCAATATCTGATATATTATATTTAGATAGTTAATTAAACGCTTTCACAAATATATTATTCAAAGGAAGATGACATGAAATCAAAAGGCCAGCATTTTATAGTCTATCTTTTACTATTCTTCATTCTGGGAATAGTAAAATTAACCTTATTCACTCAAACAGCGCAAGCTTTAACCGCTGATGATAAGGACGCTATCAATAGTGCTCCTGATGGGCTAATTATTCAAAAGTACTTCACCAACCAAGAGAAAACTTCTAGCGACTTCAGCAATGGACAATACCCTTTTAGACATAATTATGCCAAGGTGGATGATACGGGAAAAGTCTTAATATTAGCTGATGGACCCCGAACTGGTGAAAGAGAAATCACCACTAAAACATATCCTCTCGTAGGAACATTCAATACTCAAATTATTCAAAATACCAGTTCCTATGGTGCCATTTGGTCCGACAAGGCTGCACAGAATTATATTGATCCAACCAAAAAGCAAACTGTTTCTGCGTGGATCTATATGGGAAAAAGTTCTAATGAGCCTTCGGTTAATGGTAATGGGATCGCACTGGTAATACAAAATGATCCTCTCGGTACTAAGGCAATAGGTGCCGGTTTGCAAGGACTTGGAGTTTACGGATATGACGGAGCCATTTCAAAAAGTGCGGCATTAATAGGTATGTCAGCAGACCCTGCGACTCCTACAGAAGTCGCGAAAACAGCCATTCAAAATAGTATTGCTCTTGAATTTGATCCTCAAATTAATCGAATTAAAGATAAAGACCTAAAAAAATTAACCTTATATAATGGTGGTAACTTAAGTGTTGGCGATAACGGAGAAAGTGCAACAATTTTCTACAATACAATTAATGGCTACGACACATCAGTAGGTAATCAATACGTTCCAGAAGGCTACCCTAATCGATATGACGAGGGTACTAAAATTGGTTCTGGTGGTGGATTCGGACATATTGCTTTAACTTATCCCGCAAATCCTCAAACCTATGTTGACGTTACAAAGAATAGTGACTTTTCAAATGAAAGTACTTTTTGGTCTCCCTTTGAATCATTTTATTCACAGATTCATACCAATACAATCGAAACATCATTAACAAATGATAAAGATCTTAATGGTAATAAATTAATGTGGCACCATCTCTCTATGACTTGGACACCTTCCGAAGACAAAAAGACTATTACCATCGACTATTCCTTTAATGATAAGAATCTTGATGGCACGATCAACTACAACTATAATGGTCAGCTCAATAAGTACAGCTTCATCCGAATTGACAAGAGTGTAAAAGTTGATATGAGTACCTTTGGCGATATCAAAGATAATAAACTACTCTGGGGATTCACCGGTTCAAATAGTAACAACCCTGATGTTCAAGGTAAATTAGCTATTTTCGAATCCATCCCTGCCCTTGTCAGTATTCAACCGGATATCTATATAAAAGACAACACACTCAATAAAATCATTACTGATAATAAAAATGATACCCACTATACTACTGACAAAACTGTTAACAGTGGCGATGATTTAACGATAAATTATAATCTAACTTATCTAAGCGGTCGAACAAATTGGTCTGACATTGTAGCTAGTATCAATCTACCTGATAATATTGATTTTTCCGGCAACGACAATATTGCGACGATTACTTTTGAAAACGGCGAAACCGAATTAGTTCCTGCCAGCCAATTAAATAACAATACTATTAATTATAAGATTAATCATGAGTTAAGTCTCGACAATAAAGTAATGAATGTTGCTATTAATGGTAAAGCCGTGAATGAAACCACCCAAGATATATTGGTTGCAACTAAAGCTGCTAAATTCTCATCCGATAATAATATCACAACACTCAGTACCCCTGAGTTCACAATCAAATATAAAAAGGATTGGAAATTAGTTTTAAGCTCTGACAAGCAAAACATTAATTTATTAAAGCCCGATGATAACACAATTCCCACTTTAAATTTAGATACTACATTGAATTACGATTATAAAATTGAGCATAATTTTGAAGTTGATGATCCTATTATCTACAATATCAATATCAGAGATAGATCTTATTCCACCGCCACTAGTATCAGTGAGGCCGGTAAAATTGCGGTTCACGAAATTCCTTTAAGTAAGATAGTTTCTGAAGATGATTTTTGGGAACTTTTCCCTGTTGGTGAGACAACAGAGGTACAAGTCACCGCTATGGATAAGGACAGTATCTTCTCAAATACTTACTCATATTATGTAACGATACAACCTAACAAATCCGTTGAACTAGTAGCTGATCCCCAACTAACTTTCCAAACAACTCAAAGTGTTGATCTCCATAAGATTCTTAAACGCCAGAGTGATTTTGACTTAACCGTTATTAGCCATAATTCTGATTGGAAGCTTTATGGCCAAGCCAGTGAACTAAATAGTAGCGACTCGAACTTTAACGGCAACGTTATCTATGTCGACGACAACGACAAAATCTTTGATATGGCTCAAAGTACTTTTATCGATGAAAACCTTACTGATACAACTGGCTCCTATGATATTACTGATGATTGGGCATCTGATGAAGGTGTTCTGTTAAATCAATCAGGAATCAACAAATCTGGACAGTATTCTGGCAAAATCCAGTGGACTGTCAGTAACTCAATTTAAATGCAAAAAAGGCCGGCCAAATTGGTCGGTCTTTTGTTCTATACGCGTTGTTTTTCTAATTTAACCTGCAAATTAGTCTTCTCTTCAATCTTCTTAATAACTTTATTCACCGCTGCCACATCCTGAGCATTAGCAGAAAGATCTAAGTCTACATCTTCCCCCTTAGCCAATTTTAGTGACAAATAATAAGGGCTAGAAAAAGCTTGATACGTCGAATCCACCACATAGAAAGCAACATCAATTGGCCCATCTGGTCCAATTCCTTTTGGTAAATCCATTCCTTTACCAGTAACAATGGAAAATTCTTTGATATCACTGAATTTCACTGTCTCTTCATTAGAAGAACCAGGCAACAGAATTGCCTTGATTCTTTTACTCGTCGTACTGTAATCCTGATAGTGGATTCCTCTGTCATCAACTTGCCACTGATCGAGATTATCCCGAATCTTAAGGGTATATAGCATTAAAATAACTAGCAAACATACGGCCCCAAATAAAATAGCAATTCCTACCCTTTGAGAAAGTAAGAAGAAAAATAGTCCGATGATAATCCCGCCAAGTACAGAATTTAATAATGGTAAATAATTAATCTTACGCCCAAAACTTAGACTCATAATAAACACAACCCTTCGTTTTATGTAAGCTCTTACATTGATTATAACTCACGTAAATATGGATTGATGGAGTCTTTTAATTCAAAAATTTGTTTAAGATTATTGTCCATCCAGAGAAATTGCTCCCTGTCGTCTTTGAAGTTTTTGTTTAGGATCTAAAATATATCGGTTGATCAAATCGATGATCTGATCGTTTTGTGGTAAATCAGAATGCTGTGCATCTGAACCTGAAACGGAAATAGTTGTGAAATGCTTAACTCGTCCCTGATAGATATACTTTCCAGCCATAACACTACCCAAAGGCACCAATCCATCCGAATTATACGTTTCGGTACCAGCAACTGAATAGACACTAAGACTAGCTGGAATCTTATCACGATCATCAATAAAATCAGATAACATCTGCGTCTTATGACGAACTGATTTTTCGTTAAAGTTATAAGGCGAACCAATTGTCATCAATTGCTTAATCTTTATTTGTTCGGAATACTCTGAGTAATAGTTTTCCAAAAAGGCCGTGTAGATCAGACCTCCATTTGAATGTCCAATAGCCTTAAAATTATTGAAATTATATTGCTTAGTCAAAAATTTAAAGGCTGTATTGAACCATTTAGCCTGTTTCTTGATATTGTCATAACCATCATGATTATTTTCGAAACCAACCACGATAACCGGTTCATTGTCGCCACGGCGTAGACTACCAGAAATATGCAACTTATCATCTGTTGTGACTCGAATCTTGATCAAGCTGTGTGGGTGCTTATTATTCTTATTTAATTTTCCAACTAACGTATCAAAGCGATTAACTGAAGCCGAACTTCCCGGAATCATTATGACCGGTGACAATTTGGAATTATGAATTTTAGCCAATTCATTTGTATTTTGATGTGACCAATTCAAGGAAACAATAATCAATGTTGCCGACAGGACAACACCTAAAATCGTCCAAAGCCAAAATTTAATTTTCATCGATATCACCTGCTCTCTGACTGATTCGGTCTGATAACTTCACGAATGGCAGATAGATGAAAACATCAATTATTAATAGAACGGCTCCCAAAATTAAGGTTAGCCAATTTCCATTTGTACCGATAAAAGCAATCAATGGACCTGGAGTACCTGAGGGCACTGGGTATGCTGCTACCGGTATCCAGTGCAAGATGATGAAAAGTGCCGCTACGATCATATTAAATAGTGGCGTAATGATAAATGGTATCAAGAAAACGGGATTGAATAGAACCGGTATTCCTAGCATCATTGAATAATGGCTGTTAAAGATTGCCGGAAATATTGACCATCTCGCAACATTACGATTCCGTCCCTTTTTGGAAAAAATCAAGATAGCAATAATTAACGCTATCATGACTCCACTGCCACCGAAGTTAGCAAAACTATGGAATAGAGTTGTATCCGTAAACTTGTATGGAACATTCCACGATGAACCGGCTTTTAAGGCTGAATTCATATTTGCCATTGCTGGGGCGTCGTTAAATGTAGGTTCATTGCTGAAGGGACCACCAATTGCCATCCACGACAAAAGATCAGTCAAAAAGCCCATCCCTAAAACATATACTAACGAATTGAATGGCGAATGTTCTGTCACAAAACTAGCAACATAAGTTGGTATCTCTAATTTCACAACAAACAATCCTGCCAAATTCAAGATTCCTGAAATCAATAAGACTATGAGAACGGGAAAAATAATTTTATAACGCTGCTTTACCTTTGAATCAGCAAAGCTGACCCAGAGTCGACCACAGAGATATCCGACTATCAGTGCAATTAACATCCCCTGGGACATGAAGAAACGACTGAAGTTTGGCAATCCATCTTCAGTTGGCTGATATGAAATGATTAAAAATGACATCAATCCAATCGCCCCAGCGCTACCGCCATCTTTTTTATATTCTTTAGCCGTAAAATAGGCTATGCCATAAGCTGCATAGAGAGCAATCATATCAATCGTACAGTGAAAGATAACTTCCATGATCCAACTCAGCTCTCGTGAATAAGGTAGCCAAGTAGTGACTCCAAACATTTGTGCCATAAAACCTGTTTTGGTCAAGAAAGCGAACTTGATAACATCGGCAAAACTACCTAGTAGCATAATTGGAAATAACAACGTCAAAGTACTACGTACAGCACTAGCCACCTTAGTGTTGCGGATTTTAGCAAAAGAATTTAATAAACGCGTAACCATGTTTACCCCTCTTAATTGTTCAATGAATGATTTTCATTATTTACCCCATATTATTAACTTCTTTCATTTTTTTATCCATAAAAAATGCCAAAATTATCTGAAAAAGATGATTTTATTTCAAAAAATATTACATAAAAAAATCGAAATCCCACTCACTAGGATTTCGATTTTTTATCTAATTAATATGGTCTTACTTTACTGCCGTAAATCTCATTGCCGTCGTAAACTGTTCCGTTGATAGAGAACTTATTATCATCTAGTAACTTGATGTCACTGCCGATCCAGTACCAGCCTGGTGTCAATGTTGTTAGGCCCAAATGTGGTTGCTGGAAGATATGAGTTTCCATGTAATACAACTCACTCTTGGTAAATCTTACTTGGTCGTTATCATAATTTACTCGTACGTAAAAATTTGGCAACAAAATTACTGACTTAACACGTGGTGTGCCCTCATCCATGTTATCTTCCCCTTTCATCATTTAATAATTTTAATATAGCACTAGTTCCCGGTAACCGCTTTCACTGGGGGGGGAGTGAAAACATCCCTTTTTTATAAAATAATTTGTAAAGTCTTCAAACTTCCTATATCATGGTAAGCATACTTTATAGAAATTAGGTGAAAACCATGGATTTAACTAACATCATGGCTTGTATGCCCGCAAATGATGAAGGACGTTTTTCAGCAAAATAAAATTTAGGAGTCTAAAATGAAAAACGTCCGTAACACCGTACCATCACTTTTATTGATCATTGTTCTGGTTGGATTTCCACAGATCAGTGAATCAATCTTCACACCAGTTCTACCTCAAATCAGTTCCCAAATGAAGGTCACCGCTGGAACCTCGCAATTAACGATGAGTATCTATTTCGTTGCCTTTGCTATTGGAGTACTTTTCTGGGGCCAACTATCGGATAAAATTGGTCGCCGGTTAGCAATGCTAATTGGAATTATCTTTTATCTAATAGGAAACATTGGTTTACTGCTAAGTTCAAACTTCAACTACTTATTAGTAGCTCGCTTTATACAGGCTTTTGGAGCTAGCGTTGGCTCAGTCGTCACTCAAACTATCATGCGTGAAAGTTTTTCTGGTATCGCCAGTACCAAAGTTTTCTCCAAGGTTGGAGCTGCAATGGCCTTATCTCCTGCCTTTGGTCCACTTATTGGAGGCTTAATTCAAACTTACCTTGGTTACAAGAATGTTTTCAGTTTTTTAATTACAATGGCTGTTGCCACTTTGTTATATGCTTACTATCGCTTGCCCGAAACCATCAATCGCGAAAGTATTCAAAAGGTATCCCTGCTCAAAGTCACTTGGAGATTGCTTAAAGATCCCATCGTTTGGGTCTACAGTCTTTTAACTGGTGGAATAAATGGGATTTTCTTCGGCTATTACTCTGAAGCGCCCTTTATCTTCATCAAACATTTTAATTATTCTTCCATTCAATATGGGAGTCTGGGACTAACTTTAGCACTAGCTAGTTTATTAGGTGCTATCTTGGTCAATTTTTTAGCAAAATATTTAAAGGCTGAATATATTGGTTTGATTGGACTGATCTTTAGCAGTATTTCGGCTCTAATCTTGGTCATTAGCCTGCAATTTAATAGTTCTATTCTAATGATTATCGGTTTTTTCTTAATCTTTCTAGGATTAAACACGACTTTGCCGATTGCTTTAAATTTAGCTTTAAAAGGCTACGAAGATGTCATCGGCAGTGCCAGCGGTTTATTCAGTTTTGGTTATTACTTGATTGTCAGTGGCCTAACATATCTGGTCAGTTTCATTCACAATGGAACTATCCTTTCACTACCAATATTTATCCTAGTCACATGTTTGATCATGTTGATTGCGTATTTACCGGTTGCACGTAAAAAATAATTAAAAACAGCATTTATTCGAGACTCGCCATACATAATTTGTATGTTGAAATCCTGGATAAATGCTGTTTCTTTTTGTAAATATACGGAGTACTTGTCATACTCAATTATATTGGATGATTTTTAATCCAATGTCATATTATTATCGTCACCGATCAATGGTAACAATTCAGGTTTTCCGTAATAATACCCTTGACGAAAATCTATATCCAATTTATCACTGATTTTTTCATCCTCACGATTTTCAATACCTTCAAGAATCAAGCGTTGACCGTATTCAGTACTGATTCCTTTCCAAACGCGAAGTTTCTCACGTAACTTAGGATCTTCAATATTACTACGGAAGTTTTGTAAAGCAAATTTCAATTCAGAAGCCAGTGGCAACAGACTGCGAATGCTTTCAAAACTATTATCCCCTGTACCAACGTCATCTAAAGATATTTGCATTCCATGTTCCATAAATTTACGTAAATAAGGAACAAAGGCGGCATCAAAATACTTGTGTGGACCCCTCTCCTCAGTCAATTCAACAACTAACTTCGTTGGATACAGTTGAACCTGACTTTTTATAATTGCCTTAGCCATTTGCGTGTCCATCAATTGTTCACGACTAACGTTTACAGAACAATATGGGACCTTTTTTCCTAAAATTTTAGTCGTCGCTACCAGTAGTTTAGCGTTCACGTTTAAATCAATATCAATGAAAGATTCTGGTAAACGCCACCCCTCTGGAGTCAATTGTTTAATTAAAAGTTCATAACCGAAAATAGAATGTGTTCTTACATCCACTTGTGGTTGTACAAAATAACGATAAATCGTTTTCAATGTTATATGCCCTCTAAAATTTAAAATAAAAACGCTAACTATCCAACAAAATTTATATCAAACGTATATAATGCAAGTATACTATAAGTTTGATATAAAATAGTTTATGAAAATCAATAATACAAAATAAAAGAAAACTCGAGGTAGTTGAATGAAAGTAGCCATAATAGGTTGTACTCATGCGGGAATTTCTGCTATGAACGAATGTCTTAAGTACTATCCAGAAGCAGAAATAACTGTTTATGAACGACACGCCGATATATCTTATCTATCCTGTGCGACATATTTGCACATCGGCGGTGCAGTCAAAGATTTGGGAGACGTTTTTTACGCTAATCCAGAAGAATTTACTAATAAAGGTGTTCACATGCGTATGCAACATGACGTCATCAAAATTGATGGTCAAGCTCACACTATTTTGGCACAAAATTTAAAAACTCGTGAATTCCTTCATGATAAATACGATAAACTCATCATGGCAACAGGTTCTAGAACAAATATTCCTGTTATCCCAGGGATTGAGAATCCTAAAGTTATGCTATGTAAGACTTGTAACCAAGCTCATCAACTACATGAGGCATCCAAAGACAGTCATCGAATCGCCGTCTTAGGTGGTGGCTATGCTGGTGTCGAATTGGCTGAAGGATTTATTAAATCAGGACATGAAGTCATTCTTTTTCAGAAAAACAAACAGCTTTTAGATGAATACGTTGATGCAACTATTTCTGATCGTGTTAAAAAGCTTTTGGAAGAAAATCATGTCACTGTTTTAACTAACGCTAATGTAACTCGTTTTAGCAATACTGACAATAATCAAATTCAAATTTCTACTAAAAACAACGATTATGTTGTAGATATGGTCGCCGTTTCCCCTGGCGTTTTGCCACAATCTGATCTATTAAAGGGGCAAGTTAATATTGCCAAAAACGGTGCTATTATCACCAATGCCTATATGGAAACATCTGATCCCGATATTTTTGCAGCCGGTGATGTCACTGAAATCCAGTATAACCCTACGTTATCTTCCAAATATATTCCATTGGCTTCACATGCCATCAGACAAGGAACTTTAGCTGGAATGAATCTCTTTAAACGTCGTCGCAAATCCATGGGTAGTCAAGCCACTAGTGGTATGTTCCTCTTTGGGCAAACCATTGCTTCTACTGGACTTACTTTAGCCGCTGCTAAAGAAGCTAATTACGATGCTCAAGATGTTTTCTTTGAGGCTAATTATCGCCCTGACTTTATGCCTACTAACACTAAAATAAATATTGATTTGGTTTACGATCGTAAAAGCCGTCGTGTTTTAGGTGCTCAATTTATGAGTTCCCATGAAGTAGCCCAATCAGCTAATACTATCTCTGTTATTATCCAAAATGGTAATACAATTGATGATTTAGCTTATGTCGACATGCTCTTCTCACCTAATTTCGACGAACCATTCAATTATCTTAATCTTGTTGCTCAAAAAGCTATTGATAAGGAGTTTGCTTATTGGGGTATGGATTAACTTTAACTTTCAAATAAAAAATCCTGTATGATTGTCATACGGGATTTTTTTTTGGTTAATAACCATTGTTCTATGTTTTATAGTGGAATGATGCCGTCCTCCACAACAAGAAAATTTGGCTGGAACGCAGGGCGGCCTGGAAGCTAATAAATTTGCACTTTGTGCAAATTCATGGATCTTCAAGCTCGGCCTTTACCTAAGCGATAAATCGCTAAGGTAAATCTCATGGCTGAGCCAATTTTCTTGTTGTTCCGGACTAGTGTGTCGTTATATATTTTTTTCTAATATAGTACAAACAGCATTTATTTAAGGACTCTGGGTACATTCATTTGCTTAATGAATTACTGCTTCTCTAATTATAGAATTCGTACTCTTTATTCCCTTACAAAGAACCAAAAATATCTAAATGTCCACTTAACCCATACCAGTTAAACTACTTTACTATCTATTCCATACCTGTAGGCAATTTTTGATATGCACGACCATGTGTATCATTAATCGTTGCTTGATATAAAGTATCAATAGCAGCTGGGCCGCCGACGTGTCCCATTCCCCAATATTGAAGTGACTTATTTAAGTTGGCAGCTACTTGATGATAGTTGTCGGTAGATTTCAATTGTTTAGCGCTCTTAACTAAAAGGTCCATCAATTCTGAACTTTTTTGAACCTCTTTGTCTTGACTTGCAACATGAATTGCTTGCATTAATGCTTCTGCTGGCTCTACATTTGCCATAATTTAAAATCCCCTTTCTTAACATGTAAAGGTTAACATTACTATATTTTTACAGTCAATACTCACTTGCCAAAACGCCAATCTTTAGTCAAAATATTTGTCTGAAATGATAATCAGTTATTGAACGAAATAGTAGTCAAATCTGTTACGACTTTGACCTATACCAATTGACAATCACTGAGACTATCTCCTTTTTAATTTAACGAGTTATTATGTTCCCCAATAACAGGGTGACACCTAGTTATTAAATACTATTGAATAAATTTATTTAGGGGATAGTCCTATGAAAATATCTAATAAGATTTTATTACTGACATCTCTACTAACAATTGGTTTGGTTCCAACAATCTCAGCATTGCCTGTCCAAGCTGCATCTACGGAATATACTATTAAAAAATTTGACGTTAAGAAGCTTTACTTCTTAATTGGCAAAAACGAATTGGTTAACGCTAAAGATATTAGAATTACTAATGGTAACTCTCCTGATGCTGTTGGAACGACTGTAGTTACCAATACAGATGACTTCAGAGTCGTAGTAACTTCCTTTAAAGCTCCAACGTACGATCTTAAGGGAACTAAGTTATCACGTACCCTGCCACAAGGAGATGCTTATTCCTTGGGAGGTCAAAGCAAACTTACCGAAAAAGCCTATTATAAAGTAGGTTCCAAGCATCTGGTTCCTATGACTGAAGTAGAATAACTATCAAAAAACAACCATCAACTTTGGTTGTTTTTTTAATACCTAATAAGATCTGTTATTTTTAAAATTGTTACTATCCACTTTCAAAAATGTCCGCTAATTAATAAACTTCAATGATAGACTAACCTCTATCAAATTACAGATGAGGTCAATCATGAAGTCTATTAAAACTACTGTTAGTATTCTAAGCCTTTCAACTGTCACCAATGTAACCACTATTATCACTGGTGTTATCCCGCAATTGAAACAGACCTTTCCTGATGTGCCGACGACTATGATCGAATGGTTGGTAACAATCGCCAATTTCAGTGCCTTACTGACAATATTACCCAATCCGTATCTCAGTCGAAAAATAGGCGTCAAAAAAGTAGTTATTACAGGACTGATCATTAGTGCCTTATCAGGAGTCATCCCCGCTTTCAGCAACGATTTTATCTTAATAATGTGCAGTCGCTTTGTTTTGGGATTGGGTGTTGGCCTTTTTTCACCACATGCTATTAGTCTAATCTCCCATAACTATCAAGGAGAACTTCGTGCCAAACTGTTAGGCTATCAAACTGGTTTAACTGCCTTAGGTAACGCTGTTTTACTTGGATTAGCAGGATTATTAGTTGGAATCTGGCATACTGTTTTCGGTCTCTATTTAATTCTTTTTGTAACCGCTATTTTGATTGGTTTATTCGTACCAGAACCGGAAAAGGTCTCTTCTTTCTCTAGTACCAAAACAGTTAGAATCCCTTGGCAAAAGTGGCAATTAGTTATCCTTACTTTTATCACCTACCTACTAATTTGGGGTGTACAACTGAAATTACCTAGTTATTTTGAATTCAAGCATTTAGGCAATCCGCAAATTATTAATTTAACCTTATCAGCTATGAATTTAGGTGGATTAGTTGCTGGACTGTTGTTTGGAATAATCCATAAAAAGATTCATCGATTTACTTTAACATTAGGTTACTTAGGCGCTGCTATATCGGTCTTGGTTCTCTGGACTACCGATATCAGCATTGTCGCCATTATCGCAGCAATCTTTTTTAATTTTGTTTATTCATTCACTGGTCCCTATTTAATTTTCACTAGCAATCAAGGATTAGAGTCTGAACAAATCAATACTCTCAGTAGTTATTTGACTATTTCTACTATTATAAGTGCTTTCTTTGCCCCACTGATCTGGAATTACTTAGGAAAATTTGGTCCACAGACTTTGACCAGCAATGTCCTACTATGGGTCACAATAATCCTATTTGTTATTGCCGCTTTTTCAATTTTTCCTAAAAAGTCGTGAGCAAACTATTTGCCTAACTTTCTAATTTACTGTAAATTAGAAAGTGTAATAAAGGTTGTGTACAAATAGCGATTGCACAATTGATTTGGTAATGGAAAGGATCTTAATTATGAAAATTGACTTTAAAGACGAAGCACTAAAATATTTGGAAGACAAAATTCCAGCTGGAAGTACTGTTATCCTGACAACAGATGATGGTTCCAATAAATACTCCAGTTTAGGTGGAAGTTGTGCCATTGGTGATAAGTTCCAATTAGTTATTTTGAAAGATGCTGATCCTAAATATACTGTTCCAATCGAAAATAATGCAGGCTACAAGATGAGTACAGAAGAACAATATACTGATTTCTTCACGGCCGGATTAAATATTTCACTTTTGCATAATGCTTTAGCCCTTAAAGATAACAGCGGTATTCTTGACGGTGCCCTTTCAGTTGTCGACTGGAGAGACGTCAAACCTGAGACAGATGAACAACGTCATGACAAAATGGTTAAACTTGGCAATCAAATTTGCTAATCAATAATAAGATGTGGTAATTCGCATCTTTTTATTAAAAATAACAAATTGTACACAATTTACTTGTAAACAATTTTAATATGATGTATAGTAATACTTGTAATAAAGATTAAATAAAAGCAACTTTAAATAAATAATAAGCGAGGAAAACAACTATGAAAATTGATATTAAAGACGAAGCACAAACATATTTAAAAGAAAGAATTCCTAGTGGATTTCCAATGATCTTGACAACTGATGATGGTTCCAACAAGTATTCAAGTCTTGGTGGTAGCTGTGCTATTGGTGATAAGTTCCAAATCGTTATTTTGAAAGATGCTGACCCTAACTACACCGTTGAACTTGAAAACAATGCTGGTTATGATTTGAAGACATCCCCTTCTGATGCTGATCTTCTAACAAATGGTCTAAACATTTCCCTATGGCACAATGCCTTAGCACTAAAAGACAATAGTGGTATTCTCGATGGTGCTTTATCAGTCGTTGACTGGAGAAACGTTAAACCTGAAACAGCTGAAGAACGCCGTGCAAAGATGGTTAAGCTTGGCGATCAAATCTGCTAATTAACTCTTAGTAAACAAAAAGACTTAGGACAATCCTAGGTCTTTTTTGGTATAGTTTTAGATATACGGAGGTATCTTTATGAAGTATCCAATTTTACTATTCGATCTCGACAACACAATTCTCGACACTAAGGCTAATGCCGAAAAAGCGCTACATAAATTATCAAAGCAAGTTGATTTCCCTTTCAATGATCAGCAGATTGCCTACTGGCACGAACTCAATGATGGCTTATGGGAAAAATTAGAACGTGGCCAACTCGGACGTGAAGATCTATTGAATTCCCGCTTCCGACTCTACTTTGACCATTTTGGTAAAAATATTGACGGAGCCAAAATGAATAATTCCTATCTCCAACTTTTTAAACTGGAAAATATCCTAATGCCAAATGCCAAGTCAGTACTAGATACTCTCAGTCAGTCGCACAGGATTTTTGCTGTCTCTAACGGTACTAAAGAAAAACAGTACTCCCAACTCAAACGTGCTGATTTATTATCTGACTTTGAAGATCTATATCTATCTGAAGATCTCGGCTATCAAAAACCAGATCCTAATTTCTTTAAAGTCGTCTTTGACAAACTCAAGACCAATCAAGATCAAATGCTTGTTATCGGTGATTCTTTAACAGCTGATATTGCTGGTGCTAACGCTGCTAATTTAGATTCCGTTTGGTTTAATCCTCAAGAAGTGGTTAACCACACTACTACGAAAGCAACTTACGAAATCAATGATTTGCAACAACTACTTAACCTTTAACAATCAAGATAATTTTTTAATCTTATCTTTCATCGTTGGCATAAAAAGCTAAATCACAATAAAAAAACAGTGTCTACTGAGTATTCAAGTTATATTACCTGAATCTCCTAATAGACACTGTTATTTTTTTGTTAAAAATTCTGATTCAATAAACTCACATTACTTGACATTACGGGCACGACGTTGGAAGAATTTAACAATTTCAACGACAAGTACCATTAGAATACCTGCACCTAAAACAATTGACCATTGTAATAAGTTTAATTCTGTTACGTGGAACAAGCCATTGAAACCAGGTACTAAGATAGTTGCGGCAACCATGATGAATGAAGCAGCAATCCCAATGTTAAATACTTTATTCTTAAATGGATGTACTTTGAAGATTGATTGGTAAGTTGATTTAACGTTAAAGGCATGGAATAGCTGAATCAAAGCTAATGTTGCATAAGCCATTGTTAAAGCATCAGCGTGCATTGCGGCATCATTTGCATGAACTGGGAATGCAATTGCCAAGCCGTAGACACCTAGTGTGATCAAGCCTTCTAGGATACCTTGGTAAACAATTGAAGTGCCAATTCCGCCACTTAAGAAACTTGATTTTCTACCGCGTGGTTTTCGGTCCATAATTCCTGGTTCAGTTGGTTCAACACCTAATGCAATCGCTGGGAACGTATCAGTAGCTAGATTGATCCACAATAACTGGACTGGTAATAAAATATCCCATCCCAACAGTGTCATCATGAATAATGTTAATACTTCACCCAAGTTAGCTGACAGTAAGTATTGAATCGACTTTTGAATATTTGAGAAGACCTTTCGCCCTTCTTCAACTGCGACAATAATCGTAGCAAAGTTATCATCAGCTAGAACCATATCGGAAGCACCTTTAGAAACTTCAGTCCCTGTAATACCCATTCCGATACCAATATCGGCCGACTTCAAGGCTGGAGCATCATTGACACCATCACCAGTCATAGCTACGACTTTACCTTTATTTTGCCAGGCACTGACAATTCTAACTTTATGTTCTGGAGAAACTCGTGCATAAACTGAATATTGATTAACCTTTTTAGCAAACTCTTCATCACTCATTTGATCTAGCTGGGCACCAGTAACAACGGCAGCGTCATCACCTGGTTTGATAATACCCAGACGTCCAGCAATAGCTTCAGCAGTATCTTGATGATCACCAGTAATCATAATTGGTCTGATACCGGCTTTTTTAGCGTCAACAACCGCTTGGGCAGCTTCAGGACGTTCCGGATCGATCATTCCGACTAATCCTGCAAAAATTAAATCATTTTCTACATTTTCAGAATCTACAGTATCAGGAATTTGATCAATAACCTTATATCCCATTGCCAAAACACGTAAGGCTTGTACGGCCATACCTTTATTCTGTTTCAAAATTTCAACTCTATCAGCTTCAGTAAAATCACGTACTTCATTCGCCGTAGCTTGAATTTTTGTAACGCGTTGCAACAACATATCTGGTGCGCCTTTGACAGCTACCAAAAATTTATTATCCGGCAATTGATGAATAGTTGACATCAATTTACGTTCAGAATCGAATGGTACTTCGGCTACACGTGGCTCTTTAGCTAACTCATCTTCAACTTGATAGCCATGATCAAAACCAAATTGAATCAAGGCTGTTTCAGTGGGATCGCCGACTAAAACATCGTTACTTTGAATCTTAGTATCATTACTAAAAGTCATAACTTGTAACACTTTGTCAGAACCTGAAATTTCAGCTGAAGCATCTTGTAATTGTCCATATTGATAAACTTTTTCAACGGTCATCTTATTTTGCGTTAAAGTACCAGTCTTATCTGAAGCAACAATATCCGTGCTACCTAAAGTTTCTACAGCCGGTAATTTACGAACGAGCGCTTTTCTCTTGGCCATTCTAGTTGTACCTAAAGCTAAAATGATTGTAACAATAGCCGGTAAACCTTCAGGAATAGCAGCAACCGCCAATGAAATGGCCACTAACAACATATTGATAACCAATTCATTCAATGGCAACCCTTCACTATTATTAAAGATACCAACGGCAAAGATCACCGCCGCAATAACTAAAATTAACCAAGTTAACGTTTTTCCTAATGAATTCAAATTATCTTGTAATGGTGTACTTGTATCTTCAGCTTTATTGATCAAACCGGCAATTTGACCGACTTCAGTATCCATACCAGTTGCTACAACAATACCGACGCCACGACCATAAGTCACATTACTGTTCATATAAGCCATATTGACACGATCACCCAGAGGTATATCCTCATCTGGTAAAACTTCATCAGATTTATCAACGGGAACAGACTCACCAGTCAAAGCTGACTCTTCAATTTTCATGGAAGCGGAATCTAACAAACGAATGTCAGCTGGCACAATATCACCGGCTTCTAGCAAGACGATATCGCCGACAACTAAATGTTCGCTACTAACGGTGTCCAATTTCCCTTTACGCCTTACATGAGCTTCGGGTGTCGACATTTCCTTTAAGGCATCAATAGCTTCTTCGGCTTTCGACTCCTGAAAGACACCGAACACAGCATTAATAATAACGACAGCTAAAATTAAAGCCGCATCCGACCATTCCTTTGCCACCACTCCGGATATTAGAGCAGCTATTAATAAGACAATGATCATAAAATCCTTGAACTGATCCAAGAAACGTTGCACAATATTTTTGCGTTTTCCTTGAGCCAGAGCGTTAAGACCATTCTCATTTAAAAGTTTTGAGACTTGCTGGCTATTTAATCCATCCTCACTTGTATTAAATTTTTTCAGCAAGGTTTTCTTGTCTAATGCATAATCTCGAGAACTATTTTTTGATTCGACTTGTTTCATAACTACCCCTTCTTTCTTATAAAAAAAGAGACTTGCACGCCAAATATGCGCACAAGTCTCACTAATTAAGACAAAACCAGAGCTACGTCTTGTTGACGATTTTGTCACAGCAACCTGCAAGTTACTCCCTTGTTGTAAATTCATTATAATTGAATCAAGTGTTTAAAGCAAAGGACAAGTTAATTAATTTTCCATAAAAAGAAGACATTGTGAAAATTCACAATGTCTTAAATAATCTCAAAATTTATTAGGCCGCAACATAAGTTGAGCTGACCCATTCATTTGTAGCAACACGATAATATGTCACACCATTTACAACTTTTGTTTGGTCAGTCTTCCATGATGTATTATTACCTAAAACTTCATTAGTGATTTCCTTCATTGTACCATCACTTTGTAAGGCAACTAGTCTTACATAAGATGAAGAAGGATTGTTTACCTTAATGACATCGCTACTGGATGTGCTTTCGGAACCGCTATTTGTAGCAGCTGATGAACTGTTACCTTTTACATAGTTAGCGGCAACCCATTCGTTTGTAGCAACGCGGTAATATGTCACACCATTTACAATCTTAACTTGATCAGTTTGCCATGGAGTGTTGTTACCTAAAGCACGGTTAGTTATACGTTGCATTGAACCGTCACTTTGAAGTGCCATTAAAGGAACGAAATTACTAGAAGTATTATTTACGGTAATTACATCTTTGCTGACACTGGCACTGTTTGAACCACTATCTGTTGCAGCTGAACTGTTTGAACTACTGCTGTTATCTGTTGTAGTAGTTGTGGTTGAGCTAGAAGTACCTGGTGTTGAATAACTAGTAAAGTAGTTATCATAAAGTTCAGAAACGTCGAAGTTTCCATAACTTCCATTGAACGTGTATGAACTTGACCATTGCCATGCATGCTCAGAAGTATACCATTCTTGACCTGATGGACTATATGGATAAGATGCAATCCAACCTTGTCCAACTGTCATGACTGAACCAACCCATGATCCCATAGTATAAATAACTGAACGGTAACCATATTTGGCAACTTCAGTCATAAAAGCAGCGTTGTTAGCATCATTTTGAGCAGTAGATAAACCACTTTGCTCAGAACTCTCAACATCAGTTGCTAAAACAGCACCACTTGGTAAACCATCTGCTTGAGCAATTTTGGCAGCGTAGTCAGCTTCGGCTTTAGCACCACTGACTGTACTGTATCTGGCATAATGATATCCGTTAACATATAGACCGGCAGACTTGGCAGCTGAGATGTTACCAGCAGCAGTTGAATCCTTGAAAGATGTACCTTCACTAATCTTGGTAACTATCGCCTTAATACCATAGTTATCATGCATATCCTTAAAGTTAGCAACGGTCATCGCCCCATTGTTATTGGATACATCAACCATATCAGCACGCGCAGCTTGGACATTAGTTGCACACACAAAAAATAAAACCAACGACATTACTTTAGTGAGCGCTACAATAATTCTTCTCTTTAAAGCCATAATTCCCTTCTCCCTTTCGTTGCCATCGCAACAAAATAAATTATAGAGCAGAAAATTTGACAAATGTGGAAAGTTACAGTTTTGTTTACTGAAAGTAACTGTTTTGTAACAAAAAATTTAAATTTAATCATTTATATATTGATAATTATTATTTATGTTAATAAAAGAGTGACGATATTAACTAATATTGATGTAACTTGCCGTCAGTAGTAAAAAATCTGTGGGCCGCTGGAACGTGGTGGACACGACTTAGAGCTAATAATTCCGCACTTTGTGCGTAATCATGGATCTCTAAGCTCGGTCTTATACTAACCTTGCTCCGCAAGCTAAGTATAATGGCACCACTGAGGGCCCACAGATTTTTTACTACCGACTAGATTGCTGATGAGTTTGGAAAATAGTTGAGTTCATTAAATATGCGAATATATCTAAATATTTGTTTTAACAATTGTTACTTCTAATATCCAAGTAATCAAATACAATATTATTCTAAAATAAAAAATGGCCACTATTAGATATTCAAGACATATATGTACGCTTGAATCTCTTAATAGTGGCCATTCTTATTTAAGAATTTTTTTCTATAAAGTCACGATACCAATAAAAGCTCTTCTTTGGGATACGTGTTAGATTCTTAGAACTATCATCGTCTCGATCAATATATACGAAACCATAACGTTTCTTATATCCATTTAACCAACTTAATAAATCGGTAAATGACCAGGCACAGTAACCAATGATATCTACTCCATCGGTCAAGGCTCGTTGCATTTCTGTAATATGTGTCTGTAAGTAGTCAATTCGATACTGATCATTGACGATATTGCCGTCTTCTAATTTATCCTGTGCACCTAAGCCATTCTCGGTCACCATTATCGGTAACTGATATTTTTCATAAACTCGACGTAAAGATATTCTAAATCCGACGGGATCGATTTCCCATCCCCATTGAGTCTTATGCAAGTAAGGATTTTGAACGTTATTAAACATTGCCATTTCTGGAGTCTGAGCTTGTGTATCTTTTGGTTGCATTAGGTACGGATCGGTTGTAGAAAAATCCTTTTCATGTTGGTCGGTCTTATCGGGATGTTCGATTTGATTTTGTTGAAATGTCCCCCCATGATAATAATTAATTCCCAAAAAATCTGGTTTAGCCGATTTCAACAATTTCTTATCATCTAATGTTACTTCCGGGGCTATCCCTAATTCTTTCAGGTGATTCATTACTAATGCTGGATACGTTCCGCGGCAATAAACATCTAACCACCAATTATTATTGAAATCATCTGCGTTATCTGCCGCTAAAACATCGTTGGGGTCTGCTGTTATTGGATAAGTTGGACCATATCCAAAGCTAGGGCCAATTTTGCCATCCGGAACCATTCGATGAAATAAATTAATAGCCTCCGCATTTGCCAGATTAACAATGTGATTAGCTGCATACATCCTTTTAACATCACTGATATTAGGTGGATGAGAAGCCCAACGATACCCCATTGCTGTAAAAACATTTTGTTCGTTAAATGTTACCCAATATTTAACACGATCACCGAATTCTTTAAAGACGACCTGACAGTATTTTTTAAAGGCTGCAATAGTTTTTCGAGATTCCCAGCCACCATATTTATCCTGTAAGGTTTGCGGAATATCCCAATGATATAGAGTAACTACCGGTTCAATCTGATTCTTTTTCAATTCATTGATCAAATTGTCATAAAACTTCAAACCAGCAGAATTGATCTCACCCTCGCCATCAGGAATAATTCGGGACCAAGCAATCGAAAAACGATAAGCTTTCAAACCCATTTCTGCCATCAAACGAACGTCTTCTTTATAGTGATGATAGTGGTCAACTGCTACATCACCATTAGTGCCATGATAAGTTTTTCCTGGAATTTTGGAAAAAGTATCCCAGATGGAAGGACCTTTGCCATCTTCATCAAAAGCTCCTTCGATTTGGTATGCGGCCGAGGCTGCACCCCAAAGGAAACTTTTAGGAAATTTTTTTAATTTTTGATAATACATTCATTAGGCTCCCTTTACAGAAGGATCAATATTGACTGATTCATCTGATGCTGACTTCTTTTTATCAGCTTCTTCGGCCTCTTCGACCTTTAATTCTTGACGATCTAGAACCTTGAAGAATGGATAGTAAGCAGCAACCGCAATGATCAATTCAATTAATTGCCAAACAGCTGCACGCCAATCTCCACCAGTCATAAGGAATCCACTGATAACAGTAGGTGTTGTCCAAGGAACTTGAGCAACGATCATACTAATAACGCCAAACTTCATAAGATAATATGTAATAAATTCTAGAACCATTGGTGTGACAATAAATGGAACCATCAACGTAGGATTCAAAACAACTGGTAAACCGAACATAATAGGTTCACTAATATTAAATACTGAAGGCATAAATCCTAAATTACGCATAGCCTTGTAACGCTTACTCTTAGCAGTAAACATGCAAAGAACTAATCCCAAAATTGCACCTGTACCACCAATTGTTAGTCCAAAGTTCAAGAATCCATCAGCAGCAATATGTACTGGTGCATGACCTTTAGCTACAGCGTTGATATTAGCTGTTAAGAAACTTAGGAATACTGGTGTGTAGATACTTCCGATAACATTCGTACCATGAACACCAACGACCCAAAGTGCAACAACTAAGAAGATAGCTAATTCAATTCCCCAAATGCTATCTAGTCCGACAACAAGTGGTGAGAAGATAAGTTGGATAACTGAGTTGATATTAACATGTAAAACAACTCTGACCAACCAAACAAGGAACAAAGCAATTGAGCCAGGAATCAAAGACGAAAATGATTTGGCAACTGCTGGTGGAACTGAATCGGGCAATTCAATTGTCCAATTACGAGCAACACAGAAACGAATAATTTCACTAGTAATAATACAAATAACAATCGCTGTAAAAATACCGCCAGAACCTAGATCAGCGGGATCAATTGTTAATTTGTCATTCAACATGGCTAACAAGAAAGCAACAGTAGGAATAACTGTTCCTGTCATTGTATCCAATTTATTAGCTTTTGCTGATTGATAACTAATTCCCATAGCAACGATTAAAGCTAAAATACCAAAAGTAACTGTAACTGCGGCATTTAAGTAACCTGAAATAGGTTTGATGAAATCAGCCCACCATGTAAATGGTAAGTTTGCCACAATCATAAAAATACTTCCAAAAATAGTAAACGGAATCGTAATAATCATTCCGTCACGAAGAACAACCATATACTTCAGATTTCCAAATTTTGCTAAAGCTGGCAAAAATTTATTTTGGAATCCAGAAATAATACTCTTCATAAATAACCCTCCAATTCAGTTAGTTTTTTTATTAAAAGAACTAACTAGAATGTAACCGTTTTCCAGAGAAACGTCAAGCCTCTTTTTAGTAGTTTTTTACAATTTGTTCGAAAAAATAACAAAAAAAGAAGACTGATTAAAGAATACAGTCTTCTTTTCACTCACCTACAGTGGGCATTGTTCTATTTTTAAATTGTAAATCAGCGTCAGGAAGTTCCAAAATACTTCTAGTTATCATGGCACATCCCCCTAGCAAACTGTTGTTATTTACGTTACTAGCAACTTCGATATCGACAGGATGATCCAAAACTTGAGACAGTTTTTCTTCAATTTCTTTCAAGAGTTCTGGAACTGATTGCAAAATTCTGGAACTGACAACTACCTTTTCAGGATCAAATAGCAGAAAGAGATTTTGAAGAATAATAACCATACTAGTTTCAAAATTTTTCAAAATTTCTTGGACTGTCTCATCACCCAAATCATACCACCGACGAATATCCGCAATTACGACTGAGGTTTGTTTCAAAGTCTGAATTTCTTTAAAGACAGCCCTATCAGAACCAACTTCTTCCAAAGAAACCATATTCTCACTGCCTAAGCCATAATATCTAGCTGCACCGATTTCTCCAGCTTGACTGATCGTACCAGTGTAAAGCTGTCCTGCAATAATCGATCCTACTCCAATTTGGTCAGTCAGACTCAAAGCAAGGGCATTCTTAATTGTTCCTCCCGAAAAATCCTTTATAGCTAAAGCAGCTAAATTGGCCTCGTTCTCTAACAATACAGGAACGTTAAAGCGACTTTGCAGAATTTGCACTAAATCGTATTGAGCCAAATCTGGACTCAACGCCTTCACAATATGGTTATCCTTCACCACCCCATAGATTGCAACCGAAATCCCCATCAAGTCGGTATCATCCAACGTTGACAACTTAATCGCTTGGTATAGAGCTAAAAGCTGTTGTGAAGCATCTTTGCCATCAATTGGAAACTCTTGATAATTCACGATACTGCCATCTAACCAATTAGTCATACAACTGATTGTGGCTTGATTGATCTTAGTATTGATCGTATAACCAGCTTGAGCATTGAAATTCGTCAAAACCGGCTTACGACCGCCACTACGGGTACTATTTCCCTGACCAATATCATAAATCAAATTATCATTAGCCAACGTTGTAAAAATATTATAAACTGTCGACTTCGTTAACCCCAGTTTCTTTGCTACGGCAGCTCGAGAAGTTGGTGTCTGATTAAACACTTCGCGTAACACATTCAATTCATTTATTCTTCTAATAGTTAATCTATTCATTTGGTATTCCTTCTCAAAAGCTTTGACATAAATAATTTAATAAACCTAATTACATACTACATATGTATAGACCAGTCGGCAACTATTAGCTAAAAAAGAGTGGAACATAACATGCTCAGCCTTCGAGCATTAAGGGAAATAGGACCAAGTAATCGTTCTTTGATTACTTGGTCCTATTTGTTTTTGTTCCACGTTTATACTACAAATTTAGAGATAAAGATAGTTATATCCCAATCTGTTTATCAAAATTTTTTATTTCAAATCAAATGAAGCCTGACTATCTTTCAATTCAGTTTCTATAACTTTTTCATTCTCATGTAAATATACTCTTACTTCACCCTTAACACCAACAGTTGAAACTTTAACTTGTTGGCCTTTTCTTTGTACTTTAATAGAAGCTGCCTCTAAGCCTTTAGAACTAACAATATTAGTTGAGACAGAGCCCTCCTTAATTTGATACAAATGAATATCGACATCCTTGGTGTAATCATATTCAGCATGGATTGCTTTTTCATTTCGTACCAAAATAGTATTTTCACGTACCAAAACTGGCAAACTTAATTCATCGAATACTTCATTTAGCCATTCACCCGAACTAGGGGCATCGTAAACTTTATTATCCAAAAGACTCGTCCACTTACCTCCTGGCAAATAGAAATGAGCTTTGCCTTGATCATTAAAGATAGGAGCAACTAAAATCTGTGATCCAAACATATATTGAGTTGCTAAGTCATAAACATTAGGATCATTTTCAAATTCTAAGAACATTGGTCTCATCAAAGGATTACCAAACTTAGCATCATAAGCTGACTGTGTATAAAGATATGGCATCAATGACAATTTCAAATCAACGTAACGTTTAGTATTTTCAACAGCTTCCTGATCAAAATTCCATGGTACACGATAGACATTGCTTCCATGATAACGACTATGTGACGATAATAAGCCAAATTGTGTCCAACGTTTATATAAATCTGGTGTTGGACGGTCATCACCATCTTCAAATCCCCCAATATCATGACTCCAGAATCCAAATCCTGATAATAGGAATGACAGGCCTCCGCGTAAAGTATCGCGCATGGAGCTATAGTTGGATAGACAATCGCCACCCCAGTGTACTGGATATGATTGTGAACCCGCAGTTGCTGAACGAGCAAAGACTACAGCTTCTTTCTCGCCTTTAACTTCGGCAATAATATCATAGACAGCCTGGTTGTATTGCAATGTGTAGTAGTTGTGCTCCTGTTGAGGATCAGAACCATCAAAGAATTGAACATCATCGACTGGGATTCTCTCACCAAAATCAGTCTTAAAGCAATCTACACCCATATCTAAGAGTGTTTTCAATTTACTCTGATACCACTTTTTAGCTTCGGGATTAGTGAAATCAACGAATCCATTGCCTGCTTGCCACAAATCCCATTGCCAGACATCACCATTCTTACGCTTGATCAAATAGCCTTTCTCTTTAGCCTCTTTAAACAGTGGTGACTTCTGGGCAATATATGGATTTAACCACACACATACCTTTATGCCACGGTTATGAATTTTTCTCAATAAACCTTCTGGATCAGGGAACTGCTCTTTATCCCAGGCTAAGGTACACCATTCGAATCCTTTTTGCCAGAAGCAATCAAAGTGAAAGACATCTAAAGGAATATGATGTTCTTTCATACCATCAATAAACTTTAGAACAGTTTCTTCACTATAGTCTGTTGTAAACGAAGTACTCAACCACAATCCAAATGACCATGCTGGTGGCAAATTGATTTTTCCAGTTAATTGAGTATAGCGGTGCAATACCTCTTTAGGCGTAGGACCGTAGATTACATAATACTGTAGAGATTGACCTTCAGTACTAAATTGAACTCGATCAACATTTTCTGAACCTACTTCAAACGAAACTCTCTGTGGTTCATCTACGAAGACACCATAACCATTACTGCTCAAGTAAAATGGGATATTCTTGTAAGCTTGCTCACTACCAGTACCGCCATCTTGATTCCAAGTATCGACTGTCTGTCCATTTTTAACAAAATTACCAAAACGTTCACCCAGGCCGTATATCTTTTCATCGATTCCCATTGATAACTGTTCACGCATATAACTTTGTTTCTTATCACGGTTATATATGACTCCCTGAGCCTTTTGCATCGACTCAGTTACTAATTGACCATTGGCTGTAAATTTCATTAAGAAATCATCTCTCAGTGGCAATGAGACCTTCAAATCTCCACTTTCTAATGAAGCATTTTTTTCGTCGACTTGGATATTTATTTGAGGATCCAAATTATTGATTTTAAAACTGGGACCATGATCTTCAGTATCAAAATGTTCCAATTTAACTCCAATAACATTCTTTACGGGCGAAGTTAAAGTAATCGTTGTTGCCCCTAAGTTTAATTGGTCACCTCTACTTAGAACTCTTTTGAAAGGAGCAAAAACTTTTAAACTGTTCCCTTCCTTATGTGCATCATAAGCTTCCATTGGTGAATCAATTTGATACTCCTCACGATTCATCCAGTATCCATTTGTAAATTTCACTAATCAGAGCCTCCTCATTAATATAATTTCAGTTAGTTTTTTTAAACAAAAAACTAACGATAACGCTTACATTATATACATGTGTGTCTCGTTATTCAAACCCTTATGCAAAAAAATATAAATTATTATTTAAAATAACTTTTCTCTATTCTGATTGGTATAAATTTCCCGTCCTCCGCAGAAATTGGGAATGCTGTTGGAACGCTATGGGCGCGATTCGGAGCTAATTATTTTTCACTCCGTGCAAAATAATGGATCTTCGAAGTCGGCCTCATTGTAAATGGCAAAGCCATTAACAATGATTTCATAGCTGAACGCATTCCCAATTTCTACTCCGGACTAAAGAGTACTTCTATTGTTTGATTTGAGAAAAAATATTTAATCCAATGCTCTTTCCGCTTTAAAGATTACCTTTAAATTAAAAGAAATATCTACATAACCATAGCTTTCACCTAAATTTACATAAAACCAAATACCATTCAAATCCTACAATTTTAGAAATAATAATAGAACCAGAAATATAGTCGGTGGTTGAAAATCTGTGGGCCCTCAGTGGTGAAATTGTACTTAGCTTGCGAAAGCAAGGTTAGTACAAGACCGGACTTGGAGATCCATAATTTTTCGCGAAGTGAAAAATTATTAGCTTCAAGCCGTGTCCACCACGTTCCAGTGACCCACAGATTTTCAACCACCGACGGAATCCTTAACCCACCCCATTTGACCCAAACCAAAAAGAGATGTTCGCATCTTAATCAACACAAACATCCCTTTACAAAGTTCTATTAAAATTCATCCTTGAAAAAGTTTTCCAAGAAAGTTGCGATACCATCCTTTTCATTGGTATCAGTTACGTAATTAGCTTGTTCCTTAACTGTCTTGACACCATTTCCCATGGCAACAGAATATTTAGCTTGTTTCATCATCCCTAAATCATTCATGCCATCGCCGAAGACAAAGGTATGGGCAGCGTCTACGTGTTGTTCCCATTGAATCTGTTGAATTGCAGTACCTTTATCAGTCTTCAAAGGTATCATCTCGATGTTATCTGGTCCTGATGATGATAGGCGTAATAACTTGCTATCAGCCAACTTAGCTTTAGCCTGTTCCAACTCATCCATATCACCACGGCTAAGAACTACCCCGTTAGTAATTTCACCCGCTACTTGTTGTAATTCTTTCAAATTTGCTATTTCTTTATAACCAAATGCTTCATCAAAGTTTCCGGCATTTTGAGCTATAAAATGAGGGATTTTTTCTGTGAAGTATGCTTTCTCAGGTGTAAACAACATCATCGGTAACTTATTGACTTGTGTTATTTGATAGGCCAACTCTACGGTCTTACTCCCCATTAAGGTGACTTCACGTCCACTGACACCATCAAAAACAGCCCCATTAGAAGTAATTAATCCTACTTCTGGATTTAAAAGATTTTGCGTAATTTTGGCCAATTCATACATTCTACCTGTCGCAATGTAAAATCTTACATCGTGTTGCTGTAGCGTTTCGATTGCTGCCTTATTACGAACTGAAATATGTTTATGATCACTTGATAAAAGTGTTCCATCTAGATCCATAAATACTAAATATTTTGACATTTTAAAGTCCTCGTCTGCTTTATAAATAATTACATAATCTATTGTAGCAGACTATTGAAACCGTTTACTTTATTTTGCACATTATTTCAATATTAAATTGGCCTGGCTAACCATTGCATCTATTTTTAGGTAATGTAGCTTATATTCATGCGATATTTCCAGTAGTTTTTGACTGATTTTTGAATTTTTCATAGTCATAATGTCTGGAAAAATATTGATAACTATCCAATGATCGGTGTCAAGGTTACTTACGAAACTCGCCACAGTATTTTTTGAAAGTTTATCTAATAATTCTACCTTGTTAGAATCAAGTGTCACTTCAAGTAAACTCGCCACATAAGGATTCTCACCTTGTATCTCTTTTGATTGTTGGTCCGTCAAAAGCCGTTTTAAATTTAAATGTGTAATTTCTTTTGCTTGGACAGTCTTTTGAGCAAATTTTGCATATCGTTGAAATTGTGGTGAAGCTGCATGCACTTGATAACTAGCAGCATCCTTATACAGTTCAAAAATATAATTTACTTCTCCGGTTTCGTCCTCACGTGTGGCACACATGAACAAGGTTCCTGGTTCGTTACGGTGTGATGTTATTAAATTATTAACTCCTTCTGATTGAAAAGCCGATTTATCCTGGGGATCAATGGTTAACTTGTACAAACTGAATATTGGTTCGTCTTGTGAATTCACAGTTTTCTACCTCACTATTTTTTCAAAGGTGGTAATTTCTTGATCATTTTAGCTGGTACGCCACCAACGATGCTATTATCAGGGACATCACTAACAACCACGGCTCCCGCTCCGACGATAACATTATTTCCGATATGCACACCACCAATAACGGTAACATTGCCGCCGATCCAAACATCATTTCCTACCGAAATTGGCTCAGTATACGTAATTAGATAATGACTGCCATCTGCACGTACACCGAAGCGCTGGTTAGCATCTATCGAATGTTCACCACAGTAAAATTTAGTATCAGGAGCTACGATAACACGATCTCCCAAAGTTATTAAATTGGAATCTTGAAAGTAACAGTTGCCGTTGATAAAATCATCATCCCCAAAACTTATGTGAGAACCATAGATGGCACCAAAATTACCATTAATAGTCAAATTCGTACCGACTTTTTTAAATAATTTTTTCATAATCATATTTCGTTGGTCAATATCAGTCTCAGTATTCATTTGATGAATTAAATTTTTCCCTCGAGCAATCATTTCCTGTAATTCTGAATCTCGATAATCGTATTCTTGACCAGCCAACAATTTATCATGTTCCGTCATTCTAATTTCTCCTAACATCCCTAATTTTTCTAGCGGGTGACCCCACGATGACACTATTCGGTGCCACATCCTTTGTCACAACTGAGGCCGCACCAACAATAGAATTCTCACCTATTGTTACTCCAGGAAGGACTGTTACTCCAGCGCCTAACCATACATTTTTCTCAAGATGAATGGACTTAGTGATCATATTTCTTCTTTGAGTAGGACCTTCCTCATGATTGACCGTGATCAAACTTACTCTAGGTCCAATCTTAGTCCCTTCACCGATCCAAATTCCACCCAGATCCATGAAGAAGCAATCTTTGTTGATAAAAACATTACCTTTAACAAAAGTATGACAACCTACATCGGCATTAAATGGTGCTTTAATATCACTAGTAGCAGGTACTTGATAACCAAACAAGCGACTAAACAGTGCTCGACGTTCATCTGCCGTATGATTTTGATAGTTAATTTCGTTAATTATCCGCGAATTCTTCTCTACTATTTGATCGACCAATAAAAAATCACTCTCACTGTAATCAAGTTTTCCACCCTTTAAAGCTTTTTCTAATGCATCCATCTTTGTCTTACCTCTCTTTAACTTTAGAGTAAGTGTTTCGAATGTATTAGTCTAATGCTTATCCTGAATTGGGACAAATTCATTTTTTGAATAATATAATAGAAACTAATTCCAGAATATATATATATTTATTATAAAAAGTGAACTCAATTAATACTTTTGCCGTTGTAATATAGTAACAAGATTAATGGTTTTGGAGTGATTTCTATGAGAAAATTCAAAAAATATATTTTTGCTATTGTAAGCGCTTCCTTACTGCTGAATTTTATCAATCCTATTTTGAGTTTGAATGTTAACGCAGCAAATACGACAAATACCTATCTAGACACTGCTTTAAGCACTGCTCCTCAGGGTATTGATTTAAATAATGGTCGATTCAAAATGCCCACTGAATATACTGATGGACAGCCATATTCTCCTGCTGTCAGCAGTAATGTTATTTCCGCCACTAATGATCTTCCGAACAGCAATCGTATCGTTCAGATCGTAAACGGTGAAAGTCAAGCTGGCGGTATTTGGGGTGATCCGGCCAGAAATAATTATATCGACACCACAAAGAAACAGACACTATCTATGTGGATTTATATCTCTAAACTTCAATCAAGTGACACAGCTACAGCTGATGGTTTGGCTTTCGTACTTCATAACGACCCTCGAGGCATAAATGCTATCTCCAGTGTTGGCAATAAGATCAATGTTGGTGAAACTTTGGGTGTTTGGGGAATTGGATCTCCTGTAATAGCTACTGGGGCATCTGGAACCGAGCCAGATACTACAGCTGTGGCTGGGACCGCTATCCAAAATAGTTGGGCACTCGAATTCGATGCTCATTCAAATAGTGATACTTATAAATCATTGGCAGCTGATTCACTAGTAGGCGAAGAAAACACAACAACTAATAACAGCGCAAAGAAAGCTTATGATGCCTTTCTTAGTACTACAGATAATCCATTAGCTTCATATGATAAGGATATTCCATACACTCATATTGCGTCGGGCTTTCCTGCATCACCATCCACTTATACTGCTAATCCAGTAACATATTATAGTGGTACAAAATTTAGCCTTCTTGGTAAAAAGTATTCGGATCCTCATAATGCTTATTATTACAGTATGAATCATACCAATACTAGTAACCCGGAGTACAATGAGGCATTTACAGGCAATCTATTTTTGAAAAACAGTCAATGGAGACATCTAACAATTACAATTGACATTCCAAACAAAAATATTTCTTATAAATATAATGATTTAAATACCGATGGAACCGCCAACACCGCTACTCTAGGACGTGAAGTCATAAAAGGATCAACTGATTTATCTAATGAGGATATTGCCAATTTAGGTATTAAATCCTCGGGAGAAATGAAAGACAAACTTTATTATGGATTTACTGGTGCTACAGGTACAAACGGTATGAATGGTCTTGTTATCTTCGAACAGATCCCCGGATTCGCCGAAACAGAGGTTACACCAGATTTCCAAGATATATCTAGTAATAAATCCCTAGCTTCTACTGCGGATACTGCCTATTCTGGTGAAGAGCTTCAATTAAATTACAATTTAACTTATACAGATGGTAATGAACCGTGGTCTGGTGTAACTAGTCATATTGTTCTACCTAAGAATGTCGATTTTACCGCTGACGCTGATGGTAATGTCGGAACGGTTACTGTTGGTGGAATTTCAGAAAAAATTCCATTTACGGCAATTAAAGACAATATTCTCGAATATAAACTTCCAAGCAGCATGAACACTGGCGACACTTCAACGGCCACTTTCTCAATCAATGGTACAGCTGGTCAAGTCACTCAAAAGACTACCGTTGCTTCAACTCACTCAAGATTTGTTGGTGACAATGGTATTGCTAACGTCGATTCTCCATCCTTTACAATTGAAAATCCGGCTTTGAAACTAACTTCAACTACCGATAATCCTTTAACGGTGAACGAGGGTCAGAATGCCAAGATTAGTGGTAACGTTGCTTACACGGCCACTGACAAAACTATGACTAATTCTAATATGACTGTCCACGTTTCCGTCAATAATAATGCTGAGACTACCTTTAAAATGAATAACAGCGATCCTATTGGACAATTAACTGCTAATATTTCTAAAGATGATCTAACTTCTGATACTAATTTTGTCCGGATTTATGTTACTGATGCTGACAACAATAAATCTAATACCATCAGATTTACTATTAAAACCAAAGATGGCAGTCTGTCACTCAATGAGTATCCCGAAGACGCATATTTTAAAACAGTCAATACTACTAAAAAAGATCAGGTAATCAGCCGTTCCGGTAAATGGGATCTATCAATTCTAGATAGTCGTGGTTCCGGAAATAACTGGAAACTAGTTGCTAATTCAACTACATTGAAGAATGATAATTCTAACTTTAATGGTTCTTTAATTTATAAGACTGGTAACAATTCCTACTCCCTAACTAATAACGATATCCAAATAGCCACAGGAGAAACGATCTCCGATGATCCTGTAATAACTGATATCGACTCTACTTGGACTAATGACAGTGGTATCTTACTTGAATCAGATGGAGCTAACTCCGCTGGAACTTACAAAGGAACTATCAATTGGACGCTCTATGACAGTATCTAATCTAACTACAACAAAAAAGATGGATTCAACAACTCACAATTGAGCTATTGGATCCATCTTTTTATTTGATTTTTGATCGTACTTCTGAAGAAAAATATAAAGATCCGGCTATCATTAATAGTTCATCGGACTTCAAATTACCGATTAATTCATCATAAGCCACTTACCAATTTGAATTTATCTTTATTCTTGGCTGCCAGTCTTGATAATCTTCTAACTTAACAGCCCTATCATCATTAAAAGTCGTCATTGTTATTTCAACATTTGGTATTTCTAGTAGCTCTTCCAACATAGTACTGATATCTTTAGTGACAATGGCTGAGAAAAGTATCTTCACACGATAATCTTGATAATCCGTCAAAAGATTTTCCTTTAGACGTTTAATTGCATGTGGATTATGAGCTCCATCCATGATTACCAATGGTTTTTGACTGATGATCTCCATGCGAGCGGGCCACTTAGTTTGTAACAAACTATGTATTATCTTATCTTTATCAAATGATAAATTATGCTTTTGTGTGTATAGATAGTACATCTCTAAAGCAACTGCCGCATTTTCGACTTGCTGATGACCAATTAAAGGTGTATCTAATCCTTTCAACTTAATCTCATTGTTAACAAAATCAAATTCTTCAAACTGCTGTTCCACAAAACCACGATAATCGCTGTGAAAATCATCTTTCCAAGTATAAACTTTAGCATTCTTCTCTTTAGCCTGAATTTCAATAACCTTCAAAGCTTCCTCAGACACATTCCCAACTACTAGAGGTACGTTCTCTTTAATGATTCCTGCCTTCTGATAAGCAATTTTTTCAATAGTATCACCTAAAAAGGCTGTGTGATCCAATCCAATCGTCGTTATAGCGGCCAATTCTGGTTTAATGACATTGGTACTATCTAGTAAACCACCCATGCCCACTTCAATAATGGCCACATCGACTTGACCCTTGAAATAGTAAAATGCTAAACCAGTTAAAATTTCAAATTCAGTAATACCATAAAATTCCTTCTGAGCATCCATTTGCTCTACTAACGGTTTAATCAAATTACCCAATTTTACTAGATCAGCATCGGGGATTTCTTGACCATTAATTTCCACTTGTTCAGCAAAATCTTTGATAAAAGGCGAATTGAAAGTCCCTACTTTTAAACCATTAGATCTCAATAGATTAGCTAAGTAACGAGTAGTTGAACCTTTGCCATTAGTCCCTGCAACGTGGATCGTTGGATACGACTTTTCAGGATTACCCAATAAGCGCAATAATTCCGTGATCCGTTCCAAGCCTGGACAACTGCCAAAGTAACCACGTTCAATCAGCCATTGAACAGCTTCTGAACCCTTAGTAAACATTAGCCTTTCACCATATAACGACTAGCAAGTGTCTTTAATGGTAAGGCTTTGCCAAAGAACATGATTGAACCAGTTTGAATAAATAGCATTGCAATAGCTTTAATAATTCTTGGAATCCATAATCCCATGTTGAAGAATGGTACATGATACATGATTGATAACCATAGTGGGGTTAAGAATAAACTAATGATTAGGGTATTTAGTAAGACGCAGATAAATGTATTTTTTAAAGTAATTTCTTTTTTGTAGAAGAAAATTCCATATAGGACACCTGAAATCAAGGCGTTTAACGTGAAGCCAATAAAGAATCCAGCTTTACCAAACAAAGTTGTTCCAACCACGTCGGCAACAACGGATGAAATGCCGGCCCACAGTGGTCCAAAAAACATTCCTAAAATGGCTTGTGGTATAAATTCGAATGAGACACGTAAAAATTGTGTTTGAATACTTAAAAAATTGGTTAGGACAATCATCATTGCCACTAGTAACCCCATAGTTGTAATTGAATAAATACTGTTTCTCTTGTTCATTTGAGCATCTCCTCATAGAGCTGCTACACATTATTATGCAGCGAATGCGAGAATAAAACCGCGAATCGACTTCTTCGTTCAAAAGCACATTCCGTCTTTTTGACACTTAACGCTTTATTCTCTACTCTGTTATCCTTTTATTTTTATTGTGGTAATTTGTACTAATCCTTGATTAAATTTGATTATAGTGTGGTTTTGCTCTACTTGCCGTCCTCCACGTTCCAGTGGCCCACAGATTTTCTACTACCGGCGGTATCCTTACACCATATCAGTTAATGTTTAATCAAAAGCCTTAATTACATCGACTAGACGTACTTCTCCTTCCTTATTCATTTGACTTTTTAAATATAACGTCTAATAGCGAACAAGGTCAATATTTTTGACGGAAATAGTTCGGATAATACGTAACCATAAAAATAAAAAAAATCGATATAAAAATCCTAATTTTAGAATTTTTATACCGATTATGGTTCCTTATATTTATATTATTAATTCAATTTGCGATATCTATATTTGTTAGTGTAAGCCACTTTCTTATCCTTGTTTAGAACGATATCTCCAAAGTCTGGATGATGAATAGCGTCTGGTAATGTTTGTAATTCCATTGCTAAACAACTGTAATCATACTCTGCAGCCTTTTGTTCGTCTTCAGGGTTAGCGGTGAAAATAACCATACCGTTGCGATCTGTATAAAGATCTACAGCTCTTTTATCAGACTGAATTGTTGCAGCATGTCCATCGACGACAAAAGTATCGTCATATTCATGCTTATCTAACAAGGACAATTGATCTAATCCTTTGCCAATAGTCTTAAGTTGCTTAAAGTCATAAGGACCTTCAGTAGGAAGATATTGACCTGTAGGAATTTTCCCGTCATCCACTTCCAAGAATTTTGCCGAGTTAACTTGTAATTGTTGTTGACGAATATTCTCATCATCAACATTAAAGTAAACATGGCAAGTAGGATTGAACAAGGTATCTTGATCAGTATTGGCTCCATAAGTAATGAAAACTTCGTCGTTGTCATTCAACATATAAATGACATTAACTTCTAATTTTCCAGGAAATCCATCTTCACCATTTATTGTATGACTGAACATAACCGCCTTATTGGAAATTTGGCGACTAGTGAAATTCTGATACTGGAGTCCATGACTTCCACCATGCAGAAAGTTTTCACCTTCATTTTGTTCCATTTGATAATCTTTACCATTGATCTTAAAAGTACCATCTTTAATTCTTCCAGCTACACGACCAATCGTCTTACCAACTTGATAAGGTGTCTTGATGTAGTCTTCCAAATTATCAAAATGTTCGATCAATGAATGTTTCTTTCCATCCTCAACAACTTCAAAATTTTGCCAAGTTGCAGCATAGCTCATAACGCTGATACTTGTTTGATTTTTGTTAGTGATTTTATAGAGGTAAACCGGTTCAGAATCAATTTCCCCAAAAATTGTTTTCGAAACTGTCATTTTCTACCCCTCTTTTATTTTGCTCATTTCCTTCTTAATGTTCGTTAAGGTTACTTGTGATGTGTCTGTGAAGTTGATATCGGCTTCATTTAAGATTTCTGGATCACCAATCCCAACAGATGTTTCGTTAGCACCGTTGATTGACTTAATACCAGAGACTGCATCTTCTAGACCGATACATTCTTCAGGCTTCAAGTTCAATACTTCAGCACCGCGAACATAAATTTCTGGATTTGGCTTACCATTCTTCAAAGTGCTTGGATCAACTCTAGCATCAAAGTATTTCTCCAAATCTAAGGCTTCCAAAACCTTAGGTGAATTCTTAGAAGATGAGGCCAAAGAAATTAGATAGTTATTGGCACTCAAGTCCTCAATAAATTCTTTCATACCGGGAAGAATATCGTCATCTGTCAATCCCTTTAAGAGGTTCAAATAATTATCATTTTTCTCAGTAGCATACTTAACTTTTTCATCTTCAGTGTAATCGTTTTCCTTGCCACCAGACTTTAAAATCAAGTTTAGTGAATCCATTCTGCCGACACCCTTTAGTTGGTTAGCTAGATCCTCAGTCCATGTAACCCCCAACTCATCTGCTAATTGATGCCATGCTTGTGAATGATAGACTGATGTATTAGCAATCACACCATCTAAATCGAAGATGAATCCTTTAATTTGTTCAAATTTTACCATATCGTGTCATTGACTCCTTCTGATAAAAAGATGTCTGAAATGACTTTCAGACATCTTTATTTTACAATTATTTTAGCATTAGTGGTTCATCATTGACTGTAATTTGAAGTGGATCTCCAGAAACCAACTTGAACTCCGAACCATTTTCCTTGACGTTTACTTCGATGACGCGTCCCCTAAATACTTGTCTGAATGAGTAACTATTCCATTTCTTAGGTAAGAATGGTTTATAACTCAAAGTACCATCGTCGTGAACACGCATGCCTGCAAATCCCTGAACCATGGCCAACCAGCCACCTGTCATTGAAGTGATATGCAAACCATCTGCTGTATCGTTATTATAATTGTCTAAGTCTAGTCTAGCCGTTCTTTCATATAATGCAACCGCTTTCTGTTCATAATGTAAATCTGCGGCTAACACAGCATGAATTGCGGGTGAAAGACTTGACTCATGCACTGTCAAAGGTTCATAGAAATCGAAGTTACGCTTCTTTTCACGTTCAGAGAAGTCGTCGATGAAGTCCCAAATACCTTGGAGAACATCACCTTGCTTGATATATGGAGAACGTAAGATCTTATCCCATGACCAGTGTTGATTAATTGGTAATTGATCAGCCGGAATAGAGCTGACTGGTTCAATATCTTTATCTAAGAAGCCATCATGTTGAACGAAAATGCCAAGATCTTCGTCATAAGGTAGATACATCTTGTCTACAATATCTTGCCAATGATCCATTTCTTCTTTAGAAACATTTAATTTTTCAAATTGATCTTTACTTACTTCGCCGAGAATTTGTAGTGTGTACTTCAAAGTCCAACGGGCTAAGAAATTAGTATACCAGTTATTATCGACGTTATTTTCATATTCATCTGGTCCAGTAACACCGTGAATCATATATTGTTCGTTACGTTTGCTGTAGTGAACACGATCAGCCCAGAAGCGTGACATTTCTGTCAACATCTTGCTACCTTCATGAAGAACAAATGACTTGTCGCCTGTATAACGTGTGTAGTTATAGATAGCAAAGGCAATATCACCATTACGATGAATTTCTTCAAAAGTAATTTCCCATTCGTTATGGCATTCAATACCATTGAAAGTAACCATTGGATATAACGCACCCTTTAGGCCTTGTCTTTGAGCATTGATGTAGGCACCTTTTAGTTGATTGTAACGATACATCAATAGGTTACGTGATACTTCTGGTTGAGAAACTCCCAAGTAAACAGGAATACAGAAAGCTTCAGTATCCCAATATGTAGCCCCACCGTATTTTTCACCAGTGAAACCTTTTGGTCCAATATTCAAACGTGAATCTTCACCTGAGTAAGTTGTGAATAATCCAAAGAGGTTGAAACGCATACCTTGTTGAGCATCAGTATCGCCATCGATCTTAATATCTGATTGATTCCAACGATTTTTCCAAACATTTGCATGAGCACCCAATAGGTCTTCATATGAAACACTACTGATCTTAGCAGCAATACCTTCCATAGCATCCCTTAGATCGTCAACTGTTTCATAATCACGTGATGTTACAACGACAACACGTTTTTCAATTGTACCAACTTCATGAGCTTTCAAATCAGCTACAAAAGTTTTGCTAGTTTCTAATTTGCCAACTTCGTGATCGGTTTCCTTAAGTTCAGTTACATAACCAACTTGCATACCAGATGTGAATCTTGGTGTACCAAAATCGTTTGGCTTAGTTTCAGCAATGATACTGTCATCAGTAATTTCCAATACTTGCCAGAAACGTTCATCATAATTTGCATCTTCATTTTCAACATTTGCATCCAATGAAGAAATAACTTTAACTTCAACTGAATCATCAGATAAATTCTCAAAGCTGACCTTTTGAACAGATAGTTCCTTTTGGGCAACACTCAAAAATCTTTCAAAGTTGAATTTTACTTTGGCACCATCTTTTTCAACGATGAATGAACGTTTCAAAGTAGCGTTCTTCATGTCTAGATCAAGTGTAAAGTCACTAATTTTATCAGTGTATAGATCTAATTTAGAACCATTGATCAAAAAGTTCATTTTAATAAAATTAACGGCATTGATAACTTTACCAAAGTATTCTGGATAGCCATTCTTCCACCAACCGACACGAGTCTTGTCAGGGTACCAAACACCAGCTAGATAGCTGCCTGGTAAACTGTCGCCTGTATAATCTTCTTCAAAATTACCACGCATCCCCATATATCCGTTACCTAGACTGGTTAGGCTTTCTTGTAATCTTTTATTTTCCTTGTCTAATTTATGTGTGACGATGTTCCAAGGGTCAACTTCAAAAATACGCTTCATTATAATCCTCCTACAAGCATCCTTCTCTATTAAAGAATTGTTTTACCTGTATCTTTATCAAAGTAGTGTGCCTTAGTCATTTCTAAGGCCATCTTAATTGTGCTTCCTGGTTCATGATGATCACGTGCATTAACTTTAGCAATGAATTCAGCATTTCCAATCTTAGAATAAAGCATTGATTCAGCACCAAGTAATTCAGAAACTTGAACATTAGCTTCGATTGTAGAATCAGCAAATGTTTGTAAAGCAATCTCTTCAGCATGGATATCTTCTGGACGAATACCAAATGTTAAGTCTTTACCATCATATCCTTTAGCCCTTAATGTCTTAAGATGTCCTTCAGGAACTACTAGATTCAAGCTGCCGCCGTCAGTAATTCTGTTTCCATCCAATTTAACATCGAAGAAGTTTGTAGCTGGTGAACCAATGAATCCAGCAACGAATTTGTTAGCTGGCTTGTCATATAGTTCTTTAGGTGTACCAACTTGTTGAATCTTACCATCATTCATGATAACGATTCGATCAGCCATAGTCATAGCTTCAACTTGATCATGGGTAACATAGATAAAGTTACGTCCTAATCTTTGATGTAATTGTGCAATTTCAGTACGCATTTGAACTCTCAATTTAGCATCCAAGTTTGACAAAGGCTCATCAAGCAAGAACAAGTTAGCATCACGAACAATCGCACGTCCTAAAGCAACACGTTGTCTTTGACCACCTGATAAAGCACTAGGTTTACGTTCCAAAAAGTCTGTCAAACCTAGAATTTTAGCGGCATCTTCAACACGTTTCTTAGTATCTTCCTTATCATGCTTACGGATATTCAATCCGAAGGCCATGTTATCGTAAACACTCATGTGTGGATACAAAGCATAGTTTTGGAAAACCATGGCAATATCACGATCTCTTGGGGCAACGTCATTCATGACTTTTCCGTCAATCTTAAAGTCCCCTTCAGTGATATCTTCCAAACCAGCAATCATACGTAATGTAGTTGATTTACCACAACCTGATGGTCCAACGAAAACGATGAACTCACCATCTTTGATATCCAAGTTAAAGTCTGTTACAGAATAATTTTTGTTACCTGCATAACGCTTTGAAATGTGCTCTAAATTAATTACTGACATTATTATTAGCTCCTCTATTCTCCAAGATCGATTGGAAATTTATAAACCTATTTGATAATTATTTTGATTAGGCTCATCAATCCTCAAATAATTACTACTAGAATAATTTCATAAAAAATGTTTTTTACTACGCTTCTAATTATTATGCAAGCTGTCGCTTGTTGCAACCGTTTTCACCATGTTACCGATAACAGCTTTCATTGTAATTGATGGCTGTACCGAGATTCCTTTTGAGTAGTATTGGACCTTGTCTCATCCAACAGACTTATCCAGCGATTACAACTCTACGGCGCAAAAAAGATGTCCAATTACAGATTTTTACAAATCTTAAATTGAGACATCTTTTTTAATTAATTTTCACATTCATAAACGAAACCATCATACGGTTCCATTTCAAACTGCTCTGTTAAATTCTTTTCAGTTGTATTCGTTAACTTCACTTGCCATTTATCGTTCATAAGTTCCTTCGGCAAGGTTACAATTTTTTTCTGTTTACTGAAATTGACGATTACCAAAAATTGTTTCTTATCATCGGTTCTTAAATAGGCATAAACATCAGGATCTGATTGTAAGAACCAATCGTAATTTCCTTCAATAAAAGTTGGTTCTGATTTTCTAAAAGCAATCATCTTTTTATAGAAGTTCAAAACTGAGTCGGGATCAGCCATTTCTGATTCAACATTAATAGTCTTAGTGTTTTGATTGATTTTCATCCAAGGAGTTCCCTCAGTAAATCCAGCTTTAATATCACTAGTCCATTGCATAGGTGTTCGTGAATGATCACGTGTCCAATGGGTAATAATTTGAAGCGCTTCTTTAGGGTCTTTACCACTATTAACCATATTATGGTAGCGAATTTGAGACTCATCATCATCAACTTCATCGATTGATTTGAATGGATAGTTGGTCATCCCTAACTCTTGTCCTTGGTAAATGAAAGGTGTTCCTTTCAAGAAAAAGTATGACATAGCAATTGCTTTGGCAGATTTCTTTGTCTCATTTCCTAAAATCGTATTGATTCTAGGATTGTCGTGATTTTCAAAATACAAAGCATTCCAACCACTATTCTCCTGGTCTTTTTGCCAACGAGACAAAACTTGTTTCATTTCATCAACGTTAATTCTTTCATGGCCTTCTTCACCCTCTCGAGCGTTGTGTTCCCATTCAAAAATCATATTGATGTAACCCTTTTTATTGGGATCTGTCCACTCAGGAGCTTGCTTACTAGAAACACCACTGGCCTCACCAACTGTCATAATGTCATACTGATTGAAGATATCACGCATTTCTGCCATGTAATCATCAATTCCTTTAACATTCATGAATGGTTTCCAAGGATCATCTTTGGGTGGTTCATAGTCAAAAGGTGCCTTTTGGATATGGCTGATAGCATCCATTCGGAAACCATCGATTCCAAGATCTAACCACCACCGAATCATTTTATAGATTTCTTGACGTAATTTAGGATTGCGCCAATTCAAATCTGGTTGTTGTGGCGCAAAAACATGGAAATAAGCTTGCTTAGTCGTTTCATCATAAGTCCAAGTTGAGTTACCAGTAAAACTTGTCCAATCGTTTGGCATTTTGTCTGGCGTCGCATCAGCCCACATATAGTAATCACGATAAGGATTATCCTTGGACTTTTTGCTTTCAATGAACCAAGGGTGCTGATCACTGGTATGGTTAACAACTAAATCCAAAATAACTTTGATGCCAATGTCATGAGCTTTGTCCAATAAAATTTTAAAGTCATTTAACGAACCAAATTCTGGTTGAACGTCTTCATAGTCAGAAATGTCGTAACCATTATCAACATTAGGTGACTTATAGATAGGATTGATCCAGATAAAATCAACACCGAGTGACTTTAGATAAGGTAGTTTTTCAATAATACCGGCAATATCACCGACACCATCATTATTAGTGTCTTTAAAACTGCGGGGATAAACTTGATAACCAACCGCATTCTTCCACCATGGTCGACTCATCTTATTTCACCACCTTAACGACAAAGGACTGCCAAGGTTTCAAAGTCAAATTGGACAAAGATTTGATTTCTTCTAAATAGTTTTGAATAATCACTTCACCTGGTTTGATATCAGGAAGGTCTAGTTTATTTTCATTATTAGAGAAATTATTGACTACTAGCCAAGTTTCACCTTGATAATGGCGTTCATAAGCAAAAATGTCATCGGCTGTCTTTAGTAATTCAAAGTCTCCCCAAATCATAATTGGATTGTCTTTTCTTAATTGAATCAACTTTTGATATGTATAGAAGATTGACTTAGGATCATCTAAGGCTGATTTAACATTGATTTCTTTATAGTTAGGATTTACTGCTAGCCAAGGCTTACCTGAACTAAATCCACCATTAATGGAATCATCCCATTGCATAGGTGTTCTGGCATTGTCTCGACCTTTAACATTAATAGAATGAATCAAATCATCCTTGTCATAGCCTTCTGCTAAACGTTCAGCGTACATATTACGACTTTCAATATCAGATACTTCAGATATATCAGACACTTTGCGATTAGTCATACCAATTTCTTCACCCTGATAAATGTATGGTGTCCCCTTCATCATATGAAGAAGAATGGCCAACATCTTCGCACTTTGAACTCGATATTCCTTATCATTGCCCCATCTAGAAACGATTCTAGGCAAATCATGATTATTCCAGAATAGAGAATTCCAACCATCGTTATCCAATTCTGTTTGCCATTTATTGAAAACACGTTTTAATCCGGCAACCTTAAATGGTTGAAGATCCCACTTTTCTTTACCTGGTTGTTCATCTAGTCCTACATGTTCAAATTGGAAAACCATGCCTAATTCTTGGCGTTTAGGATCTGAATATAGTTTGGCAATCTCAGGAGTTGCACCCCAAGTTTCACCAACAGTCAACATATCTTTGTCACCAAAGGTTTGACGATTCATTTCATGAAGAAATTCATGTAGTTGTGGACCATTGCCAGTAATCTTCTTTTCTGGAATCTTACCGATCAAATCGATTACATCCATTCTGAAACCGCCGATTCCCTTGTCTATCCAGAAGTTCATCATGTCATAAACTTCTTGTCTGACTTTCGGATTTTGCCAGTTCAAATCAGGTTGTTTCTTACTGAAAAGATGCAAATAATATTGATTGCTCTTTTCATCATATTGCCAAGCTGAGCCAGAGAATGTCGATTGCAAATCATTAGGAGCACCACCGTCAGCACTTGGATCAGCCCAGACATAATAATCACGATAAGGATTATCTTTGCCCTTCTTAGCCTCAATGAACCATTTGTTTTCATCGGAGGTATGGTTGACAACTAAGTCCATTACGATTCTAATATGACGTTTCTTAGCTTCAACAATCAACTCGTCCATGTCTTTCATAGTTCCGAACTCTTTCATGATTGCACGATAATCAGCAATGTCATAACCATTATCATCATTAGGAGATTCATAAACTGGTGATAACCAGATAGCACCAATTCCTAATTTTTCCAAATAATCCAATTTGCTAATGATTCCTTGAAGATCACCAATACCATCGCCATTAGAATCTCTAAAACTACGTGGATATACTTGATATACAACTACCTCTTGCCACCAATGCTTACTTGCCATTTTTATTCCTCCAAAAATCTATTTAAAAATTACAAATCCCTTTGGATCCAATACAGTTGAATCCGTATTATTTTCTGTTAAGTTACTCAAAAGAACTTCACCACTAGCATTTACAGTTTGTTTTTCAGAACTAGTGTTAAAAATACCTGTTATTTTTTTGCCATCTAAGAGACGACTAAGCATCAAAATGCCGTTATTCCCTTGAGAAACATCCCAATCCATTGAACCTTCAGATAATATCTGATGATCTTCTTTACGAAACGCTACCAAGTCTTTGAAAAATTCATATAAATTCAAATCTTGATCCTTTTCATCCCAGATCATGCACTTACGACAGTCAGGATCGTTTCCACCTGTCATACCGTATTCATCACCATAATAAATACATGGAACTCCTGGTTGCATGTAAGTGAAGGCTAAGACTTGTTTTTCTAATTCTTTGTCGTCACCAGCAACTGTCAAAATTCTAGCAGTATCATGTGAATCCAAAACATTAAATTGCATCTGATCAGTTTGCTTACGATAGAGCATCAATTGATTATTGATTTCAGAAACAACCTTAGGCACTGTCATTTCATGTTTAATGAAGAAATCTTTAATCAAATCAGTATAAGCATAGTTCATTACAGCTGTGAATTCATCACCGTTCAACCAACTTTGAGATGAATGCCATACCTCGCCCAAAATATAAAAGTCTTTCTTTGACTCATCACAGACACGACGGAAGTCTTTCCAGAATGAGTGATCAATTTCATTAGCAACATCTAGTCTCCAAGCGTCAATATCAAATTCATCAATCCAATACTTAGCAATATTCAACAAATATTTCTTAGCTTCTGGATTGGCTGTATTGATCTTAGGCATATGTGGTGTTGTAGCAAAAACGTCATATGTGATATCAGTAGCATCCTCAAAGTTCTTACCTTCTTTGTAAGAAACAGGGAATTTATTGATATGGAACCAATCAGCATACTTAGAGTCTTTACCATTCTTGATAACATCTTGCCATTGTGGTGAATTGTCTCCCATATGATTGAAGACCGCATCAAGCATTACCTTAATACCACGTTTATGACATTCATCGACTAACTTCTTGAAGAGCTTCTTATCGCCGAAACTTGGATCAATTTCCATATAATCGATCGTGTCATATTTGTGATTTGAGTGTGCCTTAAAGATTGGGCAGAAGTAAATTCCGTTGATACCTAAATCAACAAGATGATCCAAATGATCGATTACACCTTGTAGGTCACCACCGAAAAAGTCTTGGGCAGCTGGATCTTTAGATCCCCATGGTAATGTATTTTCAGGATCATTAGTTTTATCACCGTTAGCAAAACGTTCTGGGAAGATTTGATACCAAACTGTATTCTTGACCCATTCTGGAGCCTTGAAGCGATCGATTTCGTGGAAGTATGGCATTCTGAAATAATTATTTCCCTTGTTCACTGATTTCTCATTGAATGGAAAAGCTCCTTGATCGCCATATAGAATTTCAGTTCCATCACGACCAATTATTTGAAAGGCATAGGACATACGATTGAATGGTTCTGTTGTTTCGTATTCCCAATAATCAAACAAATCAGTTGATAATGTCAATTTCATTGGTACTGGCTTTTTATTCCAGTGTTCTTTATCCATAGAATAAGTATCGCCGTGTAAAAGATTAACGCCAATAGCGTCACCTCTAGCTGTTCTGATTCTCAAATGCATGAGACCTTTTTTGTATAAAAATGCGTATTCACTTTCGGGACGATGATAAATTGCTGCTGTATTCATTAAAAATTCCACCTTTTTTGTGATTTAAATAATAAAAAGGGACTTGCATTAAATAAATTCAATACAAAATGTAGTGAGTTAATTTTATGCAGGTCCCTAATAGTATAGAAACTATTTTTATGATCCTCGAAACTATTTAACAGAACCAGATGTAATACCTTCTACATAGTACTTTTGCATATAAATGAATAGTAATGTAATAGGAATTGCAATAAGCACACATCCAGCGGTAAATGTCATAAACAATGAGTTAGCAGTTGTCTTGGTCATCATTGAGTACAAACCAATGGCAACTGTATAATCCTTAACGTCATCACCCATGATGATCTTAGCAAAGATGAAGTCCATCCATGGACCCATGAAAGCCATCAAAGCAGTATAAACGATGATTGGTTTTGATAGTGGCAAAGTGATCTTAGTAAAGATCTGCCATTTATTAGCACCATCGATCATAGCTGATTCATCCAAAGCCATAGGAATTGTATCGAAGAATCCTTTGGCAACATAGAAACCAAGTGCAGCACCTGATGAGTAGATAAGAACTAAAGCTACAAGACTTTGTGTTAAGTTAACAGCTTTAAGAATGTAGTAAACAGCAATCATACTCATGAATCCAGGGAACATATTTAGAACCAAAGCAATTTTCAAGAATGGTCTTCTCATCTTAAAACGTAATCTTGATAGTGAGTAAGCCATGGCAATAGTGATGAATGTTGAAAGAATACAACTGAAAACGGCAACGATAAATGTATTTATGAACCAACGTACAAATGGGAAGTTACCAGTTGCATCAGTGATTAATTTTACGTAATTTGAAATTGTGAAACTCTTAGGTATGATGTATGGAACGAAAGCTCCACCTTCTGCTCTGAAACTAGTTAGAACGATCCAAGCAATTGGGAACATCCAGACGATGGCCATAATTGTCAGGATGAGGTAAATTAAGAAACGAGTATTTCTTCTTTTTGTCTTATAATTTTCATTTTTAAGTTCCATACTCTATCCCTCCTTGTAAGAATTTGTATGCGTGTATGCCCAAAGACTGAACACAGCTGAAAGAATGAAGATCAAAATACCAATAACTGAAGCTAAATTGTAATCCATGGTATTAACTGTCAAATTATAGAGCCATGTAACAAGCAAATCAGTTGATCCGGCACCATAGTAATTTGAATTTGATGGTCCACCACCAGTTAATAGGAAGATAACATTGAAGTTGTTGATATTTCCGATAAATTGTTGAATCAATGATGGCATCATAACAAACAAAATTTGTGGGAATGTAATTGCCTTAAAGATTTGGAGCTTATTAGCACCATCCATTTCAGCAGCTTCGATCTGTTCTTGATCCAAGTTTTGAATGATACCTGTTGAAATTAACATTGTAGTTGGAATACCAATCCACATATTAACGAAGATAATTGAAACCTTAGCTAAAGTTGGATCTGACAAGAATGGAATTGATGTTGTAATCCAACCTAAGTTCTTAAGTAACGCATTGATAGGACCAGCGTCATTTAAGAGGTTATGCATGATCAATAATGAAACAAATTGTGGAACAGCAATTGTAATAACAAAAATTGTTCTCCAGAACTTCTTGAATTTAATACCTTTAGCATTAATCAATAATGCAAGGATTACACCGAAGAAGAAACATGTGATTGTTGCAAATACGGCCCAAATCAATGTCCAAGCTAGAACTGGGAAGAATGTTGAAGCCATATTACCAGTAATAACATTACCGAAGTTAGCAAATCCAACCCATGAGAACAAATTCTTTGGTGGTAAATGAACGTGATCATAATTTGTAAACGCAATTGAAATCATGTAAAGCAATGGCAAAATAGTAAAGAACAAAACACCCAATAGAGGAATTGTCATTAATGTCATATGGAAACGTTCATTAAGTAAACTGCTCATATCTTGTCTGAATGTAGGTACTGGTTCGCCAGCAGCCTTTAATTCATAGATATGTCTTGCACTTCTCAAGTTAACGATATACAACACTATCATTACTATACAGAGGAGAATTGCAGCAATACCGAATAGTAAGAGCAACATTGAGTTGTCACCTTGCTGCAAGACGTCGATCCCCAATTTGGCGTCATAATGTAAACCTTGTTTCTTAGTACCTAATGTTTGAAGCATTGCCAAGGCATGGATACCATTGCGGATAAACCAAGCTAAGAACCCTACTTCAGCTAATAAGAAGATACAACCTTTAACAATTTGTTTATTGGCAAAGTTAGCAGCACCCATAATAATAAAGGATAATTTTGTGGCTACGTCGCCTTCTTTGATCAATTCTCTATATGTTATATGTTGTTCTCCGTAACTTTTCTTAAACATATAATCGCATCCTTAATTTCTCTGAAACATCTATCCCAGTAGAATAATTTCCGAATAATTGGTGAAAGAAAAGATTCCTACACCTCCCACAGATAACGACTGTGACCTAGGTCATGCCGTTATCCTAAGAAAGCTCAGAATCTATTCGGTATTCACTATTAAAAAGTAAGTCCTAGTTAGCCTTCTTTGAAGTATCTTTGACAAATTTATTCAACTTATCTTGATATTGTGCAGGTTTGATCTTGCCCTTGTATGTATCGTTGATTAATGAGTCCATTGGTGGCCAGAATGAGATGATTTCTGGTAACTTAGGCATAACAACGGTATGGTTAGCATCTGACATTTGTAGAACTGATTTAGCAGTTTCATCCTTTTGTACTTCTGGTAATGCTTGAGCAGTCTTGTTTGTTGGAACAACACCATTCTTTTCAAATTCAACCTTTTGTGTAGCTTCGTTTGATAGATATTTAGCTAAAGCGATTGAAGCAACTGGTGATTTAGTTTGTTGGTTAACACCATAAACTTTAACACCCAAGAAAGCCTTCATTTGTGTATCGCCATTACCAAAGTTTACTGTTGGGTATGGTGCAACAGCCATGTTCTTACCTAGAGCCTTCTTAACATCGCTCTTTGACCATGGGCCTGATAAGAATGCATCGATCTTACCTGATTGTAGGTTTGAAAGTGCAGCATCACTTGTTTGTACGACACCTGAATTTTGTTTTTGTTTAGCGATCCATTGTAGAACTTGAACACCTTTATCATTGTTGATGTTTGTTCCCTTTAGATTTTCACCATTAGAACCGTAAATTTGATCACCATTGCTTAAGAATAATGGAGCGAAGATATAGTTGGCACCGGCATCACCAAAGTTTGTTCCCAACTTACCTTTAGAAGTCATTGTGTCCCAGTTAGTTACATCTTCTGCTGAAAGTTTTGACTTGTTGTAGTAAAGAACTTGTGATTCAACACCATATGGGAATCCGTAAACCTTACCCTTATATGTAACACCATCGACAGCTGATTGGATGTCGTTCTTCTTCATTGTTGCAACATCTTTCTTACCAACTGGATATAGCAAACCAGCTTCAGCCATTTGTCCGATTTGATCATGTGGCATCATGAAGACATCAGCAGCCTTTGAAGGGTCTTTGGAAACATCCTTCATAGCATCGGCAGATGATCCAGACTTAACAGTTACGTGAATCTTAGGGTTGGCCTTTTCAAACTTCTTGACCTGACTCTTGATTGCAGCGATATGTTCTGTATCGATCCAGACCTTGATATCACCCTTCATTTCAGTTCCACCTGCGGTAGAACTACTACTACTTGAACTACTACTCTTACTTCCACAACCAGCTAATGTCATCAATGACATGCTGACAATCAAACTACTAAGAAGTAATTTTTTCCAAACATTCTTTTTCATCGATTTTCCCTCCTATAACTTGCGGAACTAATAATTCATATCGATTACATTTTTAATATTAAACCATTTCGGGCTCTTTGCAACCGTTTTCAGACTGTTACCGATAACAACCGTAACATCTACTAATTGACTTGCTTATTTAGAAATCAAGCATTTGCAATTTTAATTCTTTTTACCATCAAAAAAGCTGCCCAGAACCTTGATATAACGGCATTCTTTCGTTAACACTCACAAAATCCAATGCTTTTCGCGCTTTACAGTGATAAATTACCCTTTTTCTATGGTATAGCCAATTCTCAATCGTGATTGGTGATCCATTGTAAAGAAATTCTCGTAAGAAAATGAGATTTCCTCAAAATACCGATCAAATGCTTAAGCAATTGGCTTTATTTTTTTACTAAAAATAATATTTTTCAGTAAAATAACCGAATTTCCATCGTAAAAGCAATTTTATGAAAACTGTTCTCTTGGAAGATTGGTTAAATTGGGAGATATGCTTAAATTCCCGTCCTCCACAACAAGCCCGATTGGTCTGGACTAAATAGCACTTTGATTATTTAATTCGGCTTCTTCTCTATTTTTAAATTAAGAATGGTATTCATACTATTGATAATTCTGAATGATAGAATGACAAGACTACCTGTCCAGATTGAGGCCAGCAGAATTAATAGGAATCAATAAATTATTATTGAAAAACTATTCTATTTTAGATTTAAAACAAAAAAACAGTGTCTACCAAAACTCCTTCTGTAACGGAGATTTGAATAAACACTGTTTTTTAAACTTAATAGAATTGGAATAAAACAATTGAAACACTATTTAGTCTGGAATAAAAATTGGGAATGACTTCAGCCGTGAAATCATTGTTAATGGCTCTGCCATTTACAATGAGGCCGAGCTTGGAAATCCATTATTTTGCACGAAGTGTAAAATAATTAGCTTCAAGTCGCGCCCACGGCGTTCTGCTATAGTCCCTTTATGGTTGACATTTGAAATGGAATAAATTCAAGTGAAAATCAGAAAGGAATTTTTTTATGAGAAGATACGAACCAGAGTTCAAGATCAAGGCAGTTAAGGATTATCTGAAGATGAAATCGGAGGTAGTCTTTGCGGAGTATTGCCGATCTATTGAAGTAAGTTCCTCCACTGTAAAAGGATGGCTTGTCCTATTTAATGGTTATGGAGAAAAAGGTTTAAGATCACAAGCGCCAAAAAAGTATGACTATGAGACAAAGATTCAAGCTACAAGTGCCTATTTAAACGGAGAAGGAACACTCGATGAAATAGCTATAAGATTCAAGTTACGTTCTTCTAAACAACTGAGATATTGGATCATACAGTATAATAATGACAAGAATCTAATCAAGGCAACGCCTGTTAGAAAGAAGGTCATTACTATGTCAAAGAAAACCACCTTAGAAGAAAGAATAGAAGTAGTTGAGTATGTCACTCTTCAAAAGCACTCATATACAGAGGCCTCAGTACATTTTCATGTTTCTTATCAACAAGTTCGTAATTGGGTACTGTTAGTGAAGAATCAAGGATACTCTGCCCTCGCTGATAAGCGAGGACACAGAGGATACGTTAAAGAAAAAGATTTAACTGAAACAGATGAGTTAAAGTTAGAGATCAAACAACTTAAAGCAGAATTAAACAAACGTGATGCCATAGAGGCGTTTGAAAAAAAATTCAACGAAATCCAGCGTGGGGAGTGAGAAAGCAACGTAGACAAGCTTACCAAGCAATAAAGGAAGCTTGTCAAAATCATCATGGATGGGAAACCATCTTATTGAAATACGTTGGCGCTAGCCGACAAGCTTATCACAAAGGTATCAATCGTAAACAGACAGTTCAGGAAAAGCAAGATACAATCTTGAAAACCGAAGTTAAGCGTGTATATGAAAAACATAACGGTAGTATTGGTGCGGGTAAAATACTAACTAATCTTAAACATGAAAACAAATTGGGATTCAAAATAACCTTAAAAAAAGTAAGACGGATAATGAAAGAACTGTGTATTGCTTGTAAGGCACGTGTGAAAAAGGTAAATCGACAAAAGAAAGAAGAACAATATATTCAAGACAACCTATTAAATCAAAATTTTAGTGCTACGAAACCAAATGAAATATGGTTATCAGATTCAACACAATTAGAGTACGGTTTAAAAGAAAAACATAAAGTTCGTCTAAGTGGAATATTAGATCTTCATGGACGTTATCTTTTAGGTTATATAATAACGCCTACTGAAACAGCAGAAGCCGAAAAAGCAATGTTTGAAGAAGTGTTTGAAAAAGTCGGTGAAGTACATCCTATAGTCCACACAGATAGAGGTCCCGCATATGTGTCACTAAGTTTTAATAAACTTTTAGCACAACACCAAGTTACTAGAAGCATGTCCCGACCAGGGACACCCTTTGATAATTCACCGATGGAACGTTGGTGGAATGACTTCAAATTAAGATGGATGAATCTTCATCCTACCCCAGCTACGCTGGAGGACTTAAAGAAGTTAGTTGAAGAAGGGATAGACTATTTTAATAATTATGATAGATCAGACAAAATAAATGGCCTTACTCCGGCAGAGCACCGGAGTAAAGCCATCTAAACATATTTTATAATTTCACTTTTTTTGAAATGTCAACTTGACGTGGCATAGTGCATTCCAAGTCATTCCCAATTTTTGTGGAAGACGGGAATTTAAGCACATTTCCGCATACAACCTAATTTTTATCTAGCCTTACCTTCAATAATAATTGGATCATAATCAATAGTTAAAATACCATTTTGAACGTTAACTAATGAGTTATCGATCAAATTAGTATATTGATCGCTTCTTACATTAACTTTGGCACGGCCTGGTTGACCTTTCAAAGTGAATAGGCCGACTCTGATCTTATCGCCATCTGTATATGTTACTTTAACAACATCATTATCCAATGCTTCAATCTCATAATTGCCAGCATATTGAATTTCATCTTGACTCAATTCATGCATTCTAACCATCAAAGCACTAAGATCCATCTTTTGGTCTTTCCAATCGATCTTATCTTTATCAAATAGACTTGGTGTGTGCTTCATACCGGCTTCTTGTCCAGCATAGATCAAAGTTGAACCTTTTTGGAACTCGGAGAAAGCTGTCCAGTTGAACATATCATTCTCGTTGATAAACATCTTGTGAGCTCTGACTTGATCGTGATTTTCCAAAGCACGCATCTTAATGTAATTCTTTGGATAAATATATTCTTGTTGATCCAAAGCTTCGATATAACGTGCCAAAGGAATCTTGTCATTGACATATTTACGCCAAATTTCGTCAACATCATAGTCATATGTCATATCGAAAGCTTGATACATTTCACTATCTGATTCAGCGCAGAAACCTCTATTTCTCAAATATTTAATGTAGCCACCACCAGAAGTTTCAGCTAACCAAACCATGTCTGGGTTAACTTTGGCAACTTCTTTACGAGCTTCTTTCCAGAAATCAAGTGGAACTTGTGGTGCTACGTCACATCTGAAGCCATCAACTAAATCAGCATACTTCTTGAGGGTCTCAATTTGATACTTCCAAAGATCTTTATGTGAGTAATCCAATTCAGCAACATCTGTCCAATCAGGATTCTTGTTCATTAAATTGCCCATATGATCACGTAAGAACCAACCTGGATGTTCTTTTAAAAGAACTGAATCACGTGAAGTATGGTTGTAAACGATATCAATCATCAACTTCATACCCATGTCATGAACTTTCTTTGAAAAGTGAACAAAATCATCCCATGAACCGATCTTTGGATCGATTGAACGATAGTCTTTAATTGAATAAGGTGATCCTAATTTACCTTTACGATCTTTCTTACCAATGGGATAAATTGGTAAAAGCCAAATATAATCTGTTCCTAATTCCTTGATACGTTGCAAGTCATCCTCTAATGCTTTGAGGGTTCCTTTTTTAGTATGATTTCTTACAAAAACACTATAAATTTGAGCTCTTCTTAGTTTAATATCAGTATTGTCTGCCATAATTTACACCCCTACTATATTTTTGATTCCAAAGCACAGCTTCCCCAAGGATCAAGCGTTAACTCATTGTTATTTAATTTAACTTGATTAGCCAACACTTTTCTCCATTTTGCCTCTGGTAAAGTAAATTTCTTCACTTTATCGGAAAAATTGGTTACAACAATGCCCTTGTTATCTCTTGTTTGACGCAAGTATGCATAAATCTCTGGATCAGTGATCAATAATTGATAATCACCATTTGTAAAACAATTGTGTTTCTTCACACTTAATAAATTTTTGTAAAACGCTACTAAACTCTTAGAATCCACTAACTCATTTTTCACGTTTGTGTCGTCAGTTTGACCCCAATTCCATGGTTCTTTAGTTGAAAAACCATTAAATTGTGAATCATCCCACTGCATTGGTCCACGTGCCGTCATTTCATCCTGATTGTTCAGTAACTTTAGAATCTCTTCATCTGCAAAAGACTTTTTACGCAAGGTATTAATTAAATCTACAGCTCTCTGGTCGTCAAAATCAGAAACCTGTTGATACTTCAAACCGTGCATCCCAATCTCTTCACCGTAATAAATGATGGGCATACCACGTTGTAAATACATCAAGGTTGCCAAAAGTTTACTTACATCCTCATTATCAACGGGTAAATTCAGTCGATCACGTAAGCGACTAATATCGTGATTTCCCCAAGTTAACGTTGGCAAGCTGATGTCTGCTAGGACACTTTCCCAGGTCACATAAGTTTTCTTCAAACTATCAAGCGACAAACGCCTAGTTTGGAAAAATCCAGGTATCTCTGGATTGCTCTCGTCATAAACTTCACCATAATTTCCGGAGTTAACGACTACATCACAACCGTCTTCATCTGGTCTAGTATATTCCGCCGCGTCTAATGCATTAGCTGAAGATGCTTCACCAAACAAGAAAGTATCTGGTTTAAAGTCCTTGATTTCTCTAACAAAAGTTGCTAGATAATCTTTGACTCTTGGCAATTTGGCATAAAATGTATCATCAATTGGGAATTGTTCGCCTTGATTTAAGGAATTCTGTTCCAAGTTAGCTTTAGCGATATGAATGAATGCGTCTAATCTGAACCCATCGACACCCTTTTCAATCCAAAACTTAGCAATATCAGCAATTGATTTACGTACCTCTGGATTCTTCCAATTTAAATCAGGCATTCTTTTGTCGAAGAGATGGAAATAATATTCATCTTTGTCATTAGGATTCTTTTCCCAAACACTGCCGCCAAAGAATGAACCCCAGTTGTTAGGCTCATGTCCGTCAACTTGTTTGTGCCAGATATAGTAATCCTTAAAAATACTATTTGGATTACTGATCGCATCCTTAAACCAAGGATGTTGATCTGACGTGTGGTTGATTGGCAAATCAAGAATTATATGTAATCCCAATTTATGTGCCTTATCCATCATTTCTGTAAAATCGTCCATATCCCCCAGAATAGGATCGATTGCAAAATAATTGGAAACGTCATAACCGTTATCAACTTGTGGTGACACAAAAATTGGATTAAGCCAAATAGTATTAAAACCTAAATTCTTAATATACTCTAAATGCTTGATTACTCCTTGAAGATCTCCGATACCATCGTCATTGGTGTCCTGAAAACTTTTGGGGTAAATTTGATATACGATTGCTTCATCATACCAGTCCAAAATAAACGGCCCCCTTTTTGTAAGCCCTTACAACTCAGTATAAAAAAGTAAGCCCCACAACCGCAAGGCTTTGTTTGATGTTATCGGTAACAGTTTAATCCCTTAAAGTACCGCCTAAACTGATCTTAGGTTCGAAGACTAGGGACCCCTGTGATTCACCACTTTTTATCTTATCTAAAAGTACTTCGCCACAGGCACTACCCATTTGGATGATAGATTGCTTGATCGTAGTTATCTTCGGTGAAGCAATTTGATTCAAAAAGACACCATCGAAACCGGTTACACCAAAGTCATCAGGAACTTTACCTCCACAACGAACAATGGCCCGTTCAACTCCTATTGCAAGACGATCAGACGCACAAATAAATGCCGTATTTTTGGGAATCTTCTCCCAATTTTCTCTGACAAAATCTTCTGACAGATGACTATGATTACCAAAACGATGTAATTCAGGAACCATTCGTTTCTCTTGAACCTGTTGTAAATAGCCGGCTTCACGTGAATATTCAAAAGACTCTTTACTATCAATACCTACATAGATCAGCTTTTCATATCCTTTTTTCAAAGCTAGCTGTGATAACAAGTAAGTACCCGCTTTATTATTTGTATCAACAAAGTCAAAACCATAACGATTTTCGCCGAATAATACTACTGGTTTCTTAAGATTCTTGATCCAATCAACGTCGCTGATGCGCATTCCTGTAATAATATACCCATCACAATTACCAATGTCGAAATTACGACGTGTAACCAATTGTAGAGAATATTGATGTAGATCCAAAGTTTTAGCGATTCCAATCATCAAGTTCATATAATAAGGTTCAGTTGTATCAATATCTTCCAAAATACATAACTTAATAATTCTTGTACTGTTATTAGCTAAAGCTTTAGCAATTACATTAGGGTGATAGTCCAACTCACGCATTGCTTCATAGACTAATTGTTTTAGTTCGTCTGTAACCTTATCCGGATGATTAATTACTCGTGAAACCGTCATTTTTGAAACATTGGCTTTCTTTGCTACATCTAATAAAGTGGTCATGAAATCCCCTCCATACATCACACGTTAATTATATAACACTTTAAAAGCCCTTTCAGGAGCTTTTTTATAAAATTAAATAAATAGCATTTTTAATATTTAAAATTTGATTAATTCAATTTAAAACAATTTAAATAAGCAACATGTTTGAACATCTTCTATAAATGAGCAAGAATCTAATCGAATATTAATTGAGAAGATGATAAAAATGATTATTTATTTAATAGCCATTACTGTTTTTATGGTTCAATGTTTCATCATGTTTTACATCTACATCACTCAACAAAAAAGATTTAAACAAAATATGCAACATCCCTTTGAACCCCAACAGGACTTGAACCAGTTCTTTTATTTTATGTTATTACCGTGCCTAAATGAAGGAAAAGTTATCAAAAATTCCCTATCATATTTAAATAATTTACAAGGTCGTAAACATATTATTGTAATTGACGACGACTCAGACGATGACACTATAACGCAAGCTCAAAGTGTTGATGGTCCTATCAGTATAGTTCAAAGAAAACTACCTAATGCTAGGACTGGTAAGGGAGATGCTTTAAACAGCGCTATCCCTACTATTCAGAAAATTATCAAAGAACAGAATCTTGATCCAAAATACTGTATTATCGGTGTTCTCGATGCCGATGGCGTTCTAAGCGCCAATAGTATTGTTAAACTTAATCAATCATTTCGTGACGAAGAAACTGATGCCGTTCAACTTAGAATTAAAATGAAAAGTCCAGGAAAAATTCTACAAACTTTTCAGGATATTGAATTTTTCGTAATCAATCATTTAATTCAATTAGTTAGAACTCATCTCAAAGCTGTGGCTCTATGTGGCAATGGTCAATTCTTCAGAGCTTCAACCGTTCTAAATAAGCTTGGCGATCAACCTTGGGGCAACGCCCTACTCGAAGATTACGAATTAACTTTAAGAATGGAACTAAACGGTCTAACTATCAGATATGTCGATGAAGCTTACGTCGAACAGGAAGCACTTAAAAAGGTAAAAAAATTGGTGCGACAACGTGCTAGGTGGTCACAAGGTGGCTTCAATTGCTGGAAGTATCTCAAACACGTCTCTAAATCCAAAACCGTCTCACTTGGTCAAAAGATTGACGCCTACTTCTTCTTTATCCAACCAGTTTTAAACATTCTGGCCGATTTCAGTATTATCTTTTTAACCATCAATTTTATCTTAAGATACGTCCAAAATCCCGAGTTCATTTTCATTGTTTTCATTATCATGACTGTTCTCAGCTTTTTCTTTGGAACTGTCTTCACAATTATCTACCAAAAGGAACTAAAATTACATGATAAATATCACTTAGTTATTCAAAAAGATGATATGATCAATGAAAAATTCAAATTTAGAAGAGGAATCCTATCGATTGGTCTCCTCTCCTACATTTATGTAATATTCTTCTTCAGTTTAATTATTGCTTGCTATCACCTATTAGCCGGACACACAGTATGGGATAAGACACAGCGCAACTAAAAAACATCTATTAGAGTTTGTTAGTACATACCTCTCTAATAGATGTTTTTATTACTTATTTTTTATCTTATATGTAACTTCAATTATTATAAAAATGATTAAACTAACAACAATCGCCGTAATAAAAGGATTTATCAAAAAATTTGGAAAATATAAATCTTTGGGAATTTGATTTACAAATACATTAAATTTCATAACTATCGCCTCTTATTGGTCATAATTATCTCATCATCATTTTTATATAGCAAAAAAGCCGTCCTAAGGACGACCATTTTGATTACGGAGTCAACGTACTGGTGTAAGTACTTTTTGAATTATTCTTGTACGGTAGATACACAATGTATCTATCGAAAGTAATTATCTAATCTAACGGCTAAATTGTAAACTAGTAATTAGATTTATAACCAAACTGTTAGTTTGATGTGACGGAATTGTAAGATAACTTTGATTATGAAATAATACAGATAATTCCAATGGAGGTATGATAATGAATTCCGCAACGCAAATTTTATTAGTTATCGCTAGTTTTATTTTAGCTATATCGGTTTTAGTAGGATTAATTTTAATCTCGACAAGTCTTTTCCAAATCAAAGGACTACTAAAAACCAAAAATAAGTTATTAATACAAACAAATCGTCCTTACGTAATTTGTCGTCGTATTAATAAGCAAACTGTTGAAATCAGAAATGTTGGTAATACTCCAGCTACTATCGACAATATTCAAAGTGATAATTTGGATCTTTCATATTTGAACCAAAAAGATATTTTTGCTGGTCAATTCTTTACTTATCCTATCGATCAAAATCAAGATTTAAATATCTCAATCAGTTATCGTGACCAAATCAACCAATTTAGGGATAAATTTTCTATTTAAAACTAACGTTTTTAACACCCATAGATTATTGATATGAAAACCTTCCTATTATCCATCTTACAGACCTTACAAAACCGTTAGGACTATTGTCTTAGTTTATATGATACGATTCCTATTGAACTTGGAGGGATATATGATGAATAAGAAAGTCGGCATTAGTTTAATAGTTGCATTGATTGTTTTAATACCATTGATGGCTTATCAATTTTGGTACGTTCCTAACTTTACAGGGGACGATTATTACACTTACGTTGGCGACTCATATAAAGAAATCATTGAAAAGGATGATTCTGGTGCCGACTATAAAGAATATTATTATAAGCAAAAGGCTTATGATAAGGATGGCAACGAAAAGTTGTTAAAGTTCAATAGCTCCATCGGTCGTCCTATCAAAGCTGATAATTATCTTAAAGTTACCTATAATCGTAAATATAACAAAGTTCTTTCTTGGGAAAAAGTTCAAAAGAGGCAGGTCCCTCGTAAGACAATTGAACAGATTCTTAAATAAATTTTCAAAAAGTGCATCTCAAAGCGTAACTCTTGGCGTTTTGAGATGCACTTTTTAATATAAAAAAACTCCCATCCGCTTGGAAAGGAGTTTCATTTTAAATTGCAAATCTATTTTCTAAGATCAACACATCATAAGGCTGCAAAGTTATCTCTTTTTCGATAGCTTTCTTTGTTAATAAGTCTTCACTATCTGGATAGGGATTAACAACCTTCTTTGTTTGTCCGTCTGTATTGATAATAAAGGTATAACGAGCCGTATCACCTGTACGCGTGATAATCTCAACACCAGTCTTTGACTTATCAGATTTAATTTGAGCAGCTTGTAAAATATCTTTCATAAAGAAGTCCATCGCTTGATCATTCAATCGACTACCAGCGTAGTAAGCAAATCCCTTACCAAAATGATTCTTCGTTAAAACAGAGTTATCTTGGTAGAAAACTTCATCACTATAGTGAGCTAAGGATTTTGCTGTTTGTGGCTGAATTAAATTGCAAACCAAACTGCCCTTGCCAATAACTCTACCATCAGCTACTAATTCATGGGTCTGATCAAATGGCAAAGCATCGGTTTCTTCATATCTCAAGCCTAAAACGTTCTTTAGTAATCCAGGATAACCACCAAGATAAACATTATCGTCTTTATCCGCTAATCCGGACATGTAGTCAGTCACAAAGATACCACCAGCTTGAACAAATTTTTCAATTTTATCCGTCATTTCTGGTGAATTGATATACATACTTGGGGCAACGACAATTCGGTATTTTTCTAAATCAGCTTCCTTAGAAATCATGTCAACACTAATCTTACGATCATAGAAAGCTTTGTAATAATCATAAACTTCTTGAACATAGTCGAGATTAGTCGTTGGACCCATGCAGTCTTCTAGTCCCCAGTAACTATTCCAATCAAAAACAATTCCCACTTTTGACTGATTATCTGAATTTTCCAAATCTTCAGGCAATTGATTCAACTCACTACCAAGCTTCTGCAATTCAGCGAAAACCCGTGTGTGAGTCGATTCCGCATGTGAAATCATGGCACTATGTAATTTTTCCGAACCATTACGAGCCTGTTTCAATTGGAAAAATTGAATTGTTTTGGCTCCATGAGCCATTGCTTGGTAACTGAGCATCCGCATCTGATTAGGTGCTTTCAAAGAGTTGAATGGCTGCCAATTTTGTTGACTAGGCGTCTGTTCCATTAGCATGAAGGGCTTGTCTTTAAGACCACGCATCAAATCGTGTTGCATAGCCGTGTAGCCAGCCGGTGTGTCAAAACTTGGATAGTTGTCCCATGAGGCAACATCCATTTCTTTAGCCCACTTGAAGTAGTCCAAATCTTTTTGCGAACCCATTAAATTGGTTGTCACTGGACGTTGATCATATTTTCTAATAATGTCTCGTTCCATCTTAAAATTATTTAACAGACTATCCGACTGAAATCTACGATAGGCCATATCCAATCCTGACATCACTGGTTTGCCATTGTCATACGTATCACCAATTCTCATTGGTGGCATAATTTCATCCCAGTTATGATAAGTGTGACTCCAGACATTAGTTCCCCAAGCCTGATTGATTTTTTCTAAATCATTGTCATACTCATGCTTTAGCCAAGTTCTAAAAGCCTTTGTACAATTTTCGCAGTAACAATAACCGTTATATTCGTTGGAAATGTGCCAATGAGTGATATTTTTAACGGATGCATAACGTTGAGCTAGTTTCTCAACCAATTGACTGGCTAAGCGTTGAAATTCAGGACTATTAGGACAAGCGTTCTCACGTTTTCCTCCAACTTGACGACGACCGTAAGTATCGACACGATTGACCTCTGGATATTTTTTAGTCATCCAAAATGGCAATGCAGCTGTTGAAGTTGCCATAACAATCTTTATATTGTTTTTTTCTAACAACTCAACAATTTTATCCAACTTATCAAAGTTAAAGACGCCATCTTCTGGTTCCAACAAAGACCATGAGAAAACATTGATTGTCGCTGAATTAACATGTGCTAGTTTCAATTTATCCCAATCATCTTGCCAAGTACCCTCAGGCCACTGTTCAGGATTATAGTCACCACCGTACAAAATTGACATCACTTTACCTCTAACTTTCCACCATTTGTTTTGATTATTCTCTGATACCAATTGAAGCTCTTCTTTTTGATTCTTAACAATGATTTAGGAGACTGGTCATCTCGATCAATGTAGACGAAACCATAACGTTTGTCATAACCATTTAACCAACTCAACAAATCGGTAAATGACCAAGCACAGAAACCAAATACGGGAACTCCATCGGCAATAGCCTTACCAACTTGAACCAAATGTTCGTTCAAATAATTGATTCGATATTGATCATCTACTTGTCCATTTTCTAATTTATCAAACGCACCTAACCCATTTTCAGTAATGATAAGTGGTAAACGATACTTCTCGTAAACCTGTCTCAAGGCAATTCTAAATCCAATTGGATCGATTTCCCAGCCCCAACTAGTCTTATCTAGATAAGGATTTTCGACTGATTGAAATAGTTGTGCCTCAGGTGTATCAGCCTGCGCATCCCCAGCCATCAAATAAGGATCAACTTTATCAAAACTTTTTTCCGTAACGGCACCTTTGGTATCAGGTGCTTTGACCGTCCCCCCGTGATAATAATTAATACCAAGAAAATCAGGTTTGCCAGCCTGCAAGACTTTTTCATCTTCAGCCGTAACCTCTGGTGCCAAATTCATTTGTTTCAATAAACGCATAATCCTTTCGGGATATTCACCGCGACAATATACATCCAGCCACCAATCGTTATTGAATTGATTAGCATCCACAGCAGCTAAAACATCGGCTGGTGAACTAGTTAAAGGATAGACCTCCCCATAACCAAAACTGGGTCCAATCTGACCTTGTGGTACCATCTGGTGAAATAGCTGAATAGCTTTGGCATTCGCCAAGTTAACAATGTGATTAGCTTGAAACATTCTCCTTGAGTCCGAAACGTTAGGCGGATGAGAAGCCCAACGATAGCCTAGTGACGTGAATACATTCTGTTCATTGAACGTTATCCAGTATTTAACTTTTTCTCCAAATCTATCAAAAAGGACACGACAGTATTTCACAAAAGCATCGATTGTTTTTCGACTTTCCCAACCACCATATTTGGTTTGCAAAGCTTCTGGAAGATCCCAATGATACAACGTTAAAATAGGCTCAATCTGATGTTTTTGAAGTTCATCAATTACCCTTTCGTAAAAGTCTAATCCTTCTTGATTGACCTTACCTTCACCGTCAGGCAGAATTCGACTCCAAGAAACGCTAAAACGATACGCTTTAAGACCCATTTCAGCCATTAGAGCGATATCTTCTTTGTAATGATGATAAAAATCAACTGCAATTTGACCATTAGTATTATTTTTAGTTTTACCTGGAATTTTAGAGAATTCATCCCAAATTGATGGGCCTTTGCCATCAATATTATAGGCACCCTCAACTTGATAAGCCGCCGAAGCTGCACCCCATAAGAAATGTTCAGGAAATTTCATAGTCATTTCTCCTCGTCTTTTGTTTGATTATGAATCAATTTACCACAGAAATTGCGACTAGTAATTAAGGAGAATAGTACAAAAATACCAGATATTGAAACTATTTATATAAGCCACGAAACTTTCCTGGTGTAACCTTTTCACCACGTTTAAACATCGAAATGAAATAACTATTAGTATTAAAGCCTACCTCTCGTCCGATTTCATCAATTGATAGATCTGGTTCATTCAACAACAATTCTTTAGCCTTTTTAATACGATAATCGATTAAAATTTGGTGCGGCGAACTACCATAGTTAGTACGAAAGGCTTCTAAAATATACTGCAGGCTGTAATTTGTCAGTTTAACAAAGTCATTATTAGTTAAGTCCTGTTGATATGAATCTCGGATCAATTGTAAAATAGGATCGATGATTTTCTTATTCATCTGGTAATTGTGTGGATTGACGACACAATATTTCTTGATCAAAAGCATGAACTCATAAACTAAGGTCGATGATTCATAGATATCTAAACGATTATTTTCCTTAAATTCCTTATGATGCACTTCGATAAAATCCTTCAATTTATCTTCTGGAGATTCAATATAGAGATAATCTTGAAATCCTAATACCTTAGTGATCTCAGAAATCAATAATCCTCCAAAAGAAAAATAGTCTGTGATCCAAGAACCATTTTTTGAATGATAAGAATGTGGAATATCTTGATTGATCAAAATACCCTGATTTTCTTTTAATTCTATTGTCCGACCTTCAATATTTACTATTCCCGTTCCTGAATATGTTTGTAACCAATGAACATAATTATATCCTTTTGGTCTAGACACATTCTCCTGACGCCATTTGTATCCAATACTATCTACATATAATGGCAATGATCGGTCCTTTGCTTTAAAACTATATCTCACTGAGTTCACCTTCAATATGTTATATTTAGCTAGCATTATCTTTAATTACAATACCATTTCCATATGCTAGATTAAAGGTAATCAAGCGGAAAGGAAATGAGGTTTTAGCTATGAAAGCGATTACAAATTGGTTTCAAAATAGTTTTAGTCCAGCATTAGCAAAATTCAGTAATATGAAATATATGCTGGCTTTACGGGATGGAATGATTATTACTGTTCCGTTTACAATCTTCGGTAGTATTTTTATGATTTTGGCAAATTTGCCAATTCCAGGGTGGACACAATTAGTTGCTCCCTATCAGGCAAAATTACAATCAGCCGTTAGTATTACCTTTGGTATCTTGGCTGTCATCGTTGCCATCGGTATGAGTCATGAAATGGCTAAATTGAACAAGATTGATACTCTAACCGGTACAGCAATCGGTGTTTCAGCATTCTTACTTTGTATGTTGAATGATAAATTCCAAATCGATCCTTCAACTTTGGGATCAGATGGTATGTTTACTGCAATTATTGTTTCAATTATCTCTAGTGAAATAGTGGCTTTCTTCATTAGAAAACACATTGTCATTACTTTACCAGATTCAGTTCCACCAGCAGTTGCTAGTTCATTTGTGGCTTTAATTCCAGCATGTGCTTCTCTAGGATTTTTCTGGATCATCAGAGTTCTCTTTAATATTAAGATCAATGCGGTTATTCAGGCTATCTTCTCACCATTAGTCGGTGGTTTGAATAGTTTCTGGGGCGTTGAATTTGCATTATTCTTAACACTAATTCTTTGGACAGTCGGTATTCATGGAAATAATGTCTTAGGTGCCGTAGCATCACCTGTTTATACTTATTTCTTAATGGCAAATATTAAAGATGTTTCTAAAGGTGTCGCTCCAACACACATCACAGCTGACGGATTCCTTGATTTTGGTATGAATATTGGTGGTACTGGTGCCATCTTAGCCTTAGTTATCTGTTGTTTATTGTTTGCTAAGAGTAAACGTTACAAACAATTGGCCAGATTAGGTGCTATTCCTTCAGTCTTTGAAATTAGTGAACCAATTATGTTTGGTTTCCCAGTTGTTTTAAATCCAACTCTATCAATTCCATTTGTTTTAATTCCAATGGTTTTACAAGGTATCACATACTTCTTGATGAAAGCCCATATGATTGGCATGGTTATTGCTCAAGTTCCATGGACAACACCAATTTTCATCAATGGTTATCTAATTACTGGTGGTGACTGGCGTGCTCCAGTATGGCAATTGATTGAATTAGTCATCGCCGTTGCTGTTTACCTTCCATTCTTCAAAGTTCTTGATAAAGCAGCTTACAGGCAAGAACACGTTGAAGAAATGGAAGCTGAGAAAAAAGTCAGTGACAATACTTCATCAATTAAAAATATTAGTGGTCAAACACAAAATGCATAAAGAAAAGAACTTCCAATCGCTTCAAACAGCGAAAGGAAGCTCTTTTTTTATGATCCAGCACTTTCATAGGATGAAATACCCTTATCCCAGATCTTAATTGAGATGAATAAGAAGACAACTGAGATGACCACTAAACCACCTAAATTGAACAACACGTTCTTACCAGTTAAGAAATAACTTGCTGGATAAAAGGCAGTGAAAGCAAATGGAATAACAAATGAAATGATCCAGCGAATCAAATGATTAAAGATACTGACTGGATATTTAGCAAAATCATTAAACATATAAAACAAATATGTGATAGTATTGCTCTTCTTCATCCAAAAGGCTGCAGCCGAAGTACCAATCTTCAAAGCCGTATAAATAGCCGTGGCAAATGGAATTGAAACAATGAATAAGATAACTTTCAACAAAGTCCAATGAACACTAGATGACGACATGAATAATAGGATGACCCCAACCAATAATTCCCCTAGAGCATCGACTTGGAAAGTCTCAACTAAAACGTGAAACAATGGATTGATTGGACGTGTCAAATACTTATCGAACTCACCTTTTCTTACTAATCTTTGCCCAACGATCCAGAGGTTATCAAAGAAAAGATGATCTAATCCCTTAGGAATCAAAGCAAAACCATAGATGAAGATAATTTGTTGCAGGCTCCAACCGGCCAATCTTGGGACTTGACTGAAGATGACTTGTAAGAAAATCAAATTCAAAACTTGATTGAGCAAAACACCTAAGACACCAACGATGAAGTCAGCTTTATATTCCATCGTCTGTTTCAAATACTGTGAAATAAAAATTTTTTCTAAATGAAAGACTCTTCTCATATTAACCTCCCTGGATACTCAAATGTTTGATAGCAAAATGCCAAATAATTTTTGCTAAGAAAATAAAGAATATCAACCAAAAGATTTGAAGAAGTAATACGGAAAAGGTTTGTTGTGCTGTATATTTGCCGAGATATAACATTACGGGTGTATATAACAAGGATGAAAATGGCAATAATTTCAGAACACTTTGCAAGACTGGCGGAAAGAATGCTAACGGCACTAACGAACCTGACATAAAGATAACCAAAGCATTCTTCAACACATTGGAGCCCCACAAATTTCGAAAGAAAAAGGCTGTGAAACTGAAACAAATATTAAAATAAAAGTTGATCAAATAGGCAATCGTCGCACTGAAAAGATACAACAATACGTTAACCAAATTTAAAACTGGGGTCCCTTCACCTACAATTTGATAGATCAAGATCCCACCAAATAAGGGTACAGCTAACACACCAACATCGATCAGTTTACTGCCAATCTCTTCATAGAAATAATTAGCTGTGAAACTAATGGGCTTAAGGATACGCATAGCGATTGAACCATCTTTGACTTCGTCTCCTACACTGCTAGAACCATCACTTGAAGTTAGGATTCCTGTAAAGAAACTCAAAAAAATATATAACACCATCTCAGGAAACGTGAAACCATTCAGACTTGAATTGGTACTCGATTGGAAAACGGCCTTCCACAAAAAATAAGTTACGAAGGCTCCCAAAGTATTCCCCAATGCAAACAAAATAAAGTTTGCACGATAAACAATAGCTTCTTCGATTCCGGCAGAGACGAACGGATGATATTTTCTTAAGAAGTTAGTCATGTTCGGCCGCCTCCTTTCGGAAAATCCTCCTAACAATATCCTCAATATCGGCATCTTTAACACTGATATCTTGGACATCAACTTGTGACAAAGTCAGTCTGATAATATCGGGAACTGAGACTTTACTACTATCAAACTTAACCCGGACATTCTTTTCATTTTGAGAATATTCGATAGCTGAAGAGAATTGTGAGAAATTCAAACGATTCGCATCTTCAGCGTTAACTAGCTCAAATTCAATTTCCCTGATATGTCCAAACTGATTCTTCAATTGCTTGATAGTAACATCAAAGACTTCTTGACCATGATCGATCATGAATACACGATTGCACAATAATTCAATATCCCCCAAGTCATGGGTCGTCAAAATAATTGTTGTCTGTTCCTCCTGATTGATCTGTTCAATAGCATGTCTGATCTTATCTTTAACAGAAACATCCAAACCGATTGTTGGTTCATCTAGGAATAACACTTTCGGATTATGTAACAAAGAAGCTGCAATATCAGCTCGCATTCTTTGGCCCAAAGACAAGGTTCTTACCGGACTGGTAATGAAATCATTTAAATCTAAGACCTCATTCAAAAAATCCATCCGTTTATAAAAATCTTTATCTGGTACGTTATAGATTTCTTTCAAAACTGAATAAGTTTCACGTAATGGTAAATCCCACCATAACTGCGTTCTTTGTCCAAAGACCACTCCGATATCTTTAACATATTTTTGACGGTCTTCCTGAGGGATTTTGTCGTTGATCCGGCAATATCCACTAGTTGGCGTCAAGATTCCAGTTAACATCTTAATGGTTGTTGATTTACCTGCACCGTTAGCACCAATAAAGCCCAAAATTTCTCCCTTAGGTACCTCGAAGCTTAAATTATTAACGGCTTCAAAAGTTTCGTATTTTGGCTTAATCAATGATTTAAAGGCTCCTACTAGTCCTGGTGACTTAATAGTTTTTCGAAAATCCTTTGTTAAATTAGATACTTCAATCATCGACATCTAAATCCCTCCTTTGTATAAAGTAAGCGTTTACTTATGTAAGCGTACTTCCAATATTAGTCATCCGTTCTCCCATAGTCAATTGGATTTCGCAAAAAAAATTCGTTACCGATAACAATATCAATAACGAATCACTTTTTAGAAACCAATATTCTGATGATTGACTAAATGCTGTATTGCAATATTAGGATAACAAGTTTTGACTATTCCTCTTGGTTGTAACGCCTCTCCTGCTTGATCGACCTTGATCCACTTCATATTAGAATTGGGTGGCAAATCGAATTTGCGATAATCCAAATATTTTAAATGATGATATGTTTCGTCGCTGACTTCCTGTCGATAAATCAGATTCAATTGTTGATAGTCAATCCTCTTTAATTTCCAAAAATTTTCCAAAATACCCGCAAATTCTAATTTCAAATCAGTTAAGCCAAGTTCCTCTCTGGCTTCGCGTTCGGCTGCAGCTTGACTCTCTTCATTGAATTTAATCGCTCCACCAGGCAAAATATACAGCTCCCGTTTTGTATTTTCCTGTCTGACGAAAACTTTATTTTGATGTAATAAGATTAATACCGCTCGAACGTCAAATTTCTGTTTTTGTGTCAAAAAATAGCGTAAATCACCTTGTTCTTGCATCCAATCACCTGCCTTAGTTCATTAAAGTAATCATATACCAAAAATGTGAATAAACATACAAATAGCCAGTAACCCTCAATTGAGTTACTGGCTACTAATTATATATATTATTTAAAATATTTATTGGCAAAATCTGTCGCTTTTTCAACGTATTGCTGTCTAGCCTTGCTTAATGAACCAGCATGACCAGCACCCTTAACGATCCAAAGCTTCTTGGGACCTTTAGTATAATCATAATTTAAATAGGCATTCTTAGTCGGTACAAAATCATCCTTTGAGCCATGGATAATGAATAATGGCACTTTATTCTTCCTCAAACTGTCTTTGGTACTGGCCTGATAGAAGTTATAGCCTGCCAAGAAATCTGCAAAGAGGCTCGCTGTAGGTACAATTGGAAAACTTGGTAAACCAAACATCTCTTTCAATTGATAGGATAATTCACCCGAAATGGTTGAATAGCCACAATCAGCTATAGCAAAACGAACATTTTTAGGATGCTCGCCTAACGTATACATGACTGTTGCGGCACCCATACTAATACCGTACAGTCCAATCTGAGAATTAGCTCCAAATTTCTGATTAAGTTGTTTGATCCAAGCCGTCATATCGTTACGGTCTTTCCAACCATAACCAGCATACTTGCCTTGACTCATACCAAAGGAACGATTATCTGGTGCCAGAACGTTATATCCGGCGTTGTGAAACATTCTGACGTACGACCCTATATATTTACTAGCGCTACCAAACCCGTGGACAACGATCACTGTTTTGGCGGTTTCCTTCCCAGCTGGTAAATAGCGAGCTTTCAATTTCAAATGATCCTTTGTCGTTTGTTCCCAGATCTGTGGCTTCTGATCTAAAAACCATTGACTGTTCTTACTCAAATGACCCTTTATCTGACTACTGTAGCCACTCTTACTAAATGCATAATTAAACATATAACCACCAGCCGCTACATCAGTTAGTAGCGTTACGCCTATAACGACTGATAAGGTAATTTTAACAAATTTTTTCACAGCTTCATTTACCCTTCTAGATTACTATTGCTCACCAATAATAGTCTATTTGGTAATTTTAATGCAACAAAAAACAGGTTAATTATTAGCTAATTCTTCACTCTTAGCTCTGTTTTCAGTAGCATCTTTGTGGAACCAGTGAATATGTGAATCGAAGAAAGCAATCATATCATTCATGAAGTACATAATGTATGTCAAGAATAGAACTGGACTAGCGTCACCTTGTGTAGCAGTAACACCCCAAAGAACGATTGACATAATACCTTGAGCTGTCCAGAAGTAATATTGTTCACGGAAACGTAATGTACATAGAAGTGCACCTGTGAATCCAATAGCAGCAGCAACTGAATCAATTACAGGACGTGGACTGATAAAGATATGTGTATCCATCAAGTAAAGCAATCCCCATGAAGCAAAGAAGAATAGTGCTGTCCAAAGCCATTTAAGAGCTGTTAGACCATGAATATGCTTTTCAGCGTCTTTAGCCCATTGTGGACTGATCAAAACAGGAATATCTAGTAAGATAATGTAACTTAATTGAAGAACAACATCAGAGAAGTTCTTAGCGTTGATAGCTACAAAGATATAAATAAGCGCTGAAACTAATCCTAAGACACCATTTAAAGGTTTTGCATTAGTAATGGCAACTGTACATGTGAAACCTAAAACGGCCGCAAACCATGTCCAAATAGCAATTGCATTAATAGAATGTGAAAGTGTTGATGCAGTGATGGCCCCCAAGCCAAACATTAATAGCATGTAACTCTTGAAACTCCAATGTCTCATTTGTTCAACATACCATTTTGGATTAAATATACTCATTTATCCTTCTCCTCTTGGACCATTGCCAAAATATATGATTGTGGCATTTATATTTTGAAATGGTCGATTTTTATTTATCCCTTAAACCGTATTTCTGAAAAATATCAATTTAACCGACAGCTAAAATCATACCACCAATTGGACTAAATTTGGCAAATGGTTTCTCGAGCATACTGGCGACATATCGGTGTAAAGCGCTTAACTCACTTGCTAAATTAGGAATTTATCATTTGATACAAGATATAGTTTTTTTTGATTTCGTATCACTATATATAGTTATAACGCACCTATTAACAAAAAAAGATACCAAATTTATTCAAAACAGAGATATGCTTTGACTGCCGTTTTCCACAACAAATGTTGTGTTCTATTATTTATGTATCCTTTAATATCAAATAGTACTTACTAAAATCTTCATATGCCTAACGTCTAAAGATAACTATTCTACTTTACTAAAAAAAGTATTCATACCGACCAAATATAATTAGCCGATACGAATACCTTTCTTACTTTTAATAATGATATTTAAATTTTACCAACTAATTTTCCACTGGGTTTAATTGTATCTTCCCCGGGATGCCAATCAGCTGGACACACGTCTGCTCCGTGCTCTTCCACAAATTGAGCTGCCTGCAACGTTCTTAAAATTTCCTTAGGACTTCTACCTACTCCCATTGCATTAACCGTGTATGACTTAATAATACCTTTAGGATCAGCAATGAAGACACCACGATAATCTTGACCTGTTGTCTCATCGATCATATTGAAAAAGTCCGTCAATTCATGCTTTTGATCTGACAACATTGGGTATTGGATCTTGCCAATCGTTTTTGTTGTTTCTGCCCACGACATATGAGAATATTGACTGTCGACTGACACTGAATAAATTTCGGCATTAGCAGCTTGAAAGTCTTTATACAGATCTTGGAGTCCACTGAGTTCTGTTGGACAAACAAACGAGAAGTCAGCTGGATAGAAAAAGATAATTGACCACTTGCCTAATAAATCATTCTTAGTGAAAGATTTTAGCTCACCAGCTTGATAAGCTTCAACATCAAATTCAGGTAATTCCTTATTGATATAATTCATCAGAAATCCTCCTAAGTTAAATTTATATGTGTTTAAACACTTATATAATAACAAATGTTGAGTATTATTTTAAATACAAACCCTTTTGTGTAACAATGTAGTTATTATATAAAGAAGGATTGATTTGATGACGGACGAGGAAAAATTAACTGCTATTCGTGAGTATTCATTTAATAAGATGAAGCAAGACAAAACTGGACACAATTTTGATCATATCCAACGGGTCGTAAAGACAGCTAAACGGATTCTAAAAGATGAACCAGCTGACAAATTAATCACGCTAGGTGCAGCCTATCTACATGACGTAGCTGATGACAAACTAGTTGATGATCCAGAAAAACTAGAACGTGAGATCCATGATTTTTTAGAGTCACTTCAATTGTCTGACGAGCAAATCACGGAGATTCTCTATATCACTCATAATTTATCATTCAGTAAGTCATTGAATAACCCTCCTAAACTTTCATTAGCTGGACAAATCGTTCAAGATTCAGATCGATTAGATGCTATCGGCGCAATCGGTATCGTTCGTGCGGTCTATTATGGAGGAAACAATTCCGAAACAATTTATGACCCTGATATTAAGCCTCGTGAAAAAATGACTAAAGCTGAGTATCGTAATTTGAATGATGAAACAATCATCAATCATTTTTACGAGAAATTATTGAAATTAACCGCTATGATGAATACCCCTACTGCTAAGAAAATAGCTCAGGGACGCCATCAGTATATGCTCGACTTTCTAGATGAATTCAAGGCTGAGTGGGATGCAAATAAATAATAAAGGAGATTCTAATTTTGGTATCATTTGAAGAACAAGATAGAGAATATTATGAACACATTATCAGAAATCTAAGCGACCGTGGCGTAGAGCTAGACGACATCGCTGAAATCGTTATTTTTCTAGAAAAAGATTATGTTAACGGTTTGAATACCGACATAGCAATTCACGCTATCAAGAAAGTATTACATAAACGTGAAGCTCAAAATGCCATTATGACTGGAATTGAATTAGATGTTTTGGCTGAGAAAGGTCTCCTATCAAAACCAATGCAACGTATTATGCAGACTGATGAATCCACTTATGGAATTGACGAAAATATGGCTATCACTTTAGCAAGCTTGTATGGTTCTGTTTCGGTTACTAACTATGGCTATGTTGACAAATTAAAGCATGGTATCTTAGCTAAACTAAATGATAAATCAACTGGCAAAATCAATGTTTTCCTAGACGATTTAGTTGGTGCTATCGCTGCCGGTGCCTGCGGTTGGTTGGCTCATAATGAATCAGCCGTTCAAAGAATGTTGAATAAATAATTCTCAAAAATAAGTAACATCTGTCAAAGATTTATACCTCTCACAGATGTTATTTTTGTTTCTTACTTAAGTTGGGGTGTAGCGTAAAACTGCCGCCCTCCGCGACAAGAAAATTTGACTGGAACGCCATGGGCACGACTTGAAACTAATAATTTTGCACTTCGTGCAAAATTATGGATTTCCAAGCTCGGCCTTTCCCTAAGCAATAAATTGCTAAGGGAATCTCATGGCTGAGTCAATTTTCTTGTCGCTCCGGACTAAATCCGGTTTTGTTTATTAATCATTGTAAAATCTAAAAACTAAAAAACAGACTCTATTAAGAAATTCAAGCATATCTGCATGTCTTGAAATACTTAATGGGTCTGTTTTTAGTTTAGGATTTAAGAGTTCCTATTTTGACCATGTAAGATTAGATGATATCTAATTGCTGTATTTATATTAGAAACGAATGTCTAGTTGGTAGTAAAAAATCTGTGGGCCCTCAGTGGTGAAATTCTACTTAGCTTGCGTAGCAAGGTTAGTAGAAGACCGGACTTGGAGATCCATAATTTTTCACAGAGTGAAAAATTATTAGCTTCAAGCCGTGTCCACCACGTTCCAGTGGCCCACAGATTTTTTGCGGACAACGGCATATTTCACCTACATCAGTTAGTATTTACGCTACAATCCAACTTAAACCTATTTTTAGTTAACAATTAAAACGTTAGTTTTGGAATGCTCTGATACATAACGTGTAACTGATCCGACAAATGCACGCTCTAAAGCATTCAAACCGGTTTTTCCCATAATGATCAAGTCAATTTCTTTATCTTTAGGAAAATTAGCTAATTCCGAACGCGGCTCACCATTCAAAAGTTCTACATGACAAGCAAGACCAGCACCTTTTACCATCTCTTCGGCTTTTTGCAAGTCTACCTTGGCTCCGGTTTCCAATTCATCGGTTAACCCTGGAACATAAGAGACTCCAACACTAACAGGTAGATTAGCGGTGTTAACAACTGATACTAAATATAATTCAGAATTAAATTTCTTAGTTAAATCCATGGCGGCTTCTAGAGCATCGTACGAGTTTTTACTTCCATCAATGGCTACAAGAATTCGATTAAACATATCGAACACCTCCTACTAAGATACCTTGATATCTTTAGCTAGATTTTACCAAGCTCAGGAAACTTTGACATTTTTAACACGTTGACATATTGGACATTTGTTATAATAAAGCTTAAATAATGATAAATAGGGGAATTATTATTATGGAAACTAAGCAGCGACTGGAGATCATCAGGCAAGAATGTAAATTTAGACGAGATTTAAAGAATATTCAATTTACGCATTACTTTTCCAATCAGTTTATGGAGAAATATACTCAATTTTTTTGCATCGAGGATTTTTTCAAGCAACTAGGCGTCACTGACAAAGCTTCTTTAAATGAAATATCCAAGGAATCTTGGGAACAGTTGGTTCAAATGACAACCATCTTTTCTTCCTGGCAAGAGATGCTCGACAAGGCTGGCGAGGACTATTCTCTTCAAAATTTTTATTAATTATAATTTAAAACGCTATCATTTTATTTATTTATTATATTAACGTACTTTTATACATGAATTGTAATATAATAAGTTTGTTGGAAGAAACCCAAAATATGCAATAATATATTATTATTCTCAATAGTACAATCCTTCTATAGAATAATTCTTCTAACTTTATGGCACTGCTCCTCGGCAGTGTCTTTTTTTGCGTCCAAATTCAATGTATTCAGCAATTTCTAACTATGTAATAAGGAAAAATATTTCAGAAGTATAATTAAATTAAAAATCTTTTTATTTTAATAATAACCATTTGTACTTTTTTATTGTTCATTAGCACCCGAATAATAATACTATCTACAGAGATTTCACTCAGCCTTGAAGGGCTAAGCCTGATGTCTTCAATTCATAAACCTTATCATAGAGTTTCTTTACTTCATCTGGAATATGATGATCAACTTCTATTACCGTCAGATTCTTATTATTCAGAATCGATTGATGAATCGAAGCCGCTGTTTCTGGATCTAAAGAAGCTGTTCCTTCATCAATCAAAAGCAGTTGACGATTAAAATACAAGGCACGTGCTATCTCAATTCGTTTCAATTGTCCCCCAGAAAAATTATGTCCATTTTCGTTAATTCTCATCTTTAATGATTCCTCATTGGCGAATTCCTCTAGACCCGATTGCATTAATGCTGAAAGAACTCTTTGCTTATCAGCTAAATCTCTCCCTAAAGTAATATTCCTTTCCAGACTATCTTCAAAAATAATCGGCGTCTGTCCAACTATTCCAAAACTATCGTATGATTCTCTTTGCGAGTAGGAATGATTATCTAACAAAATTTTTCCGGTGGATGGTTGTAATTCTTTAAGAATCATTCTAATCAATGTTGACTTACCAATACCCGACTTCCCACCTATTAAAATTTTCTCTCCATGTTTCACATCAAAGGAGACATTTTGGAAAACTTCTTTTTTATCATAGGTGAAACTTACATTATCAACTGATAACTCATCCACATTTTCTGGTTTATCATTTGAAACAATCGTCACAACTGGCTGTAACTGTTCAACTTTAGTCCGAATACTTCTAGTACTACTGATGGTATTCCAACTGGTAATGATTTGATTGAAGCCATTCAAAATCCAGGATGAAGAATATTGAATAGCAACGAATTGTGCAAGAGTAATTTTTCCTACGATAGTAAAGTAAATCCCCAAGCCAATAGGTATATACGAGAATACGGAGAACAGTAAACCAATTACATTATTAGATAATGCAATCTGATTTTTCAAACTAGCATTAGATGCTTCCATCCCTGAAATAGATTGATCCATTCGTTTTGAAAAACCGGTTGTCGCATTATAACGGCGTAACAACATCGCTCCGTGCAATAAATCCTTAACCGTTGTCGAGAGAGTCTGATTATTTTTGGACCAAGTATCGGTCCTCTTTTGAATTGATTTGGTGAATAATTTTGGTGCTAAAGTTGGTACAATCATGAAAGCTAAAAAGATAATTGTAATATACACATTACTGTACAAAGCGTATGCCAGTGTTCCTAAGGTCATTATGACTGAGCCTAACAAAGAAAATATTTGACGCCAATAATTGTCTTCCAACAATTTCAAATCATTGAGGAAGAACGATAGGTTTCCCGATTCAAAATCTTCCTGTTCCTCAGTGACGTGTGACATTTTGCTCATCAAAAAGTTATTTTTTAATTTGTGATTGATCAAATAGATATTCTTATTCACCACTACGCTCTTTATATAACCCAATATTGCAAAAGCTGCGTAACCTAAAATGATCACGATAACCGATGGCACAATCAAACTTATCGATTTCTTACTGATCAAATAAAAAATATACGAATAAGTGATTGTGTTGAATGGAATCTCTAACCCCGCTAATAGGCTGAAAAAGATGGCTAAATAAAAATACGAATGATTAATATACTTTTTCATTAAAATTATCCCCTTAAAATTAAAATATTTTTAATCATCATATTACTGTAATCATAAGGTGTCAAACCAACATGGCACTATGAATCTATTTAATTTTGACGTACATTCATTAGAATAAAATTAATTCTCAAATATATCATCTTCGAATAGAACATTGCATGTAGAGCGGTTATAATGAAACAAATTATTTTTAGGGGTTACATAATATGAAAAGGCGACTAATCTTTATCTGTACAACACTACTCATCTTTACTTCTACTTCCGTCACTAACATTTCGGCAGCTACTGATACAACTAACCATCGTGATGAAAAACGTGCCGTAAAATTCTTTAATAAGATCAAAAACTTCAACTACAAACTCAATCAACAATTAGCTCAAAAGACTAAATCTGCGATTAATAAGTTCAAAGCCAATTCTCAATCCGTGGAGGAAAAATCTGATAATTTAAAAATCTACTGGTCAACTTTTATCAATAAAATCAATTATTTAAAAAATGACCAGCTAGAAATTTACGTTACAAAGGAATTCAAAAGTCTCACTCACAAAAAAAGAGCCCAAATCGTTGATTCAGTTCAACGATTAGCACTCTCACACTTAGAAGATTTTAAAGCGGTGACACCCTATAGATCCAAGACTGGATTGGCCGCTTCTATCTTTTGTGATGGCGATTATTTAGGCCGTTCACTTTTCCTAGACAATAGTAATTTTAAATGGAACGACTAATGACAGAATAAACTCGCTAACAAGTGAATAACCCACAAGTGTAACGGATAGAACAAATAGAATACATATTTCAATTTGCTATCATATTTTCCCAACCTACCGCTATAAAAAGTTAATAACGGTATGATCAGAATGAAGAAAATATCACTAGCATTCATAGCAATGCTGTCGAATATCATTAATGGATCAGTCGTGCCAACTGTCAATGCCATTGGTAATTCTATGACTGCCATCACAATCATTAAAGCTAAGTAACTTAAATTTCTTTTTTTAATATTCTGATGCGTTACTTGAGTTATCAACATAAATGGAAAAATAATAAAGCTACCTTCTAAAACTGGCATAATGCCGATAAGAAGTAAAATAATGGAAACGACTCTCAGAAGTTGTTTCTTTTTTTGTTCCTGATGATTATCCCATAAACAAATTATGACCGCGCCGACAAACAGAGTTAAAAAGATATTGTCTCCAATAATAGACATAGCGTAATCTTTTCGTAAAACAAATAGATTCATTAGATAATTGCCGACGGCCATGAAAATTCCCCAACCGCCTAAACGAATTAGATAATCTTTTCGGCTATGCGTATAGTGAAGTCCCTCGACAACTAAATAAGCAAAACCAACGGCTACTACGCGCGTTATGATGTGAAATATATCAGCTAAATATGGTGAAATGAAATAATTGATATGGTCTAGGACCATTAACCCCATTAATAACAGTTTGAATATGTCCCGATTCATCGCCTTATGGGTGATACTGGGTGTGAATTGTCGCATAAATTAAGTCTCCCTCAAATTGATAATTTCATTATCCGGAAATTTATTTAGCTTGTAAATATACCTAACACAACCGTTAGTGCTATATTACAAAATAGTAAGACTAATCAGAAATGGACTGACATCATGGAAAAGTTTCATAAATTTTTGCATTCAAATGGTTATTATTTCGTCATTGTTTTAGCAGGATTATTATCGCTAATTATTTTGGTATTAAGTTACATTCCCCACTTCAATATTTCACGTTCACCATACATCGAAATTGATATTGGAACACTGTTGATTTTTTGTTTCGACTACTTTGGCAGACTCTACTTAGCTAAAAATAAATCAGACTTCTTTCGACACAACATCCTTGATTTATTAGCAATCTTGCCTTTTAACACAATTTTTAATGTTTTTAGAGTTTTTCGTGTCGTTAATGTCCTACGTTTTGCCAAAGTGTTTACCTTGATAAGATTCATTGGAACTGCTGGTAAGATGCAAAAGAACGCTAAAAAATTCTTACGTATCAATGGCTTTATTTACCTGATCATTATCTGTGGAATTGTATTAGTCACTGCTGCTATTTCCTATTCACTAGCTGAAAATGTTTCTTTAAGCAACTCATTTTGGTGGGCCATCGTCACAGCTTCGACGGTTGGTTACGGAGATGTCGCTCCAACGACCCTTGTCGGCAGAATTTCTGCTGTTTCGCTGATGATTATTGGAATCGGCTTTATTGGAACTCTAACTAGTACGATCACCAACTACTTTACCCAAGAAACATCCGAAAAAAGTGACGATAAATTAGATCAAATATTAGTAAAACTCGACAAAATAGAACAAGAGAATCGTAATTTGCATCATGAAATTGAGGAACTAAAACGTTCTAAGGATAAAACAAATGATAAATGAGTAATTTATTAATATCCATATTTGAATTTTTTACCCATTTACATTTATAAATAGATATATCAAATCAGAATGGAATATACCGATTGTCTTCCTTATAATATCTTAGATAATAGTCATAAGGGGAAAATATATGAACAGAAGAAGTAGGAATATCAAGACAAAATGGTATAAGAAAAAGAAACTATGGATAGGCATTATCATTGCCATATTCTTAATTGCTGGAATTAACAGTTTAAACTCCACAAGTAATGACAGCAGTAGCAATAACAAGGTAGAACAGAAATCAACTACTAAAAAAGTTGCTTCTCCTGCAAAGAAGGAAGAAAAAACTAAGCCTGAAGATAACGTTCCAACAGAATATAAATCTGCTCTAAAAAAGGCTGAGACTTATGCAGAAATGATGCACATGTCAAAAAAAGGAATTTTTGAACAATTAACATCCGAATATGGTGAAAAATTTTCTAAAGAAGCAGCCCAATACGCGATTGATAATATCAAAGCTGATTGGAATAAAAATGCCTTAGAAAAAGCTAAGACATATCAAAAAGATATGTCCATGTCACCTGAGGGCATTCGTGATCAATTAACATCTGAATACGGTGAACAATTCACTGCTGAAGAAGCAAATTATGCCGTATCTAATCTAAAATAAACACCAAAAAGGGAACTGAAATTTTGATAAAAAAATTCAGTCCCCTTTTATATTCCCTTATTCAAACTCAACTGTAACTTCAATAAATACAGATTTTCTACTACCGACGGCATCTTACATTTGAGCAAAAGCTATTTTATGATCATTGTTTCTGTGCAACTATCAAAAATCGATCTTCATATGTATCGATCTGTCCGGTTTGTTCAATTATATTTTGTAACTCGTATAACTTAGATAAATTATCTTCGACATTGAAATTAGGAAACTCCCACGGAATAACTGTGGCGTAATAAACTATCGCACCAACATCGAAAAATGACATCTTTGAAAAACTGACGTCTGACTTCATTACTTTCAATCCCGCCTTATGACAAGCAATCGTATTGTTGACCAAAGTATTGTCCGGATAAGCTGGCTGATAATCGTCATTGAAAAATCTGGATAGTGAAAAATTATTCGTTGCACCCACTTGTTCCGTCACAAACATCCCTGATGGCTTCAAAACACGACTGATTTCAGAGACCGGCATTGCTCCATGACAGTTAGTTACAATCTCAAATTCATTGTATGGCACCAAATTAAGATTCTCGTTAGGATCTGGATACAGTGTCACGCCACTGGGAACAACTTTCTTCTTGAGGTATTCAATATTAGGTTCCCAACCTTCAGTTACGCAGGTCCTTTGCGGATCATGACGAAAACTTGCCATCAATTCGCCACCACCAGTATCCATATCCAACCAATTATCCTTGGGATGTAAATATTTTTGAACGATTTTAGAGTAATCCCACGGCAATGATTCGTTTTGCCAGCGACCGTTCAAATGTTCGAAATTCCAGCCTTGCATCGCACGACTGCCTTCTTTTAACCAAGTCTCTTCTACTTCCTTCATAATTAACACTACCTTTATCAAATATTTTAACTTGCCGTTGATGTATCAAAATTTTCCAACGGTCTATCGAAAAATGATAAGGGAATTTTATTGCCAAAAGACAACAGGGCTTTATACCAATAATAACTGTCTTTTCTATACCGCTTATAAGATCCGTTGCCTTCGTCATCCAAATCGACATAGATCAATCCATAACGTTTAGAAATTTTATTAGATGACGCTGAGATCATATCAGTGGTTCCCCACATACAATAACCCATCAGTTCAATTCCATCTTCCATTACAGAAGTCAACATTTCTTGAATATGGTCTCTCAAATAACTAATGCGATAATCATCATGAACTTTATGATCACTAGTCAAAACATCTGAAGCACCAAGACCGTTTTCAACAATGAAGAGTGGTTTTTGATATCTGTCATATAGAGTAATCAAAGAAACCCTCAAGCCAATGGGATCAATTTGCCAGCCCCATTCACTTTCTGGGAGATACTTATTATATACTCCATTGATTCGATTAGCCTTCGTAACTTGTAATCCTGTCGTATCATAGGCTGTGCAGACAGATGAATAATAGCTAAAGGCAATGAAATCAGCGGTCCCATCTTTGATATCTTCATCGTCATCGGGTTGTTTTTTAATTTCAATATCCTCTTCTTTTAATTTATTTAAAAGGTATTTGGGATACTTACCCCTGATTTGAATATCACTGAAGGCGTAAACACTTCTCATGAGTTCCGTCGTTCTTAAAATGTTACGAGGATCACTGTTATATGGGTAAACCATGGTACTGGTGATCATGCAACCAATCTTTATATCTGGATAAGTCTCGTGACAATACTTAACGATTCTGGCTGAAGCAACAAATTGATTGTGCATTGCTTGATAAATCACGTTTTTAAAATTCTCACGTGGAAACCGATCTTCAATTAAACCGGCGGATGAGAAGGGATGTCGAATGATACTGTCAATTTCATTGATTGGAATCCAATATTTTACATAACCATGCAGATAATCAATTACCGTCTTAGCAAATTTTTCAAAAAAGCCGATAACTCTACGGTCATACCAGGCATCATAATTCAAAACTAGATTGAGTGGAATCTCGTAATGAGATAACGTCATAATTGGTTCAATATTATACTTTTTCATTTCTTTAACAACATCTAAATAGTAATCTAGTCCTGCTTGGTTAGGTTCTTCATCATCACCATTGGGGAAAATTCTGGCCCAACTGATAGAAAATCTGAAAGCAGAAATTCCCATTGCAGCCAATTGTTTAATATCGTCACGATAATTGTGATAAAAATCGACTCCGTGACGCTTGCCCCATCTTTTAGTTGAAAGATCAGATACTGCTTCCTCAACCTGTTTACTCGTAATTGTATTAGCAACTTTGTAATTAGTTACATCCAATTCTGGACGATATCTGAGACAATCAGCAATTGACATCCCTTTACCGTCTTCATTCCATCCACCTTCAACTTGATTGGCAGATGTTGCAACACCCCACAAAAAATCTGGATTGATTTGATAACTTTTCATAAGAGACAACCTCCTATTAGGCTAACATTAATAAATTATTATCGATGGTGACCTCGTTTTCTGCCTCAGGAATAGGCGATACTTCTAAGAAGTCCTTACTATTAAGTACTATGACTATTACGGTCGGATCATAACCGGATTTCTTAATACCTTCAATATCGAATCTTAATAATTCTTGACCAGCAGAAAACCGCTCACCTTTTTGAACCAATGTTTGAAAGTATTTTCCTTTTAATTCCACCGTGTCGATTCCTACATGAATCAACAAGTCAGCATTATTATCTAAATGAATACCGATGGCATGTCCAGTTGGAAAACAGGCTTCTACCCTGCCATCTGCTGGAGCAATAACTTTACCTGCAGTGGGAATAATTGCACTCCCTTTACCCATAATGCCACTGGCAAAAGTTTTATCATTTACTTTATCTAGTGCAACTACTCTGCCTTCAACCGGACTCTTAACCTTTTGTCCAACATCGGTTTTTTTATCATTATTATTTTTAAATTCAAGATCTAGATCATCGACTGGATCTTTAAACCCAATCAGCCAAGTCGCTACAAAGGTTACCAAACTGGAAACTGTAATTGTCATAATAGCTGGCAAAATAAAGTTTTCCGTCTTAGATACCCACATTGGCAAACTCAGTAGACCCGGCGTAACATACACAAATGCCTTCATCTTCATATATCCAGCAAAGACTCCGGCTACGGCACCACCAATCATGGCTCCGTACATTGGCTTTTTTAACTTCAGATTGACACCAAACATTGCCGGCTCGGTGATACCACCTAAATAAGCAGTAGCGCTAGATGATAAAGCCAAACTCCGTAACTTCTTATTCTTGGTTTTCAATCCGACGGCTAAATTAGCAGCACCCTGGGACATATTTGCACATAAAGCTGCCACTCGAACGATTGGATCATAACCTTGAGAAACCAACAATTGAATACTGATTGGACTCAAAGCTTTATGAACTCCCATCGAAACCAGCCAAGGATATAAACCAGCTAGGATGGGAATAGCAATCATGCCGATATTGTCGTACAAGAACATGCTACCGTTAGCAATACCTTGAGAAATCAAATTAGCAATCGGACCAATTACTAAAAAGGTCAATGGTGCCGTAAATAAAATGATTAGCATTGGTTCCACAAACACTTTGATCACACTAGGTGTAATCTTCTTGACCCACTTTTCAATGTAAGACATCAACCATACTGATAATATGGCTGGAATAAAAGTTGAAGAGTAAGATACAAGATCCACTGGCAAGCCGAGGAAATGAATTGGTTTGCCAGCAGCAACCATTGTTACCCAATCAGGGTTAACTGTGACCAAACCAATAAAGGCACCCAATATTTGATTGGTTTTAAATACCTTTGCGGCCGAAAATCCGATAAAGGCTGGCATGAAATAATACCCAGTGTCAAATATCGAATTTAGCATGAGATAGGTTTGGCTTTTGGACGATAATACACCCATCATATTCAAAATTAAAAGTAAAACCTTTCCCATTCCAGCACCTGCTAGTAAAGGAATCGTAGGTGAAAGTATTCCTGTAATCGTTTCAATCACCCTGTCTAGTATGGCTTGATTGTTTACCGATTTTTTAAGATTATGCGAACCATTAGACACATCGTCAAAATTCAACATATCTGCTAGATTGTCATAGACATCCTCTACCCGGCCGCCAATTACTATTTGATATTGTCCGGCACTTTTTACCAACTGTAATATTCCTGGAATATTTTCAATTCTTTTATCATCTGCTTTTGATTCATCATACAAAACAAAACGGAGTCGTGTAGCGCAATGAATAACCGATTTAATATTCTCCTTGCCACCAACGCCTTGAATAATTTGCTTATTCATCTGTTCATATTCCATGTCTTTCTCTCCTAATTTTTATAGGTTTTTACTTAGCATGGCGATAATTTCACGGTAACAATAATCTTTTAAACATTATTCGTTCAAGTAATATGAACCACATAATTTAGCAAATATTTTGAATTTTTCATACAAAAAACCTACTCAGCCCTCATTAAATAAACGGACTAAGTAGGTTTTTGTAGTTCCTACAGATTTCCATTGCAACTCCAATTACTCATTTACTATCCAATTCGTATTCATGATAGCGCTTACTTAAAGAGACGTCAATTTATTGAGATTACAGTATGAATACTAACTGTATGTAAACAAAATAAGCCGTGGCCCACAATTTTTTTGCGGACAACGGCTTATTTCAACTACCTCTGTTAATACTTATACTATTTTTGTTGTGAACAACGATAACGATACAAAACATCAGGCCAATCGGTTTGAATTGCATTGATACCTGTTTTCAAAATTTTACCCCAACTAACTTTGGGACCATCCAACAAGGCCAAATTGTCATCCAGCCCACTAAACAACTTAGTTTTACTGTTTAATTTAATGCTGTTGGCTAAAAGCATATATTCCCCTTGACGATACTTATCTAAAATAGGTGAATTAATTAGATCCAAATTGGGAGTTGTTTCAATTATTTCTAACCCTACAATATTTAAATCAGGAAACTCTGCCAAAACTTTTAACTGTTCTAAATCAGTAATAATTGGGAAATAAAGATATTTAATCGGATGATTGTTTAAAATTTGTAAGTATTCTCGTTTGGGTGGAGATTTCAAAACAAAATACTCATGCATTGCTGAATACTGATCCAAAAATGGTAAAAATGTCTGCCAGTAATTCCAGGAACGATCAATATTGATGAAAGTTTGGTGGTCGATATGTTGATAATAATAATCAAAACTCTCTACTTTTTTGTCGACCTGTTCATCCAAACTATTATAATAATATTTTGCCTTAATCTCGGTGGTAGACAATTCCTGAATATTTCTTTTTTCATGCAATAAACGTTCTTCTCCACCGTCATGGAAGATGAAGAAATCACCGTCTGTTGATTTGGAAATATCAATTTCAACCATATCTACCTGTTGAACCAACGATACCTTGGCAGCATCACTAGTATTCTCAATAATATTGCCACTGTGCGAACCACGGTGAACCAGAATCAAGAAATCTTGCTCATTCATTTTTTGTTTAAAAAGTTGACTGTTAATTTTCATTTACACTTATCTTTCTTTTTTTGAATAAATTTTTAATGACATTTTTTCCATCAGCGTAAACGAAGAAGAAAACTAATGCATTGATAGTCATCAAAATAACTGAGTAAACAAAATTCAAGGAAATACCTTCAATCCCAGCTTCTGTCGATGAATTATTTCTAATAACAACCCCGATTGGCTTAGCAATTGGATTGTATAAGAAAACGGAAAGATCATATTCACTCAATTTACCATTAAAGTTAATCGCAAGCATAGCCAAAACCGTTGGTAAGACAATTGGTAAAACAATCTTCAAAAATGTGTATGAAGGCTTAGCACCAAGATTCTTAGCCGCATCTTCCAGTGACTGATCAACTGAGAAAAACGAGGCCTTTAAGAAACGGAATGTATTTGGCATCATAACGATAATATAAGCTATCAGCATGATGGCTAACGATCCGGTCAAAATGTTATTCATTACAATCGTATGCGGATGAGAGTAAGTAATTACTAATCCCAAAGCAAACATTAATCCTGGAAATACCCAAGGTGTATAAATGATCATTTCCAAAACGGTCGCAAAACGATTACGGCGTTTGTAAATGAAACGTGCCATTACTAACATCAAGCCGACCACAATAACTGATGCAGCCGTGGCATAGAACACACTAGTTAAGAATGGACGATAAGCCGATTCACTCGTTAAAATCAATTTATAATTGGCTAAACTAAAACTATTCCAATGTAATTGACGTGTCGAGATTGCCTCAACGTCTGTAAATGAAAATAGTAAAACAACTAAGAATGGAATTAAATTGATCAACGCAATCGCATAAGCTGTCAAATGAGCCAAAACATTTAAGAGTGGATTAGCAATTTTCACACGTTTAATACGGGTTGAAACTTTAGAGATCGATAAAAAATTACCTTTTCGTTCATTACGTTGTAAAACATACAACAGGATCATTTGGATCAAGCCTAAGAACAGTGATAAGACAGCTGCCAAAGTTCTTGATGTTGGTCTTTGTGTGAAAGTTAGGATCAATGGGCTAATTGTTTCAAATTGCTTTCCACCAATCATCAATGGTGCAGACATTGCCATCAAACCTGTTTGGAAAAGCAGAATCGTACAAGTTAACAGAATTGGTTTCAACGTTGGCAAAACCACTTGGAAAATGATTTTGGTATTAGAAGCACCTAATCCGCGGGCTGCTTCAATTGTTTGATAGTCAATACTCTTAAAGGAGTTACGGAAAAAAATCATATAAGTGGAAGTACAAGCAAACGTCATTAAGAAAATAACAGCTCCATAACCACTGAACCACGCTGGATTCATTTTAGGGAAATACTTTAGTAAGAAAGTCGTCACAAAACCACGGGAACCATATGTGAAAATATATCCATTAGCTACCATAACGCCACCAAAAATCAGTGGAATCATGTAGGCTAAGTTAACTAACTTTCTCAGTTTAATGTCAAAGAATTCAAGGAAAAGAACCTCCAGAATCCCTACAATCGTTGTTGTACAAGTTAATGTTACTGCTAGGATAAATGAATTCTTGATTCCCCGCATAGCTCTGGGTGAACTCAATATTGACTTGATGGAATCCATCGCCGAACTCTCTTGATTGAAGAATACCGAACGCAGAATTTCAATATTGGGAAAGAGCATAAATGCAACGATGAACCACAAGAATGCGATCATGAACAATACTAAACCAGGATTTAAACGTTTAATTCTAATCATGACTAAGCGCCTCTTCCTTATAAGTTAGTATATCTTCCAAATTCATGAAGACTGCTACTTGGTCACCTACTTCAAATTGTTCAACGCTACTTTCACTTTGGAAAGAAATAAATTCTACTCCGTTGATATTAACTTTGTAATAGGCGTACATTCCGTAAAACTCTTTAGAGACAACTTGTCCGTTCAAGAGACTACGTTTTTCCTTAGACAAATAGATTTTTTCCGGTCTCACATAAAACTTGTCAAATCCGGCAAATTTGGCAGTATTAACATCTAATTTTTGTAAATCTTCTGTATCAAAGGCGTTAGCGTCACCAATAAAATTACAGACAAATTCTGTTTTTGAATGATTGTAAATATCATCTGGAGTTCCGATTTGTTCCAATTTACCCTTGTTAAAAACGGCAATTCTGTCGGACAACATCAAGGCCTCTTCTTGATCATGGGTAACATAAACCATTGTGATACCAAATTTACGTTGGAATTCTTTGATTTCTTTACGAAGAGTCTTACGAAGCTTAGCATCCAAATTGGATAATGGTTCATCCATAACTAAAATCTTAGGTTTCTTAGCAATTGCTCGAGCGATTGCTACACGCTGTTGTTGACCACCAGATAGATTGGAAACATTTTTGTCTAATTGTTCTTCAGTTAAATCAACCATTTTAGCTATTTCTTCAACGCGTTGCTCGATGTAGTCTTTACTTTTCTTTTCGACTTTTAGACCAAAAGCAATATTCTCACGTGTCGTCATAGTTGGAAATAAGGCGTAACTTTGGAAAACCATTCCAACCTCACGTTCATTGACTGGCACATGCGTAATATCACGTCCATCAATTTCAATTTGACCATTACTCGTTTCTAAGAAACCAGCTAATGCACGTAAAGTCGTTGTTTTACCACAACCTGAAGGACCTAAAAGTGTGAAAAATTCACCTTCGTTGACCTCAAAATTTAAATCAGGTACAGCTACAAAATCACCATACTTAATTCGCACGTTTTTAAAAGTTATCATTCAGAAATCCTCTATTTCAAAATATTTAGTTCAATATTTTCAATCCACTTAGCTAAATGTTTATTAACGAAGTTGTAATCGATTTTTTGTGGTGTAGTTTCTTTCATAATCTCTTTAACACGAGGGTCAATTGATGATTCAGCATCTTTGTTAACTGGTGCTGTTCCAAATTTCTTAGCCCACTTACCTTGAAGTTCAGCACTACCGAACCAGTCAACAAATTTCTTAGTTTGACTCTTCATTGATTTCTTCTTCAAAATACCAACTTGTTCAATTGTTTGCGGTACACCGTATGAAGGGTTAACAACGCCTAATTTAACTTTTAACTTCTTTTCAACTACTGGTACGTTACTTAGGAAAGTATAAGCATATGAAGCATCACCGTTAGCCAATGCTGCAACTTCTGTTTGACCTTCAGTTAAATTCTTACCGTTCTTGAAATATTGATCTAGATCTTTCCAACCAGCGTCAGAAATATCTAACTTACCTTTTTTGTCTACGTGATTCATTAATTGACTGTAAACAACGGCGTTAGTTGTGGCACCACCTAAGTTAGCCGGTACGATATACTTGCCCTTGTTCTTAGTATCTGAATACATATCTTGCCAATCTTTAGCCGCTTGATCCTTCTTGATTTTATCGGCATTATAAATCATGAAAACACGTTGTTCTGAAAGTGGTGAGAAATTATTATCTTTGTCGACGATATTCTTATTTACCTTATCAAGCCACTTTGGAGCATATTTTTCTAACATTCCTTTGTCTTTTAGAGATGAAAAACTCATTTGATTCATACCAAAGGCCACATCGGCAACGGGCGAATCCTTTTCGGCTACTAGTCGGTTGTAAATATCGTTACCACCCAGATCGACTAGTTCCAGTTTGAAACCCTTTTTAGCCGCTTCTTCTTTTAAGAAGTCACCACGACCATTACTGATGGAATTAGAGTAAACCACAATTTTTTCATTTTTAGAACCGCTAGCAGCTTGTCCTTTTTTACCAGCAGCGCACCCAGCTAAAACTGAAAAAAATAGTGATGTAATTATGAATAATTTAAAAAATTTTTTCACGAACTATTCTCCCTTATAATGTTTCAATTATTTTCATTATAAAATTGAAATGTTTCAATTCAGACGATATAATCATTATATGGGAATTATTCTTTTCCGCAATCCTTTTTATGTAAAGATTGTGTAAAGTCTAATTTATCCTTGATTTTATGCGGTTTCTACTTGGATTTGGTTATAGTATGTATATGTGCTTTGGGTGCCGTCCTCCGCAAGAATTGGGAATGCTGTTGGAACGCTATGGGCACGATTTGGAGCTAATCATTTTACACTTCGCGTAAAATAATGGATCTCCAAAGTCGGCCTCATTGTAACCGGCAAAGCCGGTAACAATGATCTCATAGCTGAACGCATTCCCAATTTTTGCTCCGGACTAAAGAGTACTTCTATTGTTTGTACATTTTTAAAACATCAAATAGTAAAAGCAAGATTCGTTAGAATATTCGAGTATACTTATATATCCAATAAATATTAATTTTCTTCTAAACCAGAAACAACAATCTTCTTTTGATCACATAAAGTTAAAATCCTTCCAGATACTACAATGTTAACTAATAACAATGGAATCAAAAATCTAGTCAATAGTAAAAAATATGTCCGCCACGTTCCAGCGGCCCACAGATTTTCTACTACTGACGGCATACCCGCACCATACTAGTTATACAGGTCATAACCGAATTCAAATAAGAACACATATCTTTTATAGGAGGAAAATATGAGTAAAGTTACTATCACTGACATTGCTAAAGAAGCTCACGTTAGTTTAGGTACCGTTTCAAATGTTTTGAATCATCGTGGAAATGTCAAAGTTGACACGATTCGTAAAGTTGAACAGGCCGCTGCTAAATTGAATTATGTTCGTGACACGACTGCTTTAGCTATTCGTCAAAAGAACTCTACACAGGTCGCCTTGGTCATGCCTCGATTGAATGACAATACTAACGATTTATATGCAAACTTATATCATGAATTAAAAAATCTAGGTTTTAGTCTGAAACTTTTTGAAACCAATAATGATTTGCAAACTGAAGAAAATTGTTATAACCAAATTAGACGGGAAAATTATTATGGTATCTTCGTTATCAATAATTTAATTGCTTCAAAAAAAATAGCCCGTCAACTGGACGAACCACAGAACTTAATTTTTATTGGTGCAACCACCCACTCCAACGTGCGACAAGTTCTTATTGATCTTAATTCTATTAAAACTAACTTCACTGATCCTACTTTTATAATTAAAGATGATTTTGGACTCGGTCTTTATCACTTTTTTGCTGAAGATAACTGTATAAATGATTCTATGAATGAGATTTATCAACAAATCAATGATTATCCGAATGCCACTTTCGTAACTTTTAATAGTAAATTGGCTAATCGTATTCAAAGTATTGCTAAAACTTTTAACTTAGTGACTATCAAAGTAGTTCTGATCACAGTTAAAAATATTGTCTCTTTCAATCCCGAATCGCAGAAAACTGTTTTTCATTATTCGGCTAATAAAATTGCCTTGTCTTTAGTAGACATGCTCTCGATCTCCACAAGAACTACCAATATCGATATCTATCAAACTAATTATCAAACCTTTGCAACAAAGAAAATTGATACTTCTTTAAAACTTTTATTGCTGGAAACACCTTTTTCACAAATTTTAAAAAATCTGTTGCCTGATTTAAAAAATAAATACGGTATCGATGTCGACTTAGTCACTAAAGATTTTTCAGAAATGCGTACTCTACTAACTAGTGATGACTGGAAAAAGTACGATCTCATTCGTTTAGATATCAGTGATTTCAATTGGTTTGGTAAAAAGATATTCAAACCATTAACCGCTGACTTTGGGCGTGAGTTAACTAAATTAAACAACTGGCAACAATATATTTACTTGGAAAAAGCTCCTTATGCATTACCACTTGATCCCAGTGTTCAAATGATGTTGTATCAAACAGAAATTTTTAATAATGCCATTATTCAGAAACAATATTCAGAAAAATTTGGACGTGAATTAGTTCCACCCACTACTTATCAGGAACTAGTTGATTTCTCTACCTTTTTAGAAGAAACTTCGATACCTGAAATTAAAAATTACCATCCCATTTCCTTGATTGATGACCAAGGGGTCTTGATTGCCTCAGAATTTTTGCCTTATTACTACTCATTGGGTGGACAAATAGACTACACTGACAAAGTTTTAAAATTTGATTCTAAAATTTTTATTAAAACATATGAACTTTACCGTAAATTACGATCTGTAAGTATGATTGAATCAAAGAATTGGTGGAATTCCGAAGTGGACGATTTCAAGAATCAAGGGACTGCCCTATTAGTTGGTTTTTCAAATCATCTGAATAACGTTGATCCCACTAAGTATGGTATTGCTCCTATTCCCGGCAATAAGCCAGCTTTAGGTGGTGGAGTCATCGGTATCAATAAATATTCTAAAAAAACTGACACTGGCATTATTTTTCTTAAATGGCTTTATCAATACCAGATTCAACACGAAATTGCACTAATGGGTGGAGATGTTCCTGCCACTGACCTCTTTTTTGAACGAGAGATTTACGAACAATTTCCATTCTTATCACATTCAATCAAGCTTTATCAAACCGGAGTTAGGAAAACGACACTAACAACTGGAGTAAACCTCTATACCCTGCTTTTTGAAAAATTAGTAGGAACTGAAATCAAGAATGGAATTAAAAATAATTTCGACGCCACAACCGTTTTGATTAATATTAATACCAGTTTGCTACAAAATGTCGAACAACTTATTTCAGAGAGCTCCTCAGGGGCGTCCAACCTCTGAGGATTTGTCTAAGTACTAGAATTACACGCGAACTATGCGTGTGATTCTAGTACTGTAACAAACCACAGGAGGTTGCCTTTGCGAAGCTCGTTTCCACTATATTGCAAAGAACATTGGTTATTCCCCGAAACCAAAAAAGGACTAGTACAGCAACCATCTTCCTTATCCAGATGGTCACCGTACTGGTCTTTTTTGTCATATACTATGTCGATTTAGATATTTATTTAAACAAATTTATTTATAGTTTATTGAAAAATTAATTCCTACATCATAATATGTATGTATAAACAAAGCGAGTTAATTGGGGTGAAAGTTTATTCATGAATCGAACCTACAAACTTTATCGTAACAATAAAATTATTTTCTCAATTCTATACTTATATTTTTTTATAACTTCATTTTTAATCATCCCTGCTGGGGATGACTATTTTTGGTGGGGCAAACCGGGACATTATTTATTAACCCATCATTTTTACGGCTTAGATCCGTCTTTCGGTGGCAGTTCCAACGGCCGCTACTTAGGAAATCTCCTAGAAATCTTAATCATGCACAGTCCTGTCTTTGCGGCAATCTTTTATGCCGGCGTAATTACCACCTTTATCTGGTGCCTATGGTATCTGACTGGAAGAAATAAAGTATCATTGATTTTATCCCTATCATTCTTCGTTACCTTGCAAAAAGGGTATATTCAAAGTGTTTTCATGTGGTTTGCCGGTTTTGTTAATTATCTACCACCTATTACTTTGCTTCTGTTCTATTGTATTATGTTAAAAAAATATATCAAAACTAACTACAGTTTACCTACTGTCGCATTCTTTATTCTATCTTTCACCGGTGGACTGTTTGTTGAACATATGACGCTTTATCAAATTTTTGTTGGTGTTCTTTCCATTGGTTTGATTTATTATTTGAATAAATATAAAAATTTTAACTTATCAAAAAATATTGTTATTGCTTACACCACAGGAGCCATTACTTCAGCAATTTTCATGTTTGTCAATCCAGCCTACTACTTCAGTAAGAACCAGTACCGTAAAGTATCTTTTTCAATAGATAAATATTTTGATAGCTATATCAATACCACTCACTTTTGGATTATTACTTTAAATTATTTCATTATCGTTTTGATTTGTTTATCACTGATAATCATTGCCTTAAAAGAAATTAAGAGTAAACGAATTCAATATTTTATTGTTATATCATCCAGCTTTTTTACAATTTATTATTTACTAATAAATTTATATCTAAAATTAAACTGGAAAATTGATTATCTCTCCTACCAATTCAAACATGTTGATTATCAGCTGGCTTTAATTGATGGTCTGATAGGAATACTCTTCTATTTATTCCTGATTACAGCAACATTGATAGTCCTTAAAGGATTTGATGCTTACTTCTACTTATTGAATACCGTAGCTTTATTCGTACCATTTTTATTTATCCTGTCACCAATATTTGTCAGAGAATACTTTAGTTCTTTCGTTTTCTTATTTATTTTAGGAATGATTTATGTCAACAAGGCTTTATCTATCGTCGAACCGCGTAAAATGACTAAATATGTTTCAAAAGTTATGCTGGCTGGAATTATCTGCTCTTATGCTTTGGTCATGCTAATGATGTTTTCCAATCACCAAGCTAATTTGAGTAGAGTTAACGATCCGGAGTTTCTTTATGAGGATAAAACTTTAAAATATAAGGTTCCTTATCCCGATTATGTTTCGCAAAACGATGAATTGATGATGCAGTCGCCTGTCTACTGGCACAATCGTTTAAATTATAAATTTAGTGATTATTTTTATAATAGCAATTACAAGTAAAAAAGCGTATTCCTATGAAAACTAGGAATACGCTTTTTTAATAATTAATACGTTGCAGTTACATTAATATCATCCAAACTTAACCATTGATTGCTTCCAATTCTATAGGCTACAAAATTCAATGGAATACCTGAACCATAAGCATAATATCTATCTGTCATCCACGAACTATTAGCAGACACTGTCTTATTTGTCCGATGTCCGTAAGAATCATAGATAGGTGCTTTGACACCATTCTTTACGGTAATCACTTTAGCATTTGATGGTGGATAATTATCTACTTGACCAGACAATTTTTGAAGTCTTACTTCAAATCCAAATGCCGTACCTTCGGAATTGTCAGCCATCCATTCATTTGTGGCAACTCTGTAAAAACTGGAGTGAGTCCCATCTTCTTTTACACCATTATAAACTTGTTTATCCGTTGCCCATGAAGATGATGGTCCTAAAACCCTATTACTAATTACTCTAAAGACACCATCATCGCCTCGGGCATATAGCTTAACCATGCTGTCTCTGGTGTTGACCACTGTTTTATAACTGTTCTCACTAGTCTGATACGTACCCGTTTCCGCTGCTTGTACAGATTGTGACTTGATTCCGAACAGCATAAAGAGACCCAAAGAAAGAAAAAGAACGATTTCTTTTTTTAATTTCATATTCTAACACCCCTTATTGTAAGTGATTACATTCTACGATGTGCTGCAAGAAAATACAAACATATAAACCTTTATATTGTTACTAATTACCAGTAAACCCTCATCCTTTTTCAAGCTCAATCCCAATTGAAGCAACAACTTTAGTATTGACCAATAAATCAATTACGTGGTGACCCGGATAAAGTTTTCGAGTCGACAATTGTTTCCACTTAATTTTAGTTGATCCAGATATTAACTGCTTACCTTTCAAATCTGTTTTCTTTACAAAGAAATCCTTATAAGAATGTTTCTCATTCTGCCGAACATAATGTACTCGATATCCAATGTACACAGGCAAATGCAACTTATCATCATTCTTAAAACTATAATTAAGCGTAGACGTTTCTCCAATTTTTATCTTCGACTTATTCACTCCAAAGTTTATTTCTTTAAGCTTTTCAAGTACTTCATTATCGTAACCTAATAGCTTCAAGACCTCCGGATTTCCTTGCTTAAACAATGTCCTTAAACCATGAGTAATTATCCAATCTGCACGTTCCGTTTGATGCCAGTGCCTTTGGGCAAATTTAATTACCTCTTCAGGATTATCTTTACTAATGTCATTCAAATTATTGGCAACTGATTTTTGGACATAAATACTTTTATCAAATATCAATTTTTCCAAAATGCCCATTACGGGAATTGGATCCTTTATATATTGATTTAACCGTATACCCCAAGGTAACCTGGGCCGACTGCCTTCACTAGATAATCGTCTAACATCTTCATTACTATCTTCAGACCAAGTTAACATTAAGTCATTCGTGATCTTGGGATACTTTACTAAAAATGGTCTAATAGCAAATTCGGCAGATGAATATTGTGTCAGAATTTTTAATACCTGCATAGAAACATCCCAATCATTCAATCCATACTTAGCCACATAATTGGGTAAACAAGTTGCTGCCAAACCTGTAAATTTTGAACCAATACTCAACAAAATTGGAGCTGTTTGTTCGAAATCATTTGGAAATTGATCGTGTAACTTCTGAACTATAACATCACTTCGTTCCATCAACTTTAAGTCTTCCCATTCAGTTGCTAGACATGCATTAACAAATTTGTCCTCGGAAAAATTTGAATATTCTTTTCTGATTTCTCTTGATAATTCCTCTAAAAATTCTTTTGAATATAAATCTTTTAATAACATTTTTGATCCCCAATTAGATTTTTTAAGATATTACGTATAGTATCAAAAAAATCATGACAACAGTTTGTCATGATTTAATATTTTTTCAACATTTGTTTTATTTCTTGTTTAACTTTATTCTTCAAAGACAAGGGTTCAATTACCCTTAGATGCGAACCATAAGAGATTAAATAGGTCATTAGCCAACTGTCATCTTCTAATTCAGTTGTAACAATGAAATTACCAGAATCTTGTTCAAGTACTTCATTTTTAGAAAATTCTTCATAGATTCGATACTTCAAAGTATGATCTATTAACAATTTAACCTTAATCATTTTGTCTAAATGATATTGGCCATCCTGATTATTCAGCCATGGCTTTTCTTTGTTATCAGGAGTCGCACTTACTCGTAAATTACTCATTCGCACCAATTTGAAAGTTCGACTGGCCTTTCTTTCCATCGAGTACCCCTTTAGATACCACGCATGGTCTTTAAATACAACGTAATAAGGATAAACTAGGCGATTGGAAATTTTATTTTGAGCATTAATATATTTAAAAACTATAAATTGAGATTGAAGAATTGCTTGTCGTAAAATCGCAAAATCCTTTTTATAATCTTCATTTCTAGACCAAGCGGTGGGATCAATTTTTATCCATGAAATCGGATCTTCTTTAAAAATTGAAGACAATTTACTTAAAGTTTCATCGTCACTAAGATTAAAGGTCTTCATACTTTGTAAAGAGGCTAAGATATTTGTTTGTTCGTCCTTATCAACTAAAACATTATTCAGTTTAAATTCAGGTAATAAAGCTACCCCACCATTTCTCCCTTTGAGGACATAAACTGGAAATCCAGCTTGACTTAAAGATTCAACATAACGAAAAACTGTACGCACTGAAACACCCAACTTGATTGCCAGTTTTGGAGTCGGTATTTTTTCATTTTCCAAAAGTAGATACAGCATCTGTAATAGTCGCTCTGATTTGATAATTCGATCTCCTCTACAACAAAAAAACTGTAGCCTTGACGACTACAGTTCATTATTTAAGGTGAGTACAGGATTTGAACCTGCGCGCCCGCGTATAACGGGTTCGCCGGATTTCGAGTCCGGTGCATTACCACTCTGCCAACTCACCATAATAAAGGCCTTTAGGCCCCTTGTACTAGTATTGCATAAGAGTAAACATATCATACCCTTTTATTTTATCACGTCCGTGCAAATCAGTTAACTCAATTAAGAAGGCCGTTCCAACTACGATACCACCTAATTTTTCGATTAACTTAATTGTAGCAGCTAATGTGCCACCTGTCGCCATCAAATCGTCAACTACTAATACTTTTTGACCTGGTCTAATAGCGTCTTTTTGCATGTACAATGAGCCCTGACCATATTCTAGGTCATATGTAACTGAAACAGTTTCACGAGGCAACTTACCCTTTTTACGAGCTGGAGCAAAGCCAATACCCATTTTATATGCTACCGGACATCCCACGATAAAGCCACGTGCTTCTGGTCCTGCAATCATTTCAGCACCACGACTTTTAGCATACTCAACAATCTTATCGGTTGCTGCAGCATATGCTTTGCCATCAGCCATTAATGGTGAAATATCTCGAAATAGTACACCAGGTTCTGGAAAATCTTGAACATTAGCAACATATTTCTTAAAATCAATATCCATTTTTAAAATTCCCCATTCAACCTAACAATGGCAATCATAATCACTCATCCAGGATAAGAGATCGTCAAAGTTGGATTCAATTAATATTTTTTCAACATCATTGCGTTGTAATCTCTTTGAAAAAGTCTGAGATTCAATCAATTCGCGTTGTTGTGAAGCATCAGCTTTTTCAACAAAGCCATTTACCATTTTAACAAAATTTAGCTCAAAAAACACTTTTAAATAAAAATCAACGTCATTTTTTTCAAAATTTAAGTATTTTGCGACTAAATCCATCTGATTTGCCTGAATATTTTGATGAGAATAGATATATTTCAACAATTCCTTCATCTTATCCATATCAGGTTTCAAATAACCATTGGCCAAATTCGTATGGAAGAATAAAGCTGTGTGCTGCGACTTATTTTTTTTGATAAATTCTTTGAACAGATCCAAATTGTGTGGTCGATCATAGATCAAAATATTTTTACCATCAACATTTTCATCATAACGTACCATATTAACTTGCATCTTCGAACGTTTAGCAGCTTCATAATAGACTTCATTGAAGAACACCACGTCGTCAAAATGATTGATTATTTCCGGAGAAATACGTTTATTTCGATAATCAAGGTAAACTTTCTTCAATTCTTGTACCTTTTGAGCTGCGGGTGAAACTTGGAAATCATCTAACATCAATTGAAGATTCTTACGGCCAGCCCACTCATTAATACCCAATTCACCATAAACATCACAGACATCGGTCGTTTCATCTTGAGATTTTTGGTACATCCCAAAACCGATTGCATCAACATAATGACTCTGATCAGCCACTTGAGCTTTCAAATGTGTACCATCTTTACCAATTGAACGAACTTGACTTAACCCGACATTAGCCAGCTTAATAACCGGTTTAGGATTCCCCATTCCAAATGGTGCCAAACGATTGATTTTCTTAATCAAATCGAAATTCAAATCAGCAATTTTTAAATCTAAATCGTATTGCTTAACTACTGGTGCCTGTGGATCAAAGTCTTGTTTAGCCGGTTCTTGTTGTAACAACTCAGTTAACTTATCTAACTGGTCCTCTTCAATCGAAAAACCACAGGCTTGAGCATGACCACCAAAAGCTACAAATAGATCCCGATATTGGTCCAAAGCTGTGAAGAGATTAAATCCTTCAGGACTACGGCCGGAACCTTTCATAACACCACTATTTTCGTCAAACTGAGTTGCCAAGACAGGCTTATTCTCTTGGTCCATGGCTCGACTAGCGACGATTCCCAAGACACCTTGATGCCAGCCATTACCCTTCAAGACTAGCACACCGTTATCCTTTTGCGCCTCAATTTGGCTCTGAGCGTCATTAAAAGCTGAGTTAACCAACTCCTGACGACGTGCGTTGATATCCTCAGTTTCGTCAACAATTTCTTTGGCAAAAGTTTCGTCACCAGTCGTCAACAATTCCACGCCAGATGAAGCATTATCCAAACGTCCTAAAGCATTTATGCGGGGTGCAATCTTAAAGCCGATATCTTCTTCACTGATATCCCCTACTTTAATTTTACATTTCTTAATTAAAGCACTCAGCCCAACGTGATGATTCTGTTTCATCTGTCTAAGGCCTTCGGACACAATAACTCGATTTTCGCCTTTAAGAGCCACTGAGTCAGCCACAGTTCCAATTGCAGCCAAGTCTATCAATTCCAAGGCTTCGTCGCCTAGGAGCGCATCAGCTATCTTAAAAGCCACTCCAGCACCAGATAAGTATGGACAAATATATTCTGAACCTGGAATCGTCGGATGAACAATTGCATCCGCTTCTGGTAATTCTTTAGGCAAATCATGGTGATCAGTTACTACAACTTGAATCCCTTGATCCTTTAAATACTTGATTTGATCCTTGCCACTGACACCATTATCAACAGTGATCAACAAATCGATACCTTTGTCGGCTAACTCTTTATAACGATCCATATTAGGTCCATAACCATCTTTGAAACGGTCAGGGATATAAAATATTGGCTTAGCACCTAACTTTTGTAAAGTCAGCTTCATAATCGAAGTACTTGTGACGCCATCAGCATCATAATCACCATAAATAGCAATTTTTTTCTGTGATTGTACGGCATCATCAATTATTTCCAATGCCTTATCCATATCATGCAAGCCAAAAGGATCTTGTAATTCATCCACATTGCTATGCAAGAAGGATTCAATTTCTAAATTGTCAGTTATACCTCTTTGTATCAATAACTGAGCTACTATATTGTCGACGTTTTTTTCGGTCGCAAATTTTTCTATTTCTTGTTTTGAGGGATTTTTACGCTTTTCCCAATTTATTAATGTCAATCCATCACCTACTGTCAATTAATTATAGCAATCTTTGAACATAAAAAAAAAGTCTTGAAAGTATCATTTTTTCGATTATTACTTTGATTGTGGTTACGTGCCGTCCTCCACAAAAATTGGGAATGCTGTTGGAACGCTATGGGCACGATTTGGAGCTAATCATTTTACACTTCGTGCAAAATAATGGATCTCCAAAGTCGGCCTCATTGTAACCGGCAAAGCCGGCAACAATGATTTCATAGCTGAACGCATTCCCAATTTTTGTTCCGGACTAAAGAGTACTTCTATTGCTTGGTTTAAGATAAATTATCTCCAGTATCTTTTCTATTTAAAAAAATACTTTCAAATCAAAAGAGGTAGTCACATAACCAACATACTTTGGTGAATATGAATGTCCACCTTCTATTATTGATAATTTTGTAAAAACCAAATAATAAATAAAAGCAGTCTCTATTAAGATATTCAAATCTATCTTGAATACTTAATAGAAACTGCTCTTTTTATTTAAAATTCCTAAATACTGCGATTTTAAGGCAATATTAAGAAAAGACTGCTAGAGTAGCTTTATTCGCTGGTTCATTTCTTACAAGTGACCCTTGTAGAGCCCAACGATTAGTTCCTCCGTCAGCACAGGTGATCAAAGTTAAAATATTTTGACCTTTTACATCATCCAGTAAATAAACTGCTGTTGGTGGGACGATTTTTTTGTAGTAGATCTTATAAGTGTAAACACGTTTCATATCTGTAATATAGGCTAGATCACCTATCTGGGCATTTTCCAATGGTGAGAAAAGTGCGCCTTTATTAGTCATATAATGACCAGCTAAGGCGTAATTGGATTTACCCATCTTTTCGTCTTCTTTCATCGTACCGCCACCGGTTGAAAGTGCGTTGTCGCTCAAACCAACTACGATTGGTAAACGAAGATTGACTGATGGTACAGCCATTTTTCCAATAACTGCGGCATCATTATTTACGGCTGCTTTAGCTACTTGTGTAGCGGAAATAGGCTTTACCTTATTAAAATCAAATTGTCCTTTTTTCTTCTGGTTACTTTTAACCTTATCAGCCGTTAAACTATTGAGATTACGATTAGAAATCTGTTTAACTGCATATTCTTTAATTGGCTGATTAAAAATCAAGGCTAACGCTACTAGAAGAACAAGGATGGTTCCAAAAATTGAAAAGAATTTCTTCATTTTTTTCATTCCATTTCAAGAAATTTACATTTTGCAATACAGGACTAATATTAAAGCATCTGCTTAAAAAAGTTAAGTCTTTAATCTTTTTCTAAAAACTTCAATAATATCAAGCTTTAAAAGCCCATGAATAAGCTATAATATATATTATAAATGAATCTGGAGGTAATTTTATGAGCATTCTTGTTTTAGGTGGTGCCGGATACATTGGCTCACATACAGTAGACCATTTGTGCGAGCTTGGTTACGACGTCATTGTAGCAGATAACTTATCGACTGGTCATCAACAAGCTATCAATTCAAAAGCTAAATTCTATCAAGGCGATGTCCGTGATAAGGAATTCTTGATCAAACTATTCCAAAATGAAGACATTACTGATGTCATTCACTTTGCGGCCTTCTCAGTGGTACCTGAATCAATGAAGGACCCTCTTAAGTATTTTGACAATAATACCAGCGGTATGATCTCATTGCTTCAAGTAATGCACAATTTTGGTGTTAAGCACATTGTCTTCTCATCAACTGCCGCAACTTACGGTGAACCTAAACAAATTCCGATTAAGGAAACTGATCCTACCGTACCTACTAACCCATATGGTGAAAGTAAATTAGCCATGGAAAAAATCATGCACTGGTGTGATGTAGCTTATGGTATCAAGTTCGTTGCTTTAAGATACTTCAATGTTGGTGGTGCTAAGCCTGATGGTACAATCGGTGAAGACCACAACCCTGAAACTCACTTGATTCCTGTTGTCTTACAAGTTGCTGCTGGACAACGTGATGAATTGACGATTTTCGGTGATGATTACGATACTAAAGATGGTACTAACGTCCGTGATTATGTCCATGTTGAAGATTTGGCTGAAGCTCACCGTTTGGCTATGGAATATCTACGTAGTGGCAATGACAGTAATGTCTTTAACCTCGGCTCATCTACAGGATTCTCAAACAAGGAAATTCTTGAAGCAGCTCGTAAGGCTACCGGCAAAGAGATTCCTGCTAAGATTGGACCAAGACGTCCAGGAGACCCAAGTACTTTGATTGCTGACTCAACAAAGGCTAGAACCGTTTTGAAATGGCAACCTAAGTATGATGACGTTGAAAAAGTTATCAGCGATGCTTGGAACTTCAAATCAAAACACTTAAATGGTTATGAAGAAAAATAATTAACAACAAAAATGTCGGAATTCAAATTAGAATTCCGGCATTTTTTATGCTTTATTTCAAAATAAATTCAATTGCTTCATGCAAACAGTCATCGGCTTGAACAAAGTCACCGACCTTATCCATAAAAGCATGTGTCATCCCGTTATATCTGAGGTAAGTAATATCACCACCAGCTAATTTCATCTTGTTATAGAAGGCTTCTCCTTGGAGTCTTAAAGGATCAAACTCACCAATCATAAATAACGTTTGTGGCATTTTCTTTAACAATTCTTCTGGTGCATTCAATGGTGAAATATACATGCTCTCCGGATCACTATCCCGAATATACCAATCATTAATCATCCCTTGACTGCCATTAAAATTATTAATATAAGCTCTGATATCTTCAGCTTTTTCATGACCAATCAACGGTTCTGGTGTATCAAAGGCTGCCCTTCTCTTCGCATCTTTTCCTTGATAAGTAACTGGATATAGTGCTACTGCTTTATTTAAATAGTTAGTCCCTAATTGTCGATCTAATAATGATAAAGCATAAGTCAAATTGCCACCGGCGGAGTCTCCCATTGCTGTGATATCGCCTACTTTTAAGGCAACTTTATTTTGTGCTATGTAGTTCAACACTTGGTAACAATCAATCAAATCCTGAGGATAAGGATGTTCTGGTGCTAATCCATAATCCACTGAGACCACGCGAACTTTACCAAAATCTGCCAATGCTTCACATGGATATTCAACATTGTCCAAACTACCACCAAAGAAACCGCCACCGTGCATGAATAAAATTGTTGGTAAGGTTTCATTAACTAGTGATTTTTGTAAATAGACTCGAACATTAATACCATCATAATTTGTATCAGTGATACTCAATTCGTGTTGATTCGTGTGATTAGCTTTTTTCCAGCCCATTGATGAACGGATATCTTCAACCGTAACTTTGCTATCAACTGCACTACCAAAGTCACCCGTATTAGTTTGTTTGATAGAATCTTCCAGCTCTTTTTTAGCTTTAGGATCGAGATACCCTTCTGTATCTTTTCCAGGCACTAACTTCATTTGATAATCTGTATTTTTAACATTAACCTTTTCTAACAAAATACTTTCCTCCTTGAACGACCTTTTGATAAATAAGTGTAAAAATGGCAATCAACAATAAGAAGCCAAATCCATATGCAGCGACTCTCATGTTCATATCTGGTTGTTGACTGCCCATTAAACCAGACAAGTAATTGATCAAAGTTGGTGAGATGAAAACTCCAACATTAGTGAATATCAACATAACTGAAGAAGCCAAATTCTCTGAACCTTTTGGAGCAATCGTGTTAATAATCGTATAGATAAATGGAATTACCAAGGCAAATCCTAAACCAACAATTACCACACCAATAGTTACGTTGGCAATGCTTGCTGCTCTGGATAAAATTGCAAAACCAATAGTCATTAATAAGAATCCGATCATCAAAGTGTATTGCTTCAATAATTTATGCACGAATCCGTAAACAAAACCAATTGCCATGGATACTAATGTGAAGACACCTAGAATTGTAGCTGCCTGACTGCCTGTACCCATATTTTTATACGTCAACAGATCGGCTAGTTTAACTGTAACTACCATGAAGAAAGCATAAATAAAGAATGTCATCACTGAAATTAGAATGACCGGCAAATTAATTTTTTGGTGAACTGACTTTTCATGCTTAACTGATTTAGTTTCAACGTTAGGAATCACTAATCCAAAAATAATCATGATAGGCAATGCGATTGCGTAAATAATAAAAGTTGCATGCCAACCAAAGGCAATTAGATAACCCACCAAAAATGATAAAATCGAACTTCCTAATGAACTAACTGAGCTTTGAAAGCCCATCATTGTTGAAAGTTCATCACCTCCGTAAAAATCAGAAATCATGCTGATTGCTAAAGAGTTAAATAAACCAATTCCGACTCCCAGTAACAACCTAGAAATAATAACGACATAATAATTGTTTGAGAATACTGGGGTTATTCCAAATATTAATGCAACAACAAGTCCAAACATTACAGTCTTTTTTTGACCTAGGAAATTAACTAAAACACTACTGATAAAAATACCAGCAATAATACCTAAATTAGGAATTGTCGAAATAGTTTCAATGGCTGAAGCTGATTGACCAGTAAAGGTTTTACTCATCAATGGTATTGCCGCAGCAATGTTAGGAGCTGCCATTAACAACATCGAGATCGACAGTAAAGCAAATTTAAACAGAAACGATTTAGTATTAATTTTCGTCATCGTACCACTCCTTGTCTTTCTTAAGAACAAGTTCATTGTACGATGTAACCGTTTACTGTAAGCGATTAATCACAACCACTTTTAGGTCATTTTATGACCTTTTTAAATTAGCTCGATATTTTCCTGGTGTTTGCTTATAAATTTGAAGAAATAGTTTGCTGAATGATTTAGGATTAGAAAAGCCCGTCAAATCAGAGATGACCGCAACATTTTTGTCAGTATTAGTTATCATCTCATAGGCCTTTTTTAATCGAATGTAATTTACATATTCCATTACACTCATCCCCATTTGTTTGCTAAAAGTCCTAGACAGATAACCCGTACTCAAATGACCTGCTTGAGCTATTTCATCTAACATTATTTTTTCACTGCTGTGTTGATTGATGTAGTCAATTACTTCTGCCAATTTATGCAATGTAGGAATTCTTGGAAGCCCATGAACTGTGCTTTTATCGTGACTGCAATACTTTAGTAGGTCATGTAGAATCAAGAACATATCGCTCTTTAATTGTAAATTACGATATTCATCCTTTATTTGGCTATGCTGATAGTACAAATATAAGTCATGCTTGATTATTGCCACTTCTTCTTTTTTCTCGGGAAGAACAAACCAATAATTTTCATAATTCGGAATCTCTTTGATCAAAATTTCATATGGAATTAAAAATGTTAAAGCTAAAGTATTCTTGTTTGCGTTCATATTATCAACGGAGTGAATTTCGTTGGAATTGATAATCAAAACATCCCCTGATTTAGACTTAATTTTTTTACCACTAATAGTGAAATCGGCCGTTCCCTTGATCGAATAATCAATTTCAATAGCTTGATGCCAATGACGTAAAACATCTCCATTAGCAAAATGTTCAGTATGAACTATTAATTTTAATAATTGCTGGCTTGGTTCAACTATCTCGTGGCGATACATAGCTTTTCCTCCAAAAAAAATAATCGTGAATCATCACGATCATTTTACCAATACATATATCTAGAATAAATACTCCAAATCGCTACCCGCTGTTGGATAAGCTAAAATTTCTTTCTTAACATCAGCGTGAGTCATCTTTTGTTCAATTGCTTTGGTCAAGAGATTGATCATACTGTCGGCTTCATTGCTCAAAACCGTCGCACCAATAATTTGGGACTGATCGTTTAACACGACTCTGATCATCGCCTTAGGTTGATTAGTATGACTGTAAGTAAACCAACTAGTTACATCTTGATCGATAACCTTAGCACCTGTTTGTTCACCTACTTGAGCTAGTTTAGGACTGCCATAAACAACAGTTGGCACTAATGGCATCTTAATATCATCTGTAGTCTTGCCTAAGATGAACTGACTGACATAATCAGCTTCAAAACCTGAGACGGGTGTTAACTTTGGTGTTTTAGTTGAAACAACATCCCCAATGGCAAAAATTTTATCATTGCTCGACTGCATTTTCTCATTAACAATCACACCATGACGGTCTGTTTGAACATTTGCTTTGTCCAAGTCCAAAATATCAACGTTTGGAATTCTACCAGTAGCTCCAATGATCAAATCACTAGTTAGACTGAAGTCATCAGCTTTTAAAGTCAATTGTCCAGCAGACTTGATAATCTCTTGAGTATCAACGTTAAAGTGGAACTTAACACCTTTATTCTCTAATTGTTGGACCAATTCTTTAGCATATTTTTCATTGAAAGCCTTCAAAGGACGATCATTGTGGTGAACGACATGGACCTCTGCACCAGTGGCATTGGCAATTGTAGCTAATTCAAAAGCAATGTAACCTGCTCCAATAATCGTGATCGTCTTGGGCATCTCTTTGAGTGACATGAAATCGGTACTGGATAACAAGTATTCTTTACCAGGAATATTCAAATAGCTAGGACGTTGACCAGTTGCAATAATAAAATGATCAGCCTGATAAGTAGCCTCATTGACACTTATTTCTTTTTCTGAGACAAACTTCGGTGACCCATCAATCGTCGTAATTCCAGCATCGATAGCACCATTCTTGCTACCTTCCGAAACTGGATCGGTGAAAGTTTCCTTGAATCGTTCCAACTCTTCCCAGTTAACATAAGGAACATCACTAAAACCCTTACCTTTTAACTGAATCATTCTATCTCTAGCTTCAACAGCACTGAGCAAAACTTTTTTGGGGTCACATCCACGGTTAGGACAAGTTCCGCCCCATAAATTATTCTCAATCAAGGCCACATTTTGGCCTGATTCACTCAAATCGTAGGCAGCAGCTAATCCGCCTGGGCCAGCACCAATGATAATCGTATCAAATTTTTCCATAGAGAATCCCTCCAAATAAAAAAGCGCTTATAATGTAACGACTAATTACATTATAAGCGTTTATTTAATTTTTACTGTCATCTTTGCCTCGGTTAAGATCAAGAACTGACATGAAGGCTTCTTGTGGTACAGATACCTTACCAACTTCCTTCATACGTTTCTTACCAGCTTTTTGCTTGTTCAATAGCTTATCACGACGAGTTCTATCACCACCGTATAACTTAGCGGTAACATCTTTTCGGTAAGCTTTAACATTTGAACGAGCCACGATCTTATTACCAATAGCAGCTTGAATTGGAATTTCAAACATTTGTCTAGGAATAACTTCCTTCAAACGAGCCACAATATCACGACCACGTTTTTGGGCAAAGTCTTTATGAACGATAAAGCTCAAGGCATCAACTGGTTCACCATTAAGCAAAATATCCATCTTAACCAATTCACTTGGTTCATAATCGTCAACATCATAATCAAGTGACGCATAACCTTTAGTGTTAGATTTCAAATCATCAAAGAAATCAAAGATAATTTCAAGCAACGGTAATTTATAAATCACATTTACTCGATATTTATCCAGATAATCCATGGTTACGAATTCCCCACGTTTACGTTGGCACAGTTCCATTACCGGACCAACAAAGTCTTCAGGAACCATAATTTCAGCTCTAACAAACGGTTCACGAATTTCCTTAATATCAGCTGCGTCTGGTAACTCAGCTGGATTATCAACGATGATTTCTTCACCATCAGTTTTTGTAACATGATAATCAACAGATGGTGAAGTTGTGATCAAGTCTAAATCAAAATCACGTTCCAAACGTTCTTGGACAACATCCATATGCAATAATCCTAAGAAACCTACACGGAATCCAAATCCTAAAGCTTGCGAAGTTTCAGGCTCATATTCCAAAGCTGCATCGTTTAGTTGCAACTTATCCAAAGCTTCGTGTAGATCTTCATACTTGGCATTATCAACCGGATAAAGACCAGCATAGACCATTGGTGTACTCTTACGATAACCTGTCAAAGGTTCATCTGTTGGATTATTTGCTAAAGTAACCGTATCACCAACTTGAGTATCCTTAACTGTCTTAATAGCGGCGGTAATATAACCTACATCCCCAGCCATCAAGTAATCACGCTTGACCGCTTTAGGAGACATCACACCAACTTCAGTGACTTCAAAGGTCTTCTTATTACTCATCAATTCAATTGTGTCTCCGACCTTTACAACGCCTTCTCGAACACGTACATCCAAGACCACGCCACGATAACTGTCATAAACCGAATCAAAGATCAATGCTTTGAGTGGTTTGTCCAAATCACCTTCAGGAGCTGGAACGTCAGAAACGATTCTTTCCAACAATTCATCGACACCAATACCAGTTTTAGCACTCATTAAAACAGAAGATTCAGCATCAATTCCGATTGTTTCTTCAATTTCTTCTTTGACTTTGTCTGGTTCGGCTGATGGCAAGTCAATTTTGTTAATAACTGGAACAATTTCCAAATCATTATCAATTGCTAAATAAGCATTTGCCAAAGTTTGAGCTTCGACACCTTGAGCAGCATCAACGACTAACAAAGCACCCTCACAAGCAGCCAATGATCTTGAAACCTCGTAGGAGAAATCCACGTGTCCTGGGGTATCAATCAAGTGGAAAATATATGTCTGGCCATCTTTAGCCTCATATTCAAGCTCCACCGCGTTTAGTTTAATAGTAATTCCTCGTTCACGTTCGAGATCCATGTCATCTAGGATCTGAGCCTTCATCTCACGTTTTGAAACCGTCTTAGTTCTTTCCAAAATTCGATCAGCAATCGTTGATTTACCATGATCGATATGCGCTACGATAGAGAAATTACGAATTCTTTTTTGTCGTTCTTTTAATTTATCAAGATCTAAATCCATAAATTATTCCCTTCTATCAGAAATTTATCATTCTTTCTATTTTACACTATTGTACTACTATGTTCTAGAGCATTGCCTCGGATATTCACTGTTGTACTGCCACTTCACGACTAACATTGCGATATTGAGTTGGCGACATACCCTTATGTTGCCGAAATTGCTTCATAAAGTAAGTATCGTACTCAAAGCCAGTAGCCAAAGCTATATCATTCAAAGTCATTCCCGTATGGGTCAACATTTGTTCAGCAATACTTAACCGATATGATAGTAAATACTGCATAGCAGTTTGATTGACACGTTGTTTAAACTGTTCATTCATCGACACACGATTCAGATGTACTAAGTCTGTTAGATCATCTAATTTTATCGGTTGTGAATAATTCATATGAATGAACTTTAAAGCAATATCTATTGCTGATTGCGGATGGGACTCTTTTAACTGCAGTAAGAGATTAAATATTTGAATTAAATACTGTTTGATACGACAAACCCACAAATCATCGCTTTGAGCACTAACTTCCATTCCCATAGTAAAAAACCACTGCAAAAATTTAGGATAGATCTTTGCATCAAGTGAAATGATTCGATCATACCCTGCAAACAAAGACAGACCCTTCTTAATATGTGGCGTATTAGGAACATTGATATCCTTTAATTGTGAAACACGAACTGTCTCCAGAAAAATCGGATCAAAACAAAAAACTGAGGCATTGATTTTTGAATCAATCTTTAAATCATCATTATCCTGCAAGCATAAGACACATGGAGACTCTAATTGAACAGGATACCCGTTTAAAGTACCTAATGTTTTATTCTCAGTTATTAATGCTAACGTATATTTCTTATTTAAGACTAACTTCTGTAAATCTTGATGAGAATAGAAATCTATTTGCACAACTCGATCTTTATGTCTATCTACCTGACTCATATTTATCTCCTACAAATAGTATAGTTAAGCCCTTCATTTATGACATTGTTGGTCAATCCATTTCTCGTTAAGATTACACCTGTAATAAAGAGATGGAGGTCATCAATATGACAGTAAAAATTGGAATTAACGGATTTGGTCGCATTGGCCGTTTAGCTTTCAAGAGAATCAGCGAACTAAAGGACAGCAATTTAGAAGTCGTCGCAATCAACGATTTAACTAACGCTAAAATGCTAGCACAATTATTGCAATTCGATTCTGCTCACGGAAAATTTGAACACGAAGTCAAGGCAGATGGAAATGATATTTTAGTCGATAATCAAAAAATTCGTGTTTACGCTGAACCAGATGCCAGAAAAATCCCTTGGGTAAAAAATGATGGTGTGGATATTGTTCTTGAATGTACTGGTTTTTATACTTCTACTGAAAAATCACAAGCTCATTTAGATGCCGGTGTGAAGAAAGTTTTAATCTCTGCTCCAGCTGGCCAAATGAAAACCATCGTCTACAACGTCAATGATAGTACATTAAATACCAACGACAAAATCATTTCAGCAGGTTCTTGTACAACTAATTGTCTAGCTCCCATGGCTTATTTTTTGAATCAGGATTTTGGTATTAAAGTCGGGACTATGACGACCGTACATGCCTATACCTCGACTCAAATGATCCTCGATGGACCAGTTCGTGGGGATAACCTAAGGGCTGCTAGAACCGCTGCCGTCAACATCATCCCTCATTCATCAGGTGCTGCTAAAGCTATCGGTCTAGTTATTCCCGAATTAAATGGCAAGTTAAAGGGACATGCTCAAAGAGTACCAGTCATCGATGGTTCTTTAACTGAATTGGTTACCGTTTTGGACAAAGATGTTACCGTTGAAGAAATCAATAAGTCCATGCAACATCATACTCAAAACAATCCATCCTTTGGCTACGATGATAGAGAAATCGTATCTAGCGACATTATCAATTCTACCTATGGTTCCGTCTTCGACCCTACTCAAACAGAAGTAACTCAAGTCGGTGACCTAAATCTAGTAAAAACAGTTGCTTGGTACGACAATGAATACAGCTTTACCTGCCAAATGATTCGTCTTCTTAACAAGTTTGCTCAAATTTAAAACATAAAAAATAAGAACTTACAAATTCAAAATTGAATTGTAAGTTCTTATTTTTATTCGCCTTTAAAAGCGTCTCTTACTTTATTGAAAAAGTTACTATCTTTTTCTTTAACCTTATCGCCACCAGCTTCAGCAAATTGTTTCAAAGCATTACGCTGCTCACTAGATAGCTTACGAGGTGTAACAATATTGACTGTTACCTTTTCATCACCGATACTCTTGCTGTTTAGAACCGGAGCACCTTTTCCACGTAATCTAAATGTTGTTCCTGTTTGAGTACCACTTGGGATATTCAACTCTACAGGTCCATGAACGGTATTAACTTTAATACTGTCACCCAATGTCGCTTGTGGGAAACTGATATTTACTGATGCATAAATCGTTGAGCCATCACGTCTAAATTCTTTGCTTGGAGCAACGTGGAAGACAATATACAAATCACCGTAAGGTCCACCGTTAGTTCCGGCTTCACCTTGACCATCTAAACGCATCTGTTGTCCATCTTCAACACCTGCTGGAACAGTAACTTTAAGTTCATGCTTTTCATTTACCTTACCTGAGCCATGGCAAATATTGCACTTCTCTTTAATTTCCTTACCAGTACCATTGCAGACATCACAAACAACTCTTGTACGCATACGGCCAAGTGGAGTTTGACGATCTACTTCTACATAACCTGAACCATGACACTTGGAACATGTTTCTGGATGTGTACCAGGCTTAGCACCTGAACCACCACAAGTTGAACATTCCTCTTCACGGTTATAAGAAATGTTAGTCTTCTTACCGAAAACTCCCTCTTCAAAAGTCAAATCCATGCGATATTGTAAGTCGGAACCTTGTCTTGGGGCATTAGGATTTTGACGAGCAGAACCGCCGCCACCAAAGAATTGACTAAAGATATCTTCAAAGCCACCGAACTGATCACCAGCACCGGCACCACCGAAGCCGCCAAATCCACCTTGGCCACCATTCATACCGGCAGAACCATATTGATCATATTGAGCACGCTTTTGTGGATCTTTTAATATTTCATAAGCGGCATTAACTTCCTTAAACTTATCTTCAGCATCAGGTGCTTTATTCAAATCAGGATGATACTTTTTTGAAAGTTTACGAAATGCTTTTCTTATATCGTCATCAGAAGCGTTTTTATCAACGCCTAGTACGTCATATGGATTTCTATCTGCCATTAAATCACCTTTGCATGACAGGACAATTAAGTCCTATTCCTTTTTAACGCTCAAAAGAGCAGTTATGTTCTTACTATACCATAATTGGTTTTAGTAATTAACCGACTGCTCTTTATCACAATTATTATTTCTTATCTTTATCAGGATCTACTTCTGAAAAGTCGCCATCAACTGTATTGTCATCGCCTGACTTCTTATCATCAGCTGAACCTGCACCAGTAGCACCGTCGCCACCAGCTTGTTGTTGTGCTTGTTGAGCTTGTTGATAAAGTTTTACAGAAAGATCTTGCACGATCTTGTTCAAATCGTCACGCTTCTTCTTCATGTCTTCAAGGTCACCTGAGTCTTGAGCTTTCTTCAAAGCATCACGAGCATCTTGGGCTTTCTTGATTTCATCGTCAGAAACTTTGCCTTTAACGTCTTTTAGAGTCTTGTCTGTTGCAAACAATGTTTGTTCAACGTCGTTCTTAACATCGACTTCTTCCTTACGCTTGTTATCTTCCTCTTCGTGTTCCTTAGCTTCCTTCATCATCTTATCAATTTCTTCATCGCTCAAACCTGATGAACTCTTGATAGTGATCTTTTGTTCCTTATTTGTTCCCATATCTTTAGCAGAAACATTTACGATACCATTCTTATCAATATCGAATGTAACTTGGATTTGAGGTACACCACGAGGTGCAGCAGGAATATCTGTTAGTTGGAAACGACCTAAGGTCTTATTGTCAGCAGCCATTGGACGTTCACCTTGTAGTACGTGAATATCAACAGCACTTTGGTTATCAGCAGCAGTTGAGAATACTTGTGACTTGCTTGTTGGGATAGTTGTATTTCTATCGATCAACTTAGTGAAGACACCACCCATTGTTTCGATACCAAGTGATAGAGGTGTAACATCAAGTAAAACAACATCCTTAACATCACCAGAGATAACACCACCTTGAATAGCAGCACCAAGGGCAACGGCTTCATCAGGGTTGATTGAGTGATCTGGTGTTTTGCCAGTCCACTTAGCAACAGCATCTTGAACAGCAGGGATACGTGTTGAACCACCATTTAAGATAACCTTATCGATATCACTGTTTGTCAAGTTAGCATCCTTCAATGCATTATCAACAGGGATCTTTGTTCTTTCAACTAAGTCAGCTGTTAATTCATCAAACTTAGCACGTGTCAATGTTTCTTCCAAGTGAAGTGGGCCATTAGCACCTGATGAAATAAATGGAAGACTGATTGATGTTTGAGCAACACCTGATAAGTCCTTCTTAGCTTTTTCAGCGGCATCCTTTAATCTTTGAAGAGCCATCTTGTCTTGACTTAAATCAACGCCATTCTTAGCCTTGAATTGTTCAACTAACCAGTCGATGATCTTTTGGTCAAAGTCATCACCACCAAGACGTGTATCACCATTTGTTGAAAGTACTTCGAAGACACCATCACCTAATTGAAGGATAGAAACATCGAATGTACCACCACCAAGGTCATAAACAAGAACTTTTTCGTCACCCTTGTCATTATCTAGACCATAAGCAAGTGCTGAAGCTGTTGGTTCGTTAACAATACGTTGAACGTTCAAGCCAGCAATCTTACCAGCATCCTTAGTAGCTTGTCTTTGTGAGTCATTGAAGTATGCAGGAACTGTGATAACAGCATCTGTAACATCTTCACCTAAGTAGTCTTCAGAGAATTTCTTGATGTGTTGTAAAATGAAAGCTGAAATTTCTTGTGGTGTGTATGACTTGCCGGCTACAGTAACTTTGTAACCTGCTTCACCCATGTGACGCTTGATTGATGAAACTGTATCTGGGTTAGTGATTGCTTGACGCTTTGCAACTTCACCGACTTGGATTTCACCATCTTTGAATGCAACGACTGAAGGAGTAGTTCTTGCACCTTCTGGGTTTGTAATAATCTTTGGAGAGCCACCTTCAAGAACGGCTACAGCAGAGTTTGTAGTACCTAAATCAATACCAATAACTTTTGACATAAACCTTAACCTCTTTTAATTTCTTTATTTAATTACTTACTATTGAGCGACAACGACCATTGCTGGACGAAGCACACGATCTTCTAACTTATAACCCTTTTGTAAAACTTGAACGACTGTATCCTTCTTATGCTTATCATCAGCAGGAACAGTTTGAACAGCTTGACTATTTGCTGGATCGAATTTCTCACCAGCATTGTCAATAACAGTCACATGGTTATCCTCAAGGGCCTTAGCCATATGCTGTTGAACCATCTCAATACCCTTTTTGAGTTGTTTTGATGCATCATCGTCAGCATCAACTGCAAGAGCACGTTCAAGATTATCAATCACGGGAAGAATCTCAGTTGCTAATTTTTGACCATCATATTTAAGAATTCCTGCAACTTCTTTACTATGACGTTTGTTCATATTTTGAAGTTCAGCTTGAGTTCTTAAAAGATTGTCTGACAACTCATCATTCTTGGCTTTAAGATCTTTGATTTCTTGATCTTTGGGATCAATCTTAGCATCCTTTTTAGCTGACTCTTTATCGTCAGTTTTCTTATCAGTCTTTTGAGCTGCCTCTTTAGCAGTCTTCAAATCTTGATCTTTTTCCTTATCTGCCATTACTTCCTCCTAAATTTCAAGAATCATCATACCTTGAATAATAATCAATTAATCTTTTGGCCAATTCAACTCTGAATTCACCAAGTAAACCTATCAACTGTGAATAATGCATTGTTGTTGGTCCTAATAAAGCAATAACACCTTTACCATGATGACCAACATCATAATTAGCAGTGATAATACTGTAATTCTTTAACGCATCACTCCCAAGCTCACTTCCCAGACGAACTTTAATACTGTCATCAGAAATGCTTGGATCAATTAATTTTCTTAAATCAGTACTCTGATTGATGATTGAGAACAACGACTGAACTTGCGATAAATCATCGTTATTAGCGTAATTTAACAAATTCAATTGTCCATCAACATAATACTTTTCAGCACCAGCTTTTCTAAAGAGCTGATCCATCATATCCAACAGACCATCTGTTGAATACATATATTCTGAAAGAATTGCTGGAACATCGGTATGTAACATTTGAATAACCTTAGGTAAAGGTTGTCCAACTAATTTATCATTCACAATATTCACAATTTTTTCAATTAATGAAGTATCAAAATCATCATCGATTGTATAAATATTATTCTCAACATTATTATCACTTGTGACAATGATTGCCATAAGTTGATGTGGATTCAAAGGAACGATTCTAAAGCCCGTTAAAAGGACTGAACTGCTCTCTGGTCCTAATGTGATAGCTGTATAACTAGTTAAATGAGATAAAATCTTGGCAGATTGTTCGATAATATCATCAATTTGATGATATGTTTTACCAAAGTCATCGTCAATTCTCTGTGCAATATCTTGCGGTACACTAGTTGGCTGTACCAAATGATCCAGATAATAACGATATCCCATCGCTGAAGGAATCCTACCTGAGGAAAGGTGAGTTTTCTCGAGGTAACCCACTTCTTCAAGCACTGCCATTTCATTTCTGATTGTCGCAGAACTTACATGAAAAGGTAATTCATTCATCAATGTCTTCGAACCAACCGGCTGGCCGGTATCTGTAAATATGCGCACGACTTCTCTCAAGATAGCATCTTGACGTTGTGATAGCATTATACCGTCCTCCTTTTTAGCACTATTCATACCTGAGTGCTAACAATGTAAAATATAACAATCTATCCCTTTAGTGTCAAGTATGCATACTTAATTTTTAAAATTATTTGCTGAAAAAATAAGCAGCACCTACTTTGGAGTCCAAATCCCTAAGGAATTAAATTCTTCATGTAGATGTTGCTTATCATTCTCATTTCTTTTGTAAAGCTGCAATGGAATTAATCTTATCAAGCTTCAATTGTTCAACCAAGCCTTTTGCCCCGTCGAACTTAACTTCTCCACGTAAATACTTGACCCACTCTAAAGCTACATGTTCACCATAAATATCGGCATCAAAATCGAAAATATTGGTTTCAATTGTGACACCTGTATTTTCTTTAAATGTGACGTTGTAGCCAACCGAAGTCATGGAATCATACCAAGTATCGCCAACTTGAATTCTCGTCGCATAAACTCCAATTGAAGGAATTACCTGATCTCCTTTGGTTGCCAAATTGGCAGTGGGGTAGCCCAAGGTTCGACCGCGCTGAAGTCCATGAACGATTGTTCCCTGATTTTGATAAGTGTAGCCCAAAAATTTATTAGCCTCTTCTACTTTGTCAGTAGCAATAAATTTCTTTATAGCACTGGAGCCAATTTTTCGATCATCAATAACTTGTTCCGGAACCGTTATAATCTCAAACCTATCCCGTGAATACTGCGACAAAGTTTGCATGTTAGCAATATCTTTTTTACCGTAAGTATAATCAAAACCAGCCACTACGAACTTAGCTCTCAAATTGATCATATATTGATCAACAAACTCTTGCGGCTTCAATTGCGCAAACTCTTGTCCAAACTCTACAAAGTAAAGTCGATCTACTCCGAGTTTTTCCACCAATTCAGCCTTTCGATCCATAGTTGAAAGATATTTATAATTTTTTTCATGTTGATATACCGTTCTAGGAGAACGATCAAAGGTCAGCAAAACTGATTGTAGACCATGTCTTCTAGCAAGCTCCACCCCTGTTTTGATAACTTTTTGATGACCAAGATGTACTCCGTCAAAAAAGCCCATGATCAAAACTGTATCCTCAGTAGGAAGCTGCTGCACTAGAAGTGGATGTTTAACTTTAGTAATCTGCATTTTCAATCTCTTCTACTTATTATTTAGTAACATTAAATCTGGAATCCACATATCCCTTACTTTATCATACTTGTAAAGTGCCTTAGTCACGCCAGCTCTTTGCACACGTAATTGATCTTCCTTATCAGAATCAATTTCCGGTTCCAAAAAACCACCATGTGAAACCCGTACTTCCCATTCCTCATCAGTTAATTCGTGTTTTGGAACATTACTTAAGACTTCATCAATTGATTTCAAAAAGCTTGTATCATTCTTATCAAGCATCTCTTCAATTTGTCCCAGAGTAAAAGTTTCATCAATTGAAAAGCCAGCACTCTTCACACGTGTCAATTGTGACATGAATGCAGGATAACCTAAGATTTTACCAAACTCCACTGCTAAAGTTCTAACATAAGTTCCTTTAGAACACTTAACGTGGAATTTGAGTGTCTGGTAACCTGTCTTCTCGTCAAAAACAGGATCACCCATGATATAAAAATCATAGATGTGAATTTGGCGTTTAGGACGTTCAACTTCAATGCCCGCACGAGCGTATTCGTACAGCTTTTTACCATTGACCTTGACCGCTGAAAACATTGGAGGAATTTGAGTCAAATCACCTGTCATTTGTTGAAAAACTTGATTCAAATCTTCAACAGCAATCGGCTGACTCAATTTCTTTTCTTCAACAGTATCCCCTTCACGGTCCTCAGTTGTAGTTGATCTACCTAATGTGATCTCACCCTCATACTCTTTAGGAGAGCCTGTAAGAGTGTTTACTAGCTTAGTAGCCTGTCCCACACAGATAGGTAAAACTCCGTCTACTAGTGGATCTAATGTCCCTGTGTGACCAATTTTTTTAGTATGCAATACTTTTCTTAATTTATAAACATAATCTGAACTAGTTTGTCCAATTTCTTTATTTAATGGAATTACTCCGTCCATAATAATCTCCGTATCTAAAATGTCATTAACAATGATTTTACTAGTATTTTTATAGAATGAAAAGAAGTTGTAAAAAAGTGTGGGAGTTAAACTAAGGTAAATACTAACAAATTAAGTGTTATGTTGCCGTCGGTAGTAGAAAATCTGTGGGCCACTGGAACGTGGTGGACACGACTTAGAGCTAATAATTCCGCACTTTGTGCGTAATCATGGATCTCTAAGCTCGGTCTTCTACTAACCTTGCTTCGCAAGCTAAGTAGAATCTCACCACTGAGGGCCCACAGATTTTTTACTACCGACTAGACACTCGTTTCTAATATTATCGAAAAAAATACAGCAGTTAGATATCATCTAATCTTACATGGTTAAAATATAAACTTTTAAATTCTAAACCAAAAACAGACCCATTAAGTATTTCAAGACACGCAAATATGCTTGAATCTCTTAATAGAGTCTGTTTTTTAGTATCTGGATTTTACAATGATTAATAAACAAGGCCGGATTTAGTCCGGAACAACAAGAAAATTGACTCAGCCATGAGATTCCCTTAGCAATTTATTACTTAGGGAAAGGCCGAGCTTGGAAATCCATGATTTTGCGCGAAGTGCAAAATTATTAGTTTCAAGTCGTACCCATGGCGTTCCAGTCAAATTTTCTTGTTGTGGAGGACGGCACCTTAAGCACATCCCCCCAAACCAAAAAAGATAGGAAATCCACTTTCGGATTTACCTATCTTTTTTATATCAAATTGTATTAACGGTTTGCTTCATCCTGATGTAACTTAGCAATTAACTTATCGATCTTTTCACCGTAGCGAACAGATTGATCTTGCTTAAATTCCAATTCAGGTACTTTATATAACGTTAATTTCTGACCCAATTCTTTTCTAATTAGTCCAGTAGCCTTATCTAAGCCAGCTTGTGTCTTTTCAACATCACTAGCCTTTTCTGATAAGATGCTAAAATAAATGGTTGCTTGTTGCAAATCACCAGTCATCTCAACACCAGTTACTGTAACTCCTTGAACTCTAGGATCACGAACACGTTTTAAAAGAATATCGTTAACTTCTTTTTGAATCTCTTGTTCAACTCGACCAATTCGATGTTTTACCATATTCTCATCTCCTATTTAACTGGAACTTCTTCCATTACATAGGCTTCAACTTCGTCACCAATCTTGATGTCGTTGTAGTTCTCGATTGTGATACCACATTCGAATCCAGAACCAACTTCCTTAACGTCATCCTTAAATCTCTTAAGTGAAGCAAGCTTACCTTCCATGACAACAATACCATCTCTGATAAGTCTTACGCCACTATCACGTTGAATCTTACCACTGTTTACGTAACAACCAGCAATTGTACCAATCTTAGAAACATTGTATGTTTCACGGACTGTTAAGTTACCAATAACTTTTTCTTCATAAACTGGTTCTAGCATACCCTTCATGGCAGCTTCAATTTCATCGATAGCCTTGTAAATAACTCTATGTAGACGGATATCAACATTTTCATCCTTAGCTTGAATCTTAGCTTGAGCTGTTGGACGAACGTTAAATCCAATGATGATAGCATTACTTGCAGCAGCAAGGTTAACATCACTTTCAGTAATAGCACCAACGGCTGAATGGATGATATTGACGCGAACGCCTTCAACATCGATCTTCTTCAAACTTCCGGCAATGGCTTCAGCAGAACCTTGAACATCGGCTTTAATAATAACGTCGACTTGTTTAAGTTCTCCTTCTTTCATTGTTTCGAATAAGTTATCAAGTGTTACAGGGTTAGTATTTTGACGTTCCTTTTGAAGCGCACGACTAGCACGTTCTTCACCGGCTGCACGAGCTGTCTTTTCATCATCGAAGACAACAAACTTATCAGCTGATTCTGGAACATCATTTAGACCAGTAATTTCTACTGGTTCTGAAGGCTTAGCGGCTTCAATTTCTTTACCATTGTAGTTAGTCATTGTTCTAACACGGCCAAAGGTATTACCAACAACAATTGGATCACCGACATGCAATGTACCTTGTTGTACCAATAGTGATGCAACTGGTCCACGGCCCTTGTCCAATTTAGCTTCGATAACTGTACCAATAGCTTTTTGCTTAGGATTTGCTTTAAGTTCCAAAACGTCGGCTTCAAGCAAGATCATTTCTAGCAATTCATCGATGTTTGTTCCCATCTTAGCTGAAATATCAATAAAAATAGTATTCCCACCATAATCTTCAGGAACAAGATCATACTTCATCAATTCTTCAGTAACATGTTGTGGGTTAGCACCTGGCTTATCGATCTTATTGATAGCTACGATGATAGGGTCATTTGCAGCCTTAGCATGGTTGATAGCTTCAATTGTCTGTGGCATAACACCATCGTCAGCTGCAACAACTAGAACAACGATATCTGTAATATCAGCACCACGAGCACGCATATTAGTAAAGGCAGCATGTCCTGGAGTATCCAAGAATGTGATCAATCTGTCTTGAAGACGTACTTGATAGGCACCAATATGTTGTGTGATACCACCAGCTTCAGAAGCTGTAACGTGTGTATGTCTCAAATGATCAAGCAATGTTGTCTTACCATGATCAACGTGACCCATGATAGTTACAACTGGTGGACGTGTTACTAAGTTATCAGTTGTATTGGCTTCTGTTTCGAAGTACTTGTCGATATCGGCAACATCTTCTTGAACTTTTTCTTCAGCCTTAATACCGTAATCGGCAGCCAATAGTTCAATTGTGTCCTTATCTAAGGACTTGTTTTGGTTGATCATAATACCAAGCATAAATAGTTTCTTAACAATTTCAGCTGGCTCTCTATGGATCAACTTACCAATATCTTGAGCGTTCATACCAACAGTGTAAACAAGTGTTTCTGGCAATGGACGTTCTTTTCTTTGTGGCATTGGCTTCTTAGGTTCGGTACGTTGACGTTGTTGACGTTTACGTTCCTTCTTCTTCTTACGACTACCAAATGGATTAGCAAGATTTTGCTTATGTCCAAAGTCACGATTACTATTAGTTGGCTTTGCCTTCTTATACTCTGGCTTTGGAATATTAGTATTTGCAACCGTTGACTTTGGAGCTTCCTTGGCCTTTGCAGCTACATTATTGTTGTTATTTGGTCTTCTGTTTTGGGAATTGTTGTTACGATTATTATTGTTGCTATTAGTGTTGTTGTTATTATGGTTGTTATTGTTGTTTCTATAACGATTTTCGTTATTGTTATTGTTAGGACGGTGATTGTTCTTACGGTTATCACTATTGTGATTATTATTGCTGTTAGCATTATGGTTATTATTTCTAGTTGGATGACTAGGAATACGACTAGCATCTTGAATATTTGTCTTAAATTGTTCTAGATACTTGTTACCAGCACTTTGTCTTGGACGTGGAGCTTGTCCTTGTACAGTAGAACGATCACGGCGGTTATTGTTGTTACGATTGCGATTATCGCGTGATTGAGAATTGCGGTTATCATTTCTTCTATTCTCATTATTATTGCCATTGCGATTATTGCGTTCGTTACGATTGTTACTGTTATTGTTGTTATTACTATTGTTAGCATTGTTGCTATTTGGGCGATGATTATTGCTGTTTGGACGATTACCATTGGAGTTGTGATTGTTATTGCGATGGTCAAAATGACCCTTACCCTTATTAGCATCTCTTCTTACAGCAGTAATCTTGATCTTAGTCTTGTGATCACCTGAATTGTGATTACTACCTTCACTTTTTTCACCTGTAGATTTTTGTGCATGGTTATTGTGTTGAACAGGGGCAGGTCTATTACCGTTATTACTTGGCTTTTTACCACTCTTTAAGTTACTTACAATTTTCTTTTCATCATTTTCATCTACTGATGACATATGGTTTTTCACATCCATACCCAACTTTGTAGCAGCATCAAGAATTACTTGATTCTCAACACCGTTTTCTTTTGCAATAGTATAAATTCTCTTTTTGACCATCCTATCACTCTCCTTAATTGTTAATTGTCCATAATATCTTTTAACCTTTTAGCAAATCCATAATCTGTTATTCCCATAACTTTTCTGTCTTTTCCAATAGCAGTTTTTAACGAAGCACTATCCACCGTATCAATTACCGGTACTTTATAGTAACTTGCTTTATTATGTAAATCTTTCATTGTTCGTGGACTACAGTCATTAGCCATAATAACTAATTTAACTTTTCCATCCCGAATGCCGTTTATAGTTAGTTCTGTTCCACTGATAAATTTACCAGCTCTAACAGCTAACCCTAAAAAATTATAAAATGAGTTCATTAATGTTTCTTTCCCAAATCACCAAAAAGATCCATTCTTGCCTTTTGATGATCGACAAAATCAAATAATTCATCATAAAAATTCTCTGGTACTGCATGTGAGAACACTTTTTCTAGTGATTTTTTAGATTTTGCATTTTTAATGGCTTCAGGATCTAATCCAACATAAGCGCCACGGCCGGCCTTTTTGCCTGTTGGATCAATTGAGATGTTACCCTCTTTATCTTTAACGATCCTTACCATTTCTCTTTTGGGATACATCTTATTCGTCAAAATATCTTTACGCATAGGTATCTTACGAGTTGCCAAATCTATCACCCCTCTTATTCTTCTGAGTCTGTTGATTCTTCTTCGTTATCTACATCTTCTGAATCAATTGCAGCTGGATTTTGTGCATCATCAGCGTTTGCAGCATTTTCACGAGTTTTTTCAATATCGATCTTGCCACTTTCAACATCATTGATGTCAACGTCTTGATCATTATCGTCAACGAATTCAACTTGTGATTCAGGTTTAATATCAATCTTGTAGCCAGTCAATTTAGCAGCTAAACGTGCATTTTGACCTTTCTTCCCAATAGCTAATGATAAATGATAATCCGGAACAATTACAATACATTGTTTCTTATCATTTTCATCAAATTGCACAGCAATAACTTCAGCTGGATTCAAAGCATTGGCAATGAAGTCAACTGGATCATCAACATATGGCACTACATCAATGTTTTCACCATTCAATTCGTCAACTACGGCCTGAACACGGGTACCCTTAGGACCGACACAAGTACCAACAGGATCAACGTCAGGATTGTCAGACTTAACAGCAATCTTAGTTCTATCTCCAGCTTCACGAGCAATTGAGACAATTTCTACAGTTCCATCATATATTTCTGGAACTTGTTGTTCAAATAATCTCTTGACCAAACCTGGATCTGTTCTAGATACAAAGACTTGTGGTCCCTTTGTAGCATTTTCAACCTTAGTTACATAAACACGGATTCTGTCACGTGAGTTGTAAGTTTCACCTGGCATTTGATCATTCTTAGACATAACAGCTTCAATTTTACCAAAATTGATATAAACATATCGATTATCGCTACGTTCAACTGTTCCTTGAATGATTTCATGTTCATACTGACTATATTCATTATAGATGATATCACGTTCAGCTTCACGAACACGTTGCATAATAACTTGTTTAGCCGTTTGAGCAGCAATACGTCCAAAATCCTTTGGTGTTACTTCTTCTTGGACATGGTCACCAACTTCATAACCTCTACTCTTCTTTTGAGCATCTTCGAGACTAACTTCTAAACGATCATCTACAACGTCTTCAACGACTTCTTTAACCGCATAAACATGTATATTACCCTTTTTTGCGTCAAATTCAACTTTAACATTTTGAGCTTGATTGTAATTTCTCTTATAAGCAGCTACTAGAGCAGCTTCTAGTGATTCAATAACATATTCTTTCTTGATACCTTTTTCGCTTTCAAGCGCATCAAGTGCTTCAACCATTTCTTTACTCATGATTTTCTCCTTAGAATTCGATTGCAAGTCTGATCTTAGCGATGTTGTCTCGACTAATTTCTACTTGTTTCTTTAAATTCTTAACTTTAACATTCAAAGTTATCTTGGTATCCGTTACCTCAATTAAAGTTCCCTCAAAAGCTTTTTGACCATCTTGTTTTTGATAAAGCGATGCATGGACATAGTCGTCGACACTGTCAACGAGACTTTCATCATTCTTTAAGGGGCGTTCTGCACCTGGAGATGAAACCTCTAAGTAATAAGCAGGATCAATTGGATTCAATTCATCCAACTTTTCACCGTACTCCTCACTAATAAGCGCGCAATCATCGATGCTGATTCCGCCCTTCTTATCTGCACAAACTCTCAAATACCAATCTCCACGTTCATGAACGAACTCTAAGTCAACAAGATAAAAATCATGTTGATCTAAGATTGGCTGTAAAATGGCTTTTAATTCTTCAACTTTTGTATCCAAGGACATTCCTCCAAAGTAATCGGCAATAAAAAGAGTGAGCATTTCTGCTCACTCATTAATCAGTAATTAACTAGTAGTTAATTTAACATATATTACGTATTAAAGCAACTTATAAGAACCATAGCTAAAACAATGATAACTGATTTTCGTCTGGCATGCCATCTAAAACATGATTTTCTGTCATATACTCGATAACTGTTTTTGATACTTTACCACGAGTTCCTAAATCTTGTTTAGATAAGAATGGTTGTTCTTCACGGGCAGCCACAATCTGTTTAGCAACGTTATCACCCAAGCCTGGAATAGCGTTAAATGGTGCTAATATTGTCTTATCATCAATAATCTTGAAATCAAAGGCATCAGACTTATCAAGGTCAACCATTTTGATCTTAAAGCCACGTTCCAAACATTCATTGGCTAATTCCAAAACAGTCAAAAGATTCTTCTCTTTAGTAGAAGCATCCATCCCTTTATCATTGATAGCCTTCATTGAAGCCTTAACGGCATCCTTACCTGTAGTCATCGCAACTAAATCAAAATCATCAGCACGGACTGAGAAGTACGCACAGTAATAATAAAGTGGATGGTGAACTTTAAAGTAAGCAATTCTTAAGGCCATAATAATATAGGCTGTCGCATGGGCTCTTGGGAACATATACTTGATCTTCAAACAAGAATCAATATACCAATCAGGAACATCGGCATCTTTCATGGCTTGTTTCCAATCATCAGGAATACCACGTCCTTTACGAACATGCTCCATAATTTGGAAAGCCATCTGTGAATCCATACCATAGTGAATCAAATCCATCATGATATTATCACGACAACCAATAACATCCTTCAGAGTAACGATGCCCTTGTCGATCAATTCTTCGGCATTACCCAACCACACATCAGTACCATGTGATAGTCCTGAAATTTGTAGCAATTCGGCGAAAGTCGTTGGATGTGTTTTTTCCAACATACCACGAACGAATCGAGTACCGAACTCAGGTACACCCAAAGTACCAGTTTTAGAAAAGATCTGTTCAGGTGTAACGTTTAAAGAATCAGTTCCTCTAAATAATTCCATGACCCCAGGATCTTTAACTGGCAAAGTCTTAGGATCAATTCCTGATAAATCTTGTAGCATACGAATCATCGTGGGATCATCATGTCCCAGAATATCTAGTTTTAAGATATTATCATGGATTGAATGGAAATCAAAGTGGGTGGTCTTCCAGAGTGCTGTTTGATCGTCGGCCGGATACTGAATTGGAGTGAAATCAAAAATATCCATATAATCGGGCACAACAATGATACCAGCCGGATGTTGACCAGTAGTTCTCTTTACACCAGTTGACCCCATTGCCAAACGTTCTTCTTCAGCGTTTCTGAAATTCTGCCCAGTTAACTCTTCATAATTTTTAACATAACCGAAAGCTGTTCGATCCGCAATTGTACCAATAGTACCAGCTCTAAATACGTGATCTTCCCCAAACAATACTTTGGTATAGTTATGGGCTACTGGTTGGTAGTCACCAGAGAAGTTCAAATCAATATCAGGAACCTTATCACCCTTGAAACCTAAGAAAGTTTCAAACGGAATATCCTGACCATCCTTTTTCATATCAGTACCACATTTAGGACAATCCTTATCGGGTAGATCATATCCTGAACCAACTTCACCTTTAGTAAAGAATTCAGAGTACTTACAATTAGGACAACGATAATGTGGTGGCAAAGGATTAACTTCGGTAATACCAGTCATCGTGGCAACGAAACTAGATCCAACAGAACCACGGGAACCAACCAAATATCCATCTTTGTTAGATTTATAAACTAGACGTTGAGCAATTAAGTAAATAACAGAGAAACCATTTCCGATAATACTCTTTAACTCGCGATCCATACGTTTTTGAACTAATTCTGGCAAAGGATCACCATAAAGTTCATGGGCCTTATTCATTGTTAAACTACGAATTTCATCTTCGGCCCCCTCCATCTTTGGAGTGTAGAGCTTATCTTTAACTGGAGAAATCTCATCTATTGAATCCATAATTTTCTTAGGATTATCAACGATGATCTCTTGTTCTGTTTGTTGATCCAAGTAATCGAACTCATCAAACATTTCATTAGTCGTTCTAAACTGCACATCAGGCAATTCTGGTCGACGAGCTAAAGCATTACTCTTTACAGCTTTGATAACAATATCTCGATAAACTTTATCATGTGGATCAAGGTAGTGGACATCCCCTGTTGCAACAACAGGTTTATTCAATTCTTTACCTAATTTGACAATGTTCTTGATGATTTCCTGCAAAGCATCTTCATCTTTAATAATTTTAATATCAATTAGATGTTGATATAACGTTTGAGGCATAACTTCTAGGTAATCATAATACTGTGCTAATTCACGAGTATCGTCATAACCTTTTTGCATCATGCTAGTAAAGACTTCACCATTTTCACAAGCAGAACCAACAATTATTCCTTCACGATACTTATTCAACAATCTTCTTGGTACACGAGCCGTTCGATAGAAGTAACGTGTCATTGAATAAGAAACAATTTTAAACATATTCTTCAATCCAGCTTGAGTTTTAGCCAAGAGGACAGCGTGACTTGGACGAGCCTGTTTGTAGGCTTCCTCACCACCAACGTGATCATTTAATTGATTAACGTTTCTTGTTCCAAACTTATCTTCCAATTCATCGAACAACTTGTACATCAAGTAACCAGTTGTTTCAGCATCAGAATCAGCTCTATGGTGATGTTCCAAGACAATATGATAACGTTTGGCTAGAGAATCCAACTTGTGATTACGGTATTCAGAGTGAAGTGTTCTTGACATTTCCAAAGTATCAATAACTGGCATTGATAATCTTGGACGTCCCATTCTTGTTAAAGCAGCATTCATAAAGCCCATATCGAAAGTAACGTTATGACCAACTAGAATATCATCACCGATAAAGTCCATAAATTCGCCAATAATAACCGTTTCATCAGGAGCATCTTGAACCATCTCAGTAGTAATACTAGTCAAATTCGTGGTTACTTCAGACAAGGGATGACCAGGATTGATAAATTTGTCGAATCTATCGATCACTTCGCCATTCTTCATCTTAGTAGCACCAATTTCGATGATCGAATCGTAAACGGCCGAAAGTCCAGTAGTCTCGGTATCAAAGATTACATATTCAGAACCATCTAACACTTGATCTCGTAAATTATAAGCAATTGGATTGCCTTCATCGACTAGGTCGACCTCAACACCGTAAGCAATCTTGACGCCAAATTTTTTCCCAGCATTGTATGCTTCTGGGAAGGCCTGTAAAGCACGATGATCGGTAATAGCAATACCTGTTTGTCCCCAATCACTAGCTCGTTTGATTAAATCAGTTGCACTAGGAATCGCATCCATCTGACTCATGTTGGTATGAGCATGTAATTCGATCCGTTTGTTCTCATCTTCAGCGGTATCTTTACGCATCTCATGTTTGATCACATTGATATCATTGGCCATGATAACTAGTTCACGTGAGAAATTATCCTCCTGAACATTACCACGGACTCTGATCCAAGAACCTTGATCTAATGCTGCAAAGAAGTTTTCATCATCTTCACCATTAGAGAATTTTTTGATACTGAACGATGAAGTATAGTCAGTAACCTTCATAATCAAGAGCGAACGTCCTGATTTCAACTTACGAACATCAATATCAAACACGTAACCTTCAACAACTTTGTTACGATCTTCTTCAATAATGTCGACCATTTGCGTAATTTCTTGATCATCAGGAATCTTACGTCCTACCTTGGAGACATTACCAACAGGTTTAGCCGCCTTCTTTTCACTAGCTTCTTTAGCCTTAGCTTGAAATTGCTTAGTTTTTTCAGCATTAGCAGCTTTCATCGCCTCAGCCTTTTCTTGATACTTGGCCTTGTCAACGTTAGTTCTAATTCTAAAATCAGGAAAACCTAGACTACTATATTCTGACTGAAGTCCATCAATGAGTTTTCCATCAACAAAATCAGCCATAAAACTATTAGAAACATCTAAAAAGACTTGTCCATTCTCAACATGAGGTGGCGTCTGACTGATCTTATCTAGAACCATCGGCGACTCAACGTTGCAATCATTCAAAACATAATTCCAATAATCTTTAATATCTTTTTCAGATAATTCTGAATCCGTCGTTTTGATTTCAAAATCAATTTGGGCGATTCCATCAAAACTAGCTTTCAAGGCTTTAACAAAAGTCATGAAATCATTGAATGGCAATACGCGTTTAAATTCAAAAAAGAATGTCCAGCGTTTACTGTTCTTATGAACTTCAAGTTTATTTAATTTTCCATCGATAAACGCATCATTAGATGGCAATAAGCTATCTAATTTGATTTGTTTAACTAAAATTTCAAAAAGTTGTTTTGTGTCTGACATATTCTTTCCTTCAAAAAATAAAAAAAGGCCTAAGCCTCATTACTGATTCTTAAGCAATATTTTTACTGAATTTACTAATTCATCTTTACTTACTTCAATTGTTTCACCAGTACTTCTGATCTTTAGTTCAACAATTCCATCGCCAGCTTTTTTACCAACAGTGATTCTAATAGGAATACCAATTAGATCTGAGTCAGCAAATTTAACACCGGGACGTTCTTTACGATCGTCAAGCAAGACGTCATAACCTTCATTTTGCAACAATTCAACAATTTCGTCACTCAATTTGCCTTGAACGTCGTTGTTGTACTTGATAGGAACAACATGAACTTGATATGGTGCCAAGCTAACTGGCCAGATAATACCATTCTCATCACAGTGTTGTTCGATGATGGCTGTCAATAGACGTGAAATACCAATACCATAACTTCCCATGATCAATGGATTAGATTTACCATTTTCATCCAAGAAGTTAGCACCAAGTGCTTTTGAGAATTTAGTACCTAACTTAAAGATATGACCAATTTCGATACCACGTGTGAACTTGATATGACCATGGCCATCGGGTGAAACTTCACCTTCCTTGATAACACGGAAATCTCTAAATTCTGGTGTTTCGTCAACAATATCTTCAAAGTTAGCATTGAACAAGTGAACGTCAGCTTTATTTAAGCCAACGACAAAGTTCATCAAACCAACTAAGGAACTATCGTAAAGTACTTTAACTTTATCGTTGATCCCCTTAGGTCCGATAAATCCAGGTACACTGCCAAATTCATCCTTAACTTCTTCAGGAGTTGCCTCACGTAAGAAGTCAGCACCCAAGTAATTCTTCAATTTAACGTCATTGACATCGTAATCACCACGAATCATGACCATAACTGGTTCATCATCAGCCATGTAGGCAACAGCCTTCATAATTCTTGATGATTCAACTTTTAGAAGTTCTGCCAAAGCATCGATTGTATGTACATTTGGTGTATCAACAACTTCTGCTTCTTTCTTATCTTCAACTAAATTCTCTTCCATCTTACTTGCAGCCATTTCAAGGTTAGCTGAGTAATCACTGTCATCTGAATAGGCAATTGTGTCTTCACCGATTCCAGCAATAGCGGAGAATTCCTTTGAATCAGTACCACCCATGGCACCAGCATCACCGATAATAGCGCGGTAATTTAAACCACAAATATCAAAAATATTACGGTAAGCTTGTTCCATTTGATTAAAGATAACATCAAGTTGTTCTTTGTTAGCTGTGAATGAATATGCATCTTTCATGATAAATTCACGGCCACGCAATAGACCATTACGAGGACGATCTTCATCACGATACTTCATTTGCATTTGATATAAAACAAGAGGTAACTTCTTGTAACTATTCAAACTTTCTTTTACAACACTTGTAAATGTTTCCTCATGAGTTGGTCCCAAGATGAAATCACGTTCGTGACGATCCTTGAATTTGAAAAGATTATCGCCATAAGTTTCATAACGGCCACTTTCTTTCCAAAGATCAGCAGGTAAAATTGCTGGCATGCGCATTTCTACGACATCAATTTTTTCCATTTCTTTACGAATAATGTTTTCAATTCTTTGAATAACTGACCAAGCTAATGGCAAGTATGCATATACCCCTGCGGAAACCTGTCTGATGTAGCCGGCTCTTAACATCAACTGATGACTGACAGCCTCAGCATCTGAAGGAGTCTGCTTCAGTGTTGGAATATATAATTTTGATTGTTTCAAGTTCTTATCCCCCTATTTTATAAAGAAGCGCTGAATATCATTCCATGTAACAGCAATCATCAATAAAACCAAGATTCCGACACCAATTAAGGTGATGACAGTTTCATACTGTTCTGGAATTGGTTTTCTTCTGATTGCTTCAACGATATTTAATAAAATTTTTCCACCATCTAAGGCTGGAATTGGAATCAAATTAACAATACCTAGGTTCATCGATAGCATTGAAGTAAATAAAATAATATTAACCAGACCCTGTGACGCTACTTGTGAGGTCATCGAATAAATACCAACTGGTCCTGATAACTGATTAATATTAAATCCACCAGACACCATCTTACCTAATGCATGGAAAACCATGACGGTCGTTCCCCAACTGTATGAAAAGCCATATTTGATCTTAGCCCAGACGCTAGAATCAGTTTTTGGCATAATCCCAATTAGACCGTAACTTTGGCCTTGTGATTTAACAGTTTTAGGAGTTAATTTAATTGTTTTAAGTTTTTTATTTGATTCAACTTTTAAAGTAACTTTCTTACCAGGGTTATTTTGAATATTGGTTGATAAAGCAGTCCATGACCCAGTTTTTTTGCCATTAACGCTAACAATCGTATCGTTTACTTTTAGACCTGCTTGTTGAGCAACTGAATTTTTTTCAATATGTCCCAATTGATTAGTGGCAACACCATTCATCATGAAAGCAGCTAAAATAGCAGCCAAGACTGCCAAAACGAAATTATTGAATGGACCAGCAAAATTAGTAATCATTCGCTTCCAAACAGAAACGGACTGAAGTTGAACATCGCGTGGTGCGATTTGAACCTCAGTACCGTCTTCTTCAACAATGGTTGCATCATGATCAACTGAATACTCCTTAACGACTGTCTCATCGCCATTTTCATACCCTTCAATCACCAAGTCATCAACTAAGTCTGACTTAGAAATTTGAACGGGGACCGCATTTGCATCATAAACCTTACTGGAAGTTATTATTTTTATTACTTTATCTTGATCATTTAAAACTAAAGACGCCATCGTTCCTGGTTGAATATCAGAATCATCTTCCTGAGCGCCAGCCATACGTACATAACCACCTAAAGGCAATAGTCTTAAAGTGTATGTCGTATGGTTCTTACGATAAGCGACAATTTTTGGACCCATCCCTACAGAAAACTCACGAACTAAAATCCCTGATTTTTTTGCAGCATAATAATGTCCAAATTCATGGACAATAACTAATATCCCAAAAACGATTATAAATGTAATTATCGCGGTCATTTTAACCTCCACGAGATGCTTAGACTAAAGCGAATATGTGTAACAACGGTAGTACGATCAGCATACTATCGAATCGATCTAAAATTCCACCATGTCCTGGTAAAATATTTCCTGAATCTTTAACTTTGTAATATCTCTTATAAGCTGATTCAATCAAATCGCCCATTTGTCCCATGATTGATAGAACAAAGGCAATCATCAACATTGTTGTCATTGAGTACTCTTGTGGCACAAAGTACATGTAAACGCCTGAAAGGATCAAAGCCATAACAATACCGGCAATTGTTCCTTCCCAAGTCTTGTTAGGACTGATAGCAGGCCATAACTTGTGCTTACCAATCTTTCTACCGAAAGTATAAGCAAAGATATCTGTTGACCAAACAACTATTAAGGCATACATCAATAAACCTAAACCAGCGTTTGAATTTCTTACAGCAGCCAAATAGTGGAATCCTGTACCAATGTACAACATTGAAACTACTGAAACAGCTGCATCTTCAAAATTAAATTTGTTCTTTGTCAATACTGTAATAATCAACAAGATTACCGCAAAGACGTAGAATAGATCCAATCTTGAGAAACTCTTTGGGAACCATCCACGGTAAAATCCGTTAGGAACTACTAATGCTAACGTTCCTAAGATAGTTACTAAAAAGTCGACGGAAACGATGATACGTTTACGCATAATATAAATTTCAAAAACACCGACTGCGGCTAGTGCTGCAGCTGCAACTTCTAACCAAACTCCACCAGCAAGCAATATGGGAATAAAGATTGCTAGTGCAATAACGGCAGTAATAACACGTTGTTTCATAATTTTCCCCCAAACTAAACAGACCCGTAACGACGATCTCTTCTGTCAAATTCTTTAATATCCTCAACCAAATCATCAACCGTGAAATCGGGCCAGTAACTATCGTCAAAGATCATTTCTGTATAAGCTAATTGCCAGAGCATAAAATTAGAAATTCGCTCTTCACCACTAGTTCTGATCAACAAATCAGGATCAGCCAAATCTTTTAAATGATTAGTCAACAAATGATCTGCAAACATGGCATCGTCAATATCACTTGGATCTATTGAACCACTGGCAGCCTCAATTGCCAAATTTTTAGCAGCATTAACAATTTCAGCTCGGCCACCGTAATTAAAAGCAAAATTGAGGATCATTCCAGTATTACCCTTAGTATCCTCAACTGCTTTTAAAACTACTTTTCTGGTTTTTTCAGGTAAGTGATCAGTAAATCCGGTTACGAACACTCGAATATTTTCTTTAATTAAATCCGGCATAAAAGTTCCGAAAAAATCTACTGGTAACTTCATTAGGAAGTTGACCTCTTTACTAGGTCGACTCCAATTCTCAGTAGAAAAAGCATACAAACTCAAGACTTTAACGCCAAGATGACTTGCTGCTGTAGCAATTGTCTTAACATTATTCATGCCTTCTTTATGCCCAGCAATACGTGGTTGGCCCTTTTTCTTAGCCCAACGACCATTACCGTCCATAATAATAGCAATATGCTTAGGAACTGATATGTCTGAATCCAACTGTCTCTTACTCTCTGTCATAAAGACTATTATCCTTCAGTAATTTCTTTTTCTTTTTCTGCTGCTAATTTATCAACTTCTGCGATAGCCTTATCGGTAACCTTTTGAACTTGATCTTCAACATCATGGAATTCATCTTCAGTTACATCGTTGGCCTTTAATTGCTTCTTAAGATCGTCCATAGCCTCACGACGAACGTTTCTAACGGCGATACGGCTCTCTTCAGCTTCTTTACCTACTTGCTTAGCAATCTCTTTTCTGCGTTCACCAGTAAGCTGTGGGATAACCAAACGAATAACCTTACCATCGTTAGCAGGGTTCAATCCTAAATCAGATGAATTAATGGCATGTTCAATATCATCCAATGATGATTGATCATAAGGTGTGATCATCAAAACACGTGCTTCAGGAATGTTAACTGAGGCAACTTGATTCAATGGCACATCAGTACCATAGTATGAAACCTTAACGTTACTTAAAATTGAAGCATTAGCTTTACCAGCACGGATATTAGCTAATTCTTTTCTAAGAACGTCGATTGACTTCGTCATATTTTCTTGTGCTTTTGTAACAGCTTTGTTAGTCATCATTACCACCCTTTATAATTGTTCCGATATTTTCTCCTTGAACAACCTTCTTAATATTTTCAGCCTTGTTCAAGTTGAATACGATCAATGGAATATCATTATCCATTGACAATGATGAAGCAGTTGTATCCATAACTCCAAGATTCTTATTAATAATATCAAGTTGTGTTAATTCTGAGTACTTCTTAGCATTAGGGTCCTTCTTAGGATCAGCTGAGTAAACACCGTCAACGTTGTTCTTAGCCATTAAGATAACGTCAGCTTCGATTTCAGCGGCACGAAGTACAGAAGTAGTATCTGTTGAGAAGTAAGGATTACCAGTACCACCAGCGAAGATAACAACACGACCCTTTTCTAGATGTCTGATTGCCTTTCTTCTGATGTAAGGTTCAGCTACTTGACGCATTTCGATTGATGTTTGTACACGTGTTGGTACACCAATATGTTCCAAACCATCTTGTAAGGCAAGTCCGTTCATAACAGTGGCCATCATACCCATGTAATCTGCTTGGGCACGGTCCATTCCCATTTCGGCACCTGTTTCACCACGCCAAATGTTACCACCACCACAGACGATGGCAACTTGAACTCCTAGATCATGAACACTCTTAATTTGTTCAGCTATTGTTTTAATAACTGGTGGATTAATACCAAAGCCTTTCTCACCGGCTAGGGCTTCTCCAGAAACTTTTAAAATCACTCTTTTATACTTGATATCAGGCATAAGTTCTCTCCTTTAATTTTGCTACTAAATATTTTAACATATTCGATACAGTAAATTTATCTAAACACCATTTTTAAACAAATTTTGTGCGGATACAACCCTAAATACAAAGAAAAAGCCGTTTAATTCAAAATGAATTAAGCGACTCTTCCAAAAAATGTTCTTAAATTACTTGATTTGGTTCTTTACTTCTTCAGCAAAGTCTTCCTGTTTCTTTTCGATTCCTTCGCCAACCTCGTAACGAACGAATGAAACAAGCTTAGAATTCTTTGATTCAACGTATTGTTGAACAGTCATATCTGAATCCTTAACGAATTCTTGGTCAGCCAAACTAATTTCTGACAAGAACTTGTTTAAACGGCCTTCAACGATTCTAGGGATAATCTTTTCAGGTTTACCTTCAGCCTTTGTTTCTTCAGTGAAGATAGCCTTTTCATGTTCCAAACGGTCTGCAGGAACTTGATTACGATCCATGAATTCAGGGTTGATAGCAGCAACGTGCATAGCAACGTCTTTAGCAACAGATTCATCGTTACCTTCAAGAGTAACGATAGCACCGATCAAACCACCATTATGTAAGTATGAACCGAATACTTGTGAGTCTGTCTTGTCAAGAACCTTGAAACGTCTCAAGGAAATCTTTTCACCAATAACAGCTGTTAAGCCTGTGATGGCATCGTTAATTGTTTGGTCACCAATCTTAAGTGCCAAAGCTTCGTCCATTGTCTTTGGTTCACTAGCAACAATAGCCTTACCAATTTCGTTTACAAGATTGATAAACTTGTCGTTTGATGAAACAAAGTCAGTTTCTGAATTAACTTCGATGATAGCAGCTTTGTTACCTAGAACTTCGATGTGTGTTAAACCTTCAGCAGCAATGTTTCCACTCTTCTTAGCAGCTTTAGCTACACCCTTTTCACGAAGTTTGTCGATAGCCTCTTGCATATTACCGTCAGCAGCAACCAATGCCTTCTTAGCATCCATCATACCAACGCTTGTCTTATCACGTAATTCTTTAACTTGAGCAGCAGTAATTTTAGCCATTAGTAATCCTCCAGTCGTATAAATAAAGCCATCTTACTCAGATGACTCTATTTTACGCTTATTATTATTATTTATCTTCGTTATTGTTTTTAGCTTCTGCTAAATCTTCGATAGATTTTGCATCGGCAGCATTGTCATCTTTGTTATCGTCTTTAGCAAAGTCTGCATCTGTAACAGCTTCTTCACCTTGTTTACCTTCAACAATAGCATCTGCCATCTTAGATGTAATTAATCTAACGGCACGGATAGCATCATCGTTTGAAGGGATGATAACATCGATAGGATCTGGATCTGTATTTGTATCAACCATAGCTACGATAGGAATGTTAAGTTTCTTAGCTTCGTTAACAGCAATGTTTTCCTTATGAGGGTCAACAATGAACATAACATCAGGGATTCTTGGCATATCTTCGATACCACCAAGGAATTTCTCTAACTTAGCTTGTTGCTTTGTAAGTAAAGCAACTTCTTTCTTAGGTAGACGATCAAAAGTACCATCTTGTGACATAGCTTTGATGTCCTTTAATCTCTTGATACGTTTTTGGATTGTGTTCCAGTTAGTCAAAGTACCACCTAACCAACGATGGTTAACGTAGTATTGGCCAGCACGTGTTGCTTCTTCAGCAATAGCGTCTTGTGCTTGCTTCTTTGTACCAACGAATAGGAAAATACCATCATCACCGGCAACAGCCTTCATATAGTTGTATGCATCGTCGATCATGCGTACTGTTTTTTGTAAATCAATGATGTAAATACCATTTCTTTGTGTAAAGATAAATGGCTTCATCTTAGGGTTCCATCTTCTTGTTTGGTGACCAAAATGTACACCGGCTTCAAGAAGTTGTTTCATAGAAATAACTGACATAAAAAGTTCCTCCAGGTTTTTACCTCCACTTAAGTCATGTCTAGTTGAAACACATAAGTGCACCAACAACTAAATCGTTAAGTGTGTGTATTCAATACGGTTAAATATTATAATGGAATATTAATTTTAAATCAAGTAATCACGCCAATTTATTCCGTTACTTTTTAACAAAGTTTCTTTTTGCTGACGTGACAACTTTTTAATCGCAATTTCACGTTTCAAAGCTTGTGATTTATTCTCCAATTCTTCGGTGTACATTAATTTAACTGGCCGTCTAATTTTGGTATACTTGGCACCTTTACCAGAATTGTGGGTAGCCACCCTCTTTTTCACATTATTACTTGTCCCCGTATAAAAAGTTTTATCGCTACACAACAACATGTAGACATAATATTTACTTGTCTCCATTGATTATTCGATTAGCCTCTTCACTCAATTGATGATTGTCATCATAAATTATTAAGTCTGGTTCGACTTTCAATGATGCTGATTTCACAGTTTTGACCACATCGAGCAAAACTAAATTGGCATCCTTTCGAGCAGTAGTCCTGACAAAACGCATACGTTTCGGTTGCAATCTTTGTTGTAACATTTCCGCGACTAACTCGCTGAGACGTTCCGGACGATAAACCAGATAAGCATGAGAATTCTCTTTAAGCAAAACTTTGATAGAATGTAATACATCCGCTAAGCTAGCTTTTACTTCATGACGGGCAATAGCTAGAACTTGTTTCTCTTTTAAAGCTGTTTTATCCAAAACTTTGAAATATGGTGGATTACAGACAATCATGTCAACTGTGTCGTGGTCAATATGTGCTTGAACATTCTTCAGGTCATCATTGATCAGATGAACTTGTTGTTGCAGTTTGTTGTCTTCAATGCTTTTTTCAGATAAAGCAGCCAATTCTTTTTGAATCTCAACCAAATATATTTGTGCGGATGTTTTAGAGGCCAACGACAATCCAATTGCGCCGTTTCCAGAACATAAGTCGACTACTTTACCTTTTTTTACAGGCTTAGCGAAGTTGTAAAGTAAAATAGTATCGAGATTAAATGAATAAAGTTTTTTATCTTGATTAATGATTATTCCACTATTAGAAATAATATCTTGAGAATAAATCGACATGTGACACCTACTTTATGGTATTTTAAATAAGTTAAGATTATTTTAGGGAGAATGATAATTCTATGTTTTATAAATTTATCCGTGTAATAGCGAGAGGCATTGTTTTCATTTTAAATGGCCGTTATAAAGTCGTGGGTAAAGAAAATCTGCCTGACAAGCCTTATATTTTAGTAGCACCTCACCGTACTTGGTGGGAACCAATTTTCTTTGCACTAGCGATTTCTCCACGTGAAGCTACTTTTATGGCTAAGAAGGAACTTTTTAAGAATCCCATTTTAAGATTCATCCTTGTGCACGCACATGCTTTTCCTGTGGATCGTGCTCATCCTGGTCCTTCAGTAATAAAAACACCAGTTAAAGCTTTGAAAAAAGAAGATAAAGTTTTAATCATGTTCCCTTCAGGAACTCGTTACTCCGAACAACTAAAGGGTGGCGCCTCACTGATTGCTAAACTTTCAAAAGCCCCATTAGTTCCCTTCGTTTATCAAGGACCTTTGACCTTTGGTGGTTTAATGAAACATAAACAAATTACTATTGGTATAGGACCTGAAATTGACTTTGATTTCAAAGCTAAACTTGATGAGAAACAGACTAAACAAGTTAACGATGATATGGAAGAAGCTTGGAATAATATCGATAAGGAAATTGATCCTTCGTTCGAATATATCCCACCTAAGAAAAAACATAAGTAATTATATAATATACTAAAATTGAATATATTAAAATAACCCTGGCATGCCAGGGTTTTATTGTATAAAAAGGACATGAATTTACCCACTTATATATTTAGGTTTCTACTGCTAAATATATAAATGAGTGTTCATGTCCTTTTTTGATTACAGTGAATACATCCCAGTAAATCTTATGGGAAATGGCTTTCTTTTCTCGATACATATAGATTCATCCCTATTTAGATAGGGATCACAATTAATCTGATACAAAGTAAACGACAATATAGGAGTATCACCCCTATACACATAGGGAGCACACAAAATCAAACTGGATCTGTAGTAGTTAATAGGAATCACCCTTATATACATAGGGAGCACACTAAGAAAAGACCGTTATATTAGGTATTCTAAAATTGAAAAACTACTTATTCTTATCAACTTAAAAAAATAAGACTACCAGTTTCTTAAATCATAGCTTTTCTTCCTATTTTAAACAACTTCATATTTAAAGTTTTAATAATCAATAAAGATCCCTCTATATTCATACACTCTTAGATTTTTCACAAAATATATAATCCTAAAGTATCGGGGCCGCCAATAAAAAAATAGAAGTAATATTTCAAGTGAAATTTTACTTCTATCTTTTCTGTATTAAATGGAATTCTTACCAATATCACGTCGGTAAAAAATATTTGTTTGGTCCATTTTTTCAAGTTCTCGATAAACTTTTACTTGCGCATCCTCGACTGATTCAGCCTGTGCTTGCATCAAGTATAAACGACCACCGTGGCTAAATAGTTTTTGCTGATCTTGCTTTACAGCTGCATAGTTGATCATCAATGGGCATTTTTTGAAACTATCCCTATCACCTAACGAGCCAAATACAGGCTTTACAGGGTAACCTTTACTGACAGCAAAAACTCCTAGGTTTATACCGTTCGTTTCCCAATCAATTTTCTTTATACTCTTATGACATAAAATTTGTTCAATGATTTCTGACAAATCAGATTGTAATCTTGGCAAAACTACTTCCGTTTCAGGATCACCAAATCGTGCGTTAAACTCGATGACTTTGATACCATTTTTTGTCAAAATCAATCCGGCATAAAGAATTCCAGTGTACTTAATGCCTTCTTTATAAAGCTCTGCAACAAACGGCTTTAAAACAGTTTCTACTGCCACTTGCTCAATATCTTTAGAGAGATTAGAGACTGGACAGACAGCTCCCATACCACCGGTATTAGGCCCTTCATCACCGTCAAAAATTTTCTTATAATCCTGAGCTAAAGGCATTGGATAGAAGCGCTTATGATCAACAAAAGCCATTAGCGAAAATTCTTCACCCTCAAGAAACTCTTCAATCACAACTTTCTTAGTGCCAAATTTATGTTCCGCCAATAAGTCGGTTACTGTTTCAATCGCTGTAACTAAATCCGAAGCGATAAAAACACCTTTACCTGCGGCCAGTCCGTCTGCCTTGATGACAATCGGAAAATCTGACGTTGCCTTTAAATAATTCAAGGCATTTTCTAACTTAGTGAATTCTTGATACTGAGCAGTAGGAATACCAGCATCGGCCATCAATCTTTTAGTAAAAACCTTTGACCCTTCGACTTGGGCTGCCTGTTTATTAGGTCCAAAAATTTTTAGACCTTGTCGTTTGAAGAAGTCCACAATTCCGTTAACTAAAGGCTCTTCTGGACCCACAATCGTAAAGTCAATAGCATTCGTTTTTGCAAAGTTTGCCATTCTTTCAAAATCATTTTCTTCTATTGAAATAGTTTTGATTTCTGACAATTTCATCCCATCGTTACCGGGAGCACAGAAGACAACATTTTGAGAATTCTTTTGGAGTGCCTGACAAATGGCATCTTCCCTTGCCCCTGAACCGACAACTAATATTTTCATTGAATGACCCCTCTCTAATGTTTGAAGTGTCTTCTACCAGTGAAGACCATTGCAATACCATGTTTATCAGCCATATCAATTGAATCTTGATCTTTAATTGAACCACCAGGTTGCACAATAGCTGTAATACCATGCTCGGCTGCATATTGAACACAATCATCCATTGGGAAGAATGCATCAGAAGCCATGATCAATGGTTTGTGCTCTTCAGCTTGTTCTTCTTGTTCAATAGAGATTTTTACTGAACCGATACGATTCATTTGTCCTGCACCGATACCAAGAGTCTTATCAGTAGTTGAAATAACGATAGCGTTACTCTTCACATGCTTAACAACTTGTTGACCAAATAGTAAAGCCTTCATCTCTTCAGGAGTTGGGGCTTTTTTAGTTACAACTTGGAATTCGTCCAAATTATCAACTGTTGTATCTCTTTCTTGAACTAAGAGTCCACCCATAACAGAAACATATTCATATTTATCAGCTGACTTAGCCTTAGTGAAGTCTAAAGTCATCAAGCGAATATTTTTCTTAGCTTCCAAAATTTCTAAAGCTTCAGGGGTAAAGCTTGGAGCAATAACAATTTCTAAGAAGATCTTGTGCATTTCTTCAGCAATTTCTTTAGTAACTTCACGATTAACAGCTACAATTCCACCAAAAATTGACATTGTATCAGCAGTATAAGCTTTACGCCATGCTTGATAGATTGATTCATCATCTACCCCAACACCACATGGATTCATATGCTTCAATGCTGCGACACACGGTTTGTCAAAATCAGCGACAATTCTTAAGGCTGCATCGGCATCTTTGATATTGTTGAAAGATAATTCTTTACCGTGTAGTTGTTTAGCTGAAGCAATTGAGTATTCACTTGGCATTGCACTTTGATAAAAAGCAGCTTTTTGATGTGAGTTTTCACCGTATCTTAGTTCTTGATGGAAATCGTAACCAAGTACTTCAACGTCAGGGAATTCTTCACCATTTAGATCTGACAAGTAATGGGCAATAATACTGTCATATTCAGCTGTATGTCTGAAAGCTTTAGCAGCCAAACTTTGTCTCAAAGCCAAATTATCTTCGCCACTCTTGATACTTGTTAAAACTGTTTCATAGTCGTTGGCATCAATTACTACGTAAACGCTCTTGAAATTTTTTGAGGCGGAACGAATCATTGATGGACCACCAATATCAATTTGTTCGATAGCTTGGGCCGGTGTGACACCATCTTGAGAAATGGTTTCTTTGAACGGATAAAGATTTACACAAACTAAATCAATTGTTTGGATATTTAATTTTTCCAAAGTCTTCATATGTTCAGGATTATCACGTTTAGCTAGTAGACCAGCGTGAACCATTGGATGCAGTGTCTTTACACGTCCATCAAGAATTTCTGGAAATTTCGTTACTTCATCAATTTCAGTAACCTTTACGCCATTTTCTTGTAACTTCTTGTATGTACCACCAGTAGAAATAATTTCAAAATCATTTTCAATTAATCCTTTAGCAAACTCAACGACTCCAGTTTTGTCAGAAACACTAATCAAAGCTCTTTTCATTATTTACTTACCCCATTATTTTTTATTAATAAATCTCGCACTACTGTACGGTACATTTGATGCTCAGTTTGATGAATCCTAGCTTCTAAGCTAGCTTCGGTATCTTTACTTAAACGTACAACTTTCATCTGTTTGATAACTGGACCGGTATCGACCCCTTCGTCAATATAATGAATCGTTACACCAGTCACCGCGTCATTGGCAGCGTAAGCACGTTCAATTGCTTCTAAACCTGAATATTTTGGTAAAAGTGATGGATGAATATTGATAATGTGATTAGGATATTCACCTAGTAAAACTGGCGTAACCACACGCATATAACCTGCCAAAAGAATATATTCGATTTCTAACGGCTTTAATTTATCAATAATTGCTTGCTCATACTCACCGCGGTTAGCGTAATCAGCCAGTTGATTCACAAAAACGGGAATATGATATTTTTCTGCTCGTTTAATTACATGAGCATTGGGTTGGTCACAAACTAATAATTCAATTTCTAGACCTAGTCTCTTCAATTCATCTGATCCGGCAATGGCTTCAAAATTACTACCATTACCTGAGGCAAATACAGCTACTTTCACAGCTTATCTCCTTTCAAAATCAGATTGGTTGAATCTTTTTCTACAACTTCACCAATGGTATAAGCCACAGTTTCAAGTTGATTCAATTGTTCCAAAACCTTTAATTCATCTTTAGGATCAACCGCTAAGACCATCCCCAGACCCATGTTGAAAATATGATACATATCGATGGTTTCTAAATGTCCATACTTTTGTAAGGCAGCAAATATTGGCAATTCTGGCCAAATATCAACATTGATCTCAGCTGCTAATCCATCGGGCAACATTCGAGGAACATTTTCAAAAAATCCACCACCAGTAATGTGGGCCGCCCCATTGATAAGTTTTTGTCCCAACAACGGTACTAATTCATTGGCGTAAATCTTAGTTGGAGTTAATAAAATTTCTCCCAGAGTTTGTCCATCTAATTCCGGTAAGATAGTTTCCAAGTTAAAATCATTATCCTGAAAGAAAATCTTTCTCACTAATGAATAACCATTAGAATGAATTCCACTTGATGTGATACCAATTAAGACGTTACCTTCTTGAATGTTTTCTTTACGAAGTAATTCATCTTTTTCACAGATTCCTACTGCAAAACCAGCAATATCATAATCATTATCGCCATAGACTCCAGGCATTTCAGCCGTTTCACCGCCAATTAAGGACGCATTAGACATTTGACAACCAGCAATTACGCCTTTTAGTATTTCTTCAACCTTTTGATCAACCTTACCAGTTGAAATATAGTCTAGAAAATATTGCGGAATAGCCCCCTGTGCCAAGATGTCATTAACACACATTGCCACACAGTCGATACCAATTGTGTCCCACTTCTTAAACTCATTAGTCAATAAAAGTTTTGTTCCAACACCGTCGTCACTTGAAACTAGTACTGGCTGCTTAAAACCAGCAGGAATTTCATAGATACCGCCAAAATTACCAATACTCTTACTCTTAGTCTTTTGTTTCACGAATTGAGAAATCTTATAACCGGATTCCACATTTACACCAGCATCTTGATAGGGATTTGCCATAAAATTCTCCTTATTTTTTGGATTCATAGTCGTATAGATAAGTTGGATAATCTCCATTGAAATACGACATATCTAATCCTGAATATGGTGCATCAGCGTTCATTCCAATGGCATCAATTAAACCATCTTCGCTCAAGAAACGTAGCGAGTCGGAACCAAAAATTTGATTCATTTCTTCAATACTCTTATGAGCGGCAATCAACTCACTCTTTTCCTGGATATCGATACCGTAAAAACATGGATGCATGAATCTTGGTGAAGCGATACGTAAATGAACTTCAGTTGCACCAGCATCCCTTAGCAATTGCACGATGTAAGCACAAGTAGTTCCACGGACGATCGAATCATCCACCAAAATAACTCGCTTACCTTTAACAACACCTTTTACAGCCGCTAATTTTTGACGAACGCTTTTCTCTCGTAATTCTTGGGTTGGTTGAATAAACTCTCGACCCATATATTGATTCTTGATCAAGCCCATTTCATAAGGTAGACCACTAGCTTCAGCATAACCACTAGCTGCCGACAGAGAAGAATTAGGAACACCGACAACAATATCGCCTGGTGCTGGATATTCTTGAGCTAAGTTGGCTCCCATGCGTTTTCTGGCTGAATGAACATTAACACCTAGAATGTCGGAATCAGGACGAGCAAAGTAAACGAATTCCATTGAACAGATGGCTAGTTGTGTCTTAGTGGTCCAATGATCGATTTTCATCCCCTCGTCAGAGATAGTAATCAATTCACCAGGTTGTACATCACGGACAAAAGTTGCTCCAACAGCATCTAACGCACAAGTTTCACTAGCAACTACATAACCACCATCATCTAACTTCCCAATTGATAAAGGTCGAAAACCGTGTGAATCCAAAGCCAGAATCAAAGCATCTTTGGTCAAAAGCAAGTAAGCAAAGCCACCTTGAATCTTGTTAAGTGCTTCAACCATACGATCACGGAAAGTCGGTTGTGTCGACTGTTTGATCAAATGAACTAAAACTTCTGAATCAGAACTGGATTTAAAGATATGTCCTTTTTGTTCCAATTCTTTTTTTAGAGTAATCGCATTTGTTAAATTACCGTTATGAGCCAAAGCTAATTGACTGTCTGTAAAGTCAAACAATAATGGTTGAACATTTTCAATCTTATTTTCACCAGCAGTTGAGTATCGAACATGACCAATAGCTGAATCTCCAACCAGATTATTCAAATACTCAGGTTTAGAAAAAACTTGAGTCAACAATCCTAAATTACGATAAGTGCGTAACTTTTGACCATCGTTTGCGACAATTCCCGCACCTTCTTGACCACGATGCTGCAAACTGTGGAGTCCTAAATAGGTTAGGTAGTTAGCATTCTTAGCACCCCAGACACCGAAAACACCACATTCTTCATTTAAACTTTTTACTTCATCAAGCACGAAATCGCCTCTTTCCAATTATTCGATGCTTTCTCACCATCAATTGATACTGTTTCATCTTTAGTTGTTACCTTGAAATCTGAATTGCCTGTTACTTGACCTAACAGTTGGAAATCTCTCAACACTAGATTTTCAAACTCAGTTTGATCCTCTGGTTTAACTGTTACTAAGAAACGTGATTGTGTTTCCGAGAATATTTGAGCTGACGTTAAATCAGTCTTAATTTCAAATCCTAATTGGTTTTCAAAAGCTGACTCAGATAAGGCTACAGCTAAGCCACCTTCACTCAAGTCATGACAACTGGCAATTAGGCCTTGAGCTATCGCACGATGAATCAAATCTTGATGAAGCTTTTCTTCATTGAGATCCAATGGACGCAAACCACCTTTAATTGAGCCTGTTTGTTGCAACTGAATTTCTGAACCATTGAAATCATCAAATGTGTTTCCAAGTAAATAAATAAGGTCGCCATTTTCTTTAAAAGCTATTGTTGTAACTTTCTTGATATCATCAATCAATCCAACCATCCCGATCATTGGACTAGGATAAATTGCCTCATCATTGTATTCGTTATAGAGTGACACGTTACCTGAAATTACTGGTGTATTGATTTTTTCACAGGCACTGGCAATTCCTTCAACACTCTTATCAAGTTCCCAGAAAACCTCAGGATTTTCAGGATTACCATAGTTCAAACAATCTGTTACACCGATAGGTTCACCACCACTGGCAACAATGTTACGAGCCGCCTCCATAACAGTGATCTGACCACCAACGTATGGATCTAAGTAAACGTACTTAGAATTACTGTCGTTAGTCATCGCAATAGCTTTCTTAGTGCCTCTGATACGAGTCACGCCGGCATCACTACCTGGTTGAGTTAAAGTATCTGCCTTAACTTGAGAATCATATGTTTGATAGAAATGTTTCTTACTAGCAATATTTGGTTGTTGCAAGATTTTTTGCCAAGTATCTTCTAGTGAAGTTATTTCTGGAACAAAATGATAATCACGATCTTTTGCAATACGAGCAGGTTCAACCTCTGGTCGATCGTATTCCGGAACGTCTTCGGTCAAACTACGGACAGGAATATCAGTTACTAATTCATCATGATGATAAATCTTGTATTGTTTATCCTCAGTTACTTGACCAATTACTACCGCATCTAATTCAAAGTCCTTAAAGAAATCTAGAACATTATCTTTAAATTGTGGTTTTACACAAAGGACCATTCGTTCTTGCGATTCTGACAGCATCATTTCATAAGCTGACATTTCCGTTTCACGTTGGGGAACGTTATCAAGATTTAAAATCAGTCCACTATCAGCTTTAGAAGCCATTTCAGCGGTTGATGATACCAATCCAGCAGCTCCCATGTCTTGAATACCCAAGATCCAATTAGGATGTTTTTCGATAATTTCAACACAGGCATCCATCAATAATTTTTCAATGAAGGGATTTCCCACTTGAACAGCGGAACGTTGCTTATTCTTTGTATCTGTGAATTCATCTGAAGCAAACGTTGCCCCATGAATCCCATCACGACCAGTTTTAGCACCAACGTAGACGATCAAATTGCCTTTACCACTAGCGGTACCATGTTTGAAATCAGTTTTATTCAATAATCCAACACACATGGCGTTAACTAGCGGATTATTTTCGTAACATTCTTCAAAAGAAATTTCGCCACCAACGGTTGGCAAGCCGATACAGTTACCGTAACCACCAATTCCAGCTACAACTTCATTAACTAAATGTTTAGTTTTACCATCTTTTAATGGGCCGAATTTCAAACTATTCAATAGAGCAAAAGGTTGGGCCCCCATGGAAAAAATATCTCTGATAATACCACCGACACCAGTAGCTGCACCTTGATATGGCTCAACGGCTGAAGGATGATTGTGACTTTCAGCTTTGAAGACAACTGCTTGACCATCACCAATATCCAAAATACCAGCATCTTCACCAGGGCCAGCAAGTACGCGATCACTCTTGTTAGGCATCTTTCGTAAAACTTTTTTGGAATTCTTGTAAGAACAATGTTCACTCCACATAACAGAATAAAGTCCTGTTTCTGTATAGTTAGGAAGTCGTTCTAAAATTTTTTCACAAATCAATTCGTATTCTGAATCACTCAATCCCCATTGTTGGTACAATCTGGAATCTTTAATTTGTTTAGCAGTAGGTTCAGTCATTAATTATTCACCCTTTGATTGATTATTGATTGAAATAGTTTGAGCCCATCGCTTGAACCGACGATATCCTCCAAAGCACGTTCTGGATGTGGCATCATTCCCAATACATTACCTTGACGATTCATCACTCCAGCAATTTGATCAACACTACCATTAACATTTTCTTTGTAACGGAAAACAATTTGGTTATGAGCTTTTAAATCCTCTAAAGTTTGATCATCACAATAATATCTGCCTTCACCATGGGCAACTGGGATACGAATTTCTTCATCTTCAGCGTATTGATTGGTAAAAGTCGTCTGATTATTCATTACTTGTAAAGTGACAGTTTCACAAATGAAGCGACTCTTTTCGTTTTGGATCAAAGCACCTGGTAATAAATGCAATTCTGTTAAAATTTGAAATCCATTACAGATGCCTAGAACAAATTTACCTTCGTTAGCAAAACGAACAATTTCTGAAATAATTGGTGCATGAACGGCAATGGCACCACTTCTCAAGTAGTCGCCGTATGAAAAACCGCCTGGAATCAAGACTCCATCAAAGCCATCTAAACTTGTTTGACGATAATCGACTAACTCAACTTGTTCCTTGATACCGTCTTTAATGGCATAGTAGAGATCCATATCACAGTTGGAACCTGGAAAATTAACAACGGCAAACTTCATCTATTCAGCCTCCAAGATCTCATAACGGTATGTTTCGATATTAGGGTTAGTCAATAAATTGTCACAAATAGCGTCAATATCTTTATCCAATTCAGGATAGTCTTCAAAATTCAATTCAAAATATTTTCCCATATGTACATCTGAAACCTTGTCATAATCCATTGTTTGGATAGCCGACTTAATAGCTTCACCTTGGGCATCTAATACAGAGGGTTTTAGTGTTACGTAAACTTTAACTAATTTCATCATTACTCTCCTATCGTGTTGTCAATCTTTCTAAAACAGAATGATATGTCTTAACCAAATCACCTTCATGCTTACGAAATACATCTTTATCCATTGAATGGTGACTAGTTTTATCCCAAAGACGACAATTGTCTGGTGAAAATTCGTCTACTAGAATAATTTCATTGTTAACTTTTCCAAATTCCAATTTGAAATCAACCAAATCAAAATCACTTTGGGCAAAAAACGGAATCAATAGTTGATTAATTGCTAGTGTCATTTTTTTAATAGTAGCTATTTCTTCTTTATCCGCGATACGCAGAGCATGGATCTGTGATTCATTGATAAATGGATCATCTAAGGCGTCACTCTTGTAATAAAATTCAATGATTGGTTCTCTTAGTTCCAAACCATCTTCCAAGTGGAACTTACGTACAAAACTTCCTGAGCCAATGTTTCTCAAGACCACCTCTAGTGGGAAAACTTCACTTTTTTGAACTAATTGTTCATGATCGGATATATTTTCAATTAAATGAGTCTTAACACCATTTTTGATCAAATAATCAAAAACCAAAGTAGAAATTCGACAGTTCAAAACTCCCTTACCTGGTAGTACTTCTTTTTTCTTACCGTTAAACGCTGTGGCTTGATCTTTATAAACCATCAAAAGTTCATTTTCTTTGTCAGTCTTATAAACGTTCTTAGCCTTACCTTCGTATAGCAAATTATCTTCAGTCATAATTTACACATCCCAAATTGAATTTTTTTCGATAGCATCTTTTGTTTCACGTAAGTCATCACTCAATATTGTGATATGACCCATTTTGCGATTATTCTTACTTTCAGCTTTTCCATAGTCATGGAAGTGCCAATCAGCATGTTTATCCAATTCGTCCTTAGCTGGTTGTAAATGTTGCCCTAATAAATTGACCATCACTGCCGGTTGTAAGAGTTTGACCTTAGGCATGGCTAAATTGCAAACACCACGAATGTGAGCATCAAACTGCGAAATATTGCAGGATTCAATCGTTAAATGACCCGAGTTATGTGGTCGTGGAGCAATTTCATTAACAAATACTTCATCTGTTTCTGAGATAAAGAATTCAATACACATCGTTCCTACTAACTCTAAATTACGTGCTAATTGCTCACCGATTTTATAAATTTCATTTTCCGTATCAGTACCGATCATTGCTGGACAACTACTGATATGCAAAATATTGTGACGATGCACATTTTCAATCACTGGGAATATTGAGGTTTGTTGCTTGCTATTAGCTGAAACAACGATTGAAACCTCTTTCTTCAAAGCAATCTTTTTTTCAACGATACAGGTTCCATGCATTAATAATTCTTCAATATCGGCATAACAGACATCTTCGGGATCTTCGATTAAGATTTGACCTTTACCGTCGTATCCACCACGCGTAGTTTTGACGATCACTGGTGCACCCAATTTCTCTACAGCACGGTGATATTCGAAGATATTTTCAATAACAACATGTGGCACCGCTGAAAAACCACTTTCTTCAATAAAGTTTTTTTCAGAAACTCGATCTTGAGTAATTGTCAGAGCCTTTGTTCCTTGTGGCACTTGCGTATACTTTTTAACCTCATTGATAGTTTCCGCATCAACATTTTCAAATTCATAAGTTAAAACGTCGCAACGCTTAGCTAATTCAATTAATTGAGCCAAATCATCATATTCAGCTACGATTTGATCATCAGAGACCTGAGCGGCAGGACAGTTGGGAGTCGGATCCAAGATGATGACTTTATATCCCATCTCTTTTGCTGAAAAAGACATCATTTGACCTAACTGACCACCACCGATAATTCCAATCGTACTACCTGGTAAAATTGTTTTAACCAAGATTTTTCCCACTTTCTAATGACTTATCATGCATAGCCTTGGTGTAACCATCCAAAGATAATTCATAATCGTGATTTTGTAGTGCACAGATCTTAGTTGCCATAATAGCGGCATTCTTAGCACCCGCTTCACCAATCGAAACCGTTGCTACGGGGACACCAGCTGGCATTTGAACAATTGACAATAAAGAATCCATCCCTTTTAAATATTTCGATGGAACTGGAACACCGATAACCGGCAGACTAGTTGAAGAAGCAATCATTCCTGGTAAATGGGCTGCTCCCCCGGCACCTGCTATTATCACTTTGAAGTCGTTTGATCGTGCTGTCTTAGCAAAATCCAACATCTCTTGTGGAGTTCTATGTGCTGAAATTACTTTGACTTCATAACTGACTTGTAGTTCTTTCAAAACATCAATTGTGTTTTGCATAACTTTCAAGTCCGAAACTGAGCCCATAACTATTGCTACATCACTCATTGGTTTTCCACCCTTCTGTCTTTGGTAATCAAATTCTAACAAGTTATGAAAATTCTTTCAACACAAAACACGTATTTAAATTAAATATTTTTAGTTATTATTCGTATTTACCGTTTTCATTTAGATTATTTTAGATATTATTAATTTTATAGTTCGTAAATAAAGAGCAATTGATTTTTTAGATAAAAAAATAGACGATACACACATTAAAATATGTATATCGTCTATTAATTTTTATTTCATTACTTCTTTTTTTGTGATGCTTTCATAGTACTCATTAATTGGTTAAGTTTCTTTTGTGATGGTTTTTGTCCCATTTGAGCCATCATTTGCTTAATCATATCTGCACTGATTGGTGGATTATCTTGGAAGTACTTCTTCATATACCATCTGGCAATAAAGAATCCACCAACTAAACCGATTAATAAGGCTAGAATACCAACGATTATTGTTGTTCCCATTTATGTTTCACCCTTTCCATACATCTATTAATATTACAAAAAAATCACTCTAATTGAAAGTATTAATCGTCACGTAAACCTTTTTTACGTTGAATTTCTCTAACTTTCTCCGGTGTGACTTCATTTCCTTGCTTATCAAACACACGCATCATCTCAATTTGAGATTTAAAACTGGCACGAAAGTTCTTCAAATACTCTTTTCTAAGTTCGGCTTGTTGATCTTCTTCCTCTTTAGTAATAGTACCTGCTTTTGCTTTGTGAGCCAGTTCATTAATTTTTTTAAGCAATTCTTCTTGTTCGTTCATAATTTTAATTCTCCCCATTATATCGAACACTTGTTTGAACTTGCATTCATATTTTGATACAATCTAATTAAGATATTAACAATGAGGTGTTCTAATGTCAAAAGCTGAAGGCTCTAAACAGTCACAAATTTTACAATGTATCTATGATTATTTAGATGAACATGGATATCCGCCAACTGTCAGAGAAATCTGCGAAGCTGTGGACTTATCGTCTACATCAACGGTTCATGGTCACCTATCTCGTCTTGAGAAAAAAGGTTTTATTCAACGTGACCCTACTAAGCCTAGGGCGATTGAACTTACCGGTGCTGGATTAAATTCAATCGGCATCAAATCTAAGCAAATTCCTATCTTAGGCAACGTTGCTGCTGGGCAACCAATCACAGCTGAACGTAATCCTGATGGGTATTTTCCAATTCCACCTGACTTAAATCGTGAATCTGGCGAATTATTCATGCTCGAAATTCATGGAGAAAGTATGATCAACTGTGGTATTTATGATGGTGATCACGTTATAGTTCATGAACAAAACTTTGCTAATAATGGCGAGATCGTTATTGCTATGACTGAAGACATTGAAGCTACCTGCAAGAGATTCTATCAAGAAAATGGACATTACCGCCTACAACCTGAAAACGATACAATGGATCCAATCATCTTAGACAGCGTGGAGATACTTGGTAAAGTTGTCGGACTATATCGTTCACAAATATTTTAATTAATCACTCCTTTTCTGGGGTGATTTTTTATTTCTCCAAAATTTTCTTCTATAATAATAAGCAAGTGAGTTAATTAAGAATCCAAACTTATAAAGGAGAAAAACATGACTGAATTTTACCTCATCCGTCACGGACAAACTAAAGCCAATGTCATGAAAATGAAGCAAGGCAATATTAATACCGAAATGACTTATTTAAATACCCACGGTCAGCAACAAGCCCAAACGTTGAAACAAAATTTTGACATCAGTTTTGCTGATCGTATTATCTGTAGTCCTTTAAAGCGTGCTCAACAGACTGCTGATATTTTAAACACTGCCGCTGACTTACCTATTTCCTACGACAAAAGATTGGTCGAAATATCTTATGGACAATGGGATGGTCAAAGGAATGCCGATTTAAGAAAAATTCATCCTGATGCATACAACAAATACTGGAACGATGTCCTACCACTTTATACTAAGTATGCCACTGACGGAGAACGCTTTGAAGACGTCGTTAAGCGCGTACACGGCTTTTTACAGGACGCCTTAAAGAATTACCCTAACGACAAACTTATCTGTGTCACTCATGGTTTTACGGTCAAAGCAGCGGCTTTAGATGTTTTAAAGCCTCAAGATGTAATGAGCATTCCTGAACCTAGAAATACCAGTGTCACGAAGATTGTTGCTACACCAGAAGATCAAAAATTTTATTTAGAATACTACAATCAAATCTTTAACTAAAAAAATAAACCATCATTGAATAAAAATTCAACGTGATGGTTTATTTTTTGAAGTTTAGTTGCTATTAAAAGTATTAAATTAGATGTCGCGACGACGTTCCTTAATACGAGCAGCCTTACCTGTACGAGCACGTAAGTAGTAAAGTTTGCTACGACGTACACGACCATGTCTGATAACTTCGATTTGTTCTACACGAGGTGTGTTCAATGGGAATGTTCTTTCAACACCAACACCATTACTCATCTTACGTACAGTGTATGTAGCACTGATACCTGAGCCATGTCTCTTGATTACGACACCTTCGAATAATTGAATACGTTCACGAGTACCTTCAACAACCTTAGCATGTACACGAATAGTGTCACCGCTACGGAAGTCAGGAATGTCAGAACGTAGTTGTTCTTTTGTAATATCTTGAATTAATTCATTCATGAATAATTTCTCCCTATTCGACACTCTTATATATCTCTGACATACAGCGGAATATCGTTAATATGTGTCCAAACACTCTTAATATGATACTTTATTTGGACGAGCTTGTAAACTATATATTTTGACGAATTTTTCTGAGAAGCTTCTCTTCCTCATCCGTCAACTTTGCAGTTTCCAATAAATCTGGTCGACGTTCCAAAGTTTTCTTCAAGGCTTGAGTTAATCTCCAAAGACGAATCTTTTCATGATCACCACTTGTCAAAACTTCTGGAACCTTCTTACCACGAAAATCGGCTGGTTTAGTATACTGTGGATACTCCAACAAACCATTTGAGAACGATTCTTCCTCAGCAGAGAATGAATTACCTAAAACACCAGGCACAAAACGCAAAGTTGCGTCGATCATACTCATTGTTGGTAATTCTCCACCAGTCAAGATGTAATCACCAATCGAAACTTCATCAGTAACCAAATCTTTAACTCGTTCATCAAAACCTTCATAATGTCCACAAATAAAAACTAATTGATCCTCTTTAGCAAAGTCACGTGCCATTTTTGTGTTGAAAGTTTTACCTGCTGGGTCAAGCAAGATTACTCGCTTGCGGCCTGGTTTCTTAGTTTCAACATAATCCATGGCATCATAGATTGGTTGAGCCTGTAACAACATACCAGCTCCACCACCATAAGTTGTATCATCAACATGATGTTGCTTATTTGTCGTAAAGTCACGAAAATCAACTACATCAAGATTAACGAGACCCTTTTCTTGTGCTTTACCTATTAAAGACTCATTTAATGCCTGAAACATTCTTGGAAAAATGCTTAAAATTGTAATATCCATTAATCTATCAATCCATCCGGTATTTCAACTTCGACAATTTGTTTATCGAGGTCAACATTCTTAACAACATCTTCAATATAAGGCAAAAGAACTTCCTTATATTTTGTTCCTTTTACGACCCAAACGTCGTTTGGTCCTAATTCCATGATCTCAGTGACTTTTCCAATTTCGCCAAGATCCTTATCTATTACTTGCAGACCAATGATCTGCTTATAAAGAAATTCGCCTTCGTTTAATTCGGAAGTCAATTCACCACTGGCAAATAGTTCTGATTTAACATACTTTTCAACATCATTAATGTTGTCATATCCCTTTAATTTCAAAAGAATAAAGTTCTTATGTTTACGAGATGATTCTACTGTAAATTCCTCACTAGAATTACTCTTCTTGAAAACTAATTTAGAACCTGTTTTGAAGCGATCTTCTGGAAAATCTGTAATTGGAACGACTTTTAATTCACCTTTAATACCATGCGTATTGACAATAGTACCAACTCGATATAATTTTTCGGCCATTTTTCCTCCGTGATAATAAAATAGGACCCTGACAAAACATCGTTTTATCTGGTCCCATCAAAATAACTATTTTGTATACTTGCTTTCATGGAACTTTTGCATAATACCATGTTGTTTCAACAAGTGACGAACTGTATCTGAAGGTTGTGCACCTTTGTTTAACCATTCAACGATCTTGTCGTCATCAAGTTTGATTTCTTCTGGTTGTGAGATTGGGTTGTAGTAACCAACTTGTTCGATAAAGCGGCCATCACGTGGTGAACGTGAATCTGCAACTACTAATCTATAAAATGGGCGTAACTTGCTACCCATACGTTTCATTCTAATTTTAACTGACATATGTTTGTTTCCTCCTAAATACTTAACTTTGTTAGTATACACAAAAAAAAGAGTGGTGTAAAGTTTTTTTCTTTACACCACTTTTTTTTTTGCTTTTTTGAGATAAATAACCATTGTGCCTTGCCGCATAGTGGAAACGAGCTGCGTAGGCCAGATTCCTGTGCTTTGCCTGACTTCACGAACTGTCTGGCAGCCCAATTTGCAAAGTCCTGCAAATGCTCAGAATCTAAGCGGGCCTACTGCGCTCTCTATTCTAAGATTTAAAACGTTTGATCTTCTTTAAACGTTTCTTCTTACGTTTCTTACTCTTACGAACCATAGAATGCATAGCCATCTTACCTAGACGTCCTTGCATACCATTGCCCATAAGTTGATCCATGCCGGCCATATTCCCTTTACTCATCTTATTCATCATGTCACGTGATTGTTTAAATTGCTTAATCATACGGTTAACATTTTGAATACTTTGGCCAGATCCTTTGGCAATTCTTCTTCTTCTTGAAGGATTTAACAAATCTGGGTCTTCACGTTCTTGTGGTGTCATGGAATAAACAATGGCCTTCAAATGAGCAATATCTTTTTCACCGATATTGATATTTGCCAATTGTGGATTGTTAGCCATCCCTGGAATCATCTTCATGATTTCATCCAAAGGTCCCATTTTTTGAACTTGATCCATTTGATCAATGAAATCATTGAAGTCGAAACTATTCTCACGAATCTTTTCGGCTACTTCTTTTGCTTGTTTTTCATCATAATCTGATTGAGCTTTCTCAATCAAGGTCAACATGTCACCCATTCCTAGGATACGGTTGGCCATACGATCAGGATGGAAGACATCTAATTGATCTAATTTTTCACCTTGTCCAATGAACTTGATTGGTTTACCAGTGACGGAACGAATTGAAAGAGCAGCACCACCACGGGTATCACCATCCAACTTAGTCAAAACGACACCAGTAATATCTAATTGTTCATCGAATCCGGCAGCCACTTTGGCAGCTACTTGACCAGTCATAGAATCGGCAACAAACAAAATTTCATCTGGATGAGCCAATTCTTTGATACGTGTCAATTCTTCCATCAATTGTTCATCGATTTCCAAACGTCCGGCGGTATCAATAATTACATAATCATTCTTATTTTCATCGGCAACTTTTAAACCGTTACGCACGATGTCAACGGGATCATGCTCTGTTCCTTCATCATAAACAGGTACGTCTAGTTGTTGTCCAATAGTCTTCAACTGTTCAACAGCAGCTGGACGATAAACATCCCCCGCAATAAAGAGTGGACGAGCTTTTTTATCATTCTTAAGATAGTTAGCTAATTTACCTGCTGTTGTAGTTTTACCAGCACCTTGTAGACCAACCATCATGATGATCGTTGGTATGTGATCTGATTTGTTTAACGGAACCGCTTCTTGTCCCATCAACTTAGTTAGCTCTTCATCAACAATCTTGATAACTTGTTGTGATGGTGTCAAACTGTCCATTACTTCGGCACCTAAAGCACGTTCTCTAACCGTTTTGACGAAGCTCTTAACAACATCAAAGTTAACATCAGCTTCAAGTAAAGCCATACGTACTTCACGCATTACTTTACGAATATCTTCATCGGAAAGTTTTCCCTTACCCTTTAAGGTCGAAAAAACTTTTTGTAGACGTTCGCTTAATCCTTCAAAAGCCATATTCTTCTCCTATTAATTTTCATTTATTTTTAAAATTCTCTGTACTAAATCCAATAACTCTTTATCGTTGGAATACTTTTTCTCGACCAAAGTTTGCAAGGTATCCGCAATATCATCGATTTCGGTTGTCTTTTTGATTAACCCTAATTCCTGTTCAAAAGACTCCAATGAATTGACGGTCCGATGCAAATTATCCAAAACAGCTTGGCGTGATACCTTTAATTGTTCGGAAATCTCACTGAGTGAAAAATCCTCAACATAGTAAAGTTCAATATAACGACTCTGCTTTTTAGTCAGTAAAGAATGATAAAAATTATACAACAGATTCACTCGTGTAGTTTCATCTATCTTCATTTTATTTATCTGAAGCCCCAACAATTAATTCCTTGAATAGTCCATAAATGAACTTCTCAGGATCGAAGTCTCGTAAATCATCCATCTGTTCACCTAAACCAACAAGTTTAACAGGAATATGCAATTCATTACGAATAGCTAAGACAATTCCACCTTGAGAACTACCATCAAGTTTTGTTAAAACAATTCCAGAAACAGCTGTTGTTTCATTGAACTGTTTAGCTTGACTCAAAGCATTTTGACCAGTGGAACCATCCAATACTAATAATACTTCTTGAGGTGCATCTGGTAATTCACGAGTGATAACACGTTTAATTTTTTCTAACTCACGCATTAAGCCCTCTTTATTCTGCAAACGACCGGCAGTATCAACTAGCAAGATATCAAAATCCTCATTGATAGCTCTTTGAACGGCATCATAAACCACTGAAGCGGGATCAGTATGGGCTTTACTTGCTTGAACTGGTACATTGACACGTTTACCCCATTCCTGAAGTTGCTCGATAGCTCCGGCTCTAAAGGTATCGCCTGCAGCCAAAAGAACTTTTTTACCTTCTTGTTGATATCTGTGAGCCAATTTACCAATAGTTGTTGTCTTACCAGCACCATTAACGCCAACGAATAAGAAGACGGTCGGTGTCTTATCAGCACTGAATTTCAAAGTATTATCTTCGTTTTTGCCCTCTTCGCCGTACATATCAACTAATTTCTTAACAATAACGTTAGAAACATCAGAACGTTTCTTTGCATTCTCTAGCTTAACTTCTTCACGCAATTCATCTGAAATACGCATAGCAGTTTCATAACCAACATCAGATTCAATCAGTAATTCTTCCAAATCGTCAAAGAAATCCTCATCGACACTTCTGAAATTAGCTAAGAAACGGTTAAACCTAGCACTGAATGAATTACGACTCTTCTTTAAGCCTTCATCGTATTCTTTAACATCATCTTTAGGTTCTTCTTCAGTATCTTCTTTGGACTCTGGTTCTGTACCTGTATCTGATTCATCTGCTTCTTTTTGCTCAGATTCAGGCTCCTTAGATTCTTCGACTTCATTAGTATTTTCAGTATCAGTTAGTTCTTCAGCACTACTATCTGCTTTAGGTTGTGGTTCAGATTTGGGTTCTACTTGAGTCTCCGCTGGTTCTACGGGCTCGGATTCCTCTTTCTCTGGCTCTACTTCCTTAACAGGTGTTTCTACTGCCTTTGGTTCTTCATGTTTCTCAGGTTCAGAATCAGGTTTTGATTCCGGTTCCTCTGGTTTTTCTTCAGGTTCAACCTCTGGTTCTGGTTTAGTTTCTGGAGTTGAATCTTCTGTTTCTTTAGGTGTTTCCTCTGTTTTATCAGACTCATCAGAAGTTTTGCCAGATTCAACATTTTGGTCAGTTTCTTTTTCGGCTTCTGGAGTTTTTGATTCTAATTCTTCGTCTTTAGAATCATCTTTTCCAGTAAAAGCCTTTTTAATACGATCAAATAATCCCATACTTAACTCCTTATTTTTTGACTTCGACAGACAACATACGTGATACACCAGACTCTTCCATGGTTACACCATATAGGCGGTTAACGTTCATCATTGTTCCTTTACGGTGAGTAATCACGATAAATTCAGTATTGTCATCATATTGGTTCAAATAATTAGCAAAACGATAAACATTCGCATCATCCAATGAAGCTTCAACTTCATCCAAAATACAGAATGGCACCGGTTTAACTTTAATAATGGCAAATAATAACGTGATCGCTGTCAATGCTTTTTCACCACCAGATAATAAACTTAGACGTTGGAATTTCTTCCCTGGTGGCTGAGCAATGATCTCAATTCCTGTTTCCAATAGATTGTCCGGTTCAGTTAGTACTAATTTAGCACGACCACCAGCAAACATTTCAGGGAAAATATCCTCAAAGGCATTAGCAACCTCATCGAAAGTTTTCTTGAATCTAGTTGTTACTTCCTTATCCATCTCTGACATCGTGTCCAATAATTGTGCACGAGCTTGTAATAAATCATTTTGTTGCTGTGTTAAAAATTCATATCTATCTTTCACTTTATCATAGTCGGCTATCGCTGATAAATTAACAGTCCCTAATTCATCGATACCCATCTTAAGTAAACGAGCTTCCTTTTGCAATTGATCAGGATCATAATCGCCCTTATTCAATTCAACCAATGACGCCTCGTAAGTTAATTGATAATCTTGCGACAACGTATCTAAGCGACTATCGATCTCATTTGAAAGCTTCGTATTTTTGATAGCCAATGTTTCTTGTTGGTCCGAAGCATTCTTTTGCAAATCAAAATTACGTTGCGCCTTCGCATTTAGTTGCGTGGATAACTCTTGTTGCTCTTGACGCTTATCTTTCAATTCGGTGGCATTTTTTTGTAATTCAGCAATTGTCTGTTTCAATTGACTAATTTTTTCCTTAACCTCTGAATTGCTTAGCTGAAGCTTATCTTTTTCAGAATCCAAATCCTTCAATCGAGTTTCAGCTTCGGCAACCTGTTGTTCAAGACTTATAGAATTTTCTTTTAAATCATTATTTTGGGACAATTCACTTTCGTGCTTACTTTGAACGACAGCCAATTTAGTTTGTAAGGCTTGTTCATTTTCGTTGATGGAACTTAATTCACTGTCAAAGTCAGCTAAAATCTGTTCTTTTTGTTTAATTTCACTTTGAACTTGATCAATCTTATCCTTAATATCAGTAGCTAATTGTTCTTGTTGTTGCAAATTTGACTTCAATTCGGATTCTTCAGTCTTATTCTTAGATAAGCTGTACTTCACAACATCCAAACGCTCATTAAAATGTTTTTCCTCATTTTGATAAGTCGACATTGAATTCTCTAATTGGTTCTTTTCCTGATTAAAACTAGCTAATTTCTCATCGGCCGTTTTCTTTTCAGCATTTAAACCAATTAATTTTTGGCGTAGGTCTTGAACAGTCTTTTGCTTTTGGTCAAGCAACAATTCTTTTTTAGAAAGTTCCTTAGTCAAAGCTGTCAGGTCATCTTTTCTCGTCAGAATATTAGAATTGACTCTTCTTTGTTGACCACCAGTTAAAGAACCACCGGCATTAACCACATTACCATCTAAAGTAACAACACGATACTTACGACCGACTGCAGCCGATATTTTTGTTGCCGCATCAATATTCTCGGAAACCAATAAATTACCTAGAATATTTTTTACAATATTTTCAACCTTGCTATCGTAATTGATCAGATCACTAGCGACCCCAACAAAACCTGCGATTGCTTGGGCTTTGTTCAGATCATTAGCGTAAAGGCTACGTGGCTTAATAATATTTAATGGCAAAAATGTTGCCCGTCCGCCACGACTCTGACGTAGGTAGGCAATTGCTTGTTTAGCTGAACCTTCATCCTCGGTAACAATAGACTGCAATTGATTGCTGACCACTGTTTCAATTGCTAGTTGATACTCCTTAGGTACAGAGATTAATTCAGCAATGGCACCAACGATACCAGTCAATTTAGATTGATTATTTAGGACATTCTTAGCACCTTCAAAAAATCCTGCATGCTCTTGTTCCATATTTTCAAGAACTTTTTTACGAGCTTTAATTTCTTGAAGACCTTCTAGAACACTCAAATAATTTCGATTTTCTTGTTTACCAGTTTCCGTCACCTGATCAATTTCTTTAGCTAAAGCTTGATCATGCTCAATTAGGGACTTATTATCAGCAATTAAGGCCTTTACCTTGGATTCGATTGTTTGATGCTTATCTTGTGATTGACTCAACTCATCATTAATAGTTTGAATTTGTTGATTTTGATCATCAAGTAAAGCTTGAATTCGATCTAACTGTTTCTGTGAAAAATTTTGTTCATTGTTATTGGAAACTTGTTCTTGTAACAAATCGACATATTTATCACGTAAATCACCGATATTTTTTTCGATATCGGCTGGTGTCTTTTGTTTCAACTGTTGTACATCTTTTAATTGCTTTTGAAAATCAGCAATTTGAGCTTCACAATCAGCCAACTTCTGATTAGAATCAGCCAATTTCTTTTCATTAATAGACTTTTGTTTTTTTAACTCGTCTAATTGCTTTTTTAAGGACAATTGATTAGTTGAGTTGAATCCACTACGTTCATCCGCTACGGCCACTTTCCCGTTATAAACTTCTAGTGTCCGAGTATTTTCGACTAATTTAGTTTGATTCTCATCAATTTTTTGAGACAGCGAATTGATAGCAGCATTATTCTCTTCGACTTGTTTGTTAGCAATCTTAACTTGTTGAGCAATATTTTGTGCACTCAACTTGACCTCACGTAATTCTTTATCAATCTGATGTTTCTGAGCTGATAAATTCTTAATTTCAATCGTTAAGATTTTTTGATAAATACTGTCGTACTTACTCTTTTGTTCTTGATAATCGCGAGCAATACTAGCTTGCTCTTTCAAGGGTTCTACTTGCTTCGATAATTCTGAAACAATATCTGAAACACGATGTAAGTTGTCAGTTGTTTCCGACATCTTGTTCTCAGCTTGCTGCTTCTTTTGCTTGAACAAAGAAACCCCAGCTGATTCTTCAATGATACTTCTTCTTTCCACCGGTTTACTATTGAAAATAGCTTCAACACGGCCCTGAGAAATAATAGAAAACGATTGTTTTCCCATTCCTGAGTCCATAAATAATTCTGTAATATCACGTAAGCGACATTGCTTATTGTTGATTAAAAATTCAGTATCGCCATTTCTAAATAAACGACGACAAATAATAATTTCATCTTGTGCCGACTTTAATTCGTGATTACGATTATCAAACTCTAAAACAACCTCTGCCCGATTCATTTGCGGACGAGTTGCACTACCAGCAAAAATCACATCAACCATTTTGTCTCCACGTAGGCTTTTTGCTGATTGCTCACCCATTACCCAACGAATGGCTTCTGTAATATTCGATTTTCCACTCCCGTTGGGTCCAACAATACCCGTGATTCCACTGGTAAAGTCAATCTTTGTCTTGTCAGCAAATGATTTAAACCCATTGATCGTTAATGATTTTAATGGCATAAACTAAAACTCCTATAATTCTTCTAATGCTCTTTTGGCTGCCATTTGTTCGGCGTGCTTCTTACTATATCCAAGGCCCTTGGACAAGATCTTGCCATTAGCAATTAATTCCACTTTAAATTTCTTATCATGATCAGGTCCCTCTTCGTCGATTACTTTATAATCAATTTCAACTTCGCCTGATTGTTGCAATCTTTCTTGTAAATGAGTCTTAAAATCAGTATCTTCAGAAAATTCACCCGAGTCGATATGTGGATAAACGACTTTCTTCAAGAACTCATTAACTACTTCGTTGCCTTGATCCAAATACAGAGCACCATTAAAGGCCTCAAAGATATCTTCTAGTAAAGTATGTCTTTGACGAGCTCCTTGTTTTTCTTCACCTTTTCCAATTAAAAGGTATTTATCAATATTGATTTCTTTAGCAAAACGAGCAAAACTGTCGGTTCTAACAATATCGGATCTTAGTCTTGTTAATTTACCCTCGGGTAATTCTGGATATTTTTTGAATAGGTAACGAGAAATGTTGATTTCTAGGACCGCATCTCCCAAAAATTCCAAACGTTCATAATCACCAATACCTAACTCCTTGTGCTCATTATCAAATGACGAATGTGTCATAGCTCTTTCTACGAGTCTTTTATCGTTAAACTTGATTCCATACTTCTCATCTAAAAACTCTAAGAATTTCGGATCTAACATAACGTGTCCCCTTTCCAATAATATTAATTATACTAAACTTTTATCGTAAATAATTATCTGGATAAAAAAATAAGACCTCGTGGCCTTATTTGCTTCCTAATTAGGTTGTTAAGAGTGGTTCTATTGCCGTCTTCCGCAACAAATTCGATTGGTCTGGAACGCTGTGGACGCTGATTTGAGCCAATTAAAATTCACAATTGTCTCAAATACAGGTCTTTTTCTAGGTGGGAAACCCACCAAGAAAAATTTCACGGCTGAGACCCAATCGAACTTGCTGCTCCAGACTAATGTTTTGCTCTGTATATTTATATACTTCTAAAATTGCCAGCTAGTAAAATAACATCTTTAAATACTGCAATTTCAACAAACAATATTAGAACCGAAAATACAGGCGGTAGTAATAAATCTGTGGATCCGTAGAAGCCCAAGCTTGGAGATCAATTTTATACAAAGTGCAAAATTATTAGCTTCAGGCCATGTCCACCATGTTTCATTGGCCAACAGATTTCCTACTGTCGATGAACATACTTACGTCACAACCTAATTTAAAACATTATTTTTGATGTGAAGAAATATAAGTAACTGCTTCACCGACTGTTGTGATTTTTTCTGCATCGTCATCTGGAATCTCTGAACCGAAGGCATCTTCTAGTTCAAGTACAAACTCAACTAAGTCAATTGAGTCAGCGTCAAGATCCTTAGTGAATGATGTTTCTTTTGTAATTGTTGATGGTTCAACTTCAAATTTATCAGCGATCAATGAAACAATTTTGTCAAAAACTTCTTGTTCTGTCATGGAGTTTCTCCTTATTTTTCCGTACTCATTTTTTCAAAATACTTATTTGCTTTATTAATTGTATCGTTTTGTAGCATATCATTAATTTGCTTAACTGTATAAAAGACTGTCTTGGCATCTGCGGCACCATGTGCTTTAATCACTGGCGACTTCAATCCGAGTAAGACAGCTCCCCCAGCTTGAGATGTATCAAACATCTTCTTCAATCCCTTTAATGACGGTGAAACGATAGCTGCACCCATTTTAGTAAAAATACCATTATTTAGCAAGGCATCTTTCAATTCACTCAAAAGAATCGTAGCTGTTCCTTCAGTAGCTTTTAAAGCTGCATTTCCAGTGAATCCGTCTGTAACGATGACATCAGCTACACCGGCTAAAATATTATTGGATTCAACGTTACCAATAAAGTTAATACCTTCAGTATTTTTCAATAATTGATAGGCCTCTTTATGTAAAGTATCACCCTTGTCATATTCAGTACCATTGTTCAACAAAGCGATACGAGGTTTATCAATTTTTTTAACATCATGAGCATAAATCGAACCCATAACGGCCCATTGTTGTAAATAGCTTGGTTTTGCTTCAGCATTGGCCCCAACATCTAAAATATTAACGCCTAAAGGAGAATTTGTTACTGGCAAAGTTGGCATTAGGGCAGGACGATCTACTTGTTTGATTCGTCCGACAATAAAGATTCCAGCGGCCAACAAAGCTCCGGTGTTACCTAATGAAAAGAGTGCATCGTTTTCCCCATCTTTAACTGATTTAGCAGCTAAAACCATTGAAGCATTCTTTTTAGAACGGATGGCTCTAACTGGTTCATCAGTTCCTAGAATTTCTTCATCTGTATGAACGATAGAAATTCTGGCATCATTTTTCAAATATTGTTTAATTCTCTCTTCATCACCATAGAGAACAAATTCCAAATTCTTCCATTCATCTCGTGCTTGTTCAATACCTTCAACAATTACTTGAGGAGCGTTGTCCCCACCCATTGCATCTACAGCTATTTTCATTTTGTTTCCTCACTAATCAAAATTATTTAATTGGTCAAACTCATCATTTATAAATGATTTTAAAACTTTGGTCTCCGGACTGTTCATCAACTTCTCATCTTCAAACAGACGCTGAGCCTCTTCTTGAGCCACCTCAAGGATATTAATGTCATTGACCGGATTTCCCACTTTAAACTCCGGCAGACCTGACTGACGATTACCTAACATATCACCAGCACCACGCATTTTCAAATCTTCCTCAGCCAACACAAAACCATCATTAGTTGAAGTCAGAATTTTCATACGTTCCAAAGCGGTCTCATTTTTAGGATCGGCAATTAGAATGCAATACGATTGTTTTTCTCCACGACCAACACGACCACGTAATTGGTGCAACTGTGATAAACCAAAACGGTTAGCGTCATAAATTACCATCACTGAAGCATTGGGGACGTCGACTCCAACTTCAATAACCGTCGTTGAAACTAGGACATCGATCTTTTTGTCGCTAAAATCATTCATCACTGTTTCTTTTTGGTCATTAGGCATTTGTCCATGTAACAACCCAATTTTATATTTCTTACCAAACAACTCCGTAAATTTATCATAAATCAATTCAGCATTTTTTAAATCCATTTTTTCTGATTCAGAAATCAGTGGCGTCACTACATACACCTGAGCACCTGTGGATAACTCTTTGTCAACAAACTGATACATCTGCTCAATTTTCTGACTTCTGATCCAATAGGTCTCAATTTTTTTACGTCCTGCAGGCAACTGGTCAATCCTCGAAACATCCATATCACCATAAGTAGTGATTGCCAAAGTTCTTGGAATCGGCGTCGCTGTCATTGCTAATACATCGGGGTTCTCACCCTTTTCACGCATAGCTTTTCGTTGATTGACACCAAAACGATGCTGCTCATCAATTACGATCAGTCCCAAATTTTTATAATCGACACTGTCTTGAATCAAAGCATGTGTTCCCACGATAATATTAGTTTTGCCTTCTGCAATATCACTGGTAATAAAATCATGTTCTTTTTTCGTCTGTGATCCAGTTAATAGAGCTGTTCGAATCTTCAAAGGTGCTAGCAACTTACTGATCTTATCAAAATGTTGCTGAGCCAGAATTTCAGTCGGTGCCATAATTGCTGCCTGAAAGCCGGCTGTAACTGAAGCTAACATCGCAATAACGGAAACAATCGTTTTCCCAGAACCTACATCCCCTTGCAAAAGTCGATTCATGTGATGATCTGAATCCATATCACTCAATATTTCTTTGACGACTCGATCTTGAGCTGGCGTTAAAGTAAATGGCAAATCTTGAACAAATTTATCAATAAATTTCTTATCATAACCCTCGATTATTCCAAGGTTACCCTGATTGTCATTCAATTTAATACTCTGTAACCCACACTGGAACAAGAAAAACTCGCGAAACTTGGCGCTGCGTCTGGCCTCATCACTTTGTTCTGCATCCTTAGGAAAATGAACTCCAGCAACAATCTGTTCGTCATTCAACAGTTTATACTTTTCCCGTAAGAATTCTGGCACTACAGTATCGATTTGATCATGATACTTTTCAAAAGCCAATTTTATTAAATTAATTAACGTCTTCTGGTGAATATTTTTATTAACCGAATAGACCGAATCGATTGAATCATCATTATTTACATCAATTACCTTAATACCAGTCAAGGCCCGTCGATTCTGATTCCACTTACCATAAACAGCTATATCATTACCCGTTTCAAATTTGTCCTTTAGCCATGGCTGATTAAAAAATGTCACCATGATAGATTCATTTTCAACTAAGATTCGAACATTCAAACGATTTTTTTTGTAACCAAATCGAAAAACTACCGGATCACTGGCAACAACGCCTTTTAAGAGAATTTTCTCCTGATCAACGGCTTCATCCAATGATTTAGCTTCCATATCCTCATATCGAAAAGGAAAATAAAACAATAAATCATAGATATTTTCGATTCCTAACGATTGTAACGACTCTAAGCGTTTAGGACCTACCCCTGGCAAAGTTGCCAATGATACTTTCCTAAGATCCATAATTTCCCCCTTCTTTTATGGAATTAAAAGAGGCATGACAAAACAAACGTTTCATCATTGCCTCCTTTATTTTTATTCAACCGAAATCAAATATGGATAAACTGGTTGGTCACCTTGATGGATCTCTGTTTCAAGATCGTCATACTTGTCGTCCAAGTAATCGGCAACTTTTTGAGCATCATCAGCATTTCCGTCTTGACCAACTAAAATAGTGATAACTTCACTATCCTCATCAATCATTTCGTCCAACATCTTTTCAGTACCAGCAATAATATCAGCATCATCAACTAAGATCTTACCGTCAACGATTCCCATATAATGACCTTTGGTAATCTTTAAACCATCAATTTCAGTATCACGAATGGCTTGTGTAATTTGGCCACTCTTAACTGTGTCTAAGGAGTCTTCCATATTTTCTTTATTATCTTCCAAATCAGATTCCGGATTAAATGAGAGCATAGCTGTCATTCCTTGTGAAATCGTCTTTGTTCCAACAATAGCAACTGGAATATCCACTAAATCAACTGCTTGTTTAGCTGCCATAATGATATTACCGTTGTTTGGTAAAACAAGAGCTCGCTTAGCATTTGATTTATTAATAGCGTCAACAATATCATTTGTCGATGGATTCATTGTTTGTCCACCACTAATGATATTAGTTACTCCTAAACTTTCGAACAATTTAGCCAAACCTGCACCTGAAGAAACAGCAATTACAGCATAGTCAACTTGTTTTTGTTCTTCTTTAGGTGCTGGGGCATCTTCAATTGGTTCATCTTCTTCAACAATTGTTTCGTGTTGAAGTCTCATATTATCAATTTTAATTTTTGATAATGAACCGTACTTACGTCCAGCTTCCCAAACTTTATAAGGATAATTAGTATGGACGTGAACTTTAACTACTTCATCATCAGAAACACAAATTAGTGAATCACCAATCGTATCCAAATAACTACGTAATTTCTCATTATCAAATTTTTCGTCTGAAGTAGGATTATCTCCTAGTTCAACCATCATTTCAGTACAGTAACCATTTTCAATATCGTCAGTGTTGAATTGTCCTTGAGCTGATTGGTGATGACTTGCATTAACCATTTCACTCATATCTTTTTCATCAGGAACATATTCTTCGTCACTGCTTGTTTGACCACTAAGGCCTTCTAAAAAGCCCTCATAAATGAAAACTAATCCTTGACCACCAGAATCAACTACACCGACTTCCTTCAATACGGGAAGTAATGATGGTGTTTTTTCTAGTCCAACTTTGGCACCTTCTACAACAGCTTGCAAAATTTCAATAGTGTCATTAGTGCTTTCAACCTTTTTCATAGCAGCTTCAGCACCATATCTGGCAACAGTCAAAATTGTTCCTTCAACTGGCTTCATAACAGCTTTATAGGCTGTCTTAACACCATCGTCAAAAGCTTTAGCTAAATCCATTGCTGTCAAGGCATCTTTATCTTCGATACTCTTTGAAAATCCACGGAAAATTTGTGATGTGATAACACCTGAGTTACCACGAGCACCCATCAAGAGTCCCTTTGCTAAAGCTTTACCAAGGACACCAACATTTTCACTTTCTGATTCGTTAACGGCTTTAAAACCACTCTGAATTGTTAAACTCATATTAGTTCCGGTATCGCCATCAGGAACCGGAAAGACATTCAACGAATTTACAAACTTAGCATTTTTTTCAAGTCTGTGCGATGCAACACGCACCATATCTGAAAATTCTTTTTTTGTAATTAATTCTTTGCTCAAAAGTTTCCCCTCCAACCAGCTTTACCTATTCAATATCATCTAGAACTTTAATACCTTGAACGTAGATGTTAACAGTGCCGGCTGGTGTTCCTAGCATTGTTTCTAGGTTATATTTTACTTTTTCTTTTAAATTTCTTGCTACTTCGGATATTTTAATTCCATATCCAACAATTATATAGACATCAACGGCTAGTTTACCATCTTCTTGATGAATAACTATGCCTCTAGAAAAGTCTTCACGGTTTAAGATCGTATTCATGCCATCACGCAATTGATTTTTGCTTGCCATACCTACAATACCGTAGATATCAGAAGCAGCTCCACCAACGATTGTTGCAACAGTATTTGTTGAAATTTCAATTTCACCATGTTTTGTTTTTATTGTAACTGCCATTTCTGGATCCTCCTATTCTTTGGACCTAAGCTATAATAAACATTAAAATTTTATCATAGCAACATTTCGAATTAAAGAAATAAACTATATTAAACTCTATTATTACACAATTAGTCTATTGATTTCATTTCTTGGTTATGGTAAATTAGTCAGGTGATATTTTAAAGAAAAACATGTAGCCAAAGGAGGTCGGTCCCATGGCAAAAGATATTATTACAGGCCGTAAAACAGTGTTCGGTAACAAACGTTCACACGCTCTTAACCAATCAAAACGTTCTTGGAAGCCAAACTTGCAAAAAGTTCGTATCTTGGTTGACGGTAAGCCAAAACGTGTATGGGTTTCAGCTAGAGCATTGAAATCAGGAAAAGTTACTCGTGTATAATTATCACTTAATTATTTAAAAAGGACTAGCAATCTAATTGTTAGTCCTTTTTATTTTACACTTATATAATAAAGTTTTAAAAAAAGTTTGGAGGATTTCTTATGAAAATCACGATCGGCAATCAAAATAAAAATGATGACCAACTTACAGAAGCAATCATCAACGCCAAAGATGGCGATATTATTGAACTATTGCCTGGAACCTATTTTTCAAAAGACGATCCCTTTATTTGTACTATCAGACGAAACATCACCTTTATTGGCAAGACCAATAATAAATCTGATGTTGAATTATACTGTAGTTTCACCGTCGGTGCAAAGAATATACTCATCTTCAAAAATTTGACTATCAGTTATCCTGCTAATGACGAAAACACCCTCTCTGCTTACGATGGTGCCGAAGTTTATGGCGACAATGTCATCATTAACCGTCAAACTAGCGATGACTGGGATACGATCTATGGACAAAATTCGTTCTTTTCTTTTAAAAATTCCGAGATCTTAACAGGTAAAAAAACTAAAGCTATTGGTTTGTCTCTCGAAAACTGCCAATTATTTATGGATAAAACTAAGATTCAATTGCTTTTTCAAAAGAATTCTCAAGTTTACTTAAAAGATTCCATTATTTTACACAAATTAGAATTAAGAAAAAATTCTCACTTAAATTTTAGAAATCTAACTATCGATTCTACTAAAATCAATTCCAAAAATGATTTAGCTGTTAAAAGCAAATCAGAAATAAGTGGGCAAAAAATAACCTTTATAAAAAATGACCCCCAAATTAGAATTTTGGGAAGTCATTTTGATATCAAGGATTTCCATCCTCAAACCGATAAAATTAATTTCAAATTTGATGAAGATTCTAAAATTGTTGTCGACGGTAAACTACTATCTAAGCAAAAACCATCAAATTAGTGTAATTGATCTAAACTCTGCGCTAAATCAACAATTAAGTCTTTTGAATCCTCAATACCTACTGATAAACGAACTAATTGATGTGTAATACCCGCTTTAAGCTGTTCCTCAGGTGATAATTCAGCGTGTGTCATCTTATATGGCAATTCAATTAAACTCTCGACAGCGCCCAAACTAACAGCTAATTGGATCAATTTGGTCCCTTCAACGAATTTAGTTGAGTCTAAGCCATCTTTTAACTCAAAGGAAACAATTCCTCCGAAACCATCAGCCTCTTCTTGAGCAATCTCATGATCTTTGCTGCCAGCAATTCCCGGATAATAAATTCTGCTGATTTCAGGACGGTTTTGAAGAAATTCAACTATTTTTCCAGCATTACTCAAGTGACGATCCATTCTAACAGCTAATGTTTGAATTCCACGACGAACTAAATTGGAATCCATAGGTGAAAGTGTCGAACCAATACTATTTTGATTGAAATAAATTTTATCGGCAATTTCAGCATCTTTAGCGACTGCCATACCAGCAATTACATCCGAATGACCACTCAAATATTTAGTAGCTGAATGAATTACGATATCGGCTCCTAAATCCAATGGTCTTTGAAGATAAGGTGACAAGAATGTATTGTCAACAATCGTCAACAGATGATGTTTCTTGGCAACAGCTGCAGTTTTCTTAACACTAGTAACATGCAATAAGGGATTGGTAAAACTTTCAAAATAAATTGCTTTAGTGTTTGGTTTAATAGCTGCTTCAATCTCACTTGGGTTTTGTGTATCAACAGCTGTAAATTCAATTTCCCAACGTTTGAAAAATTGGTTAATAATTCTAAAAGTTCCACCATAGATTTCTTTTCCAATGATCAAGTGATCTCCGGGTTTAAAAATTGCTAAGACAGCATGGATAGCGGCTGAACCTGAAGAAAAAGCAAAACCACGGTAGCCATTCTCTAATTCGGCCACTTGATCCTCTAAACAGCAACGCGTTGGATTGCCAGAACGACCATAATCATATTTAACTTTTGCGTCAACTGATGGATAAATATAAGTCGACGAGTTATAGATTGGCATGTTCACAGCCCCCGTCACGTTGTCCTCTTGCGTTTTTCCGTGAACTAATTTGGTGTTGAATCCTGTCATAATTTCCCTCCAATATTGCTTAAACTGATAAAAACAAGCCTTATCGTATCACTTCAAAGGGAATCTTTTAACTAAAAGTACTTCAATTATTGAAATATTTATACAAAATAAAAAACGTTCATATCAACCATTGTTTGGTTGGTGTGAACGTTTTTTGTACTGTTCTGTTGTTTCATAACCATGGTTCTTTGCTGAATAGCGGAAACGAGTTCCACAAGCCAGATTCCTGTGCTTTGCCTGATTTCACGAACTGTCTGCTTCGCAGTCAATTCGTGAAATTCTGCAAATGCTCAGAATCTAAGCGGCTTGTTCCACTCTCTAGATCTAAACGAGCTACGCAGGGACAACCCATTGCGGTTTGCTACAGCATCGAAATCACACGCCAAGTACGCGTGTAATTCCGATACTTAGGCAAATCCTCGTGGGCTGACCGCCCCTGCTTCGCTCTCTAATCCTTGCTTTGAATAACTGCGACTATTCCACTTTCAAATCCAAAATCAATGGTTTCACCTAAAAATTCATTGCTTGCCCAACTGACTGGATGTCCAGCATTAAAATCTTTTAACTTATACTTGGCGTCATAGATGTTTAAATGCGTTACAGGGCCTAAATTAACGAACGCTATATACTTCATACCATTCTCATGATAAATCTTGTAGCGGCCTGGTTTGCAGAATCTAATCGTATTGGTAGCTGACTTATAGTACAACTTATCGTAAAAATCTAAGAATCTCGGATCGAACGGCAAGAATAAGTTAACTAAAAAGTGATCTATTCTACCACCGGTTGCTCCGTAAACATAATATTCCTGAGCATTATACTTTTCTCTAGCTGCTAAAAGACATAACTCTGAATCGGTATCATCCTTTTCAGGAGGAAATTTTTTAAAATCATGAATATTCTCTTTTAGTAGGCGTTGCTCCTTTTTACTGATGGAATCAAAGTCGCCTATAGCAATATCGGGAATAATACCCTGTTCTAACAAATATAAACTGCCACGGTCAGCTCCAACCCAGGGTCCAGAAATGGCCTTAATACTCTTAGTCAATTCATCCGGATACTCTGACTTGGGACCACCTAAAAGGATATTTACTCGTTTCATTTTTTAGCATCCACTGCCAATGACTTCAAACCGTCGATACGTTCTTTAATATTGTCATGACCGTAAAGATATGATCCAGCCACAAAAATATCAGCACCTGCATGGGCACATTTAGCGATGGTCTCATTATTGATACCGCCGTCAACTTCAATTTCAAAGTTATCATCGGCTGCCGTTTGGCGCAATTGATCCAAACGTTGAATTTTCTTAGTCATACCAGGGATAAAGCTTTGTCCACCAAAACCAGGGTTAACTGTCATAACCAAAATTTGATCAATAACTGGGAAAAGTTCTTTAACAGTTTCCAAAGGAGTTCCAGGATTAACTACAACTCCAGCTTTAATACCTAAACTCTTAATCAAATCAATTGAGCGGTATATATGTTTTGTGCTTTCGGCGTGGACCAAAATTGTATCGGCTCCAGCTTCTGCAATTGGCTTAATATAAGCATCAGGATTATCGATCATCATATGAACGTCCAATGGTTTATCAGTAACACGACGCATCCCCTCAACGATGCTAGGGCTAAAGGACATATTAGGGACAAAGTGACCGTCCATAATATCAATGTGGAATAAATCTGCCCCATCTTGTTCAGCTAATTTCACATCTCGTTCTAGATTCATAATGTCTGCAGACAAAATTGAAGGTGCAATTTTTACTGTCATTTAAATCAACTCCTCAATATCTTTTTTTGTATGAATTAATTTCATTTAGAAAATACAGATAATTGTCATAACGACTCTGCATTATATTACCCTCAGCTAATTCCGCTTTAACCTTACATCCCGGCTCGTTAACATGACGACAACCTCTGAATTGGCACTCAGGACTGAAAGCAACGAACTCTGGGAACAAAGTTGGCAATTCTTCTGGAGTAATATTCATCAAATCAATTGATGAGAACCCTGGTGTATCAGCTACTAAACCACTAGAAATATCGAACAATGATACTTGTCTTGTCGTATGCTTACCACGATTCAAAGTCTGAGAAATAGCTGCGGTAGCTAGTCCCAACTCTGTATCAATATGATTTAATAACGTTGACTTACCAGCACCTGATTGTCCGGTAAAGACTGTCACTTTATCAGCAAAGGTTGCTTCCAATTTAGCTACTTGCTGGTCATTATAACTATCACGATCATCAAAAACTAAATATCCAGCACTGTGGTAACCTTCCAAAGTAACTTTGAGTTCTTGATACTGTTCATCACTTAACAAATCAGCTTTAGTCAAATAAACAACTGGCTCAATTTCGTTATGTTCAATATTGATTAGAATTTTATCTAATAAGTTGCTTGAAAAATTAGGTTCCGCCGCTGAAGTAACTACGATAGCCTGATCAATATTAGCTATCGGTGGACGAACCAGACTATTTTCACGAGGTAATATCTCTAAGATATAGCCTAAATCACCAGTCGCATCAAAAGTAACCTTATCACCGACTAATGGTTTAATTTTACGCTTTCTAAAATTTCCTCGCGCACGAGTTCGGATTATTTCCTTACTCTCATCGTCAAAAACATCATAAAAACCACTGATTGATTTTATGATTCTTCCTGTTTTTTCCATAAATCACCTATTTAACTGAACCACCTAGAACGGTCTTATTATCTCGTTCAACTACATATGATCCAGTTTGTCCATCTTTCAAATTAAAGCTCAATGTTACTGGAGTATCCTGTGTAATCGTCATCGTCTTATAAGCTGTACCAATACTGTGCGTAGCATCAGAAATATAAATCGTTACACTATTGTTGCCATTGGTATCGTAAGGAATAGTTATATCCTTAGTGACAGTATTCGTTGACGACGAATTGCTACTATTATCACTGTCACTGCTCTCATTGTCATCCTTATCAGAACTCGTTGACTTGTCTGGGTCCTTGCCTTTGGAGATAACAACTGACAACGTACCACCTTGTTCAATTGTACTATTAGCATCTGGACTTTGACTAATCAAAAGGCCGCTATCGATGTCATCAGAATATTGGTAAGAGACATTCAGGCTCAAGCCTGTCTCGTTAGCGTAATCCTGAATACTCTTTAGATTGTAGCCCTCAAGGTCACGTACTTTTACCATCTTTGGCTTAACTGTCTTAATTTTGGCTAAGGTCAGAGTCAAAGATTTATTCTTCGTGACAACTTTTTTCCCTTTGGGAATGCTTTGTTTCAAAATCGTTCCAGCCGCATATTCATTTGTCGCCTTATATTCAACTTTGACTTTGAAACCACGTTTTTTCAGATTATCCGATACTTCTTCATATTGCTTGCCAACTAACTCTGGCATCTTATAATACGTGGCTCCTAAGCTAACAACTAAGTTGACTCGAGCTCCATTCTTTAATTTTAAGCTCTTAGCTGGAATAGACTTAATTACATGACCCGCTTCAACGTCATCGTCGTTTTCTCTCGACAAATCGCCAACCTGTAAATTAGAACTCTTCAACATTACAGTTGCTTGTTTGACAGTCAAATTATATAAATCGGGTACTGTTGTTTCTTGATTGCTCTTAATAATCATTGCAACGATGAAAAGAATCACAATTAACGGCACAATCGAGGCTAATAAGATAATTTTTCTCTTTTTGCTCATCTTTTTTGCCGGTCGTTTAGGAGCTGTAGATTCTTCATCATCATTATTTAAAGGCTCCATCACTCTTGTTTCTTCTAAATTATTGATTGGGGTCGGTATAAACTTTGGTTCTTCAGCACGTTCGGGCATCAGACAAGTATTGAGATCTTCACACATTTCCTTAACTGATTGATAGCGTTGATCTGGATCCTTGGCTGTAGCTTTTAAAACGGCGTTCTCCAGTGGTTGCGGAATATCAGGGTCAATCTTACGCAAGTCAGGCATATCTTCCTTAGAATGCTTCAGAGCGACCGTCACCGCTGTATCTCCTGTAAAGGGAACATGTTTAGTCAACAACTCAAACAAGATTATCCCTAAAGCATAAATATCGGACAAAACAGTGGCCGAACGACCTTTGATTTGTTCTGGTGACATGTAATGCACTGAACCCAATAGTGAATTTGTTCTTGTAATTGAACGCTCACTCAAAGCTAAAGCAATTCCAAAATCAGACACTTTAACTTGAATCGGATCTTTGGATTCATCGACTAAAATATTCTCTGGTTTTAAATCACGATGAATTATTCCATGTTCATGTGCATCAGACACTGCCATACAAATCTGTTTCATTATATCGACAACTTCATGATATGGAATTGGAAAATGCGTTCTGATATATTTCTTTAGATTCGGGCCATCGACATACTCAATAACGATATATTGAACACCCTGATCATTTCCGACATCTAAGACATTTACGATATTAGGATTGGAGAGTCCACTAGTTGCTTTAGCTTCGCGAGCAAATCTTCTCTTTACAGACTCATCATCTTGAAGATCATATCTTAAAGCTTTCACGGCAACCTTTCGATTTAAAAGCGTGTCGTTAACTAAGTAAACGTTAGCCATTCCACCTTCGCCAAGCGTACCTAGAATCTCATAACGACCATCTACTAGGTAACCCTTCTCCATTTAATGCTTACCTCCGTCTTCATTTGTAGAAAAGAGTAAGGCAGTAATATTATCTCTTCCCCCGGCGGTATTAGCTTTATCGATCAAAAGGTGGCATTTAGCATCTAAACTGAGATCTTGTGCCAAAATATCTTTAATTTCATTTTCAGGAACCATGTTAGTCAATCCATCTGTACACAACAAAATAATCGAATCAGGTACCAGATCAAAATCCTTTACACGTGGTTGCACAGTTTGAGAGACACCCAAAGTTTGAGTAATAATATTTTTTTGTGGATGATTCTCAGCTTCTTCAGGACTGATCTGTCCTGTTTCCAAGAGCTCGTGTACTAAGGAGTGATCCACACTCAATTGCTTTAATTCATCATTCGTATAAATATAGCAACGTGAATCGCCAACATTAACAACCATCATTTTCTTATCAATGAAAAAGACGCCAACCATAGTAGTTCCCATACCATTCAAATCATCAAACTGATTAGAAACAGAAACGATACGATCATTTTCCTTGCTCAATTCTCGAATGATCCATTCACGAAGTTCGGCAATATTGTTGACTTCGGACTCTTCAAAATTATGTCCCAAATGTGAGACTGCCATATCCGAAGCAACATCCCCGCCACGGTGACCGCCCATACCATCAGCTACGATACCAAAAACAATATTCTTTTTATTCTTAAAAACATTGACGTAATCTTGATTATTTTCTCTGAGTTTACCAACATCAGTTAATAACGCATACTTCATTAGTCTCAACCTTACCTCTTTAATTTTTTCTAACAAACGCTGCTATAAAGAATCCATCTGTGAAGTAATCACTTGGGAAGATTTTTAGCATTCCATGTGTCATCGATCCATCAAGAGCTGGATCATGTTTAACTGGAATCAAATCAAAGTTCAAATGTTTATCGAGGAATTTCTTTACGACTAATTCATTTTCTTCATCATCAAAAGTGCAAGTACTGAAAACTAATTTTCCATTAACTTCTAGTAGATCAACCATGCTATCAAGAATTTCTAATTGAACACGTTGCAAATTCTTTAGATCTTCTTCTTTACGGAAGTATCTCAATTCCGGTTTTCTACGAATCAAGCCCAATCCTGAACATGGTGCATCGACTAAAATACGATCAAACTTAGTATTTAAGACATCCTTGGCCTTACGAGCATCAACTGCCCCAGTACTAATTAGGTCACCATAACCCATTCTTTCGCCATTTTCACGAACCAACTTAGTCTTATGTTTGTGAATGTCTAAGGCAAAGACTTCGCCATCCTTCAAGTAACTAGCAATATGAGTCGTCTTACCACCAGGAGCTGAACAAGCATCCAAAACTTTACTATCAGGTTGAACATCTAGAGCTGGCGCAACTAACATTGAACTTTCATCTTGAATAGTATACAAACCATCACGGAATTCTTGTGTATTGACTAAATTACCACTCTTACAAATTAAACCAACTGAAGAAATCTTGCTGGGATGAACATCAAAACCTTGTTTGTCCAAAGCCTCTTGCAAGTCTTTAACAGTTGTCTTATTCGTATTCACACGAATCGAAACATGTGATGGCTGATTGATTGAACTGAGGATTTCCTTAGTCTTATCAAGTCCTTGTTGGTCGATAAAGAGATCAACTAACCAACGTGGGATACTGTTACGCAAACTAAGATCATAGACAGAATTACCCTTAGGCAATTCCTTATAACCGTGACGTTGATAATTTCTTAAAACAGCATTAACTAAGTTACCAGCTCCACGGCCAGCTTTTTGTTTAGCAATCTCTGTTGACTCATTTAAAACAGCATGATCCGGAATCTTATCTAAGAAGTGTAATTGATATACGGCACTCATCAATAATAAGTCCAACCACAATTCAACTTTTTTATCTTGAAGATATGGTTTTAATTGATATTCCAAAACATATTTGTTTTGAATCACACCATAGACAATATTTGTCATCAAGCGACTATCGGCATCCGACAAGTCAGAGTTCTTCAATAAATTGCTGATTTCGATATTTGAGTAGGCCTTATTTTGGAAAACCTTTGTTAAGGCGATCATTGCTAATTCACGTGGATTATTTTTCATCTATTACTTGTTGTCCTTTTTCTAGATCTTTGCCTAAACCATTCATATAGTTGGCAATATCCATAATTTTTTTACCGGCAGGTTGAATTTTTTTGATAGAAACTCCTTGTCCGTCGCCCGCTACAATAACCAAACGTTTCTTGCCTAAATCGTAAACGCTGCCTACGGGTAGATCAGAATTGATTTCCTCAACTTCTGTCTTATAAAGCTTTGTTCTTTGACCATTGAGCATCATCCAAGCACCTGGATCTGGACTTAAAGCTCTAATTTGGTTAAAGACTGTTTCTGCTGGTTGAGTGAAATCAATATGTTCTTGTTCTTTAGAAATATTTGGTGAAAAGACTACTTGATCAGGATCTTGTTGGATGGGATGAATATCGCCACTCAAAATCTTAGGAATAGTATCAAGTAACAATTCACGACCAACAATAGCCAATTTTTCAAACAAACTACCATTATCATCGTCTCGTTCAATTGGTAACTTCTCTTGACTGATGATATCACCAGCGTCCATACCTTTGACCATGTACATGATCGTAATTCCTGTCTCTTTGTCGCCATTAAGCAATGACCACTGGATAGGGGCTCCTCCACGGTACTTAGGTAATAAGGATCCATGAACATTAATGGCCGCTACTTTAGCTGAGTTCAAGAAAGAAGTTGGTAAGAATTGTCCATAGGCTGCCGTAATGATCAAATCAGCTTGTAAGGCTTTCAATTCCTCAACTTCAGGACTTCCTGGTAGTTTAACTGGTTGATAGAGTTTAATATTTTCCTCTTCAGCAATTAACTTAACTGGACTTTTTTGTAATTTCTGTTTGCGACCAACTGGCTTATCTGGTTGTGTCACTGCTGCGATTATATCGTAACCTTCTTTTAAAAGCCCTCTTAAAACGGTTGCGGAAAATTCTGGTGTTCCTAAAAATATAACTTTTGTCATTCAATCACCTTTAATCTTAATCTATATGTTGTGGTTCATTATCAATTGCAATTGTAAAACCCTTTTTTGCGTCAGCCTGAGTCTCATTTAAAATCTCTAATAACTTTTGATGCAATTTTGGTTCATGTTTATATTTTACAATAATTTGATAATAATATTTGTTTTGTTTACGTGAAATCATCGTTGGACTAGGTCCTAATAGGATAGCATCCTTTGATAGCGACGTTTCTAGCTGTTTTTTGAGCCAATAACTTTGTTTTAAAGTTTGTCCTTCATCTTTGTTAGCAACACTGATCAGAGTCGTAAAGTAGTACGGCGTGTAATTGGCTTGGTGTCTGATATACATCTCTTGTTTAAAGAAGGTCTCGTAATCCTGTTTAGCAGCATCTTTGATTGCGTAATGATCAGGATTATAAGTCTGAATCACAACATGCCCCGTCTTATCAGCACGACCAGCACGACCACTGACCTGTGTTAACAATTGAAAAGTTCGCTCACTAGCTCGAAAATCAGCCAAACTCAATGTTGTATCGGCATTGATCACTCCAACCAAAGTGACGTCTGGAAAATCCAATCCTTTGGCAATCATCTGTGTTCCCAGCAATATATCAGCCTGATGTTGTCCAAATTTTTGTAAAATCTTGGCATGCGATCCCTTACGGCGAGTTGTATCAACATCCATTCTCAAAACTCGTGCTTCGGGGAAAAGTGTATTCAATTGTTGTTCAATATTTTGAGTTCCGGTACCGTAAAAACCGATTTTCTTACTCTTACAATTGGGACAAACTCTAGGCACTGGTTCTTCGTGTCCACAATAGTGACATTTCATTTTGCCTAAATCCTTATGATATGTCAGTGAAACATCGCAGTTAGGACATTTCAACACAAATCCACACTCACGACACATCATGAATGAAGAATAACCTCTGCGGTTCAAGAGCACAATAGCCTGTTCATGTTTTTGGAGCGTTGTCTGTAAACTTTCTTGCAGTGCAGGTGAAAAATCACCCTTGGCAGCTGAATTTTCGGCATCCCGCATATCAACAATTTTTACATGCGGTAAATTCTGATTATTGATTCGTTTCTTCATTCGAATCAGTTTGTAGACACCCTTTTCAGCTCGTGCACGTGACTCTAGAGAAGGTGTCGCACTTCCTAAAACAACTGGACAATGATTCATTTTTGCTCGCCACAACGCCACATCACGTGCATTGTAACGGGGATTATCATCTTGTTTATAACTGGCCTCATGTTCCTCATCAATGATAATCAGACCAATTTTATCTAAAGGTGCAAAAACGGCACTTCTAGCACCGACGACTACTTTAACATCATGATTTTCAATTCTCGTCCATTCATCATAACGTTCACCACTTGACAAACCACTGTGTAAAACAGCTACTTGATTGCCAAAACGACCAACTACTCGATTAACCATTTGTGGTGTCAAAGAAATTTCTGGCACTAACATCAAAGCTGTTTTATCTTGTTGCAAAGCTTTCTCAATCGTCTGTAAATAAACTTCAGTTTTACCACTGCCAGTAACCCCCTCAACTAAAAAGGTTTGTGGCGTTTCGCTCTGGATAGCTGCTTCAATTTCAGATACAGCAACCTGTTGTTCTTCGGTCAACTTAAGCTTTGTAGTTTTTTCAGGATCAATTCCAACTGGTTTTCGTAATTTAGTAACTTCTATTATCTGCAACAATTGATTCTTTTCAGCAGTTTTAATTGCTGAACGTGAAATTCCAAATTCTTTTTGTAAAACATTCAGTTCCACTGGTAACTCTTGCAAATTATTAGCTAAGAACTCTAACAATTTAATCTGAGATTTGGCATTAGCACGTAACTTACTTTTAGCTTCATGTAACTGAATGACATTTAAATCCGTTGTTACTGCTTGACGCTTGATCTGCAAAGCCTGATTTTCAACCACATACTGAATATCAATTTTATTATTCTGACGTAACTTATTGATCAATCTAATCGTGGCATCATCTAGCTGATTAGTGATTTCCAGTGTTTCTTTCCCATCCAAAAGTGCTTGGACCTGGGAGTCTTCTTTATCTAAGGGAATAACATATTGCTTATATTTTGCTCTCATGACACTAGGAAGCATTGTTTGTAGACATGAGATTTGAAATGAATACGTTCGATCGGCCAACCAATAGGATAATTTCAACATCTCATCTGATAATACTGGCTTTAGATCGATAACTCTCGTGATTGGCTTTAACTTGCCTTGAAAGTCACTGGTTTCCTTAACTTGCATGACAAAACCTTGAATTTTTCTTTTCCCGCGACCAAAAGGTACCTCGACTCGTATCCCAGGTACAACTACCTCAGTTAACGAATCAGGTATTAAATATTCGAACGGTCGATTTGTTTGCATAGTAGGTACATCTACAATTATCTCTGCTACTGCCATAAAAACCACCCAGTAATAAATTTCGTAAAAAGATTCTATAAATAAAAAAGCCTTCACTAATTCAACAATCAGTGAAGGAATAATTTATTAGTTATCTTCTTTTTTCTCTTCTTCAATCTTTTCAGCTTCTTTTTCAAGAAGAATTGAATTAGGATCAATTTCGATTTTGTCGTCAGCAATTTCTTCAAGTGCACGGCCAACAGTTCTTGGTGATTCGTATTTGTTCAATAGTTCAATATCACCGTTCTCTAATTGGTGAGCACGCTTTGCGGCTAGAACTGCCAATGAGTATCGAGAATCAACTCGATCTAAAAGTTTATCAATTGATGGATAAATAATCATATTATCAATCTCCTATTATCTTTTTATATTTATCAATTACGCGTGGCACTCTCAAGTGTTCGGCTCTAATTATACCTTCAATTTTTTCGACTGCATTAGGTATTTTATCATTTACGACGGCATAGTCATAGCTTGTCATCATTTCAATTTCCTTTTTAGCCTGAACCATACGTTTGTCGATTGTCTTTTCATCGTCTGTACCACGATGAGTAATACGATCTCGTAAACTTGTTAAGTCAGGTGGTGTAAGGAAGATGAAGACACCATCAGGCATCTTTTCACGAACTTGCATAGCACCGTTTACTTCAATTTCCAACAAGACATCAATTCCAGCATCTAGCTTCTGATTAACGTACTTTAATGGTGTTCCGTAATAGTGATCGACATACTTAGCATATTCAAGCATACCGCCATTGTTTATTTCTTCTTCAAATTCTTCATTTGTTCGGAAATAGTAATCGACTCCATCGACTTCTCCAGGACGCATTTGACGAGTAGTCATCGAAACGGAATAATCAAATTTGATTGACGAATTCTTAAGCATAGCTTTTCTAACGGTTCCTTTACCTACTCCAGATGGACCTGATAAAACGATTAACATTCCCCTTGTTGACATAATTAAGTTATCCCTACTATCTATATAATATGGTATCTATCATGCAATAAAATCATCTAATTTTCAAGGTTTTCCGACTTGTCAATATAAAAATTAATAAAGAAATAAAAAAATAGAGTTGCTCTTTCGAACAAAGGTTCGTATAATGAAGACACAAACAAGTGTTCGGGGGCTTAAAAATGCAAGCAAAACAAGCATACAATCATTTCACTTCAAATCTAATCAACCACACCGCTAATTTTATTAATAATAACTTTGATTTTAATATTGAAAGCAATCAGAATCTTCAAATCAAACAAATGCCTTTAATGCAATTAGAACTTTTCGCAGAACAGAGTTTTCAAAGACATTATTCTGTCGTTATTACAATGTTAAACGATGAACAGTTCCAAGGCAAATTTATTTCACAAGTTAATAAAAATAAATATGTATTTAAGATCAACTCAGCCTTTTTTGAGATTGTTATGCTCGATCAAATTAAGTCGATCAACTTAATCTAATCGTTGCTGCTCACCTTGAGCTAGTTCCAACAATTCTTGAGCATGTTTTCTCGTCAAATCAGTCACCTTAGTACCTGCCAACATTAGAGAAATAGCTTCAATTCTTTGGAGATCGTTAAGTAAGGAAACTTTTGTTTCCGTTTTATCCTTAACGGTCTCTTTTTTGATTTCAAATTGAATATCGCTCATAGCGGCAACTTGTGGTAAATGAGTAATACAGAGAACTTGTAAAAATTGTGAAACCTTATATATCTTATCACCGATAGCTTGAGCAACCCGACCACTAACACCGGTATCAATTTCATCAAAAACAATTGTCTCAACATTCATTTTTTCGGCGATAATAGCTTCAAATGCCAAGATAACACGTGACAATTCACCACCAGAAGCAACTTTGACTAACGGTTTGTAATCTTCACCAATATTAGTCTTCAAATTAAATTGAATCTGATCGATTCCTTTTGGTGATAAGTTGTCATCATCCAATGATTTAAAGGCAACGCCGAATTTTGCATTAGGCATGTACAAGTCCTTTAATTGATGATTGATCGACTTTTCTAACATCGTCGCTGTCTTGTGACGTTGTTTAGATAGGTCTTTTCCTAAATTAAGTAAATTGTCTTGATATTGTTCGATCTCTGCTTCCAATTTGGATTCAGTGTCGTCATCTATATCAATTTTTGACAATTCATCGTGAGCATTTTTACCAAATTCAATTACTTCATCTAAGGTTGGACCATACTTTTTCTTTAAATTATCTAAAGTGATCAAACGTTTTTGAATCTCATCCAAGCGATTTTCATCAAAGTCGAGATTCTCCAACTGATCGGCAATCGTAGCAGCATTATCTTGCAATTGATAGTATGCACCATTAATGGAATCATAGAGTTCCTTATAAGAGGAATCATAATCCATGATTTCTTCTAAGTTATCGCGCACATTACCCAAAGTATCAACAACTCCAACGTTGTTTTCAGACAAACCACGATAGCTGTCCTGCAAGGAGGAACTGATTTTTTCAAAGTTAGAAAGCTGATTCTTCTCATCTTCTAACTTATCATCTTCCCCCGCACTTAATTGAGCACTGTCGATATCTTCAATTTGAAACTTCAACATATCAATTCTTTGAACCAAATTCTGAGAATTTTTTTGAATCGTTCTCAAACGACTACGTTTAGCCTGATATTCCTCAAAAAGTTTTGAATACTTTAACAAATCTTTTTGAAATTTATCATCCGCAAAACGATCCAAGATATTGATGTGATTGTCTTCGTCTAATAATTCTTGCTGTTGATTCTGGCCGTGGATCTCGACCAGAAATTTTCCAACTTGTCGTAAAACATTTGTTTTAACTAATTCATTATTGATTCGACAAACGTTCCGACCTTTTCGATTTATTTCTCGTTTGATAATAATCTGATTATCATCATGAGCAATTCCGTATTCAGCCAAGATAGCAAAAATAGGACTACTTGTTTTTACCTCAAATAGTCCCTGCACATTTAATTGCTCTTGACCTGTTCTAATAAAATCAATTGAAGATCTACTTCCAACTAATAAACCCAAAGCATCAATAATAATTGATTTACCAGCTCCGGTTTCACCAGTCAAAGCGGTCATTCCACTTCTAAAATCAACTTGTAGCTTATTAATAATCGCAAAGTTATTGATTATTAGCTTTTTTAGCATTCTCTCACCTATTTATTAAGATTTGCGTATGCGGCTTCCATTGTATCTTCAACAGAAACACTATCTAAGATTTCGCCAGGCTGTTCTTCTTGAGGTTTCTGAATGTGCATCAAGAATTCAATATTACCTTCTCCACCTTTAATAGGCGAGAAATCCAACCCAGAAACAATGAATCCTGCTTCCTTAGCAAAATTAGTGATCTTCTCTAAAACCATTTTGTGAACTTTATGATCACGCACAATTCCGTGTTTACCAACATTTTCAGGGCCAGCTTCAAATTGAGGTTTGATCAAGCAAACTGCGTCTGAACCAGGCAAAATAATGTTAAACATTGGTGGCAAAATTAATTCCAAAGAAATAAAGGAAACATCAGTCATCGCAAAACTAGGTAGGCCTTTATGAAAGTCTTCTGGTTTACTGTAACGGAAGTTAACACGTTCCATTACGACTACTCGTTCATCTGTTCTTAATTTCCAAGCCAATTGGTTATAGCCAACATCTAGGGCATACACCATTTGAGCACCGTTTTGTAGGGCTACGTCAGTGAAACCGCCAGTTGATGAACCAATATCAAGACAAATACGATCAGTTAGATCAATATCAAATGACTTCAAAGCTTTTTCTAACTTGTAGCCGCCACGGCTGACATATTTGCTATGAGCGTTCTTAGCCAAGTGAAAAATAGTATCAGGATCAACCTTTTCCCCTGGTTTATCGAAACGTAAATTGTCCTGATTATAAACTTCGCCAGCCATAACTGAACGTTTAGCTTGTTCTCTGGATTCAAATAAATTTTGTTCAACTAATAAAACATCAATTCTTTTTTTTGCCAATGTGTGTCACCTATTCTTTGAAATAATCTAAGAAGCTTACCAACAGATTCTTGTCAAACTCGTTTTCTTTTAAAACTGCATTCAAGGCGTCCTTCACCAAGTCTCTTAACTTAGCCTCAGTTGCCTCTTTACCGATCAAATTAGGGAAAGTATTCTTATCATTATCTTCACCATCATCGGCATCATTTAAATCATCTTTCAACTGAAAAGCTAGGCCAATGTCATTTGCGTATTGAACCAAGTTCTTAGAAAGCTCATGACCAGCACAAAAAGCTCCAGTTGTTACGGCAGCAGTAATTAGATCTGCCGTTTTTTCTTTATGCAAAGTTGTTAATTCTTCTTCGTTTAAAACTTTATCTTCCATAGTGATATCGGTCATTTGACCGGCTACCATTCCCATGGGACCAGCGTTATGAGCCAAAATTCTTACAGCTGCCATACGCTTATCAGTGCTTAAATTTGATTTAGCAATCCAGTAAAAGGCTTGGGTCAACAAACCATCGCCAGCCAAAACAGCTGGACCAACACCAAATTTTTTGTGATTCGACAACTTGCCACGACGATAATCGCTATCATCCATTTCTGGTAAGTCATCATGGATCAATGAATAAGTATGAACTAATTCAATCGCTCCAGCAATGTCATAAAACTGAGAAAGTTTGTCTAACTTGATACCGCTAGAATAAGCTACCGCTAAAAAAAGCATCGGGCGAACTCGTTTGCCACCGGCATCTAAAGAGTAAAGCATCGCATCCCTTAACGTAGTCTGCTTGATCTCAGCCTTTAATTTATCATCTAAAAACTTATTGAAATCGGGTAAGATTTGATCGCAAAAATCAGAGAATTTTTTTATTTCCATAATTATTTTTGATCCTTATCTTGATCTTGTTTGATGTTGATTTCTTCGCCATCTTTAGTCATGACCTTTGTTACAGTCTCTTCAGCATCGCTTAAAGTCTTTTCTAACTCCTTACTCAAAGTGACACCTTTTTTGAATTTTTCCATTGCCTCTTCTAGAGGAACGTTTCCTGCCTCAAGATTAGTTACAATTGCTTCTAAATCAGCAAGATTTTCTTCAAATGATTTTTTCTTTTCAGCCATTTCCGTCCTCGCTTACTTCTTTGGTTATTAACTTGACGTTACCATTTTTAACTTTTAGGTCAACCTCTTGATCAACTTGATAATCAGTTACATTCTTCAATACTTTACCTGATTTATCAGTTGGAATGGCATAACCACGGCTCAAAGTCTTCAAAGGACTCAATGAATCCAATGTAGCAACCTCACTATTAAATATATTACGATCCTTATTGATAATTTTGTTTACATTGTTAATCAAAATTTGATACAGACGATTGACTTGATTAGCATAACTATAAATTTGATCTCTTGGAGATGCTTGTACCAAACGATTAGCATACTGAATCAATTCTGTCTTTGATTGACTCAACGAATTAGAAAAATTCCGTTGCAATTTATCCTGCAAATAATCGACCTTTTGCAAATACACCTCGTAGATTCGCTCTGGATGTTGCAAAAAGACGTTCTGAGCTAAAGAATCCACTCGATCCTTGTAGTTACCTATAATCTTTGTTTGAGCATTATATAGCCTGGTATCAAGGTCTTGCAAGTGCAACAAAACATCCCTTAAAACAGGTGTTGCTAATTCTGCTGCAGCTGTTGGCGTGGCCGCACGTAAATCAGCTACCAAATCAGCAATCGTAGTATCAGTCTCATGTCCAACTGAACTGATCACTGGAATCTTACTTTGAACGATTGCCTGAGCAACTGTCTCCTCATTGAATGGCCATAGATCCTCAATCGATCCACCACCACGACCAATAATAATTGTATCGTAGTTACCATCTTCATTGATTCGTTTCAATTGCTTAACAATCGTTGGTGCAGCTTCTTGTCCCTGAACCTGAGCAGGATATAAGACTATTTGCACAATAGGATATCTTCTAGCAACTGTAGTCATAATATCATGAATAACTGCCCCTGATTGACTAGTTACCACTGCAATTCTTTTGGGAAACTGCGGTATTGGCTTCTTAGGCAAATCAAAGACACCTTGTGCTGCAAGCTTTTTCTTCAATTGCTCAAAAGCTAAGTACAAAGCTCCTAATCCGTCTGGTTCCATTGATTCAACATAAATCTGATAAGAACCACTAGGTTCATAAAGTGAAATTCGCCCTTTAACGAGGACTTTCATCCCCTCTTCTGGTTGAAATTTAACTTTACTAAAATTTGATTTAAACATGATAGCTGAAATCTTAGCCTTATCATCCTTCAAAGAAAAATATTGATGGGCATTGGGGCGCATTCTAAAGTTAGAAATTTCTCCCATCAAATAGACGTGTCCCAAATAAGGGTCCACGTCAAATTTTCTTTTCAGATATTGAGTTAAAGCCGTTACAGTTAAATATTGCTCATTATCCATTTGCCCTGCCTTCGGCTAATTCGATCACTTGATCTACTAGTGCTGTAATCGTCATTGGTCCAACTCCACCAGGTACTGGCGTGATCATTGAGACTTGATCTTTAACATCATCAAAATCAACGTCTCCGCAAAGTTTGCCATTCTCATCGCGATCCATACCGACATCAATGACAATAGCTTGATCTTTGACGTAATCTTTTTTAATAAATTTAGCTTGTCCAATGGCAACTACTAGCACATCAGCCTTACTTGTTATTTCTTTTAGGTTCTTAGTATGTGAATGCGTGATCGTTATAGTGGCATTACGATCTAACATCAAAGCAGCAGTAGGTTTACCTACAATATTGCTACGTCCTACAATAACAACATTTTTACCATCAAGGTCAACATTGTAATAATCCAACATCATTAAAATACCGGAAGCTGTGGCTGGCTTAGTTAGTGGCGTACCAATCCAAAGATTTCCGACACTAATTGGCGTAAAACCATCAACATCTTTAGCTGGATTAATGGCTTCGATAACCTTGTCCTCATCAATATGATCAGGAACTGGTAATTGTACAATAAATCCATCAATAGCTGGATCATTATTTAATTCATTAATTTTATTTAACAACTCTTGTTCCGTAACGGTGGCATCGAAATGGATGAGTTGAAAATCAATTCCTAATTTTTCAGCGCGACGTTTCTTGTTACGGACATAAACAGCACTGGCACTGTTGTCACCAACTAAGATAACTGCCAATCCCGGAGTTACACCCTTTTCCTTCAAAACTTGAACACGCTTCGTCATTGTTTCGTCTAATGCTGCTGCTACTTTTTTACCTTCTAATAATTCCACACTAATCACCATAAAAAGGCTGGCAAAAAATCACCAGCCTTACCCTTCTACAAAATTAGATAAAATACCATTTACGAAGGACTTTGAGTCCTTATCGCCAAAATCGCCAGCCATCTCGATTGCTTCGTCAATAGCTACTTTTCTGGGTACTTCTAAACTATTTTCCATTTCAAATAACCCCACACGTAAAATTGAGCGGTCAATTCTCGATAGACGTTGCACAGTCCATTTGTTCTTCAAATGTTCTGCAATTTCTTTATCAAGGTCATCTTGATGTTCCACAACACCTGCAACTAAAAACGTCAAATAATCCGGTACTGCTTCAGAGGCCAAATCGCATAATTGCATGGTAGAAGAAATGGCGTCTTCAGGAGTATCTTTAGTTGTTTCAATAGAAAATAGTGATTGAACTGCGAGTTCTCTGATCTTATGTCTACTTATCACTAGTTTTATTCCTTTTTATCCGTTGTTACACGTTCTATTTCACCGCTATCTTTTTTAGCGATCAAGCCTACAACATGCACGTTAATTTCACTTAAGTCTAAATCGGTCATGAATTCGAGTTGTTCAATGGCTGATTTTTGGATCTCCAAGGATACTTTTGGAATCGATACGCCATATTCCAAATATACATAAACATCCGCAGATATTTGATCATCATTGAACGATACATCAACACCCTTACCATGGTTGATTCTGCCAAACAATGAATCTATTCGACTAGAAATAGTGCCACGCATTTCGTAGACACCTTCAACTTGGTTTGTAGCAATCCCAAGAAGGATCTCAATAACTTGATGTGATATTTCAACATTACCGTTTATTTTTCCACTATCTTGTTGTAGAGAAACATATTTTTGTTCAGCCATAAACTTATCTCCATAATCAGTTATTAATTAGCACGTGAAATGTAAGTACCATCTTGTGTATTGACAGTTAGCATATCACCTTCGTTAACGAAGAATGGTACTTGCACAACTAAGCCTGTTTCCATAGTAGCTGGTTTTGAACCACCTGATTGAGTATCACCCTTGATTGAAGCTTCTGTTTCAACAACCTTAAGGTCAACTGTATTAGGTACATCAACACCAAGTGTTTCACCGTTATACATAACAACGCTGACTTCCATGTTTTCCTTCAAATATTTCAACTCATCTCTAATTTCATCACCTGGTAATGATAATTGTTCATAAGTTGTTGTATCCATGAAGACATAGTTGTCGCCTTCAGCATATAGATATTGCATCTTTTTGTTTTCGATGTTAGCTTTTTCAACTTTAGCAGTTGATCTGAATGTCATTTCTTGAACGGCACCAGTTCTTAAGTTCTTTAACTTTGAACGAACAAAGGCGCTACCCTTACCTGGCTTAACATGCTGGAATTCTACAACACGCCAGATACCATCTTTTACTTCAATTGTTAATCCATTTTTAAATTCATTTACTGAAATTGACATTTTTTTCTCCCTTGGTTCATAAATTTTGCCGATAAAACACTACACATTATCTTACCAATATTTCGGTGTTAATGGCAATAACTCATACTTATTATATAAAAAAAAGAGGAACATTGTCCTCTTTTTCATCAATATATATTAGTATACTGAAACTTTTCTCTTGTCTCTGCCAAGTCTTTCGAACTTAACAACGCCATCTTTAAGTGCGAACAATGTATCATCATTTCCACGGCCAACATTAGCACCTGGGTGAATCTTTGTTCCACGTTGTCTATAAATAATTGCACCAGCAGTGATAGCTTGACCATCAGCACGCTTTGCACCTAGTCTACGACCAGCTGAGTTACGGCCATTAGTTGTTGATCCACCACCCTTATGGTGAGAGAAAAATTGTAAATTCATCTTAAGCATGAAATTTACCTCCTAATCAAGATCTATATTATTTTTTTGCACTTGAACTTCAATATTTTTAGAATAACTACCCTCAATATCTTTCAATATCCAAAATAAGTTATCTAATAATAAGGCAGTGTCATGTGAAACTGCTTTATCAAATCGGCAGCCAAGATGACCACCATTAACTTCATCCATGACGACCTGAGGACTAGCCCCAGTAAGTTTTTCCAGATTATTGATTGTTCCAATTGTTACTGCTGAAACAGCAGCACAAACTAAATCTTGACCATAAGGTCCCGAATCAGCATGTCCTTTAATTAAAAAGGAATCAATCTGTTGATCTGAATTCTGGTGAAAACTCGCTCTTATCATGATTAAGCCTTGATACTATCGATAAGTACCTTTGTATATGGTTGACGGTGACCTGTCTTTGTATGTGAATGCTTCTTAGGTTTGTACTTGTAAGTAACAACTTTCTTTTCCTTACCTTGCTTTTCAACCTTACCAGAAACACTAGCGCCTTCGACTACTGGGCTACCAACTTTAACAGTTTTGCCATCAGAAACTAAGATTACATCATCAAATGTAACTGCGTCCCCTTCATTGACATCAAGCTTTTCAACATAAATTGAAGCATTTTCTTCAACTTTATATTGCTTACCACCAGTTTTAATAATTGCGTACATAAACGTACACTCCCTTCTAAGACTCGCCAACTAGGTGCACTAAGCTTAAACCTAGTTTTGAGCGGTTGTAGATGCAATAGTGATTGCAACTAATAAAATATAGCAAATTTCACATACTTTTTCAACTCTCTGCCATAATTTTTTTATTGGATCTCCATTTATTACTGAAATAAATATATCCAAATCCAATAAAACTAAATAGATTAATCAATAAGAAGACTGTTGCTAAGATTGTGTGATGGGAATGAATCTCGATAATATTTTTATTAGGATCAGTTTTCAATGATAAGGTGCCACGCTTTGACTTGTATAGTTTGACCGATTCGTTATTCACGGTCACCTTATTTCCTGAGTAGTTTTGAACCGGTATGTCCATCGTTACTGATTTGGGATTGTAATACTGCAACCAGTACTGATTATCTTTCGTGTTGAACTGGACCTGACTACTATGACCGTCTATTAAAAAGTGGTTTTTGCTATCTAACGACTGATCGTGATAGTTAACGACTAGGTTCTTATAATCAATTTTTTGTGAAAACTGAATTTTTCTCTGGGGCTGAAATTCATTTGCCTGATTATACGTCAAATATCCGAAACCACCGATAGTTACCAAAAGGATCAAGAGATGAATTACTGCCGATCTTTCTTGGAACAGCAATAAAATTACTCTGATTAAGATCATAATCGCAAAGAAATCTAAAACAGAAGTAATAGCGAAGATCAGCCGACTTGTATCTATTTGAAATTGAGGTCGAATAAGCAATAAAGCCGCTATAACTAAACTTTCCAAAATCAGAATTTTATAACTGAACGAACTCTTCAAAAAGATGAAGAATACGACTAGAGCTAATAAGGCTATCATAATAAAAAAGAGATATTGATTGTTCTGTGTTAAAAAGTTTTTATCAAACCAAGACCAATAGTCAAATTGGGGTCGGCTTTGTTGCAAGACTTTCTTAGGCCATTGGTTTTCTAACATTGGGCCCCAATAACCTATAGTTAATAGACAAGTGGTTAACGCGGCTTTTAATAAATTCAGTAAGGTTTTGCCCCAATACAGCCAATGATGTGACAGCCTGGAGAAAATCATCAGCGGCAAAACAGGAATCAGGGTTAAAACCACTGCCAAAGCCATGTAAGGACTTGTCCAAATTATCAAACTCATACCTAGAGTTAATGTCAGCCAATCTTGGAACTGACCGTTGAAGATTTGAAAAGCCCCATAATAAACCATTGGTAGGAATATCAACACTAAATAATTCTCGATCCTTTGTTCACCGAAGATCAACCAAAAACGATTAAAGGATAACGTATAAATCACAGCAAATAACAAGGACTCCAGAGTATCACCAGAAAATTTTTTCATGTAGTAATAGGAACTGACCAAAGTAGCATATGTAATTAAACTGATAATTATCAAAAAGCCGATAATAACGTTCTGATTCAAAAAAAGAATTCCTGGTAGAATCGTCAGCCAAGGACTATAAAGATTGATCAGACTTCCCGTATGGCCCCAATAATCAAAATTAATTGGCGATACAAATATACTAGATAAACTTTTGATATGTGCAATGTTAAAAATTAATTCATTTGTGACTGCTGCATGATTTAAAAATAGACTTGTATAAAAAATGGTTAGAATTAGAAAGATAACTCCGATAATTACCCTTCTCCATGAACGACTCGACATGATTGGCCCCTTCAAAAAATGACTTACTAAATAATTATACTAAAAAAGGACTGCAAAGACTTTATTCTTCGCAATCCTTTACAATATTCAAATTTACATTGGCAATGTTGTCATGACTACATGCCCGATGACCAAAAAGAAAAATAGTGTTGCCAAAACTAATTTGCCTCTACTAAGTTTCAATCTTCTGATCAAGCTTGTTATTAGTATTAGAGCAATGACTAGCCCTACACCAATTAAAATCCCCATTAAATTACTAATAATCGCCTGCTGCGTTAAAAATGCTGCAACAACATCAATTAAAATGAAAGCAATTGTAATAACAAATGAAAACTTTCTTTTCAAATCGCCCACCTCTAAAATCCTAAACACCGCAAAAAGGTGCTTAAACTTAAGCACAACATCTATAGTATAAAAGTGAGATATATTAATTGCAATATATTTTTTATAATGCAGATTATTATATTCATCAAAAAACTACAGTTTGTACGATTGCCAAGGCAAATCATCTGGACAACGGCGACTTATAACGGAGACACTTTTTAGATCATCAGGATCCAATTCCAGAACCAGACGATCATCATCATAAATCGGCCATTCAAATTTAATTGTTTCATCATAAGGCTTACCGTTATTAATAAATTCCCTCAATAAATGAATCATATAAAGTTGATTTTTACGATAATCAATCTTTAAGTCAGCATTTGGCGTATTTAAATAACGAACGATTCCACCATGTTTACCTTCATCAACTTTGGCATAATTACAATAAATTTCGGCATCACTGTTTTGAATCAATAGCTCAGCCATTCGTCTAGCAGGCAAAGCATACATGGCCGTACCCAACATTTCAATTAGGTCATTTTTGGAATAATTATCATTCAACAATTCTTGTTTCAACTGTTCAGTATTATGACCAAACAAATCTGGTAGGACATCATTTTCAATCTGCTTTAAATCCATGTCTTCAAAGAATTTTAATTCATTGCTGCCAGCAGAAATAATTGTTTTAAAATTAGTTCGTTTGACACGCTGAATCAATTTTTCCTGCCAGTCAGTAGAGATCAAATCATCGTCAATTACAGGGCCAAACCAATTGGTAGCAAAATGTCCCTTTAGCGCTGCTTGTTGAACTAGTTGCAACCCGTCATCGGTCAAATTGAATAAGTCTTTACTTGATTTGATCTTATTCACTCGACAAATATTATCGACAACTTTTTTAGCTGTCTTGAGATCACGGATCGTTTGAACTCCGCCTGAAAACATAATAACTTTCTTCACACGATCTAAGACCTTAGCATTTGATGACATCAAAGTAGCAATCGACTTGGCACCAGCGGAAAGTCCAATCAAATTAAGATTTTCGACATCCCCACCAAAACTGCTTGCATTATCAATCACCCACTGAATAGCCATTAATTGATCAGACAAGCCTACGTTGGTATCACCGCCGTCAACTTTTCCCCAACCAAATAATCCCAAACGATAATTAGGGACAACATGGACTACTTCTTGATGATCGAGCCAGGACATCTGTTTTTGAAAATTGCCTCCGGTAGTGAAACCACCACCGTAAAATTCGATCACAATAGGATAATGACCTTCTACGTCAGGTGTACAAATATCTAGATTTAAACAATTCTCACCAAAATTAACTTTATCCTCATTTTGTTCCAAAGCTTCATCTTGCATTGGCTGTGTACCGTTATGTACCGCATACTGGAGTTTATTGATTTCTTGCTTACCAAATTTAGTAATTGAGAACTCCTCAGCTCTTTTGAATCGGCGACCATAGCCAAAAGGAATTCCTAAAAAATCTATGTGTTGATGATCAGTAATCCCATGGAAAGTACCCGTTGTTGTTTTTATAATTTTTTTCATCAAATAAACCCCCAATGAACAAAATATCGGTTTAGTTAACATTCTAAACTAATAATATTAATGTACAAGAATTTCATGAAACCATTTTTACAAGAAAGTTATATAAATTTATTCATAATTTGTCTTGTTTAGTTAATAAAGCTTGTATATAATTTCAAGGATACGTTTTAAAGGGAGAGTAATTTATGGTATTAACAGATGCACAAAAACGTGCCAATGAAAAATGGCATAAGAATCATCGTGAACGTGCAAATTACATTGCTATGCGTTCATCTGCAAGAAGTTTTATTCGTAAAAAATCTACCTTGGAGGACTTAGAAGAGCTCCAGGACATCATTGAGGGTCGTCGTAAAGAATTAGCTCAATCCCTAAATAATCAAATTTAAAAAATGTATACCTTTTCATTTGAAAATCATAAATTAATTTTTTAAATTGGGACATAAATTTATGTTTATATTATTTTTTCTGATATAATTTGACTGTGAGTAAGGTTAAAGGAAGCCTTACTCCATAGGCGTTCTGTCCAGATGCTGATGACATTAAAAGCTGTGATTATTTCGGAGATGAGAATCATGAAATTGATAACTTGGATCAAATCATTATTAAAAGCCGAAAAAAATGAAATTACCACTCAAGATAGAGAGATACTCTCAGAACTAGAAGCTGAGAACAAACCTTTCTTGTCTGGGAAATAATGTGCTTCAGTAAATTATTATTAGGGATGGTTCACTTATTATTAAGTGGACCTTTTATTTTGCACTTTTTCAAATATTTAGCGAAAATTGCATTGACATCATGTCATCACTTTCTCTATAATAGTACGAGTGATGTCACAGTGGCTCAGTTGGATAGAGCAACGGTCTTCTAAACCGTAGGTCGTGAGTTCGAATCTCACCTGTGACATTTTTTTATACCTTAAAAGAGTTCATAATTGTTGTTATATCAACAGTCATGAGCTCTTTTTATTTTTAAACTTATGATTTTGTCCCACATTCTACACACAAAATCACACAAATGATGAAATCCCCTTCTATCGTCGTTTTGTATACCAAAATTATTTACAAATTCAAGTTAAAAAAATCAAATTAATTATTGCAACTCAAATAACTTTTCTCTATAATAGTACAAGTGATGTCACAGTGGCTCAGTTGGATAGAGCAACGGTCTTCTAAACCGTAGGTCGTGAGTTCGAATCTCACCTGTGACATTTTTTTATACCTTAAAAGAGTTCATAATTGTTGTTATATCAACAGTTATGAGCTCTTTTTATTTTTAAAACTTATGATTTTGTCCCACATTCTACACACAAAATCACACAACATAGAAAAAGGGCTGCTAACTCCACAATAGGTTAGCGGTCCCTTTTAACATTTCTATGCAGGTACGACCATCACGTCAGTATCAACGATACCGAACTGACGGCGCATTTGAGCTTCAATCTCCTCGCCTAAACGATAACTGTCTTTTACCTTCATATTTGCATCGACGGCAATGATTATATCCATAGTAACCATATTGCCACTATAATGAGCGTTAATATCTTCGACTTTCTTAACTTGCGGGTTATTCTCAATAGCCTTACGGAATTGCATCTCCGCTTTGGGATCGAAATAATCGGCCAAATTCAAACTGCTTTCTTTAAAAATCTTGATGCCGGCTACCAAAATGAAGATACCAACAACAATACTGGCCACTCCATCGAGCCAAGATACTTTGAATAATAAGGCTCCTCCAATAGCGACCATCGTTCCTAGACTCGTTAATGCGTCACTTAGGCTATCTTGAGAGGCTGCGGTTAATGCTGCATTTTGTAGCTTTAACCCAGCTGCACGATTCATCCACCAAACAATTACCATGATAATCATTGCAATACTTGCTCCCAACAGAGTTATTGGTTGCGGTACTTCTTGCAGTTCAGGGTGCATCAAGCTCTTAAAGCCGCCATAAATAACATTCAGCGAGATGGCAATCATAACTATTCCGGTAATTAGTGTAAAGACTGTTTCATAGTGGAACCTTGTCAATTGCAATCGTTGGCCATTATTTTGAATATCTTCTGGTAAGGGTTGCCCCATTAAATCATCATCATCAATATCTCTAGCAATAAAAATTCCTACTAGCAACAAAACTGCGGAGATAATACCAGCTAGATTATTCAACGCATCAGCTCTTAATGTCTGTGAATGCCCTACTTCGGCTAAATAAAATTCAATCACCGAAATTATTAAATAAGCGAAGACATTGAATAATAGATGATGTTGAGCACTTCGTAATTTACCAAGTTCTTGATGTTGAATCTTTTGCCATTCTTTAGTTTCTTTTTGAAGATGTAATTGTTTTTCTTGCATTATAAAAATTCCTTCATTCAATGGATCTTTTACTAGGCAATCCTAGCGCTTTAAACTCAAAATCACAAAAAAATGGGACTATAACCAGTTTTTGACTAAATTCACGATATAAAACAAAGGACCCAATAACTCAAAATTGAGTTATTGGGTCCTTATACTTGAGAGCTGAACATGTTTATTCCACTCTCTATTTATCGTTGAGGATAGAATTGCAACTTTCGTTGCTCATTTAATATATCATCTATCAACCAGAAATTCTCCATTTTAAAATTCCCGTAAAGAAATTGTATTGTTAATTACGAATTCTGTAATAAATGATTAATATTAAAACAAAACTATGCGCTCAATTTCAATAATTTGTTCATAGCTTCTTCAATTGACTTACCGCATGCAGAAACCCGAGTGTTTTTCTTATCAAATACGGTAAACAATTGATGCTTAGTATCTAAAGTAACTTTATATCTCATATTGCTTACCTCCAATTATTTGAATACTAATTATACACTCTCAGACAAAAAATACAATAAAATCAACTTAAAAAGTATAACTATAATTATTTTACTTGAAGAATAATTCTTTACATGCGTTAGCAATGGCAATCTTAACATGTTCAAATGTTAAGCCACCTTGAATATAAATAATGTAAGGTGCACGCATTGGTCCATCACATGAGAATTCGATACTTGCTCCAGAAACAAAGGTTCCAGCAGCCATAACGACTTTATCTTCGTAACCTGACATTTCACTAGGTACTGGCAAAACATTAGAATCGATTGGTGAGAACTTCTGAACCATTTCAGCAAACTTAACCATCTTGTCCGGGTCGTTAAATTCAATAGTCTGAATCAAATCTGTCCGGTCATCGTTCCACTTAGGTGAGACGTTCAGACCTAATTTTTCAAAAATACCAGCCTCAAAAATAGCACCCTTGATGGCATTACCAGTTACTCTTGGAGCTAAGAAGAAGCCTTGGAACATCTCTGATAGACGACCAATCGTAGGACCTTCAGAAGCACCAATTCCAGGGGCTGTGAGACGGTAACTTGCTAGTTCAACTAAATCTTTCTTACCAACAATGTAACCACCAACTTTAGCTAGTCCACCACCGGCATTCTTGATCAATGAGCCAGCCATAATATCAGCACCAACTTCAGTAGGTTCAACAGTTTCAGAGAACTCACCATAGCAGTTATCAACAAAAATAATGGCATCAGAAACTGTCTTGACTTGTTTGATAATTTCGGCAATTTCTTTGACTGTCAAACTCTTACGTACCGAATAGCCACGAGATCTTTGAATAGCAATGACCTTAGGATTTTGTTCTTTGATCTTCTTCTTCATCAAATCAAAGTTAACTTTGTCGCCATCCATTTCAACGTAATCAAAACCAATCTTATAATCGATCAATGAACCTTTCTTGTTACCAGCAGTTCCAATAACTTCTTGCATTGTGTCATATGGTTCGCCTGTAACGTAAAGTAAGTTGTCTCCTGGACGAAGCATACCAAAGAGTGCTGTTGCTAAAGTATGTGTACCTGAAACAAATTGTGGACGCACCAAAGCAGCCTCAGTCTTGAAAACGTCACAGTAAACAGCTTCTAGTTGATCACGACCACGATCGTCATCCCCGTAACCAGTAGTACCAAGCAAACTACTTTCGTCGATACTTTCTTTTCTAAAAGCATCCAAAACCTTACTTTGATTATCCAAAACTTGCTCATCGATTTCAGCCAATTTTGGAGCAATCATCTCATCAGTCTCTTTAATAACCTCTTTTAATTTATCTGGAAATGCTGCATTCCATTTAGTCATTGTGCCCTCCTACAAATTTTATAATATTTTCCTCGATTGTTTTTTGATAATTATTATCATCACTAATATTATACCAATCTACATCCATTTGATTACGGAAATATGTAAATTGACGTTTGGCAAAATGTCGGGAATTCTTCTTAATTTCATCTAAACAGCTTTCCAAGGAAGCTTGTTTTTCGAAATAGGGAAATAATTCCTTATAGCCGATTGCATTCTTAGCTTGGACAAATGTGTCTCGATGGTTAAAAACGTACTCTGCTTCGTCCAACAAGCCATTCTGAGCCATTTTATCTACACGCTGATTGATTCTTTCATATAGCTTAGGACGATCGTCAGTCAAACCAATTAAATAGAAATCTGCCCATTTATTGCCATTATCTTGATCAGTTATCGACTTGCCAGTTGTTCTAATTACTTCAATGGCCCTGATTACCCTTCGGGCATTTTCGACGTCTATTTTTTGATATGCCAAAGGATCTTCTTCTTTTAGAATAGCTTGAAGCTTATCAAGGCCCTCATTTTGTTCTATGGCAAGTAATTCCTGGCGAACCTTAGTGTCTCCAGTAGACTTACCACCAAGATTGAGATTATTTATCAATGAACTTAAATAAAATCCTGTTCCACCAACTACAAAGGGAACCTTTCCTTGTTCATTTAAATTTGTAATAATACTTTTTGCGCGTTCTTGAAAATTCTTAACTGTATACCTCTGGTCTGGATCACAAATATCAACTAAATGATGTGGAACAGCTTTTAATTCAGCTGGAGAGTCCTTTGCGGTGCCGACATCCAGATGACGATAAATTTGCATCGAATCTCCTGAAATTATTTCACTATTGAATTTCTGAGCTAATTTTAGGCCTAACGCACTTTTTCCAACTGCGGTTGGACCGACAATTGCTATAACTTTTTTCAAAAAATTACCCCACTTAATATAGTCTTTTATAGATATTTTAAAGGAAATAAGCCATAATGAGAACTAAAGACAGGAGGAATTATATTATGGCAAAAAATCAAAAACATTTTCGTTTTGTTAAAGGCTTCCTTGTTGGTTCATTAACAACAGCTACAGCCGTTTATGGTGCACTACATGCATTCAAGAAGAAGGTTATCGAACCTGAAAACCAAGAAAATGAACGAGTAGAAGAAAACCGCAGACGTGCTAACCGTAAGAGTCTTCAAGCACACCAAGGTTAATCAAAATTAAATACAAACAAAAAATGCTGTGTCAGATTTTTTCTGCACAGCATTTTTTTATAGCTTAGTAGTCTTTTTAGTTTGACCTTCCCAATCAGAAAAGCGATCCTCTAACCACTTTACATCAGTAAAGCCCCATTTTTTTGTTAACTTGATAGCAGCACGAACACAAATATTCTTACTATCTGCATATAAATATACAGGAAGATCTGGTCTCAATTCGCCCTCATTATATTTTAATTGCGTATAAGGAAGACTTCTAGCACCAAGGATATGTTTTGCATCGAATGCATTTTTCTCTCTCAAATCAACAATTTGAGCTTTTCTCATTGTCTTTTCAAAGGTTTTTTGATCAATTGCGCCACCCATTTGTCTACCCTTATACCAGAAGTAAAGCCATGAGCCAACCCAATAGATGATAAATCCTATTACAATAACGTACAAAACTGCATTTAATACTTGCATTAACACAAACCCCTAACCAACTTTAATCAATGAAGCAGCACCGATAACACCTGCACCATTACCAAGACTTGCAAGTCTTAGTTTGGTTGAATCTTTGATTGTAGCGAATTCATTGTTACGCATAGCCTTATCAACTTTGTTAAGAAGGAATTCACCAGCAGCAGAAACACCACCACCGATAACTACATACTTAGGATTCAATGTGTTAGCGATATTACCGAGAACGAAACCAAGTGAATCACAAACATAATCAGCAACGATCAATGCTAGATCATCATCTTTCTTAGCTAAATCGAAAACATCCTTAGCAGAAATATCTTGACCATCATCAAGCATAGCCTTCAATTCTGAGTTTCCAGCGTATTCTGAGGCACGGTCTCTAGCAACACGTACAATACCTGTGGCTGAAGCAATTGTTTCTAGACAACCCTTCTTACCACATGTACATAGGAATCCGTTAGGATCAACAGTTACGTGACCGATTTCTCCAGCTGCACCATTAGCACCTTGGATTAATTGACCGTTAGCGATGATACCACCACCAACACCAGTACCAAGAGTTACGAAGACAACATCGTCAGCGTTGTTACCAGCACCTTGCCATCTTTCACCAAGTGCAGCAACGTTAGCGTCATTTTCAATAGTTACAGGAAGACCTGTTCCTTTTTCAATGTCACGTACTGGATAAACTTCATTAGTCCAGTTAAGGTTGAATGCACCTTTGATTGTTCCCTTTTCATGGTCGATAGTACCAGGTGAACCTAAACCAATTCCATCGAATTGATCAGCGCTCATACCGTACATATCGATATGATGATTGATTGAATCAATAATATCAGGGATAATCAATTGTCCGTCAGATAGAATATTTGTTTCAATACTCCATTTTTGTTGAATCTCACCTTTTTCAGTAAGAATAGCAAATTTAATTGTTGTACCACCAAGGTCAACACCGATTAACTTTTTGTCTGTCACTTTGATCTGTCCTTTTCTTTCTCTTCTTCTATTCTATGCTCCCGTTTTAAGACCAATTGAGCATTGATAAAGGTCTTTTTGTCGATCATTTTACTCTCATATAGACGTTTCACTTCGATGAACATGAGCTCAATATCCCATTTTCTCTTACCGAGATGAACAAAAGTCCCATATCTTTTCAAAAGTTGCTGAACGTCATAAAGAGTTCTAAAACTCATCTCATCCATAAACTATCATACCTTTTGCATACATATAATAAGAAATTATAACGATAAGAACTAGAGATAATATTCTATAAATCATCTTTGGACGACGAATACCAGGTAATCCCAATGCATAGCCTAAGAAAAGTCCCCCAACGGCTCCACCAAGATGTCCCCAGATATTGATACTAGGCATCAATAGATCCAAAAGTAAGTTTACAACTATTAAACCTAGAAAACTCTTACCAATTTGTGTCATAAATTCATTTTCACGATATATAAATCCCAAAGCTAAGAAAGCTGCAAAGAGACCAAAAATCGACGTACTAGCACCCACTGAAATAGCATTATCGCTTCCAAAAGCAAAACTAGCTAAATTACCAGTGATACCACTCAAAAGATAAATGGTTAAAAAGCGCCAATGACCAATCATGGGCTCTAATATTTGACCAACATATAATAGTGTAAACCCATTCATGAAAATATGGAAGACACTTAAGTGTAAAAATATTGGTGTAATTAGCCGCCACCAGTCACCTGTTTGAATACTTTCGTTAGTCATAGCTCCCATAGTCATTAAGGTAGCAGTATTTTGCGAACCCCCGGCTAGGACTTCAACTATGTAAACACCAACAGTCAATATTAGAAGTATCCAAGTTGCGTATGCATTACTTTGCCTATTAAACATTTTGACTATCCTTATCCGATTCAGCCGAAATAACCTTATCAACAGGCCTGTCCAAAACATAAATTGGCCAAGGAGCCTCTTTGTAATATTGTTGTGATGATGCTAAAGAAATAGTTTTAGTTGGGAATTTGGCTAGATATCGATCAAAATATCCTGCACCAAATCCTAAACGATTATGCCTATCTTTTGAAAAGGCTAATCCTGGAACAATTAAAAGATCAGGAGGATCCATTAAATTATTTTCATAATTTTTTGGTTCACGAACTCCAAAAGGACTCTCTTCAATCTCTGTATCTTTTGTATATTTAACAAAAGTCATAGAATAATCTGCAAAAGTCTTTGGAATATAAACTTCCTTGCCCATTTCCCAACATTGGTTAATGATTGGGAAAGTCGGAATCTCATCGTTTCTACTCAAAGTAATTCCAACACTTGGTGCATTTTGAAAATCTAAATCATTAAAAAGCTGAAAATAAATATTATTGATTTCTTTTTGTGCTTTATCTGATTTCATAAATGCACTAACTAAATCAATCTGCTTTTTTCTAAAGCTTACTTTATCCAACTAATCACTCCCAATCCTAGTAAAAAAAAACAACAGGGATTTTAACCTGTTGTTTATTTTGTTTCACGATGCAATGTAACAGTACGTTCGCGTGGACAATATTTCTTTAGTTCAAGACGATCGGGATTGTTACGCTTGCTCTTGCTTGTTAGATATGTACGTTCATGACATGAAGTACATTCCATTGTTATGTTTACTCTCATCTTTTTGGAACATCCTTTCATAAATACTTAACTAAATTCAACTAATTAAATATATCATTTTTTACGGTATTTTAAAAGGTCAAATCAGGATTTATTTCTGTCCTGTCATCTTATAATAATCGGTATATATCTGTTTTGCAAGTAATTGAGGATATGAACCACTCTCACTAGTCAAATTAGGGAACACAATAGCCATCGCAATATTAGGATCACTATAAGGTCCAAAACTAACTAAACTAGTTGTAATAGTTTCAGGTGGATCACTGCTTGGATTATCAGGGTCATAGTAGAATGATTGGGCAGTACCAGTCTTAGCGGCCACAGCGGGCTTAATATCGGCTAATCTAGTAGCTGTTGTCCAATAACCACTACCATGAACGGCAGCATACATTCCTCGATGAACAACATCTAATTCATCATTTGTAAAACCAACTTTATTCAAAATCTTAGGTTGTGTAACAGATGTCAAAGCACCCTTTGTTCCATCATCCTTAGTTTTTTGAATTGATTGTACAATGTATGGTTTCATTCTATAACCACCATTAGCGATAGTCGAAATATATTGGGCCATTTCAATTAACGTATAGGCATCATAGTTTCCGTAAGATAAATCCAGTGCAGAACCGGTCTTCAATTGACCAGAACTATTCAGCGTGGCACCTTCGATACCAGTCGTTTCACCTGAAATATCGATACCAGTCTTCACACCTAGACCAAATTGATTGAAGTATCCTCTCAACTTAGAGAAGATATCGGAATCCATTTTAATATATGTACTTGGCGTGTACTTAGCGTTAGCCTCTTTCATTGCCAAGGCCATCATGTACTCATTAGATGAGAACTGAAGGGCTTGAACGGCACTTAAACTACTGAAAGTACCAATTGGGTAAACAGACTTCTTAACTGGTGTACCAGGCAAATAAATTGGTTCATCAGCTAAAGTATTATTAGAAGGTGAAATTACGCCATCCATCATGGCACCCAAAACAGTTGCACCCTTAACAGCAGAACCCATAACAAAGGTACGGTTGATAACACCTAGCGCATCTTCACTAGTTTTACCGGTCTTAGGATTGTTATGAACCCCAGCCATAGCCAAAATAGCACCCGTCTTAGGATTCATGGCAACAACATAAGCACCATCTGAATATTGAGTAATACCAGCAGATTTAGCAGCACTATATTGCTCATTTAAAGCATCCTGAACCTTCTTTTGGAAACTTGAATCAATTGTCAAATTAAGGTTGCCACCTTTTTGACCTTTGTAAACGACTTTACTCTTCTTGATCTGATTATTAGAACCAACTTGAACTTCACGTTTGCTCTTAGTACCAGAAAGAATTGATTCATAACTCTTTTCCAAATAACTAGTACCAACACGGTCATTACGAGAATAACCAGATGCTAACATGGTATTTAATTCGTCATCCGGAATACCTTGTTGCTCAGTCGAAACACCACCGATAATACTTTCGATAGATGTTCCCTGTGGATAGTCACGTTCCCAGTTACTACCGATACTTACACCGGGCAATTCAGTTAAATGTTCACTGACTTCCGCAATCTCTCTAGCAGATAAATCCTTATCCTTTAAAAAGACAGTTGAAAGTGAGTAAGCTGAACTCATTTTTTTAAATAAAGTGGCCCTTTGAAGGTCTTTATCATTCAAATGAATACCTTGTTGTTCAACATATTTAACCTCATTGGCATAAATTTTAGTAGATGTTAATGCATCACCACTTGAATTCACACGATATGACTTGGGCATCTGCTTAATAACTTTGGCGGATTTACCTGGTGCTGACAAAATATAATCAGCTTTGTCACGGCTAGTTAAATTAGTTTTTTCAACGGTTAAATATTTAGTCAAGCGATTAACGATTTGATAAATATCTGTTGACTTGACGCTACCACTCTTAGTATATGTAATAGCATTTTGTGTCGAGTTACCAACCAAAAGTCTACCCTTAGAATCATAGATCATTCCACGAGGTACGCTGCCTGTCATTACTGTCTTGTCTGTTCGGTCAACCTCAGCTTGAAATTTACCACCATAAACGATTTGTAAATATGCAAGTTGTCCGACTAACATGGCGAATAGCACAAAGACAATAAAAAAAAGCAGGTTTAGACGAAATGGAATAGTAGACTTCGCTTGACTACCTGTTCTTTTCTTTATTATATCAAGTATTCTTCTCATATTATCCTTCAAAAAAGCGAATAGTTATTCATTAGATTTAAAAATATATTTTGGTCCATCAAGTTTAGGATCATATTCAACTAATAAATCATATCTGGCAAAAAACCAAGTATCACTATCAGTAATAAAATATGTAATTCCATCAACGACGACACTGGATTCTGGATCAACTGGTTTTTCCTTTCGCATAGCAATTGAAAAACCGTCATGAACCATAGTCTTACCGTAAACCTTGCCGTAGAAATGGATCCCATCCCCAGGAACCAAACCTAGTTCCTCACGGAACCATTTAGAAGCTTCATCAGTTATCTCTATTTTCATTATTGTCACCTCAATATTTTATAAGGTTAACATAACAGAAAACGTATTCACTAAGCAACTTCTACGGACTTAACAGTTAAATCATAACTGCCAACGGGCGTATCAACTGTGACAACATCACCTGTGTGTTTACCTAATAACGCCTTAGCAATTGGTGAATCATTTGAGATCTTACCATTGTCTGGATCTGACTCAGCGGCACCAACGATTGTATAAACATCAGGTTCCTCGCCATCTTCTTGAACAGTAACTTTCTTACCGATTGAAACTTCATCGCTAGCAACTTCGTCAGTATCGATAACATTAGCGTATTGAAGCATTTCAATAATTTGTGAAATACGTGATTCAACAACACTTTGTTCATCTTTAGCAGAAGTGTATTCAGAATTTTCAGATAAATCACCAAAACTTCTAGCAATCTTAATTCTGTTAATTACTTCTGGACGTTTAACCTTTTTTAAATTTTCTAATTCTGCTTCAAGCTTTTTCTTACCTTCAGCTGTCATAGGATAACTTTTGTCTGCCATTTTATAACTTCCTCATTTCTAAAAAATCATTTATTAACATTCTAATTTTAAAATGTCATCTAATCAACCATGATTAGATGACATTTATTGATTCACTATAAATACTACTGGTTAAGAGCAGCAACTTTCTTTTCGTGCTCTGCAAGTGTACGTGAATAATATACCTTACCTGACTTCAAATCAGCAACAAAGTAGAGATAATTTTGATCTCTATCGGCTGGGTTCAAGACAGCTTCTATTGATTGGATACTTGGAGTATTGAATGGTCCAGGACCATAACCTGTATTCTTGTACAAGTTATATGGCGAGTTCACTCTAACATCCTTGTATGTAAGTTTAGTTTTATGAGTATTCAAAGCATACATAACAGAAATATCAGATTGGATCGGCATATTGACGTCCAAACGGTTAAAGAAGACACCAGAAATCTTACGACGATCTTCTTTAGTTACACCTTCACGTTCAACCAACGATGCTAATGTTAGAACCTCTTGAACATTATAACCTTTTTCCTTAATCGTTGAGAAGTATGGTTGCAACATATCATTATCCTTCTCAACCATCTGAGTAACTAATTGCTTCAAGCTTAATCCCTTATAAACACTATATGTAGCTGGGAAGAGATAACCTTCAAGGTGGTATCTAACATTCTTCTTAGCCATTGTGGAATTTAACAATTGTGGATATTTATTTTGAAGTTGTTTCATGAATTTCTTGTCTTTCATTAACTTCAAGAAATCCTTCTTCGTAAAGTCAGTGCTCTTTTGGATTTGGTCACCGATCTGATCAACTGTAACACCTTCACGAACTAAAACAGTATCCTTAGCCGTTCCAGTTGGTTGAGCACTTCCACCCTTTTGCAATTGCTTAACAATAGAATTCATATCCATCGACTGCTTGAAAGTATAGTATCCAGCTTGAAAATCATTGTAATTTTGAGCCTTTATATAAAAATTAAAGACTGTTGCACTCTTGATGATCTTGTCCTTTTCAAGCGTTTTAGCAATTTCCTTACTTGATGAACCGACAGGAATATTAACGACAACATCATCTTTATTATTTGCATTATATGGTTGCAATGAACTGTTTACATAATTGAAGCCAATAATAGCAACAACAACTGCTAAAACAGCAATCACACCAACAATCCAATAAGCAATATGATTAGCTACGGACCGTTCCTCAGCGCGAGTTTTCATTTTATCATTTGATTCTTGCTTTAATGCTTCTTTTTTTTCGTCCTTCTGGCTCAAGACACAGCCTCCCGAGTTAATTTATTAGAATTATACCATTACTTTCGAAATAATATTATCTAATTTCCACATTAAATTTTTCTACTAGACTATCTTTAACCAATGAAAATGCTTTTTCAACTTCTTCATCTGTCAAAGTATCATTAGGATTTAAGAATTCTAGATGATATGCCAACGACTTAAAGTCAGTCTTAATGTTCTTACCTTCATAAACATCAAAGATTGTTACATCGTTCAAATATTTACCACCATTTTCATAAATATCTGAAATGATTTGGGCATTTTCAATATCACTCTTAACTAGAATAGCCAAATCACGACTCACACTTGGATACTTCGGAGCACTTTGTGATTGAATACTCTTATCATTTAGATCAAAGAGTGCGTCGATGTTTAATTCAAAAACAAAAGTTTCATCAACATTGTGATCTTTTTGATACTTAGGATGTAACTTACCAATCAAACCGACTACTTGTCCGTTAGCTAAGATTTTAGCTGTTTGACCAGGGTGTAAATTAGGATAATCACTTGTAGCTTCATATTCAAATTTGGCATCGGCATTAGTGAATGATAATACTTCGTCAACGATTCCTTTAAGATAATAGAAATCAACTTTTTGAGCCTTAGTATTCCAGGAATCACTTACCACATTGCCACTGATAGCACCAGAAAGATATTCAATTTCATTAGGACGAGCTTGACCCTTTGGACGATTAAAAATACGAGCCTGTTCAAAAATGCTTAAATCATTGTTATTTCTGGCTTGGTTATAAGCAATATTACGTACTAATCCAGGAATTAAACTATTTCTCAAATATTCATGATCTTCAGTCATAGGATGCAATAACTTAGTGTATTCAGTCGTATTTGTATTAAAGTCATCAACTTCTTGTTTGCTCAACAATGAGAAATTAATAACTTCGTCCATACCTTCACCCAATAAAACGTCACGTAATTTATTACTGAATTCACGTTTTTGGCTATAGCCGCCTCGAGTTTCCATACCGGCAGGCAAAGTATCAGGTAAGTTTTCATATCCGTAGATACGGTTAACTTCCTCAACAAGATCTGCTTCAATTTCCATATCCCAACGACGTGTAGGGATAGTTACTGTAATGTGGTCGCCATCAACTTTAACATCAAACCCAAGACGATTCAAAATACCGACCATCTCATCTGTGGATAATTCCAAGCCCATCAAGTGATTGATATGTGAAACGCTACCTTCAATAACAGTTCGTTTAGCTTCAGTATAGTTACCAACGATTTCTTTAGAAATTTCATCAGCTGAACTGATTTCATCAACCAATTGTGTAACTCGCATCAAAGCTTCTGAAACAATGCCATTGTCGACACCTTTTTCAAAACGATTTGAGGCATCATCACGCAAGTCATGTCTTTGAGCTGTCTTACGAACACTTGCACCATCGAAAACTCCAGCCTCTAACAAAATATTCTTAGAGTTCTCATCAACTTGTGCAACTTTACCATTCACAATTCCGGCAACACCCAAAACATCGTTACCTGAAGTAATAACTAAGTCATTGTGGTTCAAAACCTTATCTTCATCAGCTAATTTTACTTTGTCACCATCGTGAGCCTTTTTAACAACTAATTTCTTTTCAGCCAATTTATCAAGATCATAAGCTTGAATAGGTTGACCATATTCGATCATCACGTAGTTAGCCGCATCAATTACGCTATTAACAGGACGAATGCCTTGATTCCAAAGTCTTCTTTGCATCCAAAGTGGACTCTTACCAACTTTGACTCCCTTTAGTTCACGCAATAAATAATCGGGTACTAAGGCCTTTTCTTCAACCTCAACATCGACATCATTCAAATCTTTAACCTTATCAGACTCTAATTCTGGCTTCTTAAAACTAGGTTTTTCATCATAAGTAGCACCGATTTCCCAAGCAGCACCACGCATCCCCAAAGTATCAGCACGATTTGGTGTAATATCAATATCAACCATTTGATCTTTCAAGCCTAATAGATCATATACAGGCATACCAGGCTTTTGAGGTTCATCAAAAACATAAATACCATTTTCAAATTCTTTTGGCATGTACTTAGCTGGTACCCCAACTTCGTCCAAACCACAAATCATTCCGTTTGATTCTTGACCACGTAATTTACCACGTTTTATTCTGACACCATTTGGCAAGTGGGCACCATGCTTAGCGACGATCACATATTGATCAACGGCAACATTAGGGGCACCACAAACAATTTGAACGTCCTCATCTTCACCAATATCAACCATACAAACCTTCAAATGATCAGAATCTGGATGTGGTTTAACACTAGTAATATGACCAACGACTAGACCTGTTAATTCCTCACCTAGTTCGACAGGACTTGACTCTATACCAGTTAGAGAAATTTTATCAGCCATTTCTTCAACAGTATGTGTGACAGGAATATATTCTTTTAACCAATTAGCAGAAATTTTCATTATCTTAATTTACTCCTTTGAATTGTTCTAGGAATCTAACATCATTTAAGTAGAAATCACGAATATCGTTGATTCCGTATTTAAGCATGGCAAAACGTTCAGGTCCAAGACCAAAGGCCATACCACTGTATTCATTAGGATCAATTCCTGACATCTTCAACACATTAGGATGTGTTAAACCAGCACCTAAAACTTCGATCCAACCAGTGTACTTACAAATACGACAACCTTTACCATCACAGTTGAAACATGAAACATCAACTTCAACTGATGGTTCGGTAAATGGGAAGTAACTTGGACGGAAACGAATTTCACGTTGTGCACCGAAGACGTGGCGGCATAGAGCTTCCAAAGTCCCCTTTAAATCAGCCATACTGATATTCTTATCGACAACTAAACCTTCAATTTGATGGAATTGATGTGAATGAGTAGCATCATCATCATCACGACGATAAACAACACCTGGAGAGATCATCTTCAATGGACCCTTAGTAAAGTCATGTGCTTCCATGTCACGACCTTCTTGAGCTGAAGTTTGTGTTCTCATTAACAACTCATCTGATAAATAGAAAGTATCTTGCATATCACGAGCTGGGTGATCCTTAGGGATATTCAATCTTTCGAAATTATAGTGATCTTCTTCAACTTCATAACCAGGAGCAACTTCATAACCTAAACCAATGAAGAATTGTTCAATATCCTCAATTGTTTGATTCAAAATATGTTTTGTACCTTGAACTTGTTTAGCAGCTGGTAAAGTAACATCAATCTTTTCTTCTTCAAGTTGGTGAGCCACTAACTTTTCATTCAATTCAGTCATTTTTTCTTCAATGGCTTGTTGAATATCTTTTTTAACATTATTAGCTAAAGTTCCAATCTCTGGACGTTGTTCTGCAGGAACATCTTTCATTCCACGCAAAGCCTTCGTGATTGGACCTTTCTTACCTAATAGGTTAACTCTTAAGTCATTTAATTCTTGAAGTCGTTGTGCACGCTTGGCTTCATCAATACCATTTTCTCTTAAGCTTTTAAGCTTATCATCTAATGACATAGTTCCCTCCTGCATTACCGTTTAATATTATTTTTAAATGTTTTACCTTTAACGAACTCTCTGCATATAAAAAGTCCTCATCCCAAATAAGGGACGAGGACTCGCGGTACCACCCTAGTTCATGTCAAATACATGCACTCAAAAGGTTGTAAAGTAACCGACTTATAAACTCAGAAAGTGAATTCACCATTTCATTCATTAAGTCTTCTCAGTTACCGACTCTTCCTGTCATGAAATCCATAGTTACTATTTTTCATCAAAGTTTAACTTATTTTCATATGACTAATTATACAAAAACCAAAAAGTTTCGCAAGTTTTAAAGTGTCTGTAATCCGTACATCAATACTCCAGCGGCTACAGCTACGTTCAATGATTCGGCTTTTCCCAAAATTGGAATATAAATATTTTCGTCACTAGCATTTAAAACATCTTGTGTAACCCCATGAGCTTCATTACCCATGATCAAAGCAAATTTATCGTTTCTTTCTAATTGGTTGTAAGGCTTAGCTTCATCATTAACTTCAGAACTGTAAACTGTTAAACCAGACTCCTTAGCCAAATCAATTGCTTTATGAATGTCCATACGGTAAATTGGCAAATGAAATTGACTACCTTGCATTGAACGTTGAACTTTTGGTTGATAAAAGTCAGCTGAATCAAGACTAGTGATAATTCCATCATAACCAGCGGCATCAGCGGTTCTGACAATAGTTCCTACATTACCAGGATCTTGAACATCATCCAACATGACCCATTTTCCTGAAAGATCTGCTAAAGCTTCGGTATTGTTAACTTTAATTACAGCAAAGATTCCTTGAGGCGTCTTTGTTTCTGACAATTCTTTAGCGACGTCCTCTGAAACGGTCACGGCAATATCGTGATATTTCTTAACTAGACGATCTTCAGAATATTTTTCAGTAACCAATAGTTGAACAAAATCTTGTCCATATTGATCGGCCTCTCGTACTAAATGGAAGCCTTCCACCATGTAAGTACCAGTCTTTCTAATATACTTAGTTGATGCTAATTTCTTAAGTTGCTTGATTTCATCATTCTTTTTAGATTCAATATATTTCATATGAATTGACCCCTCTTGTTCTATAATATAAATATTAACACATAAGATGATGCGAGGTGATCAGTTGTGAAACATCTTTCCATTAATGTTGATGGTTTAGTTCAAGGTGTGGGCTTTCGTTATTCAACTTTGCAAGTTGCAGTTGAATTAGGAGTAACTGGGACTGTTCGAAATGAAATTGACGGTTCTGTCTCCATCGAGGCCGAAGCACCGCAAAAGGAACTATATATTTTTTTAAATCGAATTAAATCTTCACCATCACCCTTTGGAAAAGTCAACAAATTGGACTATACTTTTTCTGACGACTTACAACATTACAAAAAATTTACTGTGATTGGTTGAAACGTCAAATGAGTTAACGTATATTACAGTATATACGACTAAAAGGGTGGTTTATTAATTGAATAAAAAATATGTCAAATATCTATCAGTACTTTCGTTAGTTTTAGTACTGACACTAGTTTTGACTGGGTGTGCACAACAAAATGCTGCAAACTTGCACGCCCCTACTAGTGGCCCCTACGGTATTGTTTACAAGTGGATTGGAACTCCATTCCAAAATTTGATCCTAAAAACGGCTCAAACTATTGGTGGTAAGAATGCCTATGCATGGGGTATCGTTATCATTTCCTTTATTGTTCGTCTAGTATTGGTTCCTTTATCATTAAATCAACAATACAAGTCAACAACTCAACAGGAAAAGATGCGTGCCGTGCAGCCACAACTAAAGATGGTTCAGGCTGCACAAAAGAAAGCTAAAGATCCAACTGCACAACAAAAAATTAGTGCTTTAATGATGGATGTTTATAAACAAAACAATCTTAGTTTAACTGGTGGTATGGGTTGTTTACCACTATTGCTTCAAATGCCTATCTTGATGGGTATTTATCAAGCCGTACAATATTCTAAGGAAATTGCTTCTGCTACTTTCTTAAATATTCCACTTGGTAAGCCAAGTATCGTCATTGCCATTATTGCCACTTTGTTCTATGTCATTCAAAGTTGGATGTCATTACAGATCGTTCCTCCAGAACAAAGAAAACAAATGCAATCAATGATTATGATCAGTCCATTGATGACTTTCTTCTTCTCAATCTTTCTATCTGCCGCACTTGCTCTTTACTTCTTGGTTGGTGGTGTTGTTATCGTTATTCAACAATTGATTACTAACTACATCGTAACTCCAAGAATTAGAAAACAAACTGATGAAGACTTAGCTAAGCATCCGGTTAAAGTTGTGGTTACCCAAGAAATGCTTGATAGTATCTTAAATGGTGGAGCTGCTCCTAGTTCCCCTGAAGGTAGTGCTAAAAAAGCTGAAGAAAAAGAACTTCACAAAAATATCCGTGAGTTAAATAAGGGTAAACAAAATCGTAATAAGAAATAGCAAAAGAGCTTATAAATTCGTCGAATTTATAAGCTCTTTTTGTTTTACAGATTTGGTTTAGAATGTGACACGGTTCCATTTTGATAAACTGTCCAATCATCCCCCGATGAACCATCTTTATCACTCGAATGGACCCAATAAACTTTTTGACCGTCATTATCGGTATACGTTTGTGCTGAACCACCAGTTTGATCAATAACGACTGAATATTTTTTATCAGCATTACTATCATGGTTTTTAATTATATTCATTGCCTGATCGGCGTTAACTTTACCAACCGTCGAAGAATCACTTGTCGAATTGTCGTTACTATTGTTATCGACACTATTTGTATCAGTACTTGCAGAATCATTTGAATTCGTATCCGCCGTAGAATTAGTATTAGTGTCGCTTGATGAATTATTTTCTTCGACTGTAGCAGTTTTCTTTGCTTTTTTGGCTGCTTTTGCTGACTTGATAGCCTGTTTGTACGAACTCTTTAAAGAACTATTAGTTAAGTTCGACGAACGAGACGTTAATTTTGAAGTTTCACTATAAGCTAATTCATTATCATCATTTTTATAAATGAACAGTCCAACTGTTTGGAACTCACTTAGATCAACATCCTCAAACAAATTCTTTACTGTCTTAGTGCTATTAGAATCAATCGTGGTATTACCATTCTTATCAGCTCTTACTTTATCACTCTTTGTATGGAGCAATTGAAAATCATAATTGATGAAACTTATTTTTTTATTAGTTCGATTAACAATCTTCAAATCCACAGATACTGGATCTTGACTGCTTCTAGTAAATAAAAATGTTAATTCATTTTTTTCTGATTGAGATAAGCTCGTGTAGTCTACTGTCTTTTCGGTAGTTTCCGTAGCCTTGGCATCAGAAGATGATTGATCTGCGTTGGCCTTACTTGCACAACCGGCACTAATTAGTAGTAAACACATCACGCCAATTAATAGTGCTTTCTTACTCAAAATATTTCCCTCCCTTGGATGGTATCTTAATAATATACTTTTGGGACAAACTTGGGAAATCGTCTGCAAAAAAGAAAGAACTCAAAAACAGTTTTTACCATGATTTGCCTTAAAATGTGCTTAAATTCCCGTCCTCCGCAACAAGTTCGATTGGTCTGGAACGCTGTGGACACTGATTTGAGCCAATTGAACTTGTCACTCCGGACCAATGTTGTGTTCTATATATTTGTATGCTTTACCTATTAATTTGACGAACGGTCAAAATCAAAAAGTCACTCATAACAACCTATATCGGTTATATATGAGTGACTTCTTAGCATTGATAAACTTAAATGTTTAAATAAGTTTATATTTTATTCACCTTTAGACGTTTCATCATCGGTGGTCTCTTCTTGAATAAGTGGCAACTCGATCTTGAAAACAGTTCCCGATCCGACGACACTTTCAACTTCCAAACTACCGTGATAGATCTCAATCAGTCTTTTAGCGATAGAAAGTCCTAATCCGTTCCCTCCACGCTTTCTAGAACGAGCCTTGTCAACTCTATAAAATCTATTAAAAATACGTTTAAGGTCCTTTTTAGCGATTCCTAGGCCATAATCTTGCACAACAACTTCCAACAAAGCGGAGTTAGTCGAAGCCGCAAAATTAATTTCTTTCCGATCAGCGGAATACTTGAAAGCATTATCCAATAAGATAACCAGTACTTGCTCCAAGTGATTACGATAAATTTTAACCTTGCTTCCCTGACGAATATCATCATCAAAGTTAATGACAAAATCAGGATGCAACATTTTAAAATCATTATAAACTTGTGTAAATAAAGGTTTAACCTCTGTTGTCTGTTCCAAATAAGCACTGTCGATTTGTTCAACTCGAGTTAAATCAAGCATTTCTTGAATTAATGATTGCATTCGTTTCAACTCTTGCAATGAAGAATTGATCGAGTCGTTTAAAACTTGAGGATCATCTTTTCCCCAACGTTGCAACATACTCAAGTGACCCTCCAAAACAGCCACTGGCGTTCTTAATTCATGCGAAACATCCTCCACGAATTCCTTCTGTTGATTCGTGTAGGCTTGCATTCGATCTAACATTTTATTGATATTAACAGTTAAATCATAAACTTCATCATTTCTTTTACGTAATTTAATTCTGGAGTCTGAATCAGGCTTCTTATTTAAATCATCGATTGTTTTATTGATTCGTTTCAAATCGTTTAAAACCATAGTTACTGCAAAATAACTTAAAAGTACTCCGATAATGAAAACAACAACTCCACCGATAACCAGTTTATTAGTAAAAGAATTAATTTCATTTACTGATGCAACATTTTGGACAGTTCTCATAGCTAAAACACCTACAAAAATGTAGGCCATCAATATAACTATCGAAATCAATGCTGTCCACTTGAATCTAATGGAAATCCTCATCGTCTCATCACATATCCTTTACCACGAACGGTTGAAATATAACTTGGTGCACCTGAACGATCGATTTTATTACGTAAATATTTAATATAAACATCTACTACGTTAGTTTCAGTTGAAGATCCTGTTCCCCAAACGCGCTCTAACAAGTCATCACGACTTAAAACGGTTCCAACATTTTCCATCAAAACACTTAACAAGTCATATTCGCGACGTGTTAAATCAATCACTTCACCATTACGCTTCAATGTTTGAGTTGTCTTATCAATTACCAAATTCTTATACTTAAGAACTTGATCATTATTTCTAGTTACATCGATATCTAAATCAATACGTCTTAACAACGCACGAATTCTTGCTAATAATTCCTCAATTGCAAATGGTTTAACAATATAATCATCAGCACCGTGATCTAACCCTGATACACGATCAATGATTGAATCTCTTGCTGTCATCATAATGATTGGTGTGTTCTTTTCTTGACGAATACGACGGCAAACTTCAATACCGTTTAATTCAGGCAACATTAAATCCAATAAGATCAAATCCCAGTCTTCGGATAATGCTGCTTCAAGGCCAGTTCTACCATCACGTTCGACAGTTACTTCATAGTTTTCATGTTGAAGTTCAAGTTGAACAAATTTTGCCATGTTCTCTTCGTCTTCAATAACAAGTATTTTAGCCATATACTTCTCCCATACATAAATATTAAATTATCTTTAATTATAGCTTAATCATTAATTTGGATATGCCATGTTCTTGGCAATGCACTAATGATTTTAACATATAGCAAAAATTAAAAGAAGACAAGCTTTTATTTTTATTTTTTTAGAAAAGTAAAAATGAACGAATAATTTGTCTTAACCTTAATTATTTAATCTAATTTTTCCTTACTTTTAATCTTCCCATTTCTTCCAATAAATATTGACGATCAAGTATTTTTACAAAAGGATAATAAATAATCATTCCCAAAATAATTTCAAAGAATTGTAAAAATGACCCTCGCCAACTACCAGTCGTCAACCAACCAGATATCAACGGTGGCGTAGTCCACGGCAACATAACTCCATTAGTATATGGTACTAAATGGAATGAAAAAGAAAAACTTGAGATCAACACGTTGACAATTGGAGTTATAACAAAAGGAATCATTATTATTGGATTCAAAACTACTGGCAATCCATAAATAAATGGCTCTCCGATTCCAAATAGGCTTGGTACGATTGTTAACCTGCTTAATCCCTTGATTCTTTTCGACTTACCAACGATCAACATCACAATAATCAATGATAAAATACTTCCACCGCCACCATATGTAGCAAAATCCTCAATGAACTGTTCAGTATAAATGTGTGGTAACGGATGACCACTTTGAAAGGCTTTCAAATTATCCTGTGTCAAAACAAAGAAGATTGGTGACCAGACACTATTTACTACCGATGGTCCGTTGATACCAAGACACCACAGGATTGATGCCAAAAAGATATATAGTAGAACCGAAAAAATTGAGTTTCCAACATTCTTAAGTGGCAACTGCAATAATGAATAGAAGAAATTATAAGCTGTTCCTAAACTGGTTAAACTAAAAATAACCCGAATAATAAAGAAACATAGAATCACGAAGCCACTCGGTAAAAGCGACTCAAACGATTGATTAACCATTTCTGGAACACCATGTGGCATCTTGATGGTCCAGTTACGACTCTGGGCAAACTTAAATAGTTCCACACTGATAAGAGCTGTAAACATCCCCAAAAAGATTCCGTTTGGCCCTAAATAGAGCGTTCTGACAGCACCAATTGAGGTAGTAGCATTAATCTTAACTGTCATCGGTGTCAAAATCAGAAAGGATACCAAACTTACCATGCCTGCATGAATTGGGATCAATTCGCGGTTCTTACTGTAGGCATACGATATTCCTAAACACGACAGTAATCCTGTAAAGTTAAAAACTGAACCGGTCGCGGCATTAAACCAGTTGGTCCATTGTGAACCAAATATCTTGATCCAAAAACTTGTCCACCCTGGTATTGGAAAATTTCCAAATAACAAAAATAAAGATGTAATTAGAATTAACGGTGTTACAATCAAAAATCCATCTCGTAATGATTTTAAAACGACATTATTTGACAGTTTATCAGCCAACGACATCAATTTGGTCTCTAATTTTTCTTGCACAGAATCCTCTCCCCTTTAAAAATCCCCATTTTTAAAGTATAAGCAAGTATCCAAATTCAGACAAGTTCCAGTTTTATTTAACTTTTTTGACATAAAAAAACCTTAGGCAAACTATCACTAAAGTGATAGTTAAGTCTAAGGTTATTTGTGAATAAACTAAACTAATTATTGTTCTTCATACCATGTGTAATGGAAGATTCCTGGCTTGTCATTTCTCTCATAAGTATGAGCACCAAAGTAATCTCTTTGAGCTTGAATCAAGTTAGCAGGAAGTACTTCTGAACGATATTGATCGTAGTATGAAATTGCAGCCATAAATCCAGGAACAGGAATTCCAGCTTGGACAGCAAAGCTAACAACATCACGAACATCTGATTGATATTCTTCAACGATATCCTTGAAGTAGTCATCCAATAATAAGTTATCTAGTTTTGCATCTTTATCATAAGCATCTGTGATCTTTTGTAGGAATTGTGCACGAATGATACATCCAGCACGCCAGATTTGAGCAATCTTACCATATTGTAGATCCCAGTCGTAATGATCTGAAGCTGTCTTCATTTGAGAAAATCCTTGAGCATAACTAACTAGCTTACTGAAGTACAAAGCTTTACGGATCTTTTCAACTAATTCATCAACATCTTTAACGATTGGCTTCGTAGAAGGTGCAGGAAGAACCTTGCTTGCTTTAACACGTTCGTCTTTGTAAGCAGAAACGTAACGTGAGTAAACTGATTCAGTGATCAATGATTGTGGAACACCAAGTTCTAGGGCACTTTGTGAACTCCACTTACCAGTACCCTTGTTACCAGCCTTATCCATGATCTTGTTGACGATGTAGTCATCTGAGCCTTCATCATCTTTTCTTGTCAAAATCTTTGATGTGATATCGATCAAGTAACTTGAAAGTTCACCCTTGTTCCAATCCTTGAAGATATCAGCCATCTTGTTAACGTCATTGTTAAACAAGTGCTTCAACAAGTTGTAACTTTCTGAAATTAATTCCATATCACCATATTCAATACCATTGTGAACCATCTTTACATAGTGACCGGCACCATTAGGTCCGATATATGTAACACATGGAGCACCATCTTCATCAGCTTTGGCTGAAATTTGTTCCAAAATAGGAGCAACTAAATCATAAGCTTCTTTTTGACCACCGGGCATCAATGAAGGACCTTGCAAGGCACCTAATTCACCACCGGAAACACCCATTCCGATGAAGTTGATTCCTGATTTATCTAGAAGTTCATTACGTTTCATAGTATCTTCGAAGAATGTGTTACCACCATCGATCAATACATCGCCTTTGTCTAGTAAAGGTAACAATTGATTGATAACAGCATCAGTACCAGCACCAGCTTTAACCATCATCAAAATACGACGAGGTTTTTCTAGTGAGTTTACAAAGTCCTCAATTGTATAACTTGGTACCAATTTCTTTTCAGGATGTTCTTCAACAACTGCTTTTGTCTTTGAACCAGTACGGTTGTAGATAGCCACTTCATATCCGCGACTTTCAATGTTAAGGGCAAGATTCTTACCCATAACAGCCATACCAATAACACCAATTTGTGGTTTTGCCATTATAATAATTACCTCCGATTTTTGTTAACATATTAATCTTAACAAAAAAACAAAAAAGGAGTGCATAAAAGAACTTTTTTAGTGATATTTTTGTAAAAAAGATTTATTGAATTGATATGTTTTATTCTTGTTCCAGCTAGATTGTGACTATATATCAACTAACGCAGTGTAAGTATGCCCGTCGGTAGTAGAAAATCTGTGGGCCACTGGAACGTGGCGGACACGACTTGAAGCTAATAATTTTTTGCTTTGCAAAAAATCATGGATCTCCAAGCTCGGTCTTCTACTAACCTTGCTTCGCAAGCTAAGTAGAATTTCGCCACTTAGGGCCCACAGATTTTCTACTACCGACTATATTTCTGATTCTATTATTATTGATCAAAACGATAGTTTACAGACATTTTTTGGTTCTCTACGCTTAAATATACTTCAGTTCAAAGAAAAACTTAACTCTAAAAAGATTCATATCCAAAAATAACGTCTACTTAAGATTCCACAGTGTAAACAATGGAATTCTAAATAGACGTTATATTTTTAAAAATTTAGAAAGCAAAATTTAAACAGATCAACTATTTAACCCGGAACAATAATTGGGAATGCGTTCAGCTATGAAATTATTGTTATCGGCTATGCCGATTACAATAAGGCCGACTTCGAAGATCCATTATTTTGCACGAAGTGTAAAATAATTAGCTCCGAATCGTGCCCATAGCGTTCCAACAGCATTACCAATTATTGTGGAGGGTGGCATATTTAACTCCCCAAAATAAATAAGTTATTTCTTCTTATCATCATTAAATAAGTTTTTAAGTTTAGCAAACTCCGGATTAACATGTTCTTCCTCATGTTGCTTCTTATACTCTTCTTCGGAAATAACACTCCAGTTCTTGCCTGAAGGCATAATATTTTCTTTTTCTTCCTTTTTAGTCAAAACCTTTGAAGGAATACTCAACAAAATATTATCTATTATTGATTCGTAAACATTGATGGTTGGATTGTCGTCGTCGATTGGAATCACAACGTTGTAATCTTCCAAATCCTCATCATCTACATTATCAATGTTATAAGCCTCGTTAATACGAATATTTATAGGTAACTCAACCGGCAATAAACTTCTCGTTGAAGGTACTGTCAATGTTGTTTCAACCTTAACATCCGAAATAACTAAACCATGATCGTTGAATAATTGACCATCTACTTTTACTGGAGTGATTGATAGCACGTCTTCTGAACGTGTCTTCATCTCCTTAGTTAAATCGAGTGTTTCTTTAAATGTAAAAGGCTTGTCTTTATAACGACGAACCTCTTGTACATCCCAATTTAGCATTAATTTACCCCTTTCATATAAGGTATTCTTCCAAAATTTTGTTCCTGCTCAGTGATAAGTTGACGAATATCGTCTACCTGTATCTCTAAGTTTAATTTCTTTTGTTCTTTTTTTCCAACTTTAGTAATCAAATCAACATCAGATTTTTTTAAGCTATTTAAATATTTTTTTCCAACATCATCAAATCCTAATATTCTCAAATAAGGATTATCATAAACATTATTAATATCTGACTCTTTAACGTTTAAAAGTGTATACACCATTAATCTTCTGATTCGAGCCATAGTATACCGTTTCGATTTTACATGTTCAACCAATTCAGTAAAATTATGACTCTGTTCGATCTCTTTTTTCAGCTTAAATTCTAATCCCTCAACCATTTGGTAGTTAGTTTGTAATTCCCCTACTGAGTGGCTGAGAATCTGAAATTTCAAGTATGGAAAGTAATCGTCCCAAGTAACAATTCTCTGAGTTTCAAAAGCATTATATGTAGCCTCAGGTACTAAATCCGTAAATGAAATATTTTGAGCTCGTCGTCTTCTAATCTCAGTGGCACTAAAATCACTTTCTAAACGTTGAATCGTATTAACATTCATTCGATAATTCTGCTCAGCAATTTGGGTAACATAATTTAAACCCAATAACTGATTAGGCAATTTAGAGATATCGATTCCTAAAGCTTGATAATGTTGCGTTAAATTATCAGCTGAACTCAGTCGATAATCTTGCTGAAATTCGACGTCAGCCTGCATTATTTTTTGCGCTAGATCATCAAAGTCCAACTTTTGCTCTGTGCCAAACACTAATTCATTAACACCTAGCAAGTGTAATAATTTGATCGCACCTTGAGCAAAATATTGAGCCGGTTCTACTGCATATGCAAATGGTAATTCAATAACTAAATCAACACCATTTTCTACAGCAATTTTTGCTCGACTCCATTTATCTAGAATAGCAAAATCACCCCGTTGGACGAAATTACCGGACATTACGGCAATCAACACATCAGGGTGATATTCTTGTTTGATTTTATCTATAAATAATTTATGACCATTGTGAAACGGATTAAACTCCGCCACGAAACCATAGACTTTTGTCATAGAATCCTCTATTTTTCTGCAGCAAAGAACCAACGAGTTGAGTCGTCTTTAATATCTGATTGACCAAACTCAGCTGTCACTTCAATATTCTTAAAACCAATATCCTTAAGAATCATCTTGAAGGTCTCAACTGGATAAGTTCTTTCCTTATGAAGTTCAGTGTTAACTGAATAACCTTGAATTTTTTCATTCCAATTAAAGAAAGTCAACTCATGCTCGATACTGTGAGGATACTCGCCCTCAAAACTATTCCACATGAAAGCTGAATCTTCCGTACGATGGTTAAACATATAGCCTGGGAAGACCTCATCCATTTGGTACAGTGAATGTGCATCAAACAAGTACTTTCCACCCTCATTTAGATGTTCAAAAGCTTGATTGAAAGCAATAGCCAATTCATCTTCATCTTTCAAATAACAAATTGAATCGTCAAAACATGTGATGACATCAAATCTATCAAAATCAAATAGATCCATCATATTGCTTTGTACAAACGGAATATTTTTCTTGGCTTTAGCTGCTTTTTCTGCTGCAATTTTTAACATTTCATCGGATAAATCAGTTCCGGTAACTTGAAAACGATCAGCTAGTTGAATTGTTAAATCACCTGTACCACAGGCAACATCTAACAAAGTTTTAGCACTATCTGATGTTTGTTGTTCAACATATTGTGCCCACTTAGCATAGAGTGAATCATCCATTAATTCACTATATACACGTGCAAATGAGTTATAAATCATTATTCAGTTACCAAATTAGAAATATCTACTTCGGGAGCATCTGACCAAAGTTTTTCTAGGTTATAGAATTCACGTTGTTCAGCGGTAAAGACGTGAATAATAACATCATGAAGATCAATCAAAACCCATTGAGAGTTACGATTTCCTTCTACATGGCTTACATCAATATCATTTTCGCCGGCCTTGTCCAAAACTGATTGAACGATTGAGTCAACTTGACGTTGAGAACTGGCATCCATAATAACAAAGTAGTCTGCCATAATACTTACACCGCTAATATTTAAAACTTTAATATCATTAGCGTGCTTTTCATCGGCTGCTTTCACAGCAATTTCCATTATATTCTTTGAGTCCAAACTATAATTCTCCTTTTGTGATCCAATAATTATAATTAACAAATGTTTCTGGGTATACTTCCTTATTACGATCAATCAAATAGGCTAAGGAATGCTTCAATTCAAAAGTAACTCCAGAGTCTAGTGACTTCTCTGCGTAATCTCTAGCTTCATCAATGCCAGGAAAGTTTCTTCCAGGTTCAATGAAATCACCAACGAAGACACACTTATCGACCGTAGTCATAGTCGTATGACCAACAGTATGTCTTCTAATAGCATTCAAGACATCTTCATCATAAATACCCAATTCATCTTTAACAATTTCAGCTCCGACAATACCGTGCCAAATTGCATTATTATATTTCAATAATTCAGGATCCATGTTCTTTTCTTTAATAACACTAATAAATCCTTCATCACTGCGCTCCTTGGCATAGTCATGCAATAAACCAGCCAAACCAGCACGTTCGACGTCGCCACTATTCTCAGCAGCTAAACCTCGACTAACTTTTTCTACTCGTAAACAATGGTTATAGCGAAAATCACTTAATGTATCATGCATTCGCTCCAGGATTTCATCACGATTAATTCCTGGCATAACTTCATCATAATTAAATTCAGTCATTATAAAGCCCCCTGTCATTTATATACCAAGCAACATCATCGGGTACCAAATATTTTATCGTTTGGCCCTTTCTGACACGCTCACGTATCATACTTGAACTAATTTCTAATTCAGGCGTATTTACCCAAAGTATAGGGTACTTCGACTTTTTCTCAAAGCCTTTGCGACAGACTCCAACAAAATTCACCATTTGTCTTAATTCTTCAATATGAGACCACTTAGGCAAATTCTCGACCATATCGCCACCAATAATAAAGTAATACTCCGTATTAGGATTGTATTGCTTCAATAATTTAATAGTTTCGTAAGTATAACTTATTCCACCACGATGAATGTCGGTCAAATCTAGATCAAAGTGCATATTATCTCTAATAGCCAATTTAATCATGTTGATTCGATCATCACTGCTAATACTGGGAATAGTCTTCTCTACGCCACGATGAGGTGGAACTTTGTCAGGTAAAAATAACACTTTATCCAAACACAATTGTTCATAAACCTGTTCGGCAATAACTAAATGTCCCAAATGAATGGGATTAAAAGTTCCACCTAAGATTCCAACATGCTTTTTGGGCATATTACTATGAAATTCTAATTTTGCTTTAGTTAATAATTGTTTTTGAGTATCCATTTTCATCACTTAAATTACATATTTTCTAATTCTATAGAATATTTACGGTTTTTAATTTTAGGTGCTTTCTTATAAAAGACCATCTTAGAACCAATTGTTTGAACATGAACAATTTTTTCATCAAAATCACTCAAGGCATCAATCAAATCTTCTGGTTCTACCATTGTATTCTGTAGTAATGAAACTTTGATTATTTCATCTTTATTAATCAAAAGTTCTAATTGATTTAAAAGGTTTTCACTGATACCATCACGACCAACCTGGATAGCTGGCTTCATAGTAGCGGCTTGACTTCTTAAATAACGATTCTTTTTTCCTTTAATTATCATATCTTTCTCCTTAAATAATTGCCTTTCGAATTGAGACACGAACACCATCTGGAACGTAAGCCTTAACTTTGCTACCAGCTGGAATTGTAACCCATCCTAAACCATAGATAACAATATCAGATTTCTCATGTGCAGAGAAAATTTGTTGCTTCATTTTAGGGAAAGATTCAATCTCAGTTGGTGGAGCCAAGATGTCTCCTAAATGCTTTTGATAAAATTCATCTGCATTAATAGTCTTAGTTCTGTGAAGTGGCAATCCTTGATTAACATAGAAAGTGACATTTGTCTTATAATCCAAGAAATCAAATCTAGCCAAGCCGGCCACAAAAATAGTTTGTCCATCACGAAGTTGGAAAGTGACTGGGCGTAATGGCTTCTTAGGTGTAATAGTTTTTAAATCTTTAGCATTCAAATAATGTGCTAATTGATAGTTGTGGATAATACCTGGTGTATCAACTAAATTATGTCCATCATCCAAAGGAATATCGATTCTATCAAGCGTTGTTCCAGGGAATCTTGAAGTCGTGATCAAGTTCTTGACGTCAGAGTTAGAACTGATAATACGGTTGATCAAAGTTGATTTACCAGTATTAGTTGTTCCAACAACGTATACATCCTTGCCATCACGATATTTTTCAATCATATCCATTAATTCATCGATATTAGTTCCCTTTACAGCTGAAACTAGAATTTGATCAGTTGATTTAATTCCGTTTTCCTTACTCTTTTGTTGCAACCAGTTCAAAAGACGATTCTTGTTAACTGAATTAGGCAACAAATCGACCTTATTACCAACGACCAAGATCTTCTTATCGCCGACAAATCTTTGTAAGCCCGGAATAACACTACCTTCATAGTCAAAGACATCAACTACGTTTACTACTAGGGCATCTTTTTCAGAAATGGAATCCAACAACTTCAAAAAATCATCATCAGAAACGTCGACGTCCATAATTTCATTATAATTACGTAATCTAAAACATCTCTTACACAATAATTCTTTTGAATCATCTTCCATATACTTCTTTAAAGTTGATTCCTGAACATAGCCAGGCTTATCCTTGTCCTCGGTCTGAAGTCTAGCTCCACAACCTATACAATACAACTTATCATCAATTTCTGTCATTTAATGAATCCTTCCAGTATAAATTCTTATCACGCTTTTGCATAGCTTTTAAAATTGGACGTTCAAAAAATCTATTCACGCGGGTTTTCTTAGCATCAGTTTCTATTAAAGGCTTTACCAAAACTGTTTTCAACCCAGCCATATTTCCTGCCAAAACATCCGTCATAACTTGATCGCCAACGAACAAGACACTTGCAGGATCAATTTTTTCACTTTTAATATGATTAATGATTACGAATGGCAATGGTTTAACTGCTCGAGCAACGATACTAACAGGTAACTCATGAACAGCTTTTTCAACACGTTCATAGCTATTGTTCGAGACAATCATAACCTCAATATTATTCTTAGCCATTAAATTGAGCCATTTTCTTAAAGAGAGGTCATATTTATTACTATTCCATGGCAGAAGTGTATTATCAAGGTCCGTCATAATCGTAGTAATTCCTAATTGTTTAAGATCATCAATCTCAATATCGGTAATTTTATCAAGCATAATATATGGTTTAAACATTTTTAATCCTCATTATCTGCTAATTAGTAAAAAAACGTAATTTGGGTTATCCAAATTACGTTTGTTTTAACAATTAAGCTAAAGCTTTCTTAGCTGTATCTACTAAACTTGTGAATGCCTTTGGATCTTCAATAGCAACTTGAGCCAACATCTTACGGTTGATGTCGACATTAGCTAACTTCAAACCATGCATTAATTTGCTGTAGCTGATTTCATTCATTCTTGCAGCAGCATTGATTCTAGCAATCCATAGCTTACGGAAGTCGCGTTTAACTTGGCGACGATCACGGAATGCATAACGGTATGAAACCATGATTTGAGTATGAGCTGCTTTAAAAGTGATATGTTTTGAACCACGATATCCCTTAGCTAATTTTAAAACCTTTTTACGACGTTTGCGAGTTACTGTTCCACCTTTTACACGTGGCATAATGACTCCTCCTTTAATTTACCAAAATAAATATTTAAGTGATTAGCTAATTAATATGTAGCTAACATTTGTTTGATACGTTTCATATCACTTGAACTAACCATACCTGGCTTAGCCAATTGGCGACGTTGCTTCTTTGTCTTACCGTGGAAACGGTGACTTGTATAAGCATGCATTCTCTTCCAACCACCATTAGCAGTTTTCTTAAATCTCTTTGCTGATGCGCGGTGTGTCTTTTGTTTAGGCATTGAAAATCCCTCCACTATTTCTTCTTTTTGTTATCTTTTGCGTTAATTGGATCAAGCATTAAAAACATACTACGACCGTCCATCTTAGGTCTAGTTGTTACCGTAGCAACATCCTTAGTCTGTTCAGCGACACGGTCTAAGACTTCCTTACCTATCTCTTTATGAGTAATTGCTCTACCCTTAAAACGAAGAGAAACTTTGACCTTATCACCTTTAGCTAAGAACTTGCGAGCGTTATTAAGTTTGGTATTGAAATCATTTGCTTCAATAGTTGGGCTTAAACGCACTTCTTTAAGACTAACAGTTTTTTGTTTTTTACGTGCTTCACGATCTTTCTTTTGAAGATCAAACTTATATTTACCATAATCCATAATTCTGGCAACGGGTGGTTTAGCACCTGGTGACATTAGAACTAGGTCCATATTAGCTGCTTCGGCCAATCTTCTAGCTTCTGCGGTTGGTTTAACACCAACTTGATCCCCATTTTCAGCGATCAATCTAACTTCTTTCGCACGTATTTGATCATTTAATAATAATTCTCTTGCTATGAGTAGTCACCTCCGGAGTAATTTGGCCCACAAAAAAAGCGGGCTGCACAAGCATGCCCACTATATTATCTACGTAATCGTATTAACCTAGAGGCGAATGCATAGGTGAGAAGCGGGCGCTTCTGCTTAATCTCAACAGTTATAAACTATAACAATATAAGCCTATCATGTCAATAAACATTGATAAATTTGTTATAGAAAAGTTGAAAAAATTTCAATATATGTAATTTACCACGATATTCATACGAACACAAGTTTTTAGCCTTACACCAGCTTATATTTCAATAAACTATCGACCGCTGCCAATACAGCTTGTTGATTATCGGAAACTGGTGTCCATCCCAGAATGTCTTTAGCCTGTTGATTGCTAATCTTTCTATTAATATGAAGCATTAGTTTACCTTCTCTCGCTCTGGAATTGAATAAGGAACCCAGTTCAACAATCCAATTAGGTATTAACTTATCTGTAACTTGAGTACTCAAACTATTACGCTGACTTCTAATGAGATCAGCTATCTCTCGGATTGAAATTTGTCCGTCAGCACTAGCGATAAAACGTTTAAGATTTGCACCTGGTGTTGTCATAGCTTTAATCTCGATATCAACCACATCCCTAACATCCACTACATTCAGGGGTAAATTGGGAATCTTCCCCATTTTTGCATTCAATATATTTTTTAACAAGTCGAAGCTACCTGAAACGTGTTGATCTAATGAAGGTCCAAAAATGGCTGTAGGATTAGCTGTAACGAACTCCAAGTTTACATCCGGTTGTCCAATATATTGCCAGGCCGCCTGTTCAGCTAATAATTTGGATTTCTCATAAATAGATAATCCTTTTTCATCAGGATCAGTCCAATCATTTTCTGTCGTTATGCCACTCTTTTTGCTGAAACCGACTGCTCCAAAGTTAGAAGTCATGACTACTCGTTTCACGTTACTTTTATTAGCAGCTTTCAGAATCCTTAATGTACCGTCTAGAGCCGGTTTAATGGCATCAGATTCATTCTTGATTTTGCCAAAGAAAACGGGTGAAGCAACACTAAATACGTACTTACGATCTTGCATCGCTTCCAACCAATTATCATCACTGGATAAATCAGCCTCAATAAAAGAAATATTCTGTATATTTTTGGTGCCATACTCTTTCAAAATTCTCATTATGCGATCTTGACCGCTGCGTTTTCTAATTGTTGTTCTAACATCATAACCATCATTTAATAATTGCATAACTAATCTCAAACCTAAAAATCCGGTACCACCAGTAACTAATACTTTTTCCATTAAAATTTCCTCTTACTTCATTGATTAATATCACTCTAAACCCTAAACTATGGTTCATAGCAAGAACATAAGGGAGTTTTTTATGAAAAAAGTTTATTCCATTAAAGAAGTAGCGGATTATTTCCAATTGCCAATTTCTACCATCCGGTATTACGACAAAAAGGGACTATTGCCTTTCGTTTCAAAAAACGATGCCGGTTATCGAGTTTTCTCTGAATCCGACTTTGGCTTCATTAAAACTATTTGCTGTTTGAAGAATACCGGTATGCCAATCAAAGATATCAAAATTTATATTGGACTGTGTATGAAAGGAACTTCAACCATCCAACAACGTAAAAATATGTTGCTACAACATAAGGAAAATGTCTTGAAGAAACAACAGATGCTTACCGAAAATCTTCAAGAAATAAATACTAAAATTCAACGATACGCTGACAAGGATTCTATTAATATTATTGAGAATCAAATCAAGTTCGTTCGCAGTGAGAAAAAATCATTAAAGTTAAACGATCCCTTTGAATAAAAAAGCATAAATTTGGACAAGAGACCAAAAACGTTCTTTAATTTAGTTAAGATGTTTAAACAAAAATTAAGGAGTGATATTTTATGGTAGAAGTAAAAGATCCCACAGAACTTGTTCAAGCAATCATTGCCGAAGATACATCTATTAGTCTCACTCGTAGCATGATGTTGACACATTCAATAATTTTGCCAAATAACACAACATTATCTGGCAAACCACAGGAAGATTCATCCACACCGATTCTAATGTTCCAAGATAGTGATGGTATCGGTTTAACATCTAATAATAGTGTTGAAAATTTAATTATTCATGTACCAACTAATCACCGTGCTATCTTCAATACTAATTATGCTGAAGATCAAGGTTCCTTTAATTTTTCCAATCTCGAATTAAATGGACAATTTTCCTTCCTATCTAAATCAAAAATGGATAACACCTTTCTTAATTTAAAAAACGTTAATGTTTTAGCTGCGGATACCAGAGGTTATTTGGAGCAGCCTCAAAAGTATGGTGTTAATGTTCTTCAAGGTGCTTTGACTATTTATAATTTAAATCCTGATAAAGACAGTTTAATAACCGTCGAAGCTAAGAAAATCTCTATCGGTCAAAAGAATGCTCCCGTTATTGGCTCTGGAGTTTTCATTGCCGGTCTTGGCGACAATGGTGGCCGCGTTGAAATTGATGAACTATCAACCAATGATGTTTATTCCACTGGCAAAATTCCATTGGGCGTAGCTGATATTATTACTGGTGCAATTTTCATCGTCAATGGCGCCCACGCTAAAAAAGTTATCCAAAATGGTGACACTACTACCTACGGCGTCAACGATATGGTATTAGATGCTTGGGGAGAAGTTGACGAATGGGACGTAATGGGTGCCGTAACATCCTATGGTCCTTCCGGTATCGGCTTCGTTAACTTTGGTACAGTTAAATCGTTCAACGCTCAAGCCCCTATTGAGACCTTTGGATTAGGTGCTCGTGGATATAATCAATATGATGGAACATTAGAGGAAGGCCATTTCTCATCAATCATGACCTTTGGTGACGGCTCAATTGGCGTTCAAATCTCTAAAAAAGTCGGTCATTTAACCTTTGACGGTGGTATCGTCACACATGGTGGCGTTGGTAAATCATTAGTTAAGGGAGTCATCATCGACCTACCCGCATATGCGCTAAGTATCAAAGACGGCGGTGTTGTTTCGGAAATTACTGTCAACGGCAATATCGAAACCCAAGGCGATAACGTAGCCAGTTATAATGTTGAGTCCCAGGCAGTTGTTAACAAAATGACCGTCAGTGGCCAAGTAGTTGCTACAGGCAAAGATTCAGAACCATTAAATATTCAAACAGGTGCAAAAACACCTACTACTTTTTCCAATGATACCGATGATAAATCTTTAATATAGTATATAGATGGAAAGAATTTAAAAAGATCCCATCTTAACAGCATCAAAAAAGTCTTTCATATTGACCAGTACACGGTTAATATGAAAGACTTTTGAATTTAAAAACCTTTTTCAAAATGAAATATAGTATACCTTAGACTAAACAATCAACGTACTGTTTAGTCTGAAACAAAAATTGGGAATGCGTTCAGTTATGAGATTATGATTCTTACTCAAACTTGGTTGTAGCGTTAATACTAACTGATGTAGTTGAAATATGCCGTCGTCCGCAAAAAATGCAGCAATTAGATATCATCACATGGTCAAAATACATATTAACGAAATAACTGTAACTTGCCATTTTACTATCTAAATATTTAAAATCGAACAAACAATAAAAATACTCTTTAGTCCGGAGCAAAAATTGGAAATGCGTTCAGCTATGAAATCATTGTTACCGGCTTTGCCGGTTACAATGAGGCCGACTTCGAAGATCCATTATTTTGCACGAAGTGTAAAATAATTAGCTCCGAATCGTACCCATAGCATTCCAACAGCATTTCCAATTTTTGTGGAGGACGGGAATTAAAACATATCCCCGACCTAAATAAAATTTATTCTGGATCAACTTTTAAATCCGTTAATTTTTTTGAACCATCATCATTCTTTTGTGCATCAAAATTCCATTTTTTCTTCAAATAGAAGTAGATTGGTACACCAATTGCTGTAACACAAATTCCAATAATTGTTGTAAGGAATTCTGTTAACAAAGTACATACTAGGATGAAAGCTCCACCTAGAATAGCAATGATTGGAATGATTGGATATAGTGGAACTTTATAAGGTCTTTCCAATTCTGGTTGAGTATGACGTAATTTGATAACTGCAACGAAGGCCATAACATAAAATACCCAGATTACGAAAATCAACATATTAGTAATGGCATCAAATTCACCAGTTAACATCATCAAGCAAGCGATTACCAATTGGATTGCTCCAGCAGCCCATGGGATTCCGGCTTTGTTCAATTTAGCAAAAGTATCGCCAAATGGTAATTTGTGTTCCTTACCCATGATGTATGGAACACGCATACTTGTCATTGTATAACCATTCAATCCACCGTAGACTGAAATCAAAATTCCAATTGTAACTAACTTACTACCCATGTCACCAAAAATCATTGTGGAGGCATCAGATGCGGCGTTAAGGTTACCAGCAATTTGATTGATTGGTAGCACATACATGAAAACAGCATTAACTAAAACATAAACCAACATAATGACTGCAATTCCTAAAGAAATAGCTTTTGGCAAATCCTTACGAGGGTTCTTCATTTCTCCAGAGATGTTACCAACATGGATCCAGCCATCATATGCGAACATAGTTGCTAGTAATCCATTTCCCATCGCTGTAATTAAATTACGATGTGGACCCGCAACAACTGGGAATAGTGATAACTCTACTGGTCCTTTGTGCATAAAGCCAAACATTACAATCAAAGCCAATGGGATCAACTTTGCGACTAAGGAAATAGATGTAACCCGACCCCCTACTTTGGCACTGATCCAGTTAAGTGACGTTACCGACAAAGCACTTAAAATTGCCACTGGCACGATCCATGAATTAGAGAGTGTGAATAAATGTGTAAATTGCGTACCAAAAGCAATTGATATGGCCGCAACATTAGCAGGGAAATAAATTATTGCTTGTGCCCAGCCGGCCATAAAGCCCCAAAAACCGCCGTAACTATGTTCAATATATTTTGTTAATCCACCCGTTTCTGGATAGGCGGCAGCTAATTCGGCCCCTGTCAAACCAGCACAGATAGTGATAAAACCACCTAACAACCATACAAGCATAGTCAAGCTTGTTGAACCCGTATAGTCAGTAACGGCCGATGCTTTAAAGAATACCCCAGTTCCAATTACGCTCCCGGTTACAGTAGCAAAAGCGGGGAAAAAACCAATTGTTTTTTTCAATTTGGCATCCTGATCGCCCATAATCTTATACCTCCACGTAAAAAGCCTATTTTTTTAAAAAAGAAAAGATGTTGCATCCAAATGCAGCATCTCCTCAGGTTTCAAACTAATTTTTAACCAATGCCTCCGTCGGCTTTAACTGGTTTCAAGAATTGATCAATAATTTGTGAAACACGATTAAGGTCAACATTACCACCAGATACCATAGCAACAGTCTTCTTGTTCTTGAGCCATCTGTCATCGATCTTATGTGATTCAAGAGCTGCTACTGGAAGTGCACCAGCACCTTCTGCTACAACCTTAGTTCTTTGTAATAGATCTTTCATAGCATGAGCAATTTCTTCTTCGTTTACTAGAACGATTTCATCAACTAACTCGCTAACGATTGGGAATGTGATGTCTCCTGGTACAGCAACATCTGTTCCATCTGCCAATGTGAAGTCGTCATGATGTTTAGTAATTTGACCAGCTTTAACTGATGCATACATACCATGAACATTTTCTGATTGAACACCGACAATATGAATATTAGGGTTAAATGACTTCAATGCAGTAGCCATTCCGGAAATCAATCCGCCACCACCGACAGGAATAATAACAGTATCTACATCCCAAATATCATCAAGAATTTCCAAACCAATTGTTCCTTGTCCAGCAATAACATATTTATCGTTGAATGGGTCAACAATGGTCTTTCCTTCTTTTTCGGCACGTTCGAACATCCATTGGTGAGCGTCATCAAAAGTTGCACCGTGGATATCAACTTCAGCACCGTATCCTCTTGTAGCATCACGTTTCATTTGTGGAGCTTCATCAGGCATTACAACTGTTGTGTCGATTCCCAATAGATGTCCTGTCAAAGCTACACCTTGAGCATGGTTACCAGCTGATGCAGTGATAACACCACGATCTAGTTCTTCTTTTGATAAATGATTGATTTTATTATTGGCACCTCTGAATTTGAATGATCCTGTTAGTTGCATGTTTTCTAGTTTTAAGTAAACATCCCCACCAACAACATTACGACTCAAAAACATGGATTGAACTAAAGGAGTCTTACGAGCATATTTCCCAACAATTGACTTTGCCTCTTCAATATCATGAATATCAACAATATTATCAATACCTACACCTTTAAGCATGATCTGTACCTCACCCATCTTAATTTTTATTTAGTCATTTTTTAGTCAACTGATTCTTCATCAACTGATAATTCTGTGTATGGTAAATCAAGTGAATCTGCTAAACCTTTATTAGTTACCTTACCTTCAAATAGGTTAACTCCTGAAGCTAAAGCCTTATCTGTCTTAATAGCTTCGTTGATACCTTTATCAGCAATTTCCAACAAGTAGCTTAAGTTCCCCTTTGCTAAAGCCATTGTTGCTGTACGTGGTACTGCTCCTGGTTGATTAGGAACTGCATAGTGGATAACTCCATCTTTGACGAAGATTGGATCATCAATTGTTGTTGGATGATCGATTGTCTCAACAGTTCCACCTTGATCAATAGCTACATCAACTAAAACGCTACCTGGTTTCATTGATTTAACCATGTATTCCTTAACCAGCTTAGGTGGTCTTGAACCTGGAATCAAGATTGTTGAAATGAAGATGTCAGCATCCTTAATTTCTTTAGCTAAGTTCTCTTCATTAGACTTAACTGCTCTGAACTTCTTACCTGCAAATTTGTCTTGCAAGAACTTAATTCTGTCATCATTCAATTCAATAACAACAACTGAGCATCCCATGTTCAATGCTAATGTAGTTGCGTTAACAGCTGCATTACCACCACCAAAGATCACAACGTTTCCGCCGTCGATTCCTGGGATTCCTGGTAGAAGAATTCCTTCACCTTGGTGTTGAGCTTCAAGATAATAAGCTCCCATGATAACTGATCTACGTCCAGCAATTGCACTCATTGGTGCTAACAATTCCAATTTCCCATCTTTGACAATTGTTTCGCCACCGATTGCAGTTGTTCCGGCTTTCATCATTGCTTCAACAGTTGGCTTTGATGATGCCAAGTGTTGGAATCCCCATACGATTTTGCCTTTTGAGAAGTACTTATATTCTTCAGGATCGGGTTCCTTAACCTTGATGATCAATTCAGCTTTCCAGCCATCCTCATGACTAACTAACTTACCACCAGCATCGACATACTCTTCGTTTGTAAAACCAGCACCGACACCTGCATCTTTTTCAACAAGTACTTCGTTACCAGCTTCAACCATTTTACGAACATTTTCAGGGGTTGCTGCTACACGACCTTCTCCTTCTTTTTGTTCCTTAATTACAGCGATTTGCATATTCACACTCTCCTTTTGTGAAAATAATAACTATTTGCTTACAAATGCATGATAACGCTTACATCAAGCGGTATCAACCTATTTTTTTACTTCACAAAGTCAAAGATTGTGATAAACACCGCCTACATTGAGAATTTTTTATTAAAAAAAATTTCAATTTCACAAATTCTCATATTTTTAAAAATTTTTGATTCATATATTGTTTATATAGTAAAAACAGCTGTTCACTCTAAGTGAACACAATCACAAATAATATTCTTTTGACATTCTGTATACCTCATTTTTAGAGTACAAAAAAATACATCCAACCATTTTTATGATTGAATGTATTTAGAATTTTTATTTATAGAAGATGCTGATTAATCTTTTTTGTCAGACTTGTCAGTAACATCTTTACGACTGAAGTTTGCAATATCTGCAACAACTGCGTTTACAAACATCTTAGCATTTTCTGAGGCTGAGTCATCTTCACCATATTTTCTTACAGAAACTGTGGCATTCTTAGCTTCTTCATCACCAATAACAACTGTGTATGGAATCTTCATTGTTTGAGCGTCACGAATCTTGTAACCCATCTTTTCGTCACGGTCATCGATTTCAGCACGGATGTTCTTAGCACGTAATTCTGAAAGAACTTCATTAGCATAATCTGAGTGAAGTTTTTGGTTAACAGGGATAATACGTACTTGTGTAGGAGCTAACCATGTTGGGAAGGCACCCTTGTAAATTTCAATTAGGTAAGCAATAAATCTTTCCATAGTTGAAACAATACCACGGTGAATCATAACAGGTCTGTGATCTTGACCATCTGAACCAACATATGTTAGTTGGAACTTCTCTGGTTGCATGAAGTCTAATTGAATTGTTGACAATGTTTCTTCATTACCAAGAGCTGTCTTTGTTTGTACATCAAGCTTTGGACCATAGAATGCAGCTTCACCTTCAGCTTCGTAGTACTTCAAACCAAGGTCATCCATAGCAGCCTTAAGCATTGATTGTGACTTGTTCCACATTTCATCATCATCGAAGTATTTCTCTGTATTAGCAGGGTCACGATAACTTAGACGGAATGTGTAATCATTGATATCAAAGTCTTTATAAACTTCAACCATCAATTGTAGAGTACGCTTGAATTCTTCTTGAATTTGATCAAGAGCAACGAATGTGTGACCATCATTTAGAGTCATTTCACGAACACGTTGTAGTCCTGATAAAGCACCTGATTTTTCATATCTGTGCATCATACCAAGTTCAGCGATACGTAGAGGAAGATCTCTGTATGAACGGTTATGGTGGTTATAAATTTGGATATGTGAAGGACAGTTCATTGGACGTAGTTCAAGCATTTCGCCATCACCCATATCCATTGGTGGGAACATGTCTTCACGGTAGTGTTCCCAGTGACCTGAAGTCTTATAAGCATTTAAGTTCATTAGGATTGGTGTATAAACGTGTTGGTAACCCCAAGCAACTTCCTTATCAACAATGTATCTTTCGATAACACGACGGATTGTTGCACCATTTGGCATCCAGTATGGAAGTCCGGCACCAACTTCTGGATCAACGAAGAATAGGTCAAGGTCACGGCCAATTGTTCTGTGATCACGTTCTTTGATTTCAGCACGACGTTTAAGGTCAGCTTCTAGTCCAGCTTCTTTGTAGAAGGCTGTAGCATAAATTCTTTGTAGCATTGGGTTACTTGACTTACCTTGCCAATAAGCACCAGCAACTGAAAGTAATTCAAAGTGTTTCAAATCTTTAAGATTTGCGAGTACGGCATCATAACCAAAGTCAACAAATCCATCAAGTGTATAAACAGGAATTTGAACAGATTCGATAGCTCCGATCAATGAAGACTTGTATGGGTCATCCTTGAACATTTCAACAAGCTTGTCTTTATCCATCATAGATCTTTCAATCTTGTCATTGTTCTTGATAATCTTGTTCATCAAAGCTTTGATTTCTTTCAATTCATCAACACTGATTTGTCCCTCTTTGCTATCAGTATCAACATAGAAACCATCATCATTAGCTTGTTTTTCACCGAAGTGAAGGTCTTTCTTGAAACTCTTAGCAGCGGCACTGAATACCAAAGCAGCTGTGTTTCTCAAAACCTTTAGAGCATCCTCTTTATCTTCACCGGAGATAATTTCAATTTTAGCATCTTGTTTGATAGGACTTTCAAGATCAACTAAAGTACCATTAAGTTTTCCTGCGACAGCTTTTTTACCCAATGATGTGCTGATTGATTTAGCAACATCTAAAGTAGTTGTGCCTTCGTCAAACTCCTTAACAGAATCATCTGGGAATGTTAACTTGATTTTTGACATATACTTTTCCTCCTAAAATTTAGACAACAAAAAATGCGTCCCTGAAGTATAAACATATCTAACGATATATACATACTTCAGGGACGCATTTCTACGCGGTTCCACCCTCGTTAAAACTGTACAACAAATACAGCTTTCACTCTACGGTTATAAAGTAACCGGCAATCATTATACAATTTTATACGAAAGTGGTAACTCCAGTAATGGGTAAGCTTCCAGTAACCGTACCCTCCCTGAGTAGAACCGAAGTGTTATCTTTCATGACCCTAGTAAAACATTAAATTTTCGATAATGCAAGTTATTTTTTAAATCTTCTGTTTTCACCGGTAACAATTACTTCTCGAGACAAGTATTTAACTCGTTCCATAATACGTTTAGCCTTAACGGGCTCTTCTTCTCCCCGTTGGTTGACAGCTAGATGTTGTTCTAATTCCTTCATTGAGAAATTAGAAGAAAAGAATGTTGGTAAATTTTCCTGCATACGATATTGCAGAATGACTCCTAAGACCTCATCACGAATCCAACTAGACATCGTATCCGCACCAATATCATCCAACATCAAAATATCGGCACCCTTAATCTTATTAACTTTAGCCAAAACATTATTTTGACCAATGGAATCTTTCATCTCAACCGCAAAAGTTGGAAAATGCATCAAGGTTGTATGAACATCGTGCTTAAATAATTCATTGGCAATAGCACCTAAAAGATAAGTTTTACCCACACCAAAGTCACCAGCTAAATACAATCCAGGTGTAAAACCATCCTGATGTAAATAGTTGTCGATGAAATCTAAAGCCTTGCCTAACGCATCTTGTCTACCTTCACCATCATAATCATCCAACTTAGCACGACGAATGTCAGGAGCCATATCCATCAAAACAAAACTTGATTCATATTGACTTCTTTTTTCACGATTTTGGGTCCGCTCATTTGGATAATAAGCCACTTCAATATTGTGATTATTAACTATCAATTTAGGATAATATCCACGTGTTAATTCACTCGTATGTCGTTTGTTATTATAAAATTCATAAATACTAGCCGCACTAGTAGAGATAGCATTAGGATTAATTCTATCGCTATTTTCTTTTAAGAATTTCTGTACATCAGAATCATTCAAGGCATCGTTAAGAAGACGGCGATAATCCTCCGTCAAATTTTTTGAGTTCAAATATTCTGCTAATCTACTACCTAAATTTTCCATACTTAATTATCCTTATTTCTCAATCTCTTCAAACGATTCTGAAGATCATCTTGTTCATTTTTTTGATTCGTTTGTGCTGGGACTTTAGCTTTCACCTTGCTCCAATCAGTAGCCTGTTCAACTTTTCGATTCTTATTGTTATAACGACGCTTGGGATTGCGACTTTTAGTTTGAAAATCATTGATTCGTTTCAAAGCTTGTTCTGGTGTTTTAACATCATTTTGTTGCCAATCGTTTGCCATTGTTTCCATTAGTGGCAGTGTTAATGTCGGCGAAGTTTGCAAAATGTAATAAACCATAATATTTAAAACAGCCGGTGACAAATAAGACTTCATTGCCATATTTCGTAAAGCATTGGACTCCACCGTTCCTGTAAAGCCACCGCTCTTTTGCTTCTGCGCAGCCAAAAATTCAGCAGGACGTAAAGAACGCGCTTGCTTTAATAATAGTTGATCAGCACGATTTAACTGGCTATTATCTGATTCTACAGGCTCAGGTTCTGAATCTGCCTGCTGTCTTACTGAAATATTAGCATTCTTTTCAAAACGATCCTGGACAGCTTTTTTCAAACGAGCAGGATCAATTTTATTCTTAACAATATCACAAGTTTTACCAATCAAATCAATCAATGTGATCTCATCTAATCCGTAAAAAGCATGTAAATTCAAAATCAATTCTTGATTCTCCAACAAATTGTCAGGATGAATCCTAAATAGTTGTTGAATTCGATCTGAAATTAATTCCCAGTCTAATTGAGGAATCTCTTGCTCATTTAACGATGGCTTCTTAGTATTCGTCTTGTTTGTTGCATAACTATCCTGAGTATTTTTAACTTCACTTGGCGTATTTATCAAATCACTATTGCTTAGCTGAAAGACCTCTAAAAAGTCCTTCGTGATTTCATGCGAATCTTTTAAAATCAGGTCTGAATGAGCATATTTATCGGCTAATAAATGGTATTTACTTTCGCCAACTTGTTCGTACAAGAAGATACTCATCAGATCATCCTTAAAAAATTCATCTGGTGATAATGGCTCAAATAACTGATAAATATAGTAAGGTCCTAAACTGTCTTTTTTCTGGTAGGTTCTGATCAATCCTAAAGCCTCAGTTTTGATACGAGCCTCATAAAATCGTTTTAGATCAATACCTAGCAAACTCATTAATTCGGCATGACTTTTTCGTTGTGTAACGACTTCTTTATTAGGCAATTTTTCCCACAACAACAAGTATAAACTGAAAGCTTCAGTGCCTAAAATAGGCAAATATAAGTCAGTAAAAATATGACGATCGTCATCATTCAAATGACCACTTGGCAAACACCAATAACCTACTAAAGGTGTAAATTTATCTGATTCAAAATTACTCACGGACACTGATACTCCCCTTACTTATTATCAATTTTCTTACCGTTAGACATCATCTCTTGAACTTCCTGCATGAAACCATTCATGTCTTTAAACTCACGATAAACACTTGCAAAGCGAATGTAAGTTACATCATCTACTTTAGATAAGATTTTCATAACATGTTCGCCAATTAACTGGGAACGGACTTCACTTTCACCAGTTGCTCTAATTTCATTTTCTACCTTATCGACAATATCATTCATTTGGTCCATCGTTACAGGACGCTTTTCAGCAGCACGAACTAAGCCACGTAGTAACTTTTCACGGCTGAATTCTTCTCTGTTGCCATTCTTCTTAATAACCAATAGTGGCGATTTTTCTAACCTTTCAAACGTTGTGAACCTAGTTCCACAATATTCACATTCGCGTCTTCTTCTAATGGCACGTCCTTCATCACTGGGACGACTGTCAATAACTTTTGATGAATCATGATGACAATGCGGACAAATCAAAATTCCAGCCTCTTTTCCAAATTAAAGTTTAGGTACTAATCGATCAAATTCTTCTTGAAGATGTGCTAAATCCTCCGAATTATCAATCACAAAGTCAGCACGTTCCTTTTTCTCATCCATCGACATTTGTGAATTGATCTGTTCTAAGGCAACTTCTTTGGTAATAGCATTTCGTCTCATCAAACGGTGCAATTGAATCTGTGGTTCAACATAGACACTAATCACGCCATCAAAATAGTTCTGATAATTACCTTCAAATAATAGTGGTATTTCAAATATTGAAATTGTTTTATCTGTAGATCTTTTGACCTCAGCAACCGTTTGTAAAATTTCCCTTTTTATTAAAGGTCTCGTTATTTTGTCCAGCTTATCTAATTCATTTCTATCGCTAAATACTATTGCACTTAACTTTTGACGATTCAGAGTTCCATTGGGCAAAAGGACTTCTTTACCAAATTGTTCAACTATTTGATCTAAGCCTAAAGTTCCAAGTTTAACCACATCACGAGCAACATAATCAGCGTCATACACAATAAAATTATGATTTCTGAACAAATTTAAAACGGTTGATTTACCGGAGGCTATTCCTCCTGTTAAACCATAAATCTTACTCATTTTATTACCTGACACCTTGGACAAAAATGCGTACCACGACCTCCAACTTTGATTTTTTCAATCGTAGTTCCACATCTTGGACAAGGCGTTCCTTCTTTTCCATAGACTTTTAAATTATTTTGCATATTACCCTTGTGGCCATTTGCATCCACATAGGTTCTGATTGATGAGCCACCAGCTGCAATTCCTTTTTCCATCTCTTGGTTAGAAGCTTCGATGACATTTTGAATATCTTTATCACTAAGATGGTTAGCAGGCGTCTCAGGGTGTATTTTCACTTGCCAAAGAACTTCGTCTACATAAATATTACCTAAACCGCTCATAACCGATTGATCTAATAGAACGGTCTTAATGGCCTTTCGGTGACGCATGATCCTTGGCTTTAAATTTTCAAACGTAAATTCCGTCGACAATGGCTCTGGACCAAGCTTTTTCAGTGATTTATTTTCAGATAACTCATCCGTATTCCACAACTGCATACGACCGAATTTACGAACATCATTATAAATCATCTTTTGACCATTATCCAAAGTAAAGATAGCGTGTGAATGTTTATCAATTGCATCAGGATCAGATGAAATACGATACTTACCTTCCATCCTCAAATGACTAATAATTGTATAGCCATTATCCAAATGAATCAATAAAAACTTTGCTCGTCGACCGACATCAGTAACCGTTGCTCCAGTGACGAATTCAACAAACTGATCTACATCCCCAGTAATTAAGTCAGGGTAACGAATTTCAACATGCGTTATCTTGTGATCTTTCACTTGAGAGTTCAAACTACGCCTGACAGTTTCCACTTCTGGCATTTCTGGCATCTTATCACCTACTATTATTTAACTTCTTAATTATTATAACTAATATCAACTAATATCGTACAAGTATGCCGTCGGTAGTAGAATTTCACCACTTAGGGCCCACAGATTTTCTACTACCGACTATATTTCTGATTCTATTGTTACTTGGTCAAATTCGTAATAAACAAAGGCTTACCATTTTGTAAACAGATATCAGTTTCAACACCTAATTAAATTAACCCATACACACAACAACAGAACACAACATTAGTCCGGAGCAAAAATTGGGAATGCGTTCAGCTATGAAATCATTGTTACCGGCTCTGCCGGTTACAATGAGGCCGACTTTGGAAATCCATTATTTTGCACGAAGTGTAAAATGATTAGTTCCAAATCGTGCCCATAGCGTTCCAACAGCATTCCCAATTTTTGTGGAGGACGGGAATCTTACGCTACTACCCTTTACTTAGCTTCATACCAAGTCTTTCCATGAGCTGTTTCAACTTTCAAAGGCACATCCAATTTAACGGCCGAATCCATTACACTTGGAACTAACTTCTCCAATGTTGGGATTTCAGTTGCTGGAGCTTCAAAGATCATTTCATCATGTACTTGTAAAAGTAAATTAGCTTGCAAATTTTCTTTATCCAACATCTTTTGCATATTAATCATTGCAACTTTAATGATGTCCGCTGCACTACCCTGAATAGGTGTGTTCATAGCTGTTCTTTGCGCAAAGTTTCTAACATTGAAATTCTTTGAATGGATATCTGGCAAATAGCGACGACGATGCATGATAGTCTCAACATAACCATTTTCACGCGCATATTTAACAATATCATCCATATACTTTTTAACTCCTGGATATTGTTCAAAATAAGACTGAATAAAGGCTGCCGCTTGTTTACGACTGATACCGATATTTTGTGACAAACCGTAATCACTGATTCCATAAACAATCCCGAAATTCGTAGCTTTCGCCTGACGACGCATATTTGGAGTAACATCATCAGTACTGTCTAATCCGAAAATTCTCATGGCTGTATGAGCGTGAATATCATAATCCTCATTGAAAGCTTCTTGCATATTTTCATCCCCAGAAATGTGGGCAAGAACACGCAATTCAACTTGTGAGTAATCGGCTGAGAAGATTTCCCAATCTTTATGTTGTGGCACAAAGGCCTTACGGATCTGCTTTCCTTCATCAATACGAATTGGAATATTTTGCAAGTTAGGTTCAATTGATGACAAACGGCCTGTTTGAGTTAATGTCTGCAAATAGATCGTATGGATCTTGTTATCAGGTTGAACAAACTTTTGTAAACCAACTACATAGGTTGATTGAATCTTGGAAATTTGGCGATAATCCAATACTTTTTGTACTACTGGTGACTTATCTTTCAATTTCTCCAATACATCGACAGAAGTTGAATAACCAGTCTTAGTTTTCTTGACCACTGGCAACTTCAAATCTTCAAATAAGACAACTCCAAGTTGCTTAGGTGAATTAATATTGAATTCTTTTCCAGCATCCTTATAAATTGACTTCTCAATATCAGCTAAACTAGTGGCAAAAGTATTCTCCATCTCCTTTAACTTAGAAACTTCAACGGTAATACCTTTGATCTCCATTTCAGCTAAAACAATCGACAATGGCAATTCAATTTCATCGTACAAACTGTCCTGATCATTATCTTTTAACTCTTTTAACATTTGATCTTTCAAATTGTCTATAACTTGAGCCTTTTGAGCTAAGAAGTTCAACAACAAATTGTCGTCTTCAGGAACAGCTTTTTTAACACCTTTTCCATAAAATTCATCTTCAGTTGGTAAATTAACATTGTAATTCTTAGCCACCAAACCAATATCTTGCTTGTTGTCATTAGAATCTAACAAATATGATACCAACAACATATCAAAACTGACACCAGCCAATTGACAACCATAACGATGTAACAACGCAATTGTGCGCTTATTGTCGAATAAATACTTCTCTTTTGTCTTATCTGCTAACCAAGACTTTAAAGTTTCATTTTCTAAGATTGAAAAATCAGTTGTCCCATAACAATCGGTACCGTCAGAAATTAAAATCCCTGTAATCGGTGCCGTATGATAATTTTCCCCAAAGCCTTCGATTATTAATGTCTGAGCTTTTGAACTTTGAGCAATTTTTTCAATAGCTTTATCATCTAAAGCTTGAACTTTTATATCGTCCAAATCTTCTGCCGTTGTTTCCTGAGGGACATCCATACGATTAAGGAAAGTCTTAAAACCCATCTTTTGATAAAACTGCATCAATTTTTCTTGATCATCGCCATGATATTCCAAGTCACTCATTTTGATTTCTACTGGAGCCTCAAGATCGATTGTGGCTAATTTCTTACTCAAGATAGCCTTATCTTTATCATTGATCAGATGTTCCTTTAACTTGCTCTTCTTCATCTCATCAACATGGTCATAAATACCTTCAACACTGCCATACTCGTTGATTAATTTGATGGCAGTCTTTTCACCAACTTTTTCAACCCCTGGATAATGATCAGAGTTATCGCCCATCAAGCCTTTCATATCAATGATCTGCTTAGGAGTGATGCCTAACTTTTCTTGTACGTGTTCTGGTGTATAGCTTTCAGTCTCAGTAACACCTTTGACATTAACTTTAACCGTTACCTTATCAGTTGCTAACTGAGTTAAGTCACGGTCCCCAGTAATAATAGTAACGTCCATGCCATCTTTTTCAGCTTTATGGGACATAGTTCCAATGATGTCATCGGCTTCATAATCTGGTAATTCATAAGTCTTAATACCACGATAATTGAGCAATTCCTGGATTAATGGCAATTGTTCCATCAACTCTTGTGGCGTCTTTGCACGTGTTCCTTTGTATTCATCAAACATCTTAGTTCTAAAAGTTGTTTTTCCAGCATCAAATGCCACTAAAGCATGCGTTGGTTTTTCATCTTTTAAAATAATTTCCAACATGTTATTGAAAGCATACAAAGCATTAGTATGTATCCCTTCACCATTGATAAATTTATCTAGGACATTATGCATCGCAAAGAATGCTCTAAATGAAACACTATTTCCATCTATTAAAAGTAACTTTTTATTTTTTGACATATATTCTCCAATAAAACCGAAATTAACTATTTCTATTTTAACAAATACCAACCTGTTGTAACAGTTTCCGAACAACTAAAAAAGCCCAGATTTCAATCCAATCAAGGCTTTTAACTAGTTACTCTTCTTTTCATATCTAAAATAAACATAAATTATCGATATCAGTACCAATAATGATAAAACAGTTAAAACAATAAAGTCAATTTTTGTACCTAGAATAGTATTAACAACTGTATCTTTAGTACCACTGGTTAATGCGGCAGCGGTGATTACGACTGATAAAACATTTGTCCCCAATGAGCCAGCATATTGTTGCATCATACTAAAAAGTGAATTCTGATCTGATTTTTTTGAACCCTGAACTTGCGTACTTCCGTCGGACAATGACGTTCCAAAGCCGAAGTTGAACCCAATTCTTACAATGATATAGATCAACGTGATACTCATCAACGTCAAATTCTCACTATTGAACCAGAATAAGGCTGAACCAATAGTTATCAAGCTGCCACTGAATAAAAGCGGAATCAAGGCTCCTTTTTTATCGTATACGTATCCAGCTAAAGGACCGACAACCGCACCTAAAAGTGACCCTGGTAATAACATTAAACCAGCCTGAGCTGAATCTAATTTCAATGCTGTCTGTGCAAAAATAGGCAGCACAAACGACAAACCAATATTAATAAATTGTAAACTGAAATAACTAAATAATCTCAATCTCAAAACTGGCAACTTTAGGATCGAAAAGTCGATTAACTGACGCTTACTATTTTTGTTATACCAACTAAAGATTCCAATAACAACGATTGAACCAATTAACCAACCAATAAAGTTTACGGATAGCCAACCGTGTGCTCCTGCCTGATCGAAGGTAAACAAAATCATTGAGAATATAATTGCTAAACCAATAACACTACCATAATCAAACGAGACTTTAGTACCAGGAACTTTTCCGCGAATAGAAAAGTAACCGATCAAAAATAAAATGATGATTAAAGGAACTACACCTACAAAAATTTCACGCCACGACCAAATACGGTTAACTACACCTCCATATGTTGGTCCGAGTGCTGGAGCTAAAGAAATAACCACTCCCGCTAATCCAGTATAGAGTCCTAATTTTGACTGCGGAACCTCCAGGAAAATCAAATTGAACATTAAAGGTGTTGATAAACCTGTGGCAATTGCTTGCAAAAGACGTCCCGCCATCAGAATAGGAAAATTAGGAGCGAGCATACAAATAATTGACCCCAATAAGCACAGTGACGCCGCAAATATAAAAATTTTTCGAGGATCAAATTTTTTCAAAATATAGGCAGTTGTACTCATCACCACGGTCGTCAGTAACAAATAACCCGTCGTCAACCACTGAACGGTACCTAAACTGACGTTCAAAACTTTTGTTAGTGTGGGAAAAGTAACATTCATTGAAGTTTCAATCAAAATTCCCGTAAACGACAATAACCCAACTGCTAAAATTGATAATTTCACTCGGTTAGAGACTACATCTTTCAATTTTTTACCTCTCTTCATACAAAAAGGCCATGACAATTTGCTCTGTCATAGCCTTAATTAATACTTTTACTTTACTATTTTGAAATTTTTTTATCTAGAAGTTTTTATAAAAATCTAAATATTATTGTTGATTAGGATTTAGAGTACTCAATAGTTGTTCATAAGCAGTTTCGTACTTTTGAACATCTCCGGCACCCATGAATATCATAACTGTATTGTGATATTCCAATAATGGAGACATGTTATCAAGTGTTAGAACGTTACCACCCTTATGAATCTTATCGCCAAGATCCTTACTTGTAATATCACCATGAGCTTCACGAATGGAGCCAAAGATATTAGTTAAGTAAACTTCATCAGCCATATCCAATGACTTAGCAAAGTCATCCATCAAGGCCAAAGTTCTTGTATAAGTATGTGGTTGGAAGACAGCAATAATCTTCTTATCAGGATACTTTTGTCTAGCAGCGTCAATTGTAGCTTTAATTTCCTGTGGATGGTGAGCATAGTCATCAATGATAACTTGATCTGCCACTTTCTTTTCACTAAAGCGTCTCTTAACACCACTAAATGTTTGTAGTTCACGATTGATCAATGCGTGATCAAGATTTTCCATATGACCAACACCAATGACAGCCAATGAATTCAAGACATTGTGTTCACCAAACAATGGCACTTGGAAGTTACCAATATTCTCGCCATTAATAGAAACATCAAATGATGATCCCTTAACAGTACGTTGAATATTTGTAGCACGAATGTAATCTGATTCATCTAATCCATAAGTATAGATTGGTGTATCAGCCTTGATTGTCTTGGCATGCTTATCTTCACCCCAGATGAAGATACCCTTCTTAGTCTTTCTAGCTTCTGACTCAAAAGCGTCAACAACATCGTCGATTCCGCCAAAGAAGTAATCGGGATGATCGAAATCAATATTAGTAATGATTAGATAATCTGGTGAGTAAGCCAAGAAATGACGACGATATTCGTCAGCTTCAAAGACGAAGAACTTAGCATCTTTAATACCCTTACCAGTACCATCACCGATTAAGTATGATGTCTTAGCAATACCACTTAAAGTATGTGCCAAAAGACCAGTCGTACTTGTCTTACCATGAGATCCAGCGATACCAATTGAAGTATAGTCAGAAACCAATGTACCAACTAATTCAGGATATGTAATTACTTTTAGATGCATATCATTAGCTTTTTTAATTTCTACTTGATCATTGCTAAAAGCGTTTCCTTTAACAATAGTTAAACCTTCGTGAATATTCTTTTCATCGAAAGGTAAAATCTTAATTCCCGCTTGTTCCAGACCACGTTGAGTAAATGTATATTTATCAATATCTGATCCTTGAACTTCGTATCCTAAATCTTTCAAGATAAGTGCTAGAGCACTCATTCCTGTTCCTTTAATTCCAACAAAATGATAGACTGTCTTTTCCATAATAGCTCCTAATTGAACAAATTCTTTGCTTCTTCAAAATCAAATGCTTGACCAGCAGTACCGTGATCAAGTACTAGAATACCACGCTTTTGTGGTGCATTTGGAATACCCAATTCTCTAGCTGAGCAAATCATTCCAAAACTATCCACTCCACGCAAGGCACCAGGCCAAATTTCTTTACCTGTAGGCATAACTGCACCTGGAAGTGCAACTACAACTAATTGTCCTTGATCGATATTAGGTGCGCCACAAACGATTTGTACAGGCTTATCCAAGCCCACATCAGTTTGCGTAATATGCAAATGGTCTGAGTCAGGATGAGCTTTCATTTCATCAACATGTCCGATTACGAACTTAGGACTCTTATCTGCTTCTAACTTGTCAGAAAAACCTGCTTGAGCAAGTGCATCATTCAAAACGCCAACTTGTTCATCATTTAGGAATACTTGACCGGAGTCATTTTGGATTCCTAATTTTTCTCCGAGGCCAAAGAAATTAAAACCAATGGCTTCATCGTTTTTTTCATTGAAAATACGTACAACATTATCTTTTTGGGCAGTTCCTTGAGTAATACCAGCATCATTTGCTAGTTCTACGATAAGGACATCCCCTAGAACATCTGGATTATAAAAGCTTAATAGCAAGTTTTTCCCCTCACTTGATTAATTATTTGTTAATTACACTGTTAATAAAGGTCTCAACTTCTTCTTTAGTTTTGCGATCTTTATTTACTAGTCTACCAATTTCTTTGCCATTTTCAATAATAACAAAGCTAGGAATACCCATAATTCCTAATTCTTGTGCAACTTCGATGTTATTATCACGGTCAAAGCTGATCCAAGTAAAGTCTGAGTATTCATCTTCCAATTCTGGAAGCTTTGGTTCAATAAATTTGCAGTCTGGGCACCAGTCTGCATGGAAAAATAGAACATATTTTCCTTCTTTTGTGGCTTCATGCCAGTCTTTTACGTTATAATCTTCAATTGTCTTCATAACTAATTCACCTCTGTCAATAAGATACTTTTTATTTATTAAACGGTCAATTAAATGTTCTTGAGCATTCGAATGATATATAATAGTGGTAATATATCAGTAAATCGAAATCAAGGAGTGATTTTTTATGAGTAAAAAAGGTATCGGTTCATTAATCGTTGCTGGTTCTGTACTTGCAGCTGGAGTTGCTGCTACAGTTTTAGTAAAACACCATCTAGATAGCGAAAAATTAATTGATAAAGTTAAGTCCGTTTTGGGCGAAGATAGCAAAGTCATTGGCTCATGGGTAGAACCATTTTACCAACGTGTCGATGTAAATGGACATTCCACTTGGGGAATCGTTGGTGGTGTTACAACCATGGATGAATTTGATGTTGCTCAATATCACTTCATTGCCGACGCTGTCAGTGGTGAATTACTTAACATAAAAAAAGTACAATAAATAATAAACGATAATTAATTCTCAAATTGGGCTTTCAGGTAATTGATCCTGAAGCCTTTTTTTGAGAATTTTTCTTCATACTCTGTTTCGATATTTTTGGCGTTCAACGTGTCATCGTTATGTAGATCCAATGAGATTTCATCAAACTTCATGCCAAAATTATTCATACTGATCAAGGAATATTCGAATAATCCTTGATTATCAGTCTTGAATTGAAGGTATCCATCGTCCTTCAAAATATATTGATATTGTTTCAAGAAAGACTTATAAGTTAAACGGCGTTTTTCATGACGTGTCTTAGGCCATGGATCAGAAAAGTTTAAGTAAACACCGTCGACTTCATTTTCAGCAAACAGTTCTGATAGATCTGAACCATTGGCTAATAGCAATTGCAAGTTGGGTAATTTTAACTCAACTTGCTTTTTTAGTACCAAAGCAATAGCGCCCTCTTGAACCTCCATTGCAATATAGTTATTTTGAGGATTTTTTTGAGCCAATTCTGTAATGAATTTACCTTTTCCTGAACCAACTTCAATGAATAAAGGCTGTTTCTTTTCAAAACGATCTTGCCATTTACCTGGCATATTTTCTGGTTGCACAGCAATTAGGTCAAGGTTGTCATTGATCATATCCTTGGCCCAAGGTTTGTTTCTTAATCGCATAAATCAAATTTTCTCCATTAATTTAAATATTTTTTCAGTTGTCTTGGCATATAGAAATAATTTACAAATACTAACACCAAAGCTCCAGCAATAACAATTATAAGCCCATTCATGCTCAATCCAAACTTATAAATAATTGCTATCGCACTGACGATCCATTGAATGCTTAAAATTATCGTGCTTAATTTTGTGAAGGAAGCAATCTTATCTTTACTGCTGATTGGGTACAAACGTTGCATAAGGTTCTGCATAACTTCTTTGAAGTAAGGTTTTAATTGGAACCCAACTAGATAAATGAATAACACTTCGACTATCAAAGAGATATAGAAGTTATCGATCAAAGCTAACATTATTGCTTGAATGACAGTTAATCTCAAGAAAAGTCCGATGTATTCATTATTTCTAACAAAGCCACGGGCAAATAAGTACAAATAAGTATTCGAACTAGTTGGTTTAATACCCTTGAATAAACCATCCAACCACTTACGACGTTTAATTTTACTATTAACTCCTGGTACATCTGTAAATAAGTTGTAAAAACGTTTGATCCGAAACATTCTTTGATTCTCAGTCGCAATTGCATAATCCCACTGCAACTGACCACTAGTCTCCAACGGTTTCACCCGCATATTCAAGAATAAATAATAAATTACTCCGACAATAACCATGACCGCACTCAAAAAATAGGCAGAAATGATTAATGAAACAACCAAAATAATATTTGATACTAAGCGCATACTTAAATTCCCAAAATGATCTTGACCATATAAGGCCATCAAGTCAACATTCAAAGAACCCAATTTAAATACAATCAAACCAATTGCAATCAAAACAATATCAATAATTCTCATTCCAGCAGCTCGTGATGCAAAAGCTGATAATAAGAAATTAACTAAAGCTAAGGTCACAATTGGAATAAATACACTATAGTTTTTAGCCGCCTTGAAATATTTATAAAATTCTTTTTCCTTAACTAACAAGAAAGTACTGTCAGGCTCTTCTAACAAGGTAGCAATTCCCCCAACCTGTGTAGCTAGGAATAATAATAGGATAACTATTGGTTTACCTAGAATTAATTGTTGGTGAATTGTTCCTAAAAGATTAGAATACCAAAATCCTAACGCACCTATCAAGACAATAAATGCTAGGACAAAATTATCATTAAAGATAAGTCGTAAATATTTAAATTGATCGAGTTGATGTCTTCTCAATCTTTTTTGCCATAGATCTGTCATTAGTGATCCTCGTGTGACATCTTGATATAGATATCATCAAGATTGCTGTCTTCTTGCATATTGAAATTAGCTTTGAGTTGATCCAAAGTTCCGTCAGCTCTCACTTGTCCATTGTTGATCAAAACAAATTTGTCCGCATGGTTTTGAACTGTTGCTAGGATGTGTGTCGACATCAATACAGAACATCCAATTTTTTTCTTAGCTTCAACAATGTTCAAAAGATCATTAACCGCCAAAGGATCCAAACCTGTAAAGGGTTCATCAATAATAAATAGACTTGCATCGGTCATGAACGCACAAACAATCATAACCTTTTGTTTCATCCCTTTAGAAAAATTCTGTGGGAACCAGTCTAATTTATTGTCCAAACGGAAAGTCTTCAACAATTCATTAGCATTAACCCAAGTCTTATCATGATCCAAGCCGTAAGCCATAATTGTTAAATCAATATGCTCTCTCAAAGTCAATTCAGGATATAAAATTGGCATTTCAGGAACATAGGCAATCTTTTTGCGATATTTCTCTACATCATCATGCAGACTGATTCCATCAATTAAAATCTGTCCGCTACGTGGTGTCAAAAGACCAATAATGTGTTTAATAGTTGTTGATTTACCGGCACCATTTAAACCAATTAAACCAACGACTTGACCACTTTCAACATTAAAGGTCTCTTTTTTTAATACTGATACTTGACCGTATCCTCCGGTCAGTTCTTTTACTTCTAAAGTCATGGATTAAACCACCTATTGTCTGTTTTTAATAATGTTAATATGATAGCATTGTAGTAAATATATTGCTGTTTTTGAAAGGAGTTTTTTCATGGATGATTGTATTTTTTGTAAAATTATTAGAGGAGAAATCCCTAGCACCAAAGTTTACGAAGATGATGATATCTTAGCATTCTTTGATATCTCTCAAGTAACACCAGGCCATACTCTTGTAGTCCCTAAGAAACACGTTCAAGATATCTTCGCTTATGATGAAGATCTAGCCCAACGCGTTTTCAAGAAGGTTCCTATGATTGCACGTGCCATCAAAGCATCTAATCCCAAGATCATTGGGATGAACATCTGCCAAAATAACGGCGAAATTGCTTATCAAAGTGTTATGCACTCACATATCCATCTAGTACCCCGTTATTCCAAGGATGATGCCTTTTCAATGCACTGGGGCGATAATACTGGCCTTGCAAGTAATGAAGAATTACAAGCTCGTGCTGACAAGATCAAAGAAAACTTGGAGGACTAAAATGAAATTTTTTACTGGATTCGTGGTTGGTACAGTTTCCGGAATTGCAATTCATCTCGTCCAATCAAAAAATGCGCTATCTAGTGTTAATGATACCAAGATATTTCAGAATATAAAAGATTTTAAGGATATATTAACTGACTTACAGAAAAATGCTGCTGTAGTTCCAGAAGTAGTATCTGGTATTCAAGCCGACTTGAACAATTATTCGCAAAGTATCAAGCCAGACGTAGAAGAACTCCAAGAATCTATCTCTGAAATGAAGTCTAACCTCGATCAATTAAACAAAAATTGAAGTTAAATATGAAGTTTTTGTGATTTTTTCATAAAATGATAAACTATTAACGGCATTTTATGGTAGTCTTTTCAACTGTAGATATATTTATTTAATTAAGGATGTGTAAAGATGAATAAACGATTAACTAAATGGATCTTGGCGCTTGCTGGTCTATTTATGGTAACTGTTGTTGCTGCTGGTTGTTCAAGTAACAAAACAGTTGCTACTCTTAAGGGTGGAAGAATTACCCAAGAAGAATACTACAAGGAAATGAAGAGTTCTTCTCAAGGTAAACAAACCCTACAAACAATGATTATCACAAAGGCCCTTGAAGACCAATATGGTAAGAGTGTTTCAACAAAACAAGTTGATAAAGAATACAACAAGTACAAGAGTCAATATGGTTCTTCATTTAGTTCAATTCTTCAACAAAACGGTATGACAACTGCCCAATTTAAGAAGAATATCCGTACAAATCTTCTTACAAAAGTTGCTTTGAAGAAGAACAAGACTGTTACAAACAAAGATCTTAAAAAAGAATGGAAGAGTTACCAACCTAAGATTACTGTTGCACATATCTTAGTAGCTAAGAAATCAACTGCTGAAGAAGTTATTACTAAACTTCAAAACGGTGAAGATTTCAGCAAACTTGCTAAAGAATACTCAACAGATTCTGCTACAAAGAACAAGGGTGGTAAGTTAGCAGCCTTTGATAATGATACAACAAGTATTGATTCAGACTTTAAGACAGCTGCATACAAGCTAAGTAAAGTTAACGACTACACAACAACACCTGTTAAGACAAGTTACGGTTACAGTGTCATCAAGCTTCTTAAGAAACCTGCTAAGGGTAACATGAAGGATCACGAAGCTGAACTTAAATCTAAGCTATATGCTTCATGGTTACAAGATTCAACTGTAATGCAAAAGGTTATTTCTAAGGTATTGAAGAATGCTGATGTTTCTATCAAGGATAGCGATTTGAAAGATGTTCTTTCAGGTTACGTATCATCATCTTCATCAAGCAAAAAATAATTGATTAATTGAAAAAGAACTCTAGATATAAAAATCTGGAGTTCTTTTTTTGAGGAAAAATATGGATTATATCAAATACATTAATGATTTCAAATTACAATCAGATCAAAGTTTCTTAGAAAATGTGAAACGATTCTACGAAGAAACTGATACAACCACTACCTTCTATCACGGTCAGATGGTCGCTAATGAAGCCGTTAAGCTCTCAAATGAAAACCACAGTCAACTTTACCCGGCAGGACTTCTACACGATATCAGCGCCTTTATTCCCAAAAGTAAGCGTCTAGATATATCTGAAAAATTACATATTCCTATCCTAAAAGAGGAACATCAGGTACCCCTTCTACTTCATCAAAAACTCTCCGCTTATATTGCAAAGAAGTGCTTTCAGATCAATGATTCAAATATTTTAGATGCCATCGAATGTCATACTACTTTAAAGAAAAATTTTAACAATTTTGACTTAACCGTTTTTCTAGCCGATAAAATTGCTTGGGACCAACCCGGTACCCCACCTTATTTAGAAAAATTGAATGAAGCTCTAAAAGATTCCCAATCAAAAGCTGCACTCGTCTACATTAATTATCTATTATCACATAATCTTTTAGTAGCGCATCCTTGGTTACTGGCTGCTCAAAAACAATTAACTCTTGAATGTAAATAAAAAATAGCAAAGGAGCGTTCACATTAACCCATATGGTTGATGTGAACGCTCCTTTTGATTCTAATAAATTAAATATATTCTACTTTTAAATTTAACTATGTTTATAAAATGAACGATTATCCAGGCCAAAGACTCTCTCAGAGAACTTACCATCTTCAGTTTTATCCAAAGCCTTAGTAATCATATTAATTGAAGCATCCATCATATCGATGTTATGCAATACTTCAGCCTCTAATATCTTAGGACGCTCTGGAGAACCGTATTCAAGCAAACCATGATGCGATAAGATCATATGTCTTAAAAGAATCATATCTTCACTTTCAAGACTTATATCAAGATCCGTTGCAGCCTTTACAATTTCTTCATCAACAATCGTAATATGGCCTAACATATTCCCCTCAAAAGTATATTCGATATCCAAACTACCTGTTAACTCAATGATTTTACCAAAATCATGTAGACAAGCTCCCGCTATCAATAGGGCACGATTAATTTGTGGATAAAGATCAGCAATCTTTTCCGCCATTCGTACCATACTCAAAGTGTGGAAAGCTAAACCACCTTGGAAATCATGATGATTGCTCTTAGCAGCAGCACTAGTAAAGAACTGATCATGATATTTTTTGAACAAATATCTAACGATCCTATTCCAAGCACCATTCGTAATTTGTAAAAAGACATCCTCGAACTCATTTTCCATATCAACACGTTTCATAGGTGCCGTCTGGACAAATTGTGACATATCGACAGTATCAGCATCCAAGAGGCCTAGACGAGTAATATTAACTTGAGGTTTACCTTGATAAAGATCACGACGTCCTTCTAATTGAACGATTGCTCCAACATGATAATTTTTAGCATCCTCTTCACTAGCATCCCAATATTTACCAGGTATCTGTCCCGACTTATCTTCAAAAACCAACGATAGAAAATTTTTGCCGTTCTTGGCTAGACGAAAATCGGAACGCTTAATAATAACTTCCAGACTCATTGTTTCTCCGTTATTAAAATCAATAATATGTTTACTCACTAGGCTTCCCCTTTCAATTTTAAGATGTGATCTTGTGGCAGTGAACTAGGTTCATTGGCCGTCACATAAATAACTTGATTATCTTTAGCAATCTTTTGAATCAATTCTAAGACATTCTCAGTTCGTGAAATATCAAAATCAACAAACGCATCATCGATCAAGATCGGTAACTTGATCAAATCTGATATTTCCGTGACAAAAGCTAGACGTAATGAAATATACAATTGAACTGTTGTTGCCTGTGACAATTCATGGACATCAAAGCGATTCTTAGATTGGCTGAAGACGGCAATATCATTATCATGAAAATCTATCTTAACGTAATTATTATTCGTTAACAAAGCAAAGTACTGCGTTGCTCTTTGGATCATCTTTGGATAACGATTTTCAGTCGCTATATTTAACATTTCCTTGATCCACTTGCTAGCCAAAGTCTTGGCAAGCCACTCATCGTAATATTCGATAATATCGACTTTATTTTGAGCCAATTGGTCAACTACCCTTTGATATTGGGTATTATCCAAAACCTGTTGCATCTGTTCTTTCAAAGAGCCAATTTGACGACTCAATTCATTATTCTTATCGGTCAAAGATTTCTTTCTCATAACGACTTGATTCAAATCATTAATCAACGCTGCATGATCTGAATACTGTTGCAACTGAATTAAATCGTCACCTAAGAAAGCTCGATCCTGTTTAATTTGACTAATAGTCGTTTGGTTCTTAACTTGACTAGTATGCATTTGAACGAATCTTTCCACACTGACTAACTGGTACTTGTCTACGATTTGAGAAATTTCAGCATTGATCTCTTGCAAACGTTGATTGCGATTATCTGTTATTTCTTGTGTCGCCGATTGATTCTGTTCATTCAAATCAGCCCGTGCCTTGACTTGATCTAGTCGTGCAAAATACTTTTCAATCTGTTCATTATAATTATCATTTTTATATGACTTATCTAAAATATTTAGTTCAATTAAAATATTACGCCATTTATTCAAATCAACCTCAATTGCCTTAATACCGTCACTCAAACTGTTTTGAGAAGAACGATAGTTAGCTAACTGTATGACCGTACTTTGAATATTAACAATACTCTCACGACTCAAATTCAGATAGCCCTTTTGTTGAAGAAAACTATAGTTAGACAAATCTTGCGTATTCTTTGCATTATGACTCTGATAGAAATACCAAGCAGCACAGCCGATCGCTACAATTGCAAAGATTACCTTCAACGGATTTCCTGTTACAAAGGCCAATATCACTGCAATTCCACAAACTATCAATGGTAAATTATTATTTTTAATATTTTGTTGCGGATTGATTTGATCTAATTCCTCGTTTGAGAGTGGTCGCATATCTTCAGATAATTGAGGATTATCCCTAAATAATTGATCTACTTGTGTATCCACTTTCAACAACTTTGATTTCATATCGTCACGATGAAATTGTAAGTTTTGCAACTCAAATTTCTGATTACGAATATAATCCATGCGCTTTTGATTAGCTTTATAATTGATCAACATCTGTTTTTCAACGTTATTCAATTGAGCAACATGGTTAGTCGTTGTGGTTTCTTGCAGAGTACTCAATTCCTGATTATCGGTTAAAAATTTCTCCCAATCCTCATTACTTATCTGAATATTTTCATCAATCGGTTCCTTATTTTTCTCTAACTCCTCATAACGCTCCCACTTCTTATCTAAATTACGTAAAAAGTTTTCACGTTCACTGACTTGTTTCAATAATTCGGCATTGCTATCAAATGCTGCCTGTGTCTGCTGAGACTGATTCTTAACTTGTTGATAAGCAACCTGTTGATTCTCAAACTCGGCCTTTTGCTCTAATAAATCATCACGTTGTTTTAATTTGGCAACCAATGGTTGTTTTTGTCCACGATGTTTGTAGATATTCTCTGCAGAAGTGGTCATTTGATCAGCAGTTGCCAACCACTCCTTGCTACCAACTGCCCCTACAGACATAATTTCAGTTTCTAATTGGTTTTCGTCCAATCCGTAAATAGAAAAAATATTTTTATCATCAAAGACGTGAGTGTGCTCGAAATCTTCCTTGGTAAAGCTACCTACGATCTCTTTTAACGAACTTTCAGGAACTTGTTGATCATCATGAAATAAGGTTAGATCTCCGCTCCCTTTTCCATCGATTCGACGAATTGTCCAACTACTGCCATCATCAGCCTTAAAAACCAACTCGCCTCCGTATTGACTACTCGTCTTAGGCTTATATTGTAAATATTTATTGTCGCCTCGAGCTGATGCAAAGCCAAACAGAATACTTTTAATGAAATTTAAGAGGGTCGTTTTTCCGGCTTCATTGGAACCAAAAATAACTTGATAATCTTGTTGAAAGTTAAATTCTTGGTCGACCCATTTACCAAAACCATATATTTTTGCTTTAACTAGTTTCACGATTACTCTCCAGTATATTTTTGATTAATTGCATTTTTAGTCAGTTTGACAATATGCTCCAGAAAATCTGGCTGACTAATATGCTCTCGAATAATATCAGAACTATAAAGTCTACTATCCAAATCTTTTATATCATCTAAGTTTATAGCCTTTTGTTCTGCTTCATCCCAATACTTTTGATCAATCGTTGCCAATTGTGGATTACTGTTATAATTTCGACTAATCTTATAAAGAATACCCGGCGTAGCCAAAGTCTGTATATGCTGTTTCAATTCATTACGTTCAATTGTTTTAACAACGTCAGCGTTTAAATTCTGAGCATTCTCAATTGTTAAAGTTAATAGAGTATTAGGTTTATTCAGGAGTTGTTGAATCTTTGTGATCAAGGAATCAACCGTATCATCAGTCGTAGCATTTAAACTGGCTTTTTCCCACGTATAGACACTGCTCTGAACAAATTTAATTTGAGTTGAGGTATTCTCAACCGTTACAAGATAAAAGCCTTTAGGAGTGGTTTCATTCTGATTGCGCCCTTGAATATCTCCAGGATAAACAATCATCGGTTTCTCATTTAGGACTTCCCGTTTATGGATGTGCCCTAAAGCCCAATAATCGTACCCTTTCTTTAATAAATCACTAATTTGAAAAGGAGCGTAGTTATTATCACCGACACCTGCATGCAAGATGCCGATTTGATAATCTACTGCGTCACGTTCAGGGTATTCTTGAACCAGATTTTTACTAATATGTTGTTGATAGTAGCTGAATCCAGCAATCCCGACTTTTTGTCCATCTTTGGCTGTCAGAACCTTCTCAGTAGGTTCCTTGCCAAAAATTGTCACATTATCAGGGAAATCAATGACCGAAAAATTACTTCGATAGTAATCATGATTACCATAAACCATAAAAACTTTAATATTGGCTTGGTTCAATTTTTCGAATTCTGATTTTAAAAACATCTGAGCCTTTAAAGAACTATCAGTATCATCAAAAATATCTCCAGCTAAAATAACAAAATCAACCTTCTGTTCCAAAGCAACACGAAAAAGCTTCTGAGCTGACTCATAAGTAGAAGCCTTCAATTTAGTCTGTAATTCCTTTGAAAAGTCACTAATACCAACAAATGGCGTATCCAAATGTAGATCCGCTGCATGCAAAAACCTCATTCTAAAACTCCCCCGTAAAAGAAAAGGACTTGAGCAAAATACCTAAGCCCTAAGTCCTTATTATTTATCTTGATAAATTTCGGCGATTGGTTTTGAAATGATCTTGTTCAATTCATCCATCATCGAATTCATCTTTTGCTCTTTTTCCATTAAGTTTTGAATTTCACTGTAGTTTGAAAGTTGATCTGTTAATTCACGCATTGAGTTGATGTCATCATCCGTGATTTCTTGACCTTGCATTTGTTTTTGTTGTAATTCAAACTGTTTGTTTTGAACCTTATCAAAAAGCTTATATGCTAGGTCGTTAGCCTTAACAGCTTCAAAAGCAAGTTTTAATTCGGAAACTTCTGTTGTCTTTCTTAAATCTTGTTCGAGTTGGTTGGCACTATCATAAATGTTCATACAGTCCTCCTATTGACCAAAAAAGTTCTTAATATCATTATACCATTCCGTGGCTTTATTTTTAACGTTGTTTACTCCATCTTCAATAGATTTTGTAATATCTTTGTTTCCAGAATTATCTTTAGACGCTTTAGCTAGGTTTGCAGCGTCTTTTACTCCAAAATCAGTACCTTTAGTTTCTGGCAAAATGTTCTCCATTTCATTTTTGAAAAGTGGAGCTAGACCATTCTCACTAGTACCAGGTATAAAGTGATTCTGATCCGTCTTATCAAATCCGATCCAACTAGCAACAACGACATCTGGAGTATAACCAATCATCCATTGATCCTTGGTACCGTCATAGCCCCATGAACGAGGTACTTCGGTACTACCAGTTTTACCAGCAATTTGATATCCTGAAGGTTTGGCAGCTTTACCAGTCCCCTCATTGTAAACGCCCAACATCATACTAGTCATTTCTTTAGCGGTATTCTTACTAATAATTTGTTTAGTAGAATTATTAGTATTATCGACAATAACTGTCCCTGTTGAATCGACAATTTTAGTAATGAAATGGGTATTTGCCAATTTTCCTTCATTAGCGAAAGCGGTATAAGCACGGGCCATTTGCATTGGCGAGACACCATTTTCCAAACCACCTAAAGCAAGTGCCAAATTCTGATCATTCTTATGAATCTTGATACCAAAATTCTCAACCGAATTAACACCTTTTTTAACACCGATTTTGTCCAATAAGGCAACGGCTGGAACGTTTTCACTTTGAATCAAAGCTTTATACATTGGAATTGATTTTTGATATAACCCATCAGCGTTAGTTGGCGTATATTTATTCTTACCAAAACTAGTTATTTCATCTGGCAATTCAGAATCATAACTGTAGCCATTTTCAATAGCCGGAGTATAAACAGCTAATGGTTTAATAGTAGAACCTGGTTGTTGCTGCATCTGCGTTGCACGATTATAGCCTCTGAAGGTATGATCGCCACGACCACCAATAACAGCCAATACACCACCAGTCTTAGGATCCAAGGCAATTGAAGCTCCTTGAATCTTAGTACCGTCAGCGGCATTAGATGGGAATAAATAACTATTATTAAATGAATTTTGCATATTTGTCTGCATTTTTTGGTCCAGAGTCGTATAGATCTTATAACCCTTATTTAAAATGTCATCTTCTTTTAAGCCATATTTATTAACGGCTTCAGAAATTACGGCATCAAAGAAATATGGATATTTATAAGAACTGCTTTCTGAAAAATTATCATTCAAATAAATTGGTGTATTCTTATAATATGTGGCTTGTGATTCAGTCAGCTTATTATTTTGAACCATTAATCCTAGAACTAGATTACGTCTAGCTTTGGAATTAGACATACTGTCTATCGGATTATAGTTGTTAGGAGCTTTCAAGATACCAGCTAAAACAGCACCCTCGGCTGGATTCAATTCAGAGGCATTTTTTCCAAAATACTTCTCTGATGCATCCTGAACTCCCCAAACACCATTACCAAAATAAGCATTATTCAAATACATGGTTAAAATTTCTTTTTTCGAGTAAACATGATTGATCTCAATTGACAAGAATAATTCCTCACCCTTACGTGAAAGAGTTTGTTTCTGTGTCAAAAGTGAATTCTTAGCTAATTGTTGCGTTAATGTACTACCACCACCACTAATACCATGATGTATTACATATCCCAACGCCGCACGCATGTAACCTTTAATACTGAAACCTGGATTAGTCCAGAAAGTACGATCCTCAGTGGAGATTACCGCATTCTGGATATTTTTAGAAATTTTATCGTAACTAACATATGTCCCCTTGTTTGCATATAATTCCCCGGCATCATCGCCATCTTTATCTAAAACCGTCGTCTTAGTTTGAAGCGATGACTGTAAATCTTCAACATTTGATGTCTTAGCTTTATAAGTCCAAATGCTACTTAAGACCAGTATTGCAGTTAAAACTAATAAGATAATCCAACGAGTAATTTGGAATCTTTTCCAATACTTTTTAATAAAAGACCAAGCAATTAGTAATTTCGGTTTGAGCCAATCCCAAAACCTGTTTTCATTATTCATTGTTTAAATACCTCTGTATAAGAACAAATTTTATCACATTATTGGCACTTTTTTTAAATTAGTCGTCAATATTTAAGGAGAACCCTTTCAATGTATCAAAAAAAAATCACCTATCATTCAAAAAATTACGGAAATTTAACTTTAAGACAACTACTAAAAACATGGCTAATTCCTAAAAAATGGCAGCATCTGTTCCGCATTCAGCACGATGTCCTCGTTAATGGCATATATCATCCCTTCAATACTGTCATTAAAGACGGCGACATCATTACCTTGAAGTTCAATTTTGAACCTCGAACCGATCAGCACTACTTACCTGGTCACGAAAAGATCGATGTGGCTTACGAAGATGATGATATTATTGTCGTCAATAAACGAGCCGGCAAAAAAACACACCCTAACCTCAAGACTGAAGACGATTCCTTAATGAACGACGTTGAAACTTATTTAACAAATGCCCATCCTTATATGGTCCACCGAATCGACATGGAAACTTCTGGACTGGTGCTCATTTCTAAAACGCCTTACTTAGTACCGATTTTCAACCGTCAGCTCAGCAGCAAGACCTTGCACCGACAATATTTAGCCGTTGTTAATTTAAATCAATCAATACCAAATTCTGGCACGATAGATTTACCAATTGGCCAAGACCCTAATGATGTACGTAAAAGAATGGTAACCAAAGATGGTTTAACTGCCATTACTGAATATGAAGTAATTAAAAAGAATAACAATTTTGCTTTATTAAAATTAAACTTGCTCACTGGTCGAACTCATCAATTGCGCGTCCACTTGTCACACATGGGTTGGCCGATTGTCAACGATCCCCTCTACAACTCAGAACCTAAAAATGGTAAACTGTTATTGTTTGCTGATAAATTGACTTTTGAAGAACCTTTCACAGGTAATTCAAAAATAATTGAAGCAAAATTATCGAAAGATATGTATAATTTAATATGTGCTTATTTTAAGCAACCAAAAAGCTCATCTAATCCCGACAATTAGATGAGCTCTCTTTTTGTCCAAAAAAGTTTAGGAGTGAAATAACTTTCTTGGTTAGACTGTACTAAAGGATGGACATAATCAATTTTATAATCGCCCCGACAGCAATTAATAAAATATATCCCACCACCAGCTTAGTTACAGCTTTGATTACTAAAGGATATGTCTTTGTCTTTATCTGTTCTTTTAGATATGGACGTAGATCATCCCATATATTTGGGTAAAGTAGTACGAGTAACAGTGTAATGTAAGGTACTACTTTGAGAATAGCTAAAATGGGAATTAACAGGAAGGCTAAGGCCCAGCTAGCTTTAAACAAACTCAAAGCATTAGTTTTGCCAATTTTGACAACTAATGTATGACGACCATTTTTTACATCTTCTTCTAGATCCGACGTGCCATTGCTGAGTTCCGCACAGAAAAAGGCGAAAGTATTTGGTAAACTTACCAAAATCACAGAAATAGCTGTACTAGAATCAAATTTACCAGTTCCAGCTAACCCTAAGTAAGAGTATGTCACTGGAATCAGTTGGGTAATGGCAATAGACACCACTGCTTCTCCAAACATTGTGGAGTTAAGTGGCTTGGGACCTGCTGAATACAATAGTCCAACTCCGATACCGACAATACCGAGCACTAATGTTATCCAACCTGTCTTATAAATTAAGAACGCCCCAATCAATAATGGAAAAATGGCCAAACCGTACATCCATTTTTTGACTATTGCCAATGATTCGCGATTAATTCCGATCGTACTGATCTTGTCACGGTATTCTTTACTAGATGAATTCCGATAATCCATATAATTATTATGAAAATTGATAAATAAATGAATAAAGAAAACAGCTATGAAACCTAAAATACCGTATAAGAAATTGTAAGTCCCATAATTTAGATAGGCAAAGACTATTGCTAATATCAACCATGCTAAATCGAGCGTGGTCGTTTTTATCTCTGATAATTCGCTAAAGAGTTTTCTATCCAAAATTAATTCACCCTACATTTCTTCTGGAGCTTTAACACCTAGAAGTGCTAATGACATTTGTAATACTGTTGAAACTGATTTAACTAAAGCAAGTCTTGCTTTCAAACCTTCGTCGTCAGCCAAAATTCTGCTGTGTGCGTAGTATTGGTTGAAACTCTTAGCAAGCTTCAAAACATACTTAGCAACAACTGAAGGTTCATATTCTTTAGCAGCACGTTTAACAACTTCTGGGAAGTCTTGAAGCATCTTGATAGTATCCCATGCTTTTTCATCTGTAACAGCTAAATCTTTAGCATCAGAGTAGTCAACATCAGCTTTTCTCAAAATACTTAAAGCACGAGCATTTGTGTATTGAACGTAAGGACCAGTTTCACCTTCAAAACGAACAACTTCTTCTAGATTAAAGTCAAAGCTATCACGACGATCGTTCTTCAAATCATGGAAAACAACCGCACCAACACCAACTGCTTCAGCAACGGCATCTTTGTCTTTCAAGTCTGGATTCTTTTCTTCAATTTGTTTCTTAGCAAGATCAACCGCGTCGTTTAAAACGTTGTCCAACAAGATAACATTACCTTTACGTGTTGAAAGCTTCTTACCACCAGTTGTGATCAAGCCAAATGGAATATAAACAATATCATCAGCCCAGTCATAACCCATCTTCTTAAGAACAATCTTAAGTTTTGTAAAGTGCTCCGCTTGTTCGCTACCAACAACATAAAGTGATTTAACGAAGTCAAAAGTATCTTTACGGTATTTAGCAGCAGCCAAGTCACGAGTAATGTAAAGTGTGGCACCATCAGTCTTCTTGATCAAAGCTGGTGATAAGTCATATTGTGATAAGTCAACGATCTCAGCACCACGACTCTCTTGAAGCAAACCTTTTTCTTCAAGAGTATCAACAATAGCATCCATCTTATCGTTATAGAAAGATTCACCTGTAAAGTGATCAAATTGAACATCTAGACGGTTATAGATTGTTTGGAATTCCTTCAATGATAATTCCTTGAACCATGACCAAAGAGCAAGAGCTTCCTTGTCGCCATCTTCCATCTTCTTGAACCAAGCACGAGCTTCATCATCAAGTTCTGGCTTTTCTTCAGCTTCCTTATGGAAACGAACGTAATATTTCAATAGGTTATTAATAGGATCAGCTTCAACTTCTTCAACTGAACCCCACATCTTATAACCAACGATCAACTTACCAAATTGTGTACCCCAGTCACCTAAGTGATTGATCTTAACTGGATTGTAGTTCAATTTAGCAATAATCTTAGCAATGGAATTACCAATTACAGTTGAACGTAAATGACCCATTGACATAGGCTTAGCAATGTTAGGTGATGACATATCGATTGGTACGTTACGTCCCTTACCTTCATCAGCATTACCATAATTATCTTTATCAGTTAAAATTTCAGTTAAAACAGAATTTGAGAATGCTTTCTTATCTAAGAAGAAGTTAATATAAGCGCCAGTATTAACGACCTTCTCAAAGCCAGTTGTTTCAATTTTGCCTACTAAATCTTCAGCAATCATATTTGGAGCCTTGTGTAAGGATTTAGCTAAAATAAATGTTGGAAACGCATAGTCACCAAGATCTGATGTTTTAGGTTTCTCAATTAATTTTGTTACTTGTTCCTCTGTAATTTCGTCAGGTAAAACTTTGACCAAAGCGTCAACTACTTGTTTTTTAAAATCCATATTTTCCTCCTATTAGATAAAAAAAACGCCTCTTCCAATAATATCCTTATTGAAAGAGACGAGATTTCCCGCGGTACCACTCTAATTGATTAATATCCACTCATTAATATATTCAATTTACTTTTAAAATATAAGAAAGGATGCGACTTAGTCATTGAAATAGTCAACTCACACCAAAATTTGACCTCGCTTGAAAACAATTAACTAATTAGTCCCTCTTTTGCAAAAACATGATAGCACATAAAATTATCAATAACAATAATTATTCTGAAGATATCACATCATTTGATACAAAAAAACGTTGATCCAATCGACCAACACTTTCAAAACTGTATAAAAGCGAACTACGAGAATCGAACTCGCGACACTAGCTTGGGAAGCTGGTATTTTACCATTAAACTAAGTTCGCATGTCATAACTAGTTAAGTATACAACAGATTATTCCAAAAAGATAAGTTTTATTTAAAATTGTTTTCAAAATTTACAATATAAATTGATTTTTACATTTTGTTACCATAGAATCAACAGTGACGATAGATTTCTATCGATATATTGCATCGAGGAGAAGATTATAATGAAAAAAACATTGGTTACTTTATTAGCCGCTGTTTCATTAATGGGTGGATTTGCTACAGTAGCTACTGGTTGTTCAAATACCAAAAGTACTCAACAAGTAGAAAAGCATTCAGCAAAGAAAATAACAAAAGATGAAATCAAAGGTCACGATTATGTTGGTGTAAGCAGTGATAACAAAGATGAATACATCACTTTCTTTACTGGCAAGGACAAAAAGAAAGTTCAATTTGTTCGTGTAAGTAAATCCGGTTCAGAAAAAATCATCACTGACTTTAAAAAAGCCAAGATTGTCATGAACAAAAAGGATGCTAAGAAATTCAAGATCGATGGTTTCAGAATTATCAACGAACCTGATTTCAATTGGAACTTCGTCAAAGTTGGTAAAACAACAATCAAAACTCCTGATGGCAAAAAGTGGAAATTATATGACGGAACTCACAAACAAGCAGTTAAGGCTGTCGAAAAGAACGGTAAATAAATACATTTAATTGATGACTGATAAAAAATTCCCTAAGGGAATCTTTTATCAGTCTTTTTTTCACTATACAATTTGTAAATTTCTTAATTTAAAGGCAAAAAAAGATTCACAGTTTCAAACTGTGAATCACTTATTGATTAATATCTAAATTTTATATGTAAAATTTATGCAGTCTTTAATTTATTGACCGCTTCTTCAATTGTTTTACCGCTTGCAAAAACTTTTGTGTTTGTGTCTACAACGGTAAACATTTGGGATTTTGTATTCAAGCTTACTTGATATTTCATCATGTTTACCTCCTAATCATTTGTTATTAACTCAACGGATGAAATAAGTATATTACTAATTTTATAAAAAGCAAGCCCTTACATTTATTAATTTTCGCTCAAAAATTTCCCCTATCAGTAGAATTTTTTCTAGAATCTAGATATAATTGAATTAGTAAATAAGGAGAAGATGCAAAATGAAGAATATGTCCAAAAAAGAATATCCGTCGTGGTACCCTCGTAAACGAGGGCATAACACAGTAGAGTTTAACAAGCCTGATAAATGGTATGAATGGTCGGCCATTCTTGATATTATCTTTTTTGCGATTTTTTTACTTATAATAAATCACTAATGTAGAAATATATTTGACGCTCACTTTTGAGCGTCTTTTTTTATTTTAATCATTAAGTTGGTTTTGAATTGGCTAAAATTTGAATACAAATTGTCTTCTGTGGAAGTGGTTGTTTTCATGTAAAGATTGATAGTATAAAAAAGATTGAATAGTTTAAATTTGCCGTCCTCCACAAAAATCGGGAATGCTGTTGGAACGCCATGGGCACGATTCGGAGCTAATTATTTTACACTTCGTGCAAAATAATGGATCTCCGAAGTCGGCCTTATTGTAATCGGCATAGCCGATAACAATAATTTCATGGCTGAACGCATTCCCAATTTTTGTTCCGGACTAAAAAGTGGTTCCATTATTTAATTGAAATGAATTATTTAATTCAGTACCCTTCCTACTTTCTTGTTCCAGATTGGATGTGTTGTTCTAAATTTATCAAATAGCAAGACAGCATCTATTAAGTATAGGTCTATGGCCTAAAAACACTTAATAGATGCTGTCTTCTTTAGTTATATTGGTTTATACATCTCTAAATATTGAAGTCTTGGTTAACAAAATTAGAATCAGAAATATAGTCGGTAGTAGAAAATCTGTGGGCCCTAAGTGGTGAAATTCTACTTAGCTTGCGAAGCAAGGTTAGTAGAAGACCGGACTTGGAGATCCATAATTTTGTACGAAGTAGAAAATTATTAGCTTCAAGCCGTGTCCACCGCATTCCAAGCCCACAGATTTTCTACTACCGACGGCATACTTACACTATTACACATCATACTGAGTCTCATGAATACCAGCATTCATCAGATCATAAGGAGTCTTCATTGTTGCTGAATCCCATGACGCAATTCCGACGATCATTGAAATTGCCATTGTTGAAAGTGAATCGTTGGCCTTAACATTTTTTTCAAAGCCTTCTTTGATTCGACTAGTAGCGATTCCTGCTCCTTTATCGTCGGTATACAACAGAATGGCCCAAGTTGGATCATCGCTGTTCAACAGGTATGTAATATCATTAGTTCTAGTTTTTTCCTTGATTGAATCGGTTGTCAATTTTAATAGTAACTTGGTTTGATTAGGACTCATCATTCGTCTCAAATCATTGAAATAACGAATTTTTATAATCGCGGTCGTAACTGGTATATCAAACCGACGATTGGTTTCTGCAAATACCGCTATATCCTCGATATAAGCCACTGTGGTCCGCAAATTGGTTTGCTCATCAAATGCACCACGCTCAATCAAAGCCGTTCTCAGCTCTCCATTAGACTTCTGAAGGGCTATTTGATTCTTAGTCATTGAATACAATGCCAAAGACAGCAACATAGGAATTACCATCCAAAAACTCAATTGCCAAGGAATTCGAGCTGTTTGGCTAACATATTGATAAATCATAATTACCGCTTGAATCGCAATAAAAACAATATTTGAAATCAGACTAGGCAAAATGCCAAAGAAGTAAGTAATCATTAGCAACATCACTGTACAGAACAGATAAATTACATTTAGCATAATGTTTCCAGTCAGTGCCATCAGAATCGCGGTAGCACTAAATAGTGAAAGAAAAACTAGTAAACCGACATCCTGTAAAAGTGAACTTTTTTCATCGTCTTTATTGTTTTCTGTCATTCTTACTTCCTCCGTTCAAACGGCCTTGTTTTCTAACAGTCAGAATAACCCCCACTCCAATTAAGATTATTACAATCAAAGCCAATCCCAAATACAGGATCAATTGTGAGTTCTTACTGAAAGTCCGTTTATTTTCAAGAGATTTATCAATTGCCTTATTTTTCTTAAAACGATATCCATAATGAGCATTATTCATATCAACAACTACAGCATCCCCTGTAAATTGTTGAATATTCTTTTGGAAATTGATCTGTGTTGAAGCTAGATAAACATCCTTAGTATTTATACCGGTAACGACCATCATCCCACGCTTGTCATTATATGGTGAACGCATCAATTGCGCCGTCCCGATATTTTTACCATAGTCCTTTTCAATACTCAATTTTTCATTCGAAACGACTCGATCAAAGTTTTGTGAATACTTAAAGTAGAGATTTGGATTCAATTCCTTGATCATCGGATTATTCTGCGGGGTACCAATCACGATCACATTGTTATTTTTCAAAACATTCTTACTTGGCATTGATTCATAAAATTGAATTTTACCAGTATTACTCTTGGCAAAGTTTCCAATCAAATTAAAAATATTCGTCAATGTCTTAAAGTCATCCGTATTAAGATTCTTAGGTGCTACAACAGCTATGTCATCATAGGTCTCATTATTAATGAATAATGTTGGATAGTTAGTAAACAACAAATCGTTGCTACGTTGTGATTTCACTAGCATCTTCGAATCTGGACGCACCTGTGCCCATGGTGTATTGCTGTTATCCGAAGTATCTTGATCCTTCATTTCAAGATCAAAAGCAGCTCTGACGGTAAAACTACTACCGAGTGATAGTCCACGTGGCAATTTCACTGTCAACGTATCATTATTAGCACGAACAGCAGTCAACTTTTTACTACCAATTACCGTATTATTCACGTAAAGAGTTACTAACGAACGATTAAAATTCAAATTCTTACTGTAATTAAAATGTAGCGTGATCTGAGAACCGTCAGCATTGGATCGATCATTGGGAATTTGAACTAAGTAACTAGTCTCCTTGTGTCCAGCACCTTCAATTCGATCAGCTGTGGTCGTCAGATAGTGTGTACCATTGTCATGTAACGATGAAGTATATGTATCAGTCGTTTCCTCTACATCCTCCGTATCTTTATCGGTTTCCTTCATCAATTCCTCATTAGCTACAAATCGAGCCGCCTTTTCCAAAAGCTTTCCCGATTTAGCAGTGACAATCAAATAATATTTACCATCAGTATAATGAGTTTTTATGATAGCCTTATCTTTTAACTGATTAGGATCTATCTGCTTCTTCAAGTCATCCGGTAAATGATCATACTTAGCAACCACCATCATATAATCATTCTTAGCTGCTGATAATTCAGAAACTTTTACGACTGGTATCTGATCATTTTCTGTTGTAATAATTCTCGACTCTCCAGACAGAGCAATCATACTAGCCGTCAATTCTTTGGCAGTTGGATTGTCAGCAGTGGCTATCTTCGATCTCTGATAGGCAATTGTATCTTGCCCTGAAAAGTGAGCATAAAAAGAACTCAACGTATTCTCAGCTTCTTTAAGTTGATACTCAAAGTTAACGTTAGATCCATTCCCTATCGTCAACCAATTAGCTGGAGTTTGTTGCAACTGATAGTTCTTATCCGGCATCTGATCTAAAATTTGACCACTGATTGTCAGGCGATTGCTGCCACTGACTAAATCCAATGGGACAGTTATCTTTTCTGTCTGAAAACCAGTTTTATCTTTGGGCCTAAAAGAATAGAATTTAACACCGTTCAAGGACACCGTAATATCCGATGCTTGACGATTAGCCAATTGTGAAACTTGATAGTTAAAATTAAAAGTAACTTTCTTTAGATCCCAATAATCCATTTTCGTAAAGTACATATTAGCTTCGACTGATTTACCCGAAAGCGTCGTTATACTATTTTGAAACTGTTGAGTATAAGTTTGATTGTCAGCCGCTTGTACTGAAGTCGGTTGCATCAACGTTATCATTATGATAATTCCTATTAAAGTTACTAAACTACTTGTAACGCTTCGTTTTATACCATTTGGCTTGCTTATGAAAGACCTGTTCACGAATATACCCCACCATTCCGTAAGCGGCTACTGCTAGCCACATTTGACTATAAACTAAATACATAAAAACAATTAATAACAAATTACTAAAGGTCAGTTCCCCTCGCTCTGTCGTTATCGTTACAAACGTACTGATAACAAACATCAAAACTGCAAACAACCATAAGTAATTACTGAAACCTTGTAAATTAGAGTGAACGATTCCAGCCACTGACAAAACAAAGACTGAATCGGACAAGACTAACGATGTCATCAATAAAAAATAAATCGTTAAGAAATACAACAAATCGAAACGAATTGGTCGACCTTTCTTTTGAAAAAGCAACTTAGCATTCTTAATAATGACATAAATATTACCTTTGACCCAGCGCGTACGTTGATGGAACCAGACGTCCAAAGTCTGTGGTTCTTGTTCCCAAGTGACAGCACGTGGTTGAAATTTAATCCTGTAACCAATCTGATAAACTCGAAAACTGATTTCCGTATCCTCAGCTAAGGCCTTAACATCCCAGCCGCCAACTTTTTCAAGAACGCTTCGACGAATAACATAGTTAGTTCCCGGAATTGTGCATAGGTGGAATAGTTGTTGGCGTCCCGCTTGAGCCATCCATTGGAACGACAATGTTTCAATATTGATAAATCGCGTCAATAAAGTTGCGTTCTTATTACGAGTTCTGAACTTACCAATTACAGCTGCTAATTTATCATCTGATAACAGCTCAGCAACTAAAATTCTCAAAGCACCATGCTCAGGCGTATTATCTGCATCGTAGATAGAAATGATGCTACCTTTGGCACTCTTTAATCCAATGTTCAAGGCGTTTGATTTACCTTTACCACCGGTAACTTTATCAGTATTAATAACCTTTAAACGTTTATCTCCAAACTGATCCTGCAAGCCCCTCAATAATTCCGCCGAATTGTCGCTAGAATTATCATTGATAACAATAACCTCATATCTATCCTGTGGATAATCAAAACTCAACAATGATAAAACGGTTTTAACAATAACAATCCCTTCATTATGAGCTGGCACCATGATAGATACAAACGGTGCTTGTTCTGGCAATTTCGGATCGGGTTTTGAAACATGTCTTAAATACCAAGTATATCCAGCGACAGTTAAAATCAGATTAACTACTAAAGTACCCCAGATAGAAATAACTGCTATCATCAAGAAAAAATCTAAGACTGAAATAACTATCCCTCCTAACGCTTAAATCGATTCCAATAAACTTTTTGTCCTATAAAAATAAATATTAATAAAATAATCATGATAATTGCAAAGAAGACTGCCAAGATATTCCCCTGGACTTTGAAGTAATTTTTGAACAACGATCCAGATTCGCCGTCAGAAAATTGTTTATTCAAGTCCAAATTGGAATTTTGAATGTCCTCTAATTTACCATTTACTAAATAATCGCCATGATTATATTTTAAATTAGTCGTTTCCGTATTGACTTCCGTGGTAAGTCCATCTTCCACAGGATTATACCAAGTCAGATGAAGATTCTTGATCTCATTCTCTACATGTTCTAGTTCCTTTTGTGTATAAGGCATCTTGATGGTCAATGCTGTAGGAATCGGAAATGTTGTAGTATCGTTTCTTTTCACATCATTGAGCGAGGTAGCTGGCATCGCGAAGAAACTCTGTTTTGCCACCTGAGCATCATTATCCTGTTTCACATAAGTCACTTTCTCATCTTGCATCAACAACCAATTATCAGCATACTTTAAAGAATTATTTCGTAAAATTTTGTCTTGATTCCAAAAACCTGCTGAACTGATACCAACAGGAAATACTTGATGACGAGCCAAACTGACAATATAAGTCAAAAAGTTTTGATTGATGATTTGTCCATCAACATCAGCCCCACTGCTTACTTCTGGAGTCTTCAAGAAAATAATTCCCCCACGATTTTCAATATTCCTTAAAACACCAGTAAAACGATCAAAAGCCTTCATTTCAGTATTTTCACTCACTGAAGTCGTACTGATAGCAAAAGGTATTTCCATCTTGTAACAAAATTTGCTCAACGCATCCAAAGTTCGCAGATTCGTATAGGGCGTCACATTCGTTATCGTCAATAGTGGTTGATATTTCCCCGTCTTTCCAAACAATTGCGCAATCATTTGTGTTTGAACGATTAAACTCAAACCTTTATTGGTGAAAAAGGGTAAATAACCTTGCTTACCTTTGATATATCCGAATGGATAACTCTTTTGATCTGCTTCTTGCGTCGACAAAGTTCCAACTTGTTGAGATCCACCTGCTGCTTGAGTGACTACCGTTATGCTTTGACTAAATGGCAATAATTCGTGATTGGTATTATTTTTCAAAATAAATTGCTGCTGATAAACTTTTTGAACTTTAATACCTAACTGGTCAATTTCTGTCTGCGTAAGATTTTCACCAATATGCAACTTTATACCTGAAAATTTATCTCTATCATTTATAAAAGTTTGATTGATCAATCCTACCTGGCGCCAATTGATCATAGTGATGACACCTAAATATTTATTATCTAAGGTTCCTTTTTTGTAATCAGACTGTGCAACTGTTTTAACCCGTAAATTCATGCTAGTTAAACTACGTTGTAAGGCATCAATATTTTTCTTATCATCTCTTACATCATTTTGTGAATCGTAAACTAATAAAACTTCATCATTATTTGTGGAAGCGCTAACTGTCTGAAAACAACTAATCACAGAAAATAAGATTAAAATCAGAGATATCACCAAAGAAAATTTGATTTTTCTATTCATCGGCATCATCTCCTTCAGTATTCCACAATGTGTGATTGAACAAATCGGAAACAAACATCAACAACGACATATTCAAACTTACTGGAACTAAGAACAAATGTTTAGCTAGATCGGCATCCCCATCACCAACAATAGAAACAATCGGGACGAAGACAACAACCGTCATTAATCCAAAAATCAGAAAGAATCTCAAGATTCCCATGTAACGCTTAGCTTTAATATCTAAATAAAAGCCAACACTATAGACAGCAATGAATCCCACTGCCAACAGACAATCAAAGGCGTACTTACCAGGGAAAAAGGCTCCCATCAGAGAACTATAGATTGTAAAATACTTAACCTGTTCTCCTGGTTTGTGTCCTGAATTTCTGACAAAGTCACCCACCGCTCGAGGTTGAACTGCGGTTACGTCCTTAGCCGCTAAATCCAACAGATTATTAAATTGTTTGAGATTACTAGCATAGTAACGAATAATCCACCCGAAACCAGTTTTATCCATCAAGTGTTTTTTGACATATTTACTACTAGGATCCAGCGCGGCGTAATTCTTGGAATAGTAGTTTTCATTTCTCATTAAAGCAAATTGGCCATCAACCCCACCTCGTTCAATCTTTTTGGTAGGGTCACCAGTTTCCAATAAGGTTCCATGTGAAAAAGTTTGAAAAGTATTGGCACCGACAATCTCAGAACCAATTGATTTATAAATTCCAACTCCAGACATCAAAACTAATGCAATGCCCAGAGCAGTTGCCATTCTCCTAGCCTTAAAATGTGGCAAAAACATAATACCTATTGCGACGACGCCAAAACTCAAGGCTAATGGAGCGTTTTGTTGTTTGTTAGTGATCAGTAAAATTGTCGAGATAAAGAACAAAAACGTCATCGGCCATCTTCGAGAATAGACATTTCTCGCTAAAGAAATGATGGAAGCACACAGATAGAGCATTAGAACAAACATCCCTGGTTCCGCAAAGAACGAATTAAAGTACAACGTATAAGCTGAATCGGCGAAGATAAATACGATCAAAAATGCCATTACGTAACTTTTTACTTTTCGATAAGGATGTACGAATGCATTTGTTAAAAGATAGATTCCACCTAAATAGAATAAATAGTAAACCAATCCCATGAATCTAATGTCAAAAATGGTTCTGCTATAAAATAATTTATTAAGTAATAATGCAATTTGAATGAATAATGTCTGTGACGATAATACGGAAACACTATTCTCATTAAAATATTGCATAATACCAAATTTGGTTATTACAAAATCACTGTACTGACTATAGCTTGTCGGTAAACGATAAATTCCATTACTCAAAATAGAACGATAAAAATCACCATTATCCGCTAAACCATGTATTGGCGGTACAAATAGCAGAATACCGCTAATGATGGCCGCCAAAATTGTCGCTAATAGTGCTGGAGAGACAATCTTCGAAAATTTATCCAAGCAATTATATATAAATTTTTTCAAATACTCACCCTCAATATTTTGCTGCTAATAATGTTGTCAAATTATTATATGAATATGCTTCATTCTGATGTTCAATCCCGATACCACCATAGATATCGGATTTTTTATTATCAACTTGATACTTCCAAGTTAATTTCATAGCCTTTTGATACATCTCTTTTTTGCCTTCTTGAGCAAAAATCATGGCTGCTAACGCATAACTACCTGCCGAATGGGAACGACTGACAATATTTCCATTGACTGAATATATATTGTACAAGGTGTTACGGTTAACCTGAGTTTCAAGCCAGTTCAGAGAAACTTGCTTCAATTTCCCTATTTCTGCCAAATGAAGCAAAGTCTCCAAAGCTTCTGAAGTGTTCAGATCGTTATTACTATAAGTTTTAGCACTCCAATTGTAACTAGAAGCATAAAGTGGAAAAGCATCACCTAAGTAACCATTTTGAACAACTGCTAATTGTTGCTTATACATTTTTTTATTTGCTTCCGAAGTCGATTCAAAATACTTTAACGTAGAAAAATCATAATAAGCCAACGAACCTTCATCGCTAGACTTTCTCGTTTTAACATCATAAAAACTAGCAATTTTCCCCTTACTCATTGTATTCTTTTGCAACGACGCAAATCTTCGTGCAGCCTCTTTTTTTATCGTTTTGTTGCCAGTTTGATCAGCATACATTTGTAAAGCTCGAATAATTCTTAAATCATCTAAAGTAGCGTTAACACTAAATTTCTTATTAGTCGTCGGCGTATAACGATAACTAAACTGTGATTTTTGATCAAAAGTTTGCTTTGTTGCTTGGTAAAATTCCCGAAACTTTTTATATTGGTGTGTATACGCTAAATACTCCAACCACATTCCTGAAGATTCTGAAAGTAATTCATGACCACGTGCTTCACTTTTCTTGTAAGATTGCTTTTTATAATTTGTATAAATACCTTTTTTCGTCATCATTTTATTTTCAATAAAATGACTTAGATTTTTCTCGTTAGAAATATAGTTTCCATAATGGGATCGTTTACTAAAATTGCTGTCACCCTTGGGTATTGAAATTTTAGCCTCTTGACTGCTACAACCTGCCAAAATAAAAATCATTAAAACTAACAGGATCATTGTCAACTTTTTTTTCAAAATTCTTCCCCCATCACAAAATTATTACCCTTAACATTAATTTTACATATCTTTTTATTACACTTTTAATTATCTACAATATTTGACATTATGCCAATTCTTTTAGTATAAATTTCCTATATTTGGAATATTTTCGATCCCATAGAAATATGGTCTTTAAACTTTGCTATAATCAAATTTAAGGGAGGCGCTATCATGGCTTTGAATATTAACTTAATTAACGGTAAAAACATTCCTATCAATGAAGACACTTATCTTGCGGCTTGGAAGTATCAATCATCTCTGATGGCAAGTAACGCTGATCATTATTATCTAGACCTCATTTTTAAAGGTAGTTTTGAAGACGGAAAAGTTACTGAAGATGATGAAGAAAATAAGCTTGAAGGCTTAATCAGTGCTGCTGACTGGTTAACCATCGGTAAAGGTAATAATAATTCTATTAAAACGACTGCAGTTCTTGGTATCACTAGAGATTAATAACAACTAAAAAAGGTCCCAGCTTACGCTGGGACCTTTTCTGCTCTCTGGGGGGAAAGCAGTAATCAGAATTTTGATTACGCTAAATCTTAACATTAAAAAAAACTGATTTCCAGAAAAAACTGTGTAAATAAAAAATTAGTTATTCATAGATTGACTAGCTTTTGAAGCTGCTTCCAAAGTATCACAGAAATCTTCCAGACCTTCTTCAGAACCAGCGGCACAAGCAGCTTCAAAATATTTAACTTTATGATCAAGTTTCTCCAAATACTTTTCAGACTGGGCGATTTGACGCATTACTTCGTCACGTTGCTTTTTGAACATAGCCAATCTTTGTTCCAAAGTAATATTACCTTCCATCGACATATTGACGAATTCTCTGATTTCTTTCAAAGACATACCAGTCTCTTTTAAGCATGAAATCAAGTCAACAAAATCCATGTCATTTTCAGTAAATTCACGACGACCGTTACCATCACGATGTACGAAAGGCATCAATCCTTCTTTGTCGTAGTAACGTAAAGTGTAACTTGAAAGGCCTGTTTTCTCAGCCACTTGTCCAATTGAATAAGCCATCTAAACGCTCCCTTCAATATAAATTATTATTCTAAGTATAAACGTATAGTCTATATTTTTGTATTATTTTAATCATAGGATAGAGATGGAGATGTGCTTAAACTGCCGTCCTCCACAAAAATTGGGAATGCTGTTGGAACGCTATGGGCACGATTTGGAGCTAATTATTTTACACTTCGTGCAAAATAATGGATCTTCGAAGTCGGCCTCATTGTAACCGGCATAGCCGGTTACAATGATTTCATAGCTGAACGCATTCCCAATTTTTGTTCCGGACTAATATCCTATTCTATTTGCATATTTCTTAATATATTGGATAGTGTAAAATAACATTCACTAAAAAATTTTGGATATACTCATATATTTCTATCTTTTTCTTATAACAAAATTCATAAAACTTATCTAATTACTTACGTAAATCTATTCAAATACTGCGATTTTAGTAAATAATAATAGAACCAGAAATACAGTCGGTAGTAGAAAATCTGTGAGCCCTCAGTGGTGATATTCTGGTTAGCTTGCGAAGCAAGGTTACCAGAAGACCGGACTTGGAGATCCATGATTTTGCACAAAGTGCAAAATCATTAGCTTCAAGCCGTGTCCACTACGTTCCAGTGGCTCACAGATTTTCTACTTTCGACGACATCCTTCCACCACAACAGTTAATATATTCAGTTTTCAAACAAAAAAGACGTTCACATTAACCACACATTGGTTAATATGAACGTCTTTTCAGTATCAATAATTCAAACTAGAAATATTTATCTAATTTGATTTCGTAATTTAATATTGTGACATGTAAGTATCTCTTTCCCATTGGGAAACTGTTTGTTGATATCTTGCCCATTCGGCATTCTTAGCAGCAAACAAACTATTTGTTAGATCCTTACCAAGTGATTGTTGAACATATTCGTCTTTACGTAATGCCTTTAAAGCATTGTGCAATGTTGAAGGTAAATCAACGATACCTTCCTTACGACGTTCATCATCACTCATATGATAAATATTATCTTTAACTTCTGGCATTAGTGCGTAATTATTTTTAATACCATCTAATCCAGCATCTAGAATACATGCAATTGATAGGTATGGATTTGTTGTTGGGTCCACACTTCTAATTTCAATACGTTTTGACTTACCTGATGCAGCTGGTACTCGGATCAATGGTGAACGGTTCTTACTTGCCCAAGCAATATATGTTGGAGCTTCAAAGCCTGGAACTAAACGTTTATATGAGTTAACAGTTGGATTATTAACAGCAGTCAAAGCACGAGCGTGTTTTAAAACGCCACTCATAAATTCTTTAGCTGTATCGGATAACATATCATTAGCATCATCAAAGATATTTGTATCATCTTTAAATAATGACATATTGATGTGCATACCTGAACCATTAATACCTTGAACTGGTTTTGGCATAAATGTTGCGTATAAATTATTCTTTCTAGCAATTGTTTTAACAACTAATTTAAATGTCTCAATGCTATCTGCAGCTGACAAAGCATCTTGATACTTGAAATCAATTTCTTGTTGTCCGGGAGCAACTTCATGGTGACTAGCTTCAACTTCAAAGCCCATCTTTTCAAGAACAAGAACAATATCTTTACGAACGTTAACACCTAGATCAACTGGTGAAAAGTCAAAGTAACTACCGTCATCGTTTAGATGTAATGTAGGATTACCTTGTTCATCACGATTGAATAGGAAGAATTCGGGTTCTGAACCAATATTGAAATTAGTGTAACCCATCTTTTTCATCTTACTAATAATACGTTTGAGGTTAACACGAGGGTCACCTTCAAATGGTGTGCCATCTGATTTGTAAATATCACAGATCAAACGTGCTACCTTACCGTGTTCTTCACCCCATGGGAAAATCAACCATGTTGATAGATCTGGATGTAGTAACATATCACTTTCTTCAATACGAGTAAATCCATCAATTGATGAACCATCAAAAGTAATCTTGTTTGCTAATACCTTATCCAGTTGGGATACAGGAACTTCAACATTTTTGATGATACCGTTGATATCTGTAAACATTAAACAAATAAACTCAACGTTTTCATCTTTTACCATTTTTGTAATATCTTCTGCAGTATAATGTTGCATTTTTAGCCACTCCTATTGTATATACCAATTTTTTGTAGACTTCTAATAAACGTTATTAATATAAGGTTTAATTAATAATATGATGATAATACCAATTACAGGTTTCACTGTCAATTATTTATCAACATATTATTAAAAAAATACTAACTAACAATATACAAATTCTTTTGTATATGAAAATTCTATCACAATAACCCGAATTAGCCGAAGAATATATTTGACATCTGACCCATAACCAGTTAAATTATATATGCGAACGAAATTGAATATAAAAATAATAATTGTTCGTCATTAATGGAGTGAATAATAAATGCAAGTTTTTGACTATGAAGATATTCAACTAATACCGAACAAATGTATCGTGGACAGTCGTTCAGAATGTGATACAAGTATACAATTTGGACCTAAAACTTTTAAGATTCCAGTAGTTCCAGCTAACATGCAAACTATCCTGGATGAAAAATTGGCTGAAAAGTTAGCTGAAAATGGTTACTTTTACATTATGCATCGTTTTGAACCCGAAACTAGAATTGATTTTATAAAGGACATGCAACAAAAAGGTCTCTTTACTTCTATCAGTGTTGGTATAAAGGAAGACGAATTCAAATTTATTGACCAATTAACAGCTCAAAACCTAACTCCTGACTATATTACGATTGACGTTGCACATGGTCACAGTGATCGTGTCATTAAAATGATTAAATATATCAAACAAAATATTCCTGAAAGTTTCTTAATTGCCGGTAACGTTGGTACTCCTGAAGCTGTTAGAGAATTAGAAAATGCCGGAGCTGATGCTACTAAAGTTGGTATTGGACCTGGTAAAGTTTGTATCACTAAATTAAAAACTGGTTTTGGTACTGGTGGTTGGCAATTAGCTGCTATCAGATTATGTGCCAAAGCTGCTAGTAAACCCATCATCGCTGACGGTGGTGTTAGAAATGATGGCGATATTGCCAAGTCAATTCGTTTCGGTGCTAGCATGGTCATGATTGGTTCCCTACTTGCTGGTCATGAAGAATCACCTGGTAAAGTTATCGAACAAGATGGTCAAAAGTATAAGGCTTACTTTGGATCAGCATCCCAATACCAAAAAGGCGAATACAAAAATGTCGAAGGTAAAAGAATGCTTGTTCCATATAAAGGTAAGATAATGGATACTTTGACTGAAATGCAACAGGATCTACAATCTTCCATATCATATGGTGGTGGTAAAGATCTTGAATCACTAAGAAAAGTTGACTATGTCATTGTAAAGAACTCAATCTACAACGGTGACGTTTACTAAAAACATATCAATAGACAAAAAAAGAGGCTGACGACTGGGTGTTCGTCAGCTTCTTTTTTATGAATGGGATAGTTCATGTTCAATTTGATGCGAAAGTTGTCCATCAAACAACTTTCAACTTATCAAATTTACCATTACTGTAACACATTCTATCTTAATTAAACAGTATGAAAACTTTTTAATTTTAAAGATCAGTTATTGATTTGTCGTGCATTGAATTTATGAATCCCATTATTTCTCTCTTCAAAACCTTCAGTCTTACTGACAATATATCTAGGACGATCGTTGACTTGATCCAAAACACGACCGAGATAACTGCCTAGTATACCAATGGATAGCATCAATAATCCTAAACTAAATAACAGAATAGTTACTCCAACTGATGCAGCATTATAATTTCGACTAGCTATCAAATAACCTAGATAAAAAACACTACTTACTAGAGGTACGACCGAGAAAATATTGACAAATTGTAATGGTTTCATCGAAAAAGATGTAATTCCATCTAATGCTAATTTAATCATCTTAGAAAGTGGATATTTCGTCTCTCCGGCAATTCTCTCCTGACGATGATATTTAACACTAGTCTGCTTAAAGCCGATCCAAGTGACCTGTCCTCTTACGAATGGATCTTTCTCATGCAGCTTCATCAATTGATTGACTGCTTTACGATCCATCAGTCGAAAATCACCCGTATCCAAAGGCATATCAATTGTAGCTAATTTTCTAAAGGTACGATAGAACATCTTAGCAGTAAACTTCTTAAAGACAGTCTCGCCATCACGTTGCATCCTTTTACCATAAACAATTTCATAGCCTTCATGCCATTTTTCAATCATTTGGGGAATAACTTCAGGAGGATCTTGCAGATCGGCATCCATGACCACAACTGCATCACCTTTGGCATAATTCAGACCGGCCGTAATAGCTATCTGATGCCCAAAGTTACGTGAGAATTCAACCAATTTAATACTGTCATTCTGAGCTAGTGCTCGTTTAATGATTGGAACCGATTTATCTTTTGAACCATCATCGACAAAAATTAGTTCATATCGTTCTTCTTGTTGCTCGATGTAATTAAGTAATGTATCAATGGTGACCTGAATTCCGGCCTCTTCATTGAAAACTGGTAATACTATTGATATTAATTGATCCATCGCCAATCATTCCTTTCTAATTTACTTATAAATACTTGATAAATCATATAAGGTACCTGATTGACCAGGGCCACCCATACCGCCGCCCATAGATGGACCGCTTGATTTACTTGATTTCTTCATTTTCTTTAATTGTTTCTTCGTTAATTTCTTCTTACCTGTTGGCTTCTTCATACCACTTGGTGCGCCACTATTACCATTAGGTGCTGTATTCTTTGTACCTGATGGCTTTTTACTTGGTTTCGAACCACTTGGTGGAGTAGATCCCGTTTGTCCAGAAGGTGCTTTACCACTAGGCATACCACCTTGCCCTGAACCAGGATTACCACCGTTAGAACTTGGTGCGCTGCCTTCTGTTTTTGAAGCTACAGTTACAGAACTAGATGCAATTTGACTATTGCTTGAACTGCTTAACTTAACCTTCTTAGCATGTTTCTTGATCCAGTTGACAATTTCAGTATTAGAACCGCCGGTCTTGCCACCAGAATAGTAATACTTCACTTTACCTTCTTTGACTAACTTCTTAAATTGCTTCAATGTAATAGCCTTATCAGTACCGTTGAATCCACCCATTGCCATAACAGCCTTACCGGTTGCAATGATATAAGGTGCAGCAGTACTAGAATCGTCTGTAGCAAAAAGATATTCAGCATTACCTTGATGTTTTTCCAAATACTTAAGCAAGGTCGAGTCGGTTTGAGAATTTCCCATACCGCCACCACCGCCGGCACTCGATAATAATGATGGACCTGCACTAGGTATACCATCACTAGAACCAGCCAAAGTTGGTGTCAATGACCAATAACTAGGTGCCAACATAATTAAAATTAAGGCAATTGTTGGCCAAATACGTTTATTCTTCAATTTAATAGCAATCCAAGGAAGCACGAATAGTGGAATCGAAATAATAATTCCAGCAATCAACAAGATCCATGACAAAGTTGGATAATAATCAGTTAAATACCAAGCCTGTAAAATACTTGTTGAAAGAATCGACAATGGTAAAAGCATTGCCCAAAGTGATTTCTCACGCCACTGTTGAACCATAGTGTAAATTCCAATTCCGGCTAAAACAGCAATAGCTGGAGCTAACATAATTGTGTAATAAGGATGGAAGAAACTAGCAACTGAGAAGAATCCAGCTACTGGAACTAACCAACCTACCCAAAGCCAAAGCTCTTTTCTTTGCGGATTGAGGGAGTACCATTTCTTCATCTTTGAACCACGATAGTAGGCAAAACTGGAAATTAAACCAAACAAGGCTATCAGTAATAACCAACTAATTTGTGGCCCTAATTCTTTCTGGAATAATCTAAGTGGTCCAGCAGTACCAATATTGAAAGCACCGCCGCCGGCACCACCAGTACCTGCTCCACCACCTTTTTGACTATTTCCACCAGGTTGTCCTTGACCTCCAGTTGGAATCTCAGGGGCACCATTAGACTTACTTGAATTAGATGGAGGATTGCCCATCTTTTTACTCTTAGATCCACTTGGTGGAGTCATAGATTTACTACTCTTTTTAGAGCTAGACATCCCTGGGAACGCTCCACCTGTACCAGTAGTTTGTCCTAATAATCTTTGGGTTCCGTTATAACCAAAAGCTAATTCCAAAGCTGAGTTAGTTTCCGAGCCACCTTCATAGGGACGACTATTCGAATTAGTCATATCGACTGACAGAGGCCAAATTAATGTAAAAATAGCTAAGAAAACTGTGGCTATTGATAAATGGACCAATTTCTTTTTCCATTTAACGTCACTAGCAATCCAATAATACAAATAGAGTGCTGGTAAAATCATGAAAGCTTGTAACATTTTAATATTGAAAGAAAAGCCGATTAAAGCAAAACCAATCCAAAGATATCGTTGTTGCTTATTCATTACCGCCTTTTGAACGAACCAAACCGAAAGTAATAAGAAGAACACCAATGTGGCATCCATATTATTAGTTCTTGAGTCCGCTACGACAATCGGTGTTAAGGTCATAATCAGAGCGGCTAAACGGGCTGGAACCTTACCAAAACGTTTTTGAACCATATTGTAAATGAGGTATACCGATCCAATTCCAAATAAAATTGACGGTAACACGACACTCCAACCATGAACGCCAAAAATTTTGGCACTAATGGTCATGAACCATAACGCTACCGGTGGCTTATCAACTGTAATAAAACCTGCCGGGTCGAAACTGGCATACCAAAAGTTCTTAAAACTCTTAGTCATACTAACGATCGCTGCTGTATAGAAATTATTGGCTTCACCTGCTTCCCAGATATTCCAGGCATACAAGAAGGCTGCTAAAATTAAAATAGCAATCAACCAATGGTCATATTTAATATTTCTCAATTTATGTAGATAGCCGTTATGTTCATTTTTTTGAACACGACTAGATTCTTTTGATTCCATCATCTATCTCTCCTATCTTTAAAAAGCTATGTTGATTAAAAAACAAATGACCGAATAAACTAGAAGCGATAATAAAATCGGTTGTAAATTTTTCATCTGCTTAATTCCTTTCTTAACGACAGGAACAAGATTAGACAAACTAACTTAAATTAAGCTTAAATTAGAATTTATGCTTTATAATTATTTGTAGAATTTATAAAAGGAGATCTCTATGTCAAATAATATTAGGATTTTAGTAGTGGAAGATGATGAGAACCTGGCAAATAACATTGCTACTTTCTTGTCAGATTTTTCTGAAGTTGATATTGAAAGTGACGGACTTAGTGGAAAGTTTGCCGCTATTGAAGACGTTTATGATCTGATCATCTTAGATATCATGTTGCCCGAGATGAACGGCTATGATGTATTAAAAAATGTTAGAGACGCCGGTATCAGTACCCCCGTTTTGATTTTGACTGCCAAAGCTGAACTAGATGATAAAGTTCATGGTTTCAATCTAGGGGCCGACGATTATTTAACTAAACCATTTCACCGTGAGGAATTATTAGTTCGTGTCAAAGCTTTGCTAAAAAGAAGTGGTGCTTTAAATGACGATTCAATCATCAAAATTAATAACTTAGAAGTAAATTTGAATAATCACGAAATTTTGGTCAACAATGAAAAAGTCGAATTAAACGGTAAAGAATATGACTTACTTGTTTATTTATTACAAAATAAAAATACGATTTTAACCAAAGATCAGATTTTCGAACGTATCTGGGGATTCGATTCTGATACTTCAATTACTGTAGTCGAAGTTTATATGAGTAATCTTCGTAAGAAACTACGTTCCTCCGGTAACGATAATTTGATTAAAACTATTAGAAATGTCGGGTATATTTGCCAAGATGAAAATGAAATCTAAACAAAGTACCATCACACGTCGTCAACAATTCAAATTATTTCTATCAATCATGGCATCTTTCGCCATTATATTTTTAACTTTGGGACTAATCATTTTTAATCTCTTCCAATCTTCTACTTATAAGAGCATCGATAAAGATATTCGAGAGGAAGTAACTTCAGTCAAGAAACAACCCGCTATTAAGCAAGATGGCCCTCAAGATCCTCATGACCCTAACGGCCGTTTTGGAGATAAAAAAAAAGAACCTAGTCCTAAGGCCCCCTTCCAAGCTTCTATTCTAGTTTTCAATGATAAAGGTAAATTGCTTAATAAATCTAGTCTTGGAAATCGATATTCTATACTTAAAAATATAAAATTAAACAAGAAAAGTATTAATGAGAAACAAACTTTACTTGTTAAAAATATGAATTTCCGTTCTATATTAATAAAAGTCTCAAAAAATAATAATAATCCAATGTACGCTGGTCACTACGTTTTAATCATGCAAAACATTGATACTCAGATTCAAGCGATGAATAACTTTATTAAAATTTTATCGTTGACCTTCTTTATTTTCTGGATCATTGCTTTAGTTGTCTCTTATTTCTTGGCTCGTATCAACATGTTGCCTATCGTCAAATCATGGAAACAGCAGACCGAATTCGTCAACGATGCCGCCCATGAACTAAGAACACCTTTAACAATTATTCAAGGTAAATTGGAATATATGTTAACAAAGCCAAATAAGAAAATCATTGACGAAGCTGAATCGATTTCTGTTTCTTTAGATGAAGTCAGTCGTCTTAACAATCTCACTAATAACCTACTAGACCTTGCTAGATTTGATCAGGCCACAACCGAATTACACTTTGAATATACTGAACCTGAATTCTTTCTTAAAGATCCGATTGAGCCATTCAAAGATATTATCAATTCACAATCTAAGGTCTTTCAAATCAACCTTTATCATCACCCTACCCTTTATTTGGATCGAGATAAGATCAAACAACTACTAATTATTTTGCTAGATAATGCCACTAAATATACACCAAAGAATGGCACCATCAAGATCTACGATCAAATTGAAGGTTCAAAATATCAATTCATTATTTCAGATACCGGGGTTGGCATCAGTGATGCTGATAAAACTAAGGTCTTTCACCGCTTCTATCGAGTTGATAAATCAAGAAATCAAAGTAGCGGTGGGCACGGTCTAGGACTGGCAATTGCTAAACAAATCGTAGAGAATCACCACGGCAGGATTTTTATTCAAGATAATTTACCACACGGTAGTGAATTTGTCGTTGAACTACCAATTAAAAAGATGCACTAGAAATTATCTTTTCTCAAATTCAGTTTTTAAATAAAAGCAGCTCCATTAAGGAATTCAAGCATATATGTGTATTGAATTTTCTTAATGGGGCTGTTATTTTTATTCGATTAGATGGATCTCAAATATCTTTAAATACTACAATTTTCTTCAATAAATTATTTTTTTATAATCAATATAAACATCCCCTCAAAGCATGTTATTTATTAATATTTTTAATACAAATCTTAATATTTCGTGCTTCATTTCACATAAAAATGACTTCATTATCTTGAACCAGAAAAAAATTATTAAGATGATAAGATATCAAAATCATGTTTGAGGGAGTGCTACTTGATGAAATCAAAAAAGATATCTTTACTATGCTTATTATCATTTTTAAGCATTCTTTTCCTATGCTTTAAAACTACCACTACCGTTAAAGCTGCACCGATGACCGATGCTGATATTGCTGAACAATACCAACATAAAGAAAACACAGAACTAGTCATCAGTTACGTACTAGAGGAAAAGAAAGAACTAATTTTAAAAACCGATATCAAAGATGTCCTTGATATCGAAGCCTTAAAGAAAGAACTTGGGGAAAATAAAGTTAAAGTTGATAACGAAAAATTAGAAACAACTGTCACATTAGACAAAGCCGATTCTAATTCTTTCAAACTCTTCGTTAATAATAAAAAGCCATTTCAATTATCCGTTTTAAAATCTGATGGTGAAAATATTTTTGACTATGAATTAAATCAACCGGATCCATATTCCGACAAAACGTCTGACATTGATGATGCTGCAGACGATGCTAGTGAAGCCGGATGGATTTTTGCAGAGAATCTTCGTATCAGTGAAGGTCCTATCAAAGAATATTCTGACGGAACCAGTACCCGTCCTTATCTCTATTTTGGGGATTATAATTTTGCCATTCGTCGAGCATCAATCAGTGAATCTTACGAAACTAATGGTAAATCTCGTGCCAATAGTTTAACCGCTGCTAGTTCAGCTATCCTTTATGCCGAAAAAGGTAGCCGAATCACAGATGGCCCCGACGCCCCGGGTAATCACATCTATACTGATCACTATGGCGATAACCAAAAAGGTGATTACGACGCTGCCGAAATCATCAACATGGGACTTTCACCTTTAGGGGTTGAAGATCGACCAAGTGGTTCACCTAGGACCTTCATTTCTAATGACTTATTCAATTATGTTGTTCCATCAGATGGAAAAGGTGTACCCGGTACCTCTGGTCCTAATAAACTAGGTCAAAGTTATTCAATGCTCGACACGCCTAAGTTTTACTACCGCACCAATCCTCAAACTGGTTTGGAAGAACAAAAGATGGTTTTCAAACAGAAAGCATACTTTGTTAATAAAAAGAATCGTCCCAATCCTGAACTGACTACCACGATCAAACTTAGTTTCAATAAAATGGGACGTGTTGTTACCAATATCAAATTCAAAAATACTGGTAGTGATCTCTTCAAAAATTTCATTGGTTTCTCTAACCATGATCTGTCACTAAACGAAGACAACAAAGAAATTACTGACGCTAAGGGAAAAAGAATTGGTAACTATTTAAAATTACGTACCCTCGGTAATGGTCGTGGTATGTATATGCAATCAGAAGATAACCGTGTAAGAACAAGTTATTTTACAAATCAAACCAAAGGACCTGATGCTTGGGCTGCCCGTTCTACCAGCAGTTCCTACCTTGCTACCAAAGGATATAGCTATAATCCCGGATTAGTCGGTATCATTGCCGCCAGAGAAAGATATTATCCTTGGAAAATTGGTAAGCCTAAGAACAGTGGTTTCCCACTCTATACCTCTAATAAATTTTTCAACAAAAAAACTAATCGTTTCACATCTCCTTATGTACCTGACCACCTATTTAATGCCTTTGACGATCAATACGACTTTGGAGACTCCAAAAGGACCGATGCTGCTGGTGGAAGATTGGGAGCTAAAGAAGATGACAGTACTTGGGACACTGGTTTAACTATGCGAACGGCACCTCAAGATCTTTCTGCCGGTAAGACTGTTGAAATGGAATATACATCTCAAATCGACGTCCGAGGAAAAACATTCAGTCCTGTTATTCAATTAGATTTGAATGGTACTGATGACAATCCTCAAATCCTACCTATTAGCCAAAACGAATTGCCTTTAACTGGTATGTGGTACGACTTCGACAGTAACGACGTTACTATGTATTATTCAGTCGACAGCGAAGACCCAGAGGATTACAAAGTCTTATTTAAAGCAAAACAATCGGACAAAGATGCCGCTGTTGGTAAACATCATGAAATTACTGGACAAAAAATTCCACTTAACGAATTTAAAGAGAATAGACACAAACTACGTTTCTACATGAAAGATAACGAAGGTCACATCTCTAACATCAAAGAACATGTTATTAAATTCGAAAAACCTGCAACAGAGGAACCTCAAATTAGTGTGGTCTCTCCTGGATCGTCCAAAAAAGAACCATATAATCCTATGAGTCACAAAATTAATCTTGAGGGTTATTGGAACGACAAAGATAGCAAACAAATCAAAAGTATCTCTTATGTAGTAGATAACGGCGATGAAGTGATACTGTACGAAGATCTTGATAATCCTAAACCGGGCGAATCAAATCCTTGGAAAATCGAAGATCTAGATATTAAGCATGCAAACGACTTCGATATTCATACAGTTGAAATGCGTATTGTCGATACAGAAGATCATATCGGAAATGATTTCTTCTATTTCCGTCATGTAGCCGGAAGTTTAATTCTGACAGCTCCCGAAGAAATTGATTTTGGAACTATCTCCGTTTCACCAGCTAGTGAAAGCATGACACAGCCTAAAATCGATGAAGGCAAAGTTGTCTTGGACGACTATCGAGCTAAGGATTCTAACCCCATCGCTATCAGCCTCTCAATGAGTAATTTCTATCAAGAACAAGAGGATAATCACAACGATAACGACAATGGTGACGACTCCGGTTCCTCAGGCGATCCTGACGAACTTAGAAGTGATGAAGGTATCAGAAAACACCTACTCCATGACGTTTATTGGAAAAATAAAAAAGTAAACAGTAAAAATATTATTATCGGTAAATCAACTGGTAAAGTCGAATCCAATGAATGGGAATATTCAACGGATTTCACTAAACGACTTCTAAAAAATTTAAAAATTGGTTTCCGCTCTGGTCCCAATGGAGCACCTAACGGTAAATATGTCAGTCATTGGACTTGGCAAACCGTTGACTCAATTAAATAATTGAAAAAAGAAGACAAAACCCACAATCTGGTTTTGTCTTCTTTGGCTTTATACGATATTATTTAGTTAATATTTATATTTTGAGGTGTCACTTATGGACAAAGAAAAAATACATGATTATTGGTTCAATTTTTTGAGAGATAAGAATTCCCTCTATTACCCTTTGGGAGACATTACCATTTTCGGTGGTGAACCGGATGAATTAGCACATCTGGTTTACGACGGAACTAAGACGGCCACCACTTCGTCATACGCCCTCTATACCGCTGATGAATATATGCCTCAAGTTGGCGACTACAACATCATTTTAGATGGCAATGAAGAACCACTTTGTATCACAGAAACGCTGGTTACCGAAGTTATCCCATTTAAATATGTTAGTGCTGAACATGCCTATCATGAAGGTGAAGGTGATCGAACTCTTGAGTACTGGCGTGAAGTTCATGAAGACTTCTTCAAAAAGGAATATCAAGAAGCTGGCGAAGAATTCAATGACCTGATTCCTTGTCTATGTGAAGTATTTAAGCGTGTCTACTAATCTCACAAATACAAAAAGCGTTCATATTGACCAATAATGGTTGATATGAACGCTTTTTTAATTCTCGTGATGATCCTTTTCTTCCAAAGAATCGGAAATCTTCTTCAAATACATAACTATTTCTTCATCTTTGTTATCTTCTTCGGCTTCTTCTTCCTCTTCACGATTCTTGATGATCTTGTTCATCACTTTGACAATCAAGAAGACGACGAAGGCAATAATCAAGAAGTTGATGATCGACTCAATAAATGTTCCGTATTTGAACGTTGCGTCCCCCACCTTGAAAACTAGATTACTCAAATCAATCTTACCCAAGAATAAACCAATTAAGGGATTGATCAAATTACTTACAAGGGATTGAACGATAGCTGTAAAAGCAGCACCCATAATTACACCAACAGCCAAATCTAAAACATTTCCCCGGCTGATGAAATCTTTGAATTCTTTTATCATAATTATAATCTCCTAAGTTCTTTATACTACCTACAATTATGGGGTTTTAGTGGTCAATTTTGCAAATTTTTTAACATGACAATATATACAAATAGCATATTTAAAGGGCTTACATTTTTGTTTTTAAAATTTCTTTTAGACCCTTATAATGTAGATAGAATTCTCTATGAAAGTTGTGTGATCAAATGAATTATTTCGATATGTATAAAATGATTTTAGAAATTATAGCTGAACAGAATCCTCAAGATTTCCAGGAATTATTGGACGACTCACAAAAATATCCTCAGGTAAAAGAATATATTGCTAGTGACAACAACAATCAAATCCTCATCCATGATATGCAAGACACCGTGATCAGTATGATCAATGATGGTTTAATTTCAGGAATCATCAGTCCTTTGAAGTACGTAACCTTAATCAAGTTCAACGGTTTAACAATTTCTGGATTTCAATATTTAAAAAAATTAAAAAATGAGCTTAACAAGAACGAGATTAATGCTCTCCTAAAACAAAGTGACTTATCGCTGACACCAAGCAATTTAACTAAAGTCATTTCAAAAATAATTTTTAGTTAAGACTAAGATAGTCACATTTGTAAACTAAGTTAGTAATTGACACTCCTCTTAGTAAGAGTTATTCTTAGATTGTAATGATTCTTATTAAGAAATTGGAGGTTACTTTTATGTCAAAGACTAAAGTTGTTATTGTTGGTGCATCACACGGCGGTCATCAATCCATTTTGGAGTTATTGAAACGCTATGATGATATTGATATCAAACTATTTGAGGCTGGAGATTTCGTTTCATTCATGTCCTGTGGTATGGAACTCTATTTGGAGAACAGTGTAACTGATGTTCACGATGTTCGTAATTTTAAACCAGAAGATTTTTCAGCCAATGAAAATGTTCAAATTTTAAATAATCATCAAGTAACAAAGATCGATGCTGATAAAAAAGTTATTACTGTTATTAGTACTAAAGACAACAGTAGCCAAGAATATCCTTACGATAAATTGATCTTAAGTTCCGGTGTAACTCCTAAGTCCCTTCCTATTCCAGGAAACGACCTCAAGAACGTCTTCTTAATGCGTGGACTCGATTGGGCAACTCAAATCAAAGCCAAATTAGAGGATTCAAACGTTAAGAATATTACCGTCGTCGGTGCTGGTTATATCGGTATTGAAGCCGCTGAAGCTAGTGTCAAAGCTGGTAAAAATGTCACATTGCTTGACGTAATCGATCGTCCTTTAGGAACTTATCTTGATAAAGAAATGACTGATATCCTTGAAAAACATCTCGAAGATAAAGGTGTAAAGGTCGTTACCGGCGCGCACATCCAAGAGTATGTTGGTAATGATGCTGTAACTAGTGTCAAAACAGATCAAGCTGAATATCCTAGTGATCTAGTCATTCAAGCCGCTGGTGTTAAACCTAATACTGACTGGCTTAAAGGCACAATTGATCTAGATGATCGTGGCTGGATCAAGACAAACGAATATCTTCAAACTAACCAAAAAGACATCTATGCCATCGGTGACGCTACATTGGCTTATTCAATTCCTGCCAATAACCATGTTCCAATTGCCTTAGCAACTGTAGCTCGTCGTGAAGCTAGATATGTTGTAAAACACTTATTTGAAAAGAAACCCGCTCTACCATTCGCTGGCGTTGTGGGATCTTCAGCTTTGAGTGTCTTTGACTATCATTTCACTGAAAGTGGATTAAATAGTTTTACTGCTCAACGTTCTAACGTGGAAATCAAGAGTTCCTTCTATCAAGGAAGCCTCAGACCAGCCTATGTACCTGCTGGAAAAGATAATCCTATTGTTTCAGTCCAACTATTCTTCAATCCTAGTTCACACGTTCTCTTAGGTGGTGCCGTTCTTTCAACATATGACATCACAGCTCAAGGAAACGTTTTGGCTCTAGCAATTCAACATAAATTGACCGTCGAAGATCTAGCTGATGCTGACTTCTTCTTCCAACCAGGCTTTGACAGACAATGGAGTATCTTAAACGTAGCTGCTCAACATGCCTTAGGCGAAAAAGATTTCTAAAATTACTGCTAAAAAGTGTTCACGCTTTGTGAACACTTTTTTTGATTTCTACATATTTTTCTTATCGTGCAAACTTTCGTGCAAAGTCGATTGCATTTTTATGGATTTTAAGCAAAATAAAAAGAACTAAATCCTTTATTATCAAGGGTTTTAGCTCTTTATGAAATTCTATGAAACTATTAAAATGCCACTGACAAGAGTCGAACTTGCACCTAGAAACCTAGACAGCGACCTGAACGCTGCGCGTCTGCCAATTCCGCCACAGTGGCAAAATATATAATTAACTTCCGATATATATTACAATTAAAATGATACTACAAATGGAGGTACTTGTAATGGAAAAAATTAATAAGAATGTTTTAAATCAGGTAATTACACAAAGAAATCCACAATCTTACAAGGGAAATTACGGTAAGATTCTTATTATTGCCGGTTCAACACACTTTGGTGGAGCCGCCATTCTCTGTAGCAGTGCTGCAGTCAATAGTGGTGCTGGCCTAGTTACTGTGGCTACTACTCCAGAAAAATTTACCGCCATTAACGTAAGAATTCCAGAAGCCATGACGATCGACTATCATCAAAAAAACGATTTAGCACAGGCCATTCAAAATAATGAAGTCATTGCTATTGGACCAGGTTTAGGTACCTCCTCAATTGCTAAAGGATTAGTCAAAGCGGTTCTTAGACTAACCAATGAACATCAAACACTAATCTTAGATGCTTCAGCTTTAACTCTTATTGCCCAAGAAAACATTCCATTAGAGACTAAAGCCAATATCGTTATGACGCCTCATCAAGGTGAATGGCAAAGACTTTCTCACCTTCCCATTAATGAACAAACTCCAGAGAATAATTTTAAACAATTACAAAGTCTAAATCCTCAAGCTGTTTTAATCTTAAAAAAACACTTATCTGAAATTTATTATCAGGATCAAGTTTTCCAAATTCAAGCCGGAAATCCTGGCATGGCAACTGGCGGTATGGGTGATACTTTAACCGGAATTATGGCAGGATTTATCGGTCAATTCGGTTATTCCCTTGAAACCATTTCAGCAGCTCTACTAATACACAGTTTAATTGCGGATAAACTTTATAAAGATAATTACGTTGTTTTACCTTCAAAGATAATCGATAAATTGCCTAAATATATGAAAAAGTTTGGTCAAACAAAATAACAGCCCCTATTAACTATTCAAGACATTGTACTTGAACAACTTAATAGGAGCTGTTTTCATTTAGTATCTAAATTTTATTTAATATTAAAAATTCTTCTAATACCTGCTACCTTTGAACCCAATATCTTATCGGCTAACGATGTCTTAAGTACCAAGTAGCCGTAAATCACTCCACCAAGACCTGCTTCAAGAATCAGAACTACCACACTGATGATTCGATCTGAATTGCCAACGAAGTGGAAGACAACCCAGTTAACGAACATCACTGAAATGAACATGATCAACGAGAACAAAATAATTCCACTAATTCGACGTGAAAGTCTACCAGTCTGGAATGGGTAACTCGAGTGTAATTCTCTTAGCATCAACCAAGAAACTACAGCCATACCGATACTCGTTGCCACCAACGGACCAAATTCATGGAAAATTCCAATCATTGGCAATTGCACAACCACCTTAACAATAAAGCCATAAACGAAATATTTAATTGCCAATTTGTTGCGATATAGCGCCTGTAAAACGGCGGAAAGAACGGTGAAAAGCCCTAACAGAATAGAGATAACCGATGAAAATTGTAACATCAGAACACCCAATGCATCATAACGATAAAATGTCGTCCATAATGGCTGAGCTACAGCGTACATCCCTAATGAAGCTGGAATCATAATGAAGAAGAACAATTCCAAAGTATTCGAAATCTGATCTTCAATCTTTGCCTTATCACCTTTGGAGTATAATCCAGACAAAATTGGAACAGCCGTTACAGCCATTGCTGAAGATAAGGAAACGATGATCATAATTAATTTGTTAGCTTGGAATCCAAATAATGAATAGTAGTTATCCAATTGAGCTCCTGTAGCATTAACAAACATTCGCATAAATTGATTAAATGTTGATTGATCAAACAAGTTAAAGAATGTAATACCGGCATCTAAAATAATGAATGGTACCGCTTGTTCAAAGATTTCACGCGTGAAGTTTCTTTCATCTAAATTCTCAACAGGTTTACTGTTTCTAGAAAGTTGCCTCAGTTTCGGTAATTTTTTGAGAATTGCTAGAACTAAAATAGCAATAGCAACCGCCGCACCGATAAAAGCAGCAAATGTTGATTGAACAACGGCGTTAATATAACTTCCTTTATTAACTACCATAATCAAATAAGTCGCTATCAACATATAAATTACACGTGCAATTTGTTCAATAAATTGTGAAATAGCCGACGGTGCCATGTCTGAATAACCTTGTAAATACCCTCTAAGAATACTCAAAACTGGAATAATCAAAACAGCTACCGCTAATGATTTGATAACTGGAATACTTCGTGGGTCACCATCAGTAAATAACGTTGCTAAAACTGGTGCTCCAAAGAACATCACTGCTCCAAAGATAACACCCATGAACGTCATAATCTTGAGTCCATGTTTAAATAGTTTATTACCAGTTGAATACTGATCCAAAGCATTGTAATGAGAAATCTGTTTTGAAATAGCACCCGGAATTCCGGCTGTCGAAACAATCAAGAATAAACTGTAGATATTATATCCTTTTGCAAATAAAGCATTAGCTGCTGGATAATCAGAACCCATCCATGCCATCCATGGAATAATATATATTGCACCTAAAATACGAGAAAAAATACTACCAGCTGTCATCCAGGCTGAACCCTTTAACATCGTATCTTGAGACGATACTTCGGGATCCATTACTGGCATTACTTCTTCTTCATCATGGCTTTTATTTCCGCCCAAAACTTGCACCACCTTAAAAACTATCCATTTAATTATAGCAAAGTTCTCATCCTAAAAATTTTAAATTACTCTTAATTTATTAAAAAAGCAAATTAATTTTTCTTGCTTCCTGAAAATTTCAGACAATTTTACAAAAAAATCGCTATTCTCCACCACCCAATTAATGATAGAATATTATTCGTTGGATATTTAGGCAAAAATTATTATTCATTTACACAAAAAAGTAGTTTCACGCAATTATTCATTTGATACAAGTATCAGCCCTCACCCTTTAATGTCCAATTTAGTCTGATATTCAACCTAAAAAGGCTTCGGAATAAAATTCCGAAGCCTTTTTTGTTTGTTATTTAACAACAATGTTAACGATCTTGTTAGGAATAACAATTACTTTGACAATATTCTTACCTTCAGTAAACTTCTTAACTTTTTCATCAGCAAGTGCCAATTTTTCTAATTCATCTTTAGCTGTTCCTGTAGCTACTTCCAACTTATTTCTAAGTTTTCCGTTAACTTGAACGATTATCTCAACTGTATCTGAAACCAATTTGCTTTCATCATATGTTGGCCATGCAGCGTATGAAATAGATTCAGAATGGCCTAGTTTATTCCAAATTTCTTCCATCATATGAGGAGCAATCGGTGCCAAGAGTTTAACTAATCCTTCAGCGTAAGCCTTAGGCATTGTATCAACCTTATGTGCCTCGTTAACAAAGACCATCATTTGAGAAATGGCTGTATTGAAGCGTAAAGCATTGTAATCTTCTGTAACTTTCTTAACTGTTTCATTGTAAACTTTATCAAGTTTACCGTCATTTTCATCAGTTAGGAAATCATCACGCAATGTACTGTAATCATCATCATTGATGAAGAGATTCCAAACACGATCCAAGAACTTGGCTGATCCTGATAGTCCATTTTCAGACCATGCAATTGATGCATCCAAAGGACCCATGAACATTTCATAAGTTCTCAAAGTATCAGCACCATATTGTTCAACGACATCATCTGGATTAACTACGTTACCCTTTGATTTAGACATCTTTTCGTGACCCTTACCTAAGATCATCCCTTGGTTATATAGCTTTTGGAATGGCTCTTTAGTTGGGACAACACCCAAGTCATACAATACCTTATGCCAGAATCTTGCATACAATAGATGTAGAACCGCATGCTCAGCACCACCGATGTATAGATCAACTGGTAACCATTGTTTCAATAGATCGTAATCAGCTAGTTGCTTGTCATTATGTGGATCAATGTATCTCAAGTAGTACCATGAAGAACCAGCCCACTGTGGCATTGTGTTAGTTTCACGACGACCTTTACGACCATTCTTATCAACTACATTTACCCAATCAGTTAAGTTAGCTAGTGGACTTTCACCAGTACCTGATGGCTTAATATCATCATCTTCTGGCAATACAAGTGGAAGTTCATCTTCAGGAACAAGTGAAGTTGTACCATCTTCCCAATGAATAACAGGAATTGGTTCACCCCAATATCTTTGACGAGAGAAGACCCAATCACGTAGACGATAATTGACTTTCTTTTCACCAATACCCTTATCTTCTAGATATTCAACCATACGATTGATGGCATCTTCTTTGTTCAAACCATCTAAGAAGTCAGAGTTGATGTGCTTACCGTCGCCAGTAATTGCTCCATCTTCAAGATTACCTTCAATAACTTGTTTCATTGGTAGATTAAATTTCTTAGAGAAAGCATAATCACGGTCGTCATGAGCTGGAACAGCCATAACAGCACCGGTACCATATGTAACAAGAACATAGTCAGAAATCCAAACCGGAATCTTATCACCATTAACAGGGTTAATAGCATAGGCACCAGTGAAGACACCTGTCTTTTCATCATTCAAATCAGTTCTATCTAGATCTGACTTGTGGGAAACTTCTTCCTTATATGCATCAACAGCTGTTTTTTGTTCCGGTGTAGTAATTTTATCAACAAGTTCATGTTCTGGTGCAAGAACCATATATTGAACACCAAAAGCAGTATCTGGTCTTGTAGTAAAGATATTGACCTTTTCATCATGATCAACTAGTGGGAAAGTAATTTGTGCTCCAACTGAACGACCGATCCAGTTTCTTTGCATTTCCTTAATACTTTCAGGCCAGTCGATATCATCCAAGTCATCGATCAATCTGTCAGCGTAGGCCGTAATTTTTAGCATCCATTGGCGCATTGGTTTTCTGATAACTGGGAAACCACCACGTTCTGTCTTACCGTCAATGATTTCCTCATTGGCAACAACAGTTCCTAGATCTGGTGACCAATTAACGGGAACTTCTGCTTCATAAGCTAAACCTTTTTTGTACATTTGTTCAAAGATCCATTGTGTCCACTTATAGAACTTAGGATCAGTTGTTTGAACTTCACGGTCCCAATCATATGAGAAACCTAATGAATTAATTTGACGCTTGAAATTTTGAATATTTTTTTCTGTAAAATCAGCTGGAGTATGACCTGTATTCAAAGCATATTGTTCAGCTGGTAGTCCAAAAGCATCAAAGCCCATTGGATGCAAAACATTGTAGCCTTGAGCACGTTTCATTCTAGCAACAATATCTGTTGCTGTATATCCTTCTGGATGTCCTACGTGAAGACCTTGTCCTGATGGGTATGGGAACATATCCAAAGCATAAAAGTTCTTCTTGTTGGGATCATTGGTCGTCTTGAAAGTGTCATGTTCCTTCCAATACTGTTGCCATTTCTTTTCAACGGTGTTGTGATTGTACATATTTTTCCTCCTATACAAAAAAAGTCCTATGATTAAATATTTAATCATAGGACGAGTTATCGCGTTACCACCTAAGTTCCGCACTAAATAAGTACGACTCTCAAAATCCTTAACGAGGATCAAACGCAGTCACTTACTTAGTTTCGGCAACTATGATTAGTGGACGAGTTCGAAAATAAAAATCTACGCATTCACATCACCATGCGCTTTCTGAATAGTATTTTTATAATCTACTACTTCCGTTGCTTTATATCTTATACCAATAATGTTTGTCCGACAACTAATAAATCTGAATTAAGATTATTTAATTTCTTAATATTATCAATTGTTGTGCCAGCTTGTGAAGCAATAGAGTCGATTGTGTCGCCACTTTGAACGGTAACTGACTTCTTAGTTTCATCAGTTGAATCATTATTAGAATTATTGTTGCTATAATCATTTTGAACATTAATTGCATTCGAATCTGAGTCAGAATCGTTAGATGGAACGTACTTCTTTACTCCACTACGTTCATCTTGAACAACCACTGGAGCTTGCTTGCTACCATAGACATCCCCAACATTACCAACATCACTATCTTTATCAGTTTTATTAGCGGTATTAACCATCGTTGCACCGTTAGTTGTATTAGTCGTTGATGTTGCGGTTGTAGCAGCTTTGCTGACAGTTAAAGTCTTGCCTGGATAAATATAATTATCAGTCTTAAGGTCATTCATATTCATCAAATCTTCAGCTGAAATATTAAATTTATCAGCGATTGATTGTAAAGTATCACCTTCAGCAACTGTGTAAGTCTTATTAGATGCATCATCGAATTGCGTTAGATTGTACTTTTCAATCATGCTATTCAACTTATCAGCGTATGTCGTATCGGTAGCATAACGGCCAGTCAAAAACTTTGTGGCATCTTTATAAGAATCCGTATTACTCTTCCAAGCACCGGCATACAATTGTGAATTACCTGTTGTCCCACCTCTTAAAAGTGAAACATAGTCTTCTAGTGATTCCTTATATGAAGGATACTTTCTAAAGTTAGAACTGATTGAATAAAGATTTCCTGTCCCATCATCTTCTTGTGTACCCATATTAACTGATGCACCGTCATATTCACCCTTGATACCAAATAGATTGTAGTTAGGAGCACTAGCCAAGCCACTAGTTCCCCAGCCACTTTCAATCATAGCTTGAGCAATCATAACTGATGCATAAAGGTCGTTGTTTGAGGCAAGCTTTCGAGCAGAGTTACCAATGTAATCGATAAATTGTTGATCTCCTACACCTTTTGAACTTACTGGAGTAGTTGTAACTGCTGAGTTTTGAGATAACAAATTATTTACAGATAAAGCTTCAGCTTTAACAGGCGTTGGAGTGGAGATATTGGCAACTTCAGCTACTGCAGCACCAACAAACATACTAGAACCTAATATGGTCATATTCTTACGCAAGTTTGCATTCTTGCTTCTTTTATTATTTAATCTAGTCAATCGACTATCTTCGATTTTTCTTTCACGACGTGTAATAACCATAAGTATTTTGCTCTCCCTCAAAGTCTTTATACTTTATTATATTTCTTAACAAAATCTTAAACAATAGAGAGACTAAAAATTATGAAAATATCTAAAAAATTATCCCTTTTATTAATCATTTTAGTAATATTTTTTACTTTCTGGAGTATAAATGTGGCTCAAAAAAGTTCAATCATTACTAATTTCGATGCAAGTTTTATACAACAAATTTACCATCATAATCAATTTTCACTTAGCATCTTCAGACCAATCACTAACCTTGGCGACACATTTCCCACAATAGCAATTGCAGCGATATTTTTTATCCTATTAGTAGTTAAAAAATATTATTACGCAGCTATCTATTTAGTCTTGAATAAAGTCGTCGTTGCCCTATTCAACAGTCTAATAAAAAACATAATAGAACGACCTAGACCAAGTCATTACCATTATGTTTATGCTGGTGGTTATAGTTTTCCAAGTGGTCATTCAGCAAGCTCATTTGCATTATATATATCACTTCTAATTATTAGTCTTTATATTTTCAAGCAACTAAAGATCAAAGCAATCATCAGTATAATGACAATTATTATGGTACTACTCGTTGGTTACAGCCGGATTTTTTTAGGGGTTCACTATCCCAGCGATGTGCTAGGTGGTTACACCCTTGCAGCTATAATCATAACTTTTAATACTCTATTATTTAGAACCAAGGATCTTTCGATTCTTCAGCTCAAAGGCATTAAGAATTAAACCCAACACTAATAGTACAAGAGATGCGACATAAATATTGTGCAATCCTGAAAAAAGAATTTGTCTCATTTTGGGCAAAAGCTGATGTGGCAAGGAACTTGCAGTTTGTGGATCAATCAATTTATTCATCATGTCGACCGAAATGTTCTTGTTTTCCGCTGCTCCTCGTGCCAAAGCTGAATTTAAAATAATTCCGTAAACAGAGACCATCATTGATTGACCAATAGTTCTCAACAGTGTATTGAAACTAGTTGCTACCCCAACATTTTCAGGATCAACAACAGTTTGAGCCGTGACAGTTGTTGTTGTGATTGTTAAACCAAAGCCAAGTCCAGCCACTGCAGCTAAGCCACAGAAGTAAATAAATGGCGTCGTAGGCCCAGCCATTAACAACAATCCATTAGCAACAGCTAAAAAGAAAAGACTTATGTAAATGACACGATTGGGTGCCATTTTTTTTATTAAAGTTCCAGCCCAGAATGATCCAAAAATCCATACCAGTGAACTAGGCGTAACAGCAAATCCACCCATTGATGGGCTCAAGCCTAGGATTCCTTGCATCCAAGTTGGAATATAAGCTTCAAAACCAATTAGGAAACCACTAACGATTAAGGCTAACAAGTTTTGAATAACAAAAGTTTTATTTTTAAACAATTCCAAAGGCAGAATTGGATCCGCCACATGCTTTTCAACATGAATAAATAAGAAAATAGAAACGATGGAAACGACTGTCAAGCCAATTGGTAAAAGAACATTACTACTACCTATATTTTGTAGTGCCAACATTAAAGGCAATAAGATCATAATTAATAAAATAGTTCCCGCGTAATCAATTCTTAATTTCTCATGTTCACGTTTTTCTTCTTTAAAGAATAACCAGATCAAACTCATTGTCAGTAAACCAACCGGCAAATTAATTAAAAAGACCCAGTGCCAGCTTAATTTTTCAACAATAAAGCCACCTAATAATGGTGCAATAATAGCGGCAATTCCCCAGGCTGATCCGTTAAATCCTAAAATTTTGGCACGTTTTTCCAAAGGATAAATATCAGCAATAATCGTAAATGTTAATGGTTGAATGGCACCTGAACCAATACCCTGAACCACACGTGCAAGAATTAATGTCAACATTGAATTAGACATTGCACAAAGTGTAGATCCAATAACGAATAATACTAAACCAATCATCAATACTGGTTTTCGACCTATGATATCGGATAATTTTCCATAAATTGGTGTTGCTACGGCTGTCATCAATAAATATATTGAGAAAACCCAGTTCATCAAACTTACCCCATGCAAACTCCCAATAATGGTTGGCATAGCTGTCGAAACGATCGTACCCTCTATCGCTGTCATAAATGTGGCAATAAACACGGCAATCGTGACAATTACAACATTTGATTGATTCTTTTGTGTCATTAAATAACTCCTCCCATAAAAAAAGAGACCTTCCCTAAAGTTTAAACTTTAAAGAACGCCTCTGTAATCACCGATTAAATTTTCAAGAAACTCTTAATATCTTCAACTTTATCAAGTTTTTCCCATGGCAAATCGATATCTGTACGTCCGAAGTGACCGTATGCGGCCGTCTTCTTATAGATTGGTCTTTGTAGATCAAGCATCTTAATGATACCTAGTGGACGTAGGTCAAAGAACTTATTGATAACTTCTTCAATTTGTTCTTCTGAAAAGTCACTAGTACCGAATGTATCAACGTGAATTGAAACAGGTCTGGCAACACCAATAGCATATGCAATTTGAATTTCAACCTTTTCAGCAACGCCTGCTGCAACAAGATTCTTTGCGATATATCTTGCAGCATAACTTGCTGAACGGTCAACCTTAGTAGCATCTTTACCAGAGAAAGCACCACCACCGTGACGAGCAAAGCCACCGTAAGTATCGACGATAACTTTACGTCCTGTAAGTCCGGAGTCTCCTTCTGGTCCACCGATAACGAAACGACCGGTAGGATTGATCAAGATCTTAGTCTTATCATCAATCATGTTACTTGGAACAACTTCATCAATGACATACTTTTTGATGTCTTTTTTGACTTGATCCAAACTAGCTTCAGCTTTATGTTGCGTACTGATAACAATTGTATCAACACGAACTGGATGATCGTTACCATCATATTCAATTGTTACTTGTGATTTAGCATCTGGCATCAAGTAATCAATTGTACCGTTCTTTCTTACTTCAGCAGTCTTTCTCATTAACTTGTGAGCAAGAGAAATTGGTAATGGCATGAACTCTTTTGTCTCATCTGTGGCAAATCCAAAGACGAAACCTTGATCACCAGCACCAATTTGATCCAATGGATCAGCATCTTGGTGGTTATCACGACGTTCAAGAGCGTCATCAACACCTTGTGCAATATCAGGAGATTGTTCATCTAGTGCTACCAATACGGCGCAACTATTACCATCAAATCCTGGGTTAGAACCATCATAACCGATATCGGTAATGGTCTTACGAACAACACTTTGAATATCAACATATGCGGAAGTTGAAATTTCACCAACAACTAGGACTAAACCTGTTGTAACAGTTGTTTCGCATGCAACACGTGCATCTTTATCCTTTGCTAAAATAGCATCAAGAATTGCATCACTTATTTGATCAGCAACTTTATCTGGATGTCCTTCTGAAACTGATTCAGAAGTAAATAAATAATTTTTTGACATAATTTTTTCCACCTTTTCGGTTACAGGGCCTCTCCTCGCAAAAAAAGGATCCCATCAGGAACCTCTTAATAGGTTAACACAAACTTTAATGTTTTTCATAAAAAATCAGCGATTGACGTCAAAGTTTTCTTACATTAATATGGCTTTATAAGTATAAGGAGCTTCACATGAACAATTTAAAATCTAAAAAACTATTAGCATCCCTTATTGAATTTATTAGCTATCATATTTTTCCGTTTATTTTTATTTTTGTACACAATTTGAACAATTATACTATCCACGGTTTTCTAATTATTATGATTGCGATGGTGGCTCTCTATAAGGAATATATTATCACTTTAAACCCTAATAAATATTTTCATTTGTTATATAGTGCAATTTATTTATTGTTAGCGATACTATCGATTCATTCACTCAATAAATTCGTTATTATTTTGGTTTTCGTGCAATTAATCTTCCTATATATGTTGAAATATTTGCCCGATTCTTATAAAAATATAGCTTCACTGATTGAGGATTTTATCGTACCTAGTTTTATGTCTATCGCTCTAGCCTTTACATATATGCATTTTATTTCAATTAACTTTGTTGTTCCTCTTCTATTAATCAATTTAGCTTGTGTTATGATCGATTACTTCGAAGGTACTAGATACGACTATTTACAACTAATCGTTCTTTCAATATTATCATTCATGCTCTTCATACTTAATTACATCAATATTTGGACGGCAGCCATTATTATTATCTTTGTTGTTGTTATGTCTCTTCTTAAGAAGTATCAAAAATTTTCTCAACCTAACTTGTTCTATCGTGTCATCGGTAATATTATTCTTATCATTTAGAATTTCATTCATTTGGAATTCTTTTTTAATACAAAAAAACATCTAACTTTCGTTAGATGTTTAAAGGTTTTTGGTATGGAGGATACAGGGATCGAACCTGTGACCTCCTGCTTGTAAGGCAGATGCTCTCCCAGCTGAGCTAATCCTCCAAAATGACCCGTACGAGATTTGAACTCATGTTACCGCCGTGAAAGGGCGGTGTCTTAACCACTTGACCAACGGGTCATAAATATTTATTTATGTATTGCTCTCTCAAGCACAAGAAATATAATACAATAATAATAAAGACGTTGCAAGAGGTTTTTTAACTTTTTTTGAAAAATGGGAGGAATTTACATTTTGGATATACAAAAGTACTTTGAAAACGCGGAAACAATGGACTTAGCACAGGATATGCTCGGTCATACTTTTACATATAAATCTGATCAAGGGACATTTTCTGGACTAATCGTAGAAACTGAAGCTTATCTTGGACCAATCGATATGGCTGCCCACAGTTACAATGGACGTCATACTAAGGCAAATGATCCACTATATCAAGCCGGCGGTACTATTTATATTTACTCGATTCACAGCTGGTTAGATATGGATATCAGTATTCAAAAAGCCGGGACCCCAAACGGTATTCTGATTAGAGGTTTACAACCAATTGAGGGAATTGATTTAATGGAAAAAAATCGTAGTAAAACTGGTTTTGATGTTACTAATGGCCCCGCTAAGTGGATGGCTGCTTTTGGTATCACCGATAAATCATTGTCTGGGACTGTTCTAAATGAACATAACTTTATTTTCTCCGAAAAAAAAGTCCAGACTCCTCAAGAAATTCTAGCCACACCTCGAATTGGCGTGAAGAATAAAGAGCCTTGGACTTCAAAAAATATGCGTTTTATTGTTAAAGGTAATCCTTACGTTTCAAAATTACCTAAGAAAGAAATGAATCTGGATACTTATGGTTGGTTATAATTTATCGCTTCTTGCTCTTAAAGCATAAAGGATAGCTACTGTATCAACCACTTCTTGGAGCATTGCACCGATGATAGTTGGAATTAATCCAAATCCAGCTATGATCATCAAACCAATACAGATGAAAATCCCAATCAACACAGCTTCTTTGGCCACTTTCATCGTATCGTGTGCAATTTTAACGGCCGTGGTTACTTTACTCAAATCATCCTGCAAAATAACTGCGTCGGCTGATTCACTAGCAGCATTAGCACCTTTATAACCCATTGCTATACCAACATCTGCTAAAGCTAAGGCGGGAGCATCATTAACTCCATCCCCTACCATTACAGTTGGATGGTACTCTTGACCTAATCCTTTAATAATTTCAACTTTATCAGATGGTAAACTTGATGGAAATGCCTTTGTAATACCTACTTCGGAAGCAACTAATTCGGTTGCTTCTTTTTTATCGCCAGAAATCATTAAAATATTACTAATACCGAAATTCTTTAAATTTTGAATCGTTGATTTAGCTTCTGGTCTTATCTGATCTAACAAACTATAAACTCCCGCATAGGCGCCATCAATTGAAACATAAACTCCAGATCCAGTCACCGAATCAACTTCTTCATCTGTTACGAATTCGGCTTGACCAACTCTGACTTCCGTTCCATCAATTTTTCCAACAATTCCTTCTGCAGTGGTTTCCTTTAAGTCATCCACTGGCAATAACTCTAAATTGTGTTTCAGAGTAAAATCAACAATCGCTTTAGCCATGACATGACTTGAGTTCTGCTCTACAGACGCTGCGTAAACCATTACTTGTTCCTTGCTGAAACCATTAACAGACTTAAAACCATCCACAATCAATCTGCCTTCAGTAATAGTCCCTGTTTTATCGAAGGCCACTGTCTTCGCAGAGTTCAATTTTTCCAAAGCCGTTCCTGACTTAACAATGATTCCATTCCTACTTGTCCGACTCATACCTGAAACAAAAGCAATCGGTGCAGCCAAGATCAAAGGACAAGGTGAAGCCACAACTAAAACTTGAGCAATTCTAATTGGATCTTTAGAAATATACCAAGCAATACCAGCAATAACATAAGCAATTAGTGTAAATGGTACGGCATAACGGTCAGCCAATCTAACAAAATGTGCTGGATGAGTTTCGGATTCTCTAACTAACTTAACAATTGCTTGATACTCTGAATCAGCCGCAACCTTTTCAGCTCTGATTTTAAAAGGTTTCTCACCATTTATAGAACCAGACATAACATGTGAATCTTTACCTACTGCTACCGGAACTGACTCACCCGTTAGAGATGATTCATCGATTTCAGAAGTTCCGTCAAAGACTACTCCATCAACTGGCACTTGTTCTTTAGGACGAATCAATAACTCGTCGCCAACCTTGACATCATCGATATCAACATCCTTGATTTTCTGATCAATAATGAGATGTGCCTGCGAAGGAGTATTATCTAAGAGTGATTTCAATTCACTTTTGGCCTTATTAGCTGCATACTCCTCTAGGGAATCTCCACCTGTCAGCATCAATAAAACAATCCAACCGGCCCAATATTGCCCCAATACGATTGTCGCTACAATCGCTGTAATAGCCAGTAAATCTACACCGAAATTACCAGATTTAAGGACTTTGATCATATCGACAAACATAATTAAAGCTAATAATAATCCCAGAATACTAATTATTAATTGAGCATAACTAGGTAAATGGAAAATAAACTCCAATACTGCTGCAATAACACCAATCGTTAGCGTCGCATACAATTTAATCTTATCGGAATTCATAAAATCACGTCCTCCCTTGTAATACTTTTCATTAGTATAATTATACAATTTTACCAACTATAAAAATAGTATTTAGAGACATAATTTGGAATGATTCTCATTTAGACTCATTTATCAATTTATAATTGAAAAACATTTGATCAATAACGGCGTTATGCCAGCAAAAAAAGCCTATCTGTGTTAGATAGACTTTTATTAAAACTATTCTTTTTCACGTGCAAAGTAAAATGTTGTTGCGGCATAAATGAAAACAATTGCCGTTATGAAGATGTGAACTCCATATAAAACTGAATTAGTAGGACCATCAGCAACATGATCATTGAAAAATCCTAAAGCATTTATCTTGGTAAAGTAGCTAATGAAATAGATTGTTGTCATATAAACTAATTGTTGCGAAACGTTACCCACACAAGAAAGTTGATATTTAATTAAAAAGGCTCTTTCAGAATCTAGATCAGGATGATTATAAAGAGCATCATTTAGAATTCGATTGTCGGTCCCTACAAAGATTGCACAGAGGAATAAACCAACGAAGTAAGTAAAGTTGAATAATGATAGTACTAAACCTATTAATAGCAATGGATATCTGAAAGACTGATACTTCTTTAAAATAACTGGTCCCAGTTCGAATCCAATTAGATAAATCGCATAGATCAGCATCAAAGAATTAAAACCAAAACGAACTGTACTGTCGAATACAGCATAAAGCATAACGTAATTCATGATTACCCCACGGTTTATAGCTACCAAACTCACTGGGAAAATCTTTTTATGAATATCTATTTGGTAATATGCTAGGAATAGAAATAACATGATTGCTGCGACACTGATGATTAAATCAAATGTCTGAGATACAGCTTTCAATCTAGTGTAACGAATGATGAAGACTAGCATAACTAAACTGGCTAATACAATCAAACTAAATAGTGAATTGACACGAAATTTTTGCTTTGTCTCGATTCCTTGGTAAAAAGTAAGTCGATGTGTAATATTCATCCCACCAACCATGGCTGCAAAGAACAAGAATGCCAATAATACAAAAGATAAACTCAACATTTTAGTATGTGTTGCAATCAGTTGAACTGCAATTAATAAAATTAATGTTAAAACTACGGACAAAGTATGCATTCGATTGAATTTGAATTCTTTATCCATCTTCCCGCGTGATCTAACCGTTAAGTAATAAGGCCAAATCCAACTTGATGCTAGACCTAATAATATACCACCGATTACTCCAAAAAACGGATTGCCCGCACCTAAAATACATAACGAACCTATGACGCCAAAAAGACTGGACATAGCAAGCATTGTTGAAGCTGGCAGCGTAATAAATGTCGTCAACAACATCCCTAAAGCTCTAAATGTATATAGCATCAAAAACGGTAAAGCATATACAAAGATATTCTTATTTTGATTATATAAGGTTAAACAAAAAAAATACGGTATCGCAACTCCGGCGTTAGCTAATAAATCTAAAACACCTTCGTTAAAAACGTTTGTTATTCGTTTCATTATTTTCTCACCCTGATATTAATTGTCTTTGAATATTCTAACAGAAATATGCAAAAAAAAATGGAACACAGCACAAAATCTGCATCCCATTTCAATTAAATTAATTATGAACCAAATTGTCGGCAACTAAACGTTCAGCAATCTGCACTGTATTCCAAGCTGCTCCCTTCAAAAGGTTATCGGAAACAACCCACATGTTAAATGCTCCTTCGTTCTCTAAATCAGGACGAATACGACCAACAAAAGTATCACGCTTACCCACTGCATTTATTGGTTGTGGATAAATTTGATGTTTAGGATCATCCTCTAAAACAGCTCCTGGTGCCTGTTTGATCAATTCTTGAATCTTTTCTACTGTTGCAGATTTGTCTTCAACTTCAATATAAATTGACTCACCATGACTGATAGGAACGGGAACTCTGACACAAGTAGCAGTAACTTTAATTTCAGGAGAATTCATATCTCCAAGCATGATTTTTTTAGTCTCATGAATCATTTTCCACTCTTCGTGAGAATATAAATTATCCTCCAAAACATCAATCTGAGGTAAAAGATTAAAAGCTAATGGATAGTGTTTTTCATCACCTTTAGTAGGAAAAATATCGGCTTGCATATCTTTACCGTTCAAATAATCTTGTGCCTCTGAATATAATTCATTCAACGCACTTTGACCGGCACCACTGGCCGCTTGATAAGTCGAAACAATAATTTGTTTCAAACCAAATGCTTTTCTGATTGGTTCTAATGCGACCATCATTTGAATAGTTGAACAGTTTGGATTAGCAATAATCCCGTGATGATTGTAGAGTGCTGCTTCATTAACTTCAGGTACGACTAAAGGAACATCCTCTTCCATTCGAAAAGCACTTGTATTATCTACACAAACAGCACCACGTTTAACAGCTTCCGGCAATAATTTTTTCGAAACTGCCCCACCGGCTGAAGCCAAAACAATATCGACACCCTCAAAAGATTCTGGTTTAGCTTCTTCAACAACCACATCTTGTCCCTTGAATTGTAATTTCTTGCCTGCAGAACGATATGATGCTAATAATTTTATCTTCTTAACCGGAATAGTCGATTGCTCCAATTGTTCTATTAAACGTGTTCCAACGGCGCCTGTGGCACCCAAAATTGCTACTGTATATCCATCACTCATAAATCTTCATCCCTTAAATCATTTTTTTAAATTCTCCGTAAAAATCTTTAATCGTTTCATTGCTTCTTTAATATCATCCATTGACGACGCATACGACATTCTAAAGTGTCCTTCGCCGCCTTCACCAAAAGCAGTTCCTGGTGTAACACCAACTTTTCCTTCTTCCGCCAATTTGTTAGCAAATTCGATTGCTGATAAATTAAATTCAGTTGGAATTTTTGAGAAAGTGTAAAAAGCACCCTCAGGTAGAATGGTTTCATAACCAAGTTCATTTAAGTGTTCAACAATATAATCACGACGTTTTTGATAAATCTCTCGCATAGGAATAGGATCATCAATTCCGTTGAGCAGAGCTTCTTTAGCCGCATATTGAGCAGGATTAGAAGGAGCCGTTACAACAAAGGCATGCATCTTGGCAGCATTGGTAATGAAATCCTTTGGTGCTGCAATGTACCCAATTCGATAGCCTGTCATTGCATGTGATTTTGACAAGCCATTGATTAAAATTGTTTTTCCAGGCATTAACTTAGCTAGAGAAATATGTTCTTGTCCATAAGTCAATTCAGCGTAGATTTCATCTGAAATAACATACATTTCCTTATCTTTAACCACGTCAATGATCTCTTGTAGATCATCTCTTGAATATACAAACCCAGTTGGATTACCAGGGAAATTTAATATCAAGACTTTTACTTTATCAGCACCTTCTCTAGCAATTACCTCGCGTAACTTTTTACCAGTTAGACGAAAGTCATCATCAGTTGTATTTATTTGAACCGGAATACCACCTAGTATTTTTACAATTGGTATGTAAAGTGCAAATGTCGGTGTAGGAATCAATACCTTGTCACCTGGATTAATAATGGCCGCTAAAGAATCAAAAATAGCTTCAGTAGCACCAATAGTTACAATAATTTCCGTCTCTGGATCGTAATCGATATCGAAACGTTTACTTAAATATTTAGAAATAGCTTCTCTTAATTCGATGATCCCTTTTTGAGCTGAATAATGGGAATCATTATCTTTAATACTTTCAATGGCGGCCGTTTTAACATGCTCGGGAACATTAAAATCAGGTTCACCCAGTGTTAATTTGATCAAACCTGGAATTTTAGCAAATTTTTCAGCGAAAATTCTAATTTGGGAAATCCCCATTGGTTCAACTGTCTCATTGACAACATTTTTTACTGTTGAATCTAGTTCTGGCATTCTATGACACTCCTTAAATTATAATAATTTAATTCTATAACAAAACCCGTTCATTTAATTAACTATTTTGTAATAATCTTAAATTATTTGTTCAAGACCGATAACCAAATGATTGCTTTCCATCACCTCATGAATTGCCAACTTAACGCCAGTCATAAATGATTCACGATCAGTAGTACTTTGAGAGATAGTTAATGTCTCACCCGTTCCACCAAAGATTACTTCCTCATCTGCAACAAAGCCTGGCAATCTAAGAGCGTGTATCTTAACACCATGATAATCGCCACCACGAGTATTGAGTGGATCATTACTATTATGTTGCTTCTGATCATGGCCTCTAGCCTCATAAATCAACCTAGCGGTATTTAAAGCTGTTCCCGATGGTGCATCGATCTTATCTTCATGATGCTTCTCAACAATCTCTGCTTCAGCAAAGTATTTTGCAGCTACTTGAGCAAATTTCATCATCAAAACAGCCGATAAACCAAAATTAGAAGCAATGATTCCACCTAAATTTTTACTATCGGCCAAACGTTTTAATTCACCAGTCTGCGCCTCACTCATACCGCTAGTCCCAATAACTGGACGAATACCTTTTTCGATAGCAAATTTAGTATTTTCGAAAACTGCACTAGGAATTGAAAAGTCAATCCAAATATCAGCGTCAATATCAACATCAGCAAAATCATTATAAACATTCACATTATCGGCTAAACCATAAGTTTGTGGATCTAGGTCCGTTATAACGGCGTTAAAGACCGCTACTAATTGCATATCTTCACTTTGGTTAACCATCTTAACGGCTTTCTGACCCATCGAGCCATTAAAGCCTGAAACGATAACTCTTATCATAAAAAGACTCCTAAAGATTCAATTTTTCAAATAAAATACTTTTCTCAGCATCATTTAGTGACACAATCGGCAATCGACAGCCACCAACTTGATAGCCTAATTTATTGAGAGCAGCCTTAACCGGTGATGGTGAAGGATACATGAATAACGCATCCATTTTCGGTGTCAATTGACGTTGAATTTTTCCAGCCAAATGATAATCACCTGAATCTAAAGCTTGATACATCTTAGTCATTTCATCGCCATAAATATGTGAAGCCACAGAAATAACACCATTAGCCCCAACAACTTTAGCAAACAAAGCTTGAGCATCTTCACCACTATAAACGTTGAAATCGTCAGCCGTATGCTCAACAATGTATTCCAAATCTTCCATTGTATTACATTGTTTAACACCCTTAATTTTCTGGTTCTTTGAAAGCTCGACTACCGTTTCTTTCTCCATCAATACGCCAGTTCGTCCGGGAATGTTATAAATCATAATTGGTAACGGAGAATTTTTAGCAACAGCCTCAAAATGTGCGACCATTCCTCTTTGATTAGGCTTGTTATAGTAAGGAACTACGACCAAGGCCATGTCGATCCCTTGTATCTGTGCGACTTTATTAATAAAGTCAATTGTCTGAGCGGTGTTATTACTACCGACGCCCGCAATGATTGGTACTCGTCTATCAACAATTTCTGTAAAACGGCGATACAATTCTAATTTTTCTGCTTCCGTCAAAGTAGGAGTCTCACCAGTCGTCCCACCAATAACAAAACCTTTAGTCCCGGTTGCTAAGAGGTGTTCGGTTAATTTCTTTAAAGCTTCATAATCAATTTTTAAGTTCTCATCAAACGGCGTTATTATAGCCGTCATCAAATCAACATCCGTAAACATTTATTTTCCCTCCGAATTCATTCGATAATTCAGAAAACCAATCACAGCATCGACACCTTTTTTAATAGCATCTTCTTTAGGTAAAAAATCTTTAGAGTGCAAGGCACCTGGTCCTCCTACTCCTAACCAGAACATTGTTCCTGGAATCTTATTCAATAAATATCCAAAATCTTCTCCAGTCATTTTAGGATCTGTTTCAACAAAATCAATTGTAGGTTCAGCCTGCATGTAGTGAATGAAGTTTCGCGTCAATGTGGGATCATTTTCCACAGGATAATAACCGCCTTGATTGTATTCAATTTTAATCTGGCAGTTGAATGACAATCCTAATCCCTCGGCAATTTCAGTTATTCTCTGACGAATGAATTCAATCATTTTTTGAGTTAAACCACGAATAGTTCCCTCTAATCGAGCCTGACCAGCAATCACATTTCTAATAACACCAGCTTGCATTTTACCAAAGGTTATTACTCCACATTTGGTAGGATCAATACTGCGGGAAATAACCGTCTGAACCTGATTAATGAAATTAGCTGCAATAACTATGGCATCATTAGCTAAATGTGGATACGCTGCGTGACCACTTTTTCCGGTAATCGTAACATTTACTTCTGTTGTCCCTGCAAAAAGAGTGCCGTTACGACATCCTATAACGCCTGGCTCTAATTGTGGATTATCATGTAAGCCATAAAATTCATCCACCTTAAAGTCACCACTAAATGCACCTAAATCATAAGCAACCTTACCGCCACTTTGACTCTCCTCTGCTGGTTGAAAGAAAAATATCACATTATCTTGTGGTTGATTGATACTGAAATAATTTAAAATTCCTAAGGCCACGGTCACGTGAATATCATGACCACAGGCATGCATTACATGTGGATGTTTAGAGGCATAACTTAAGCCATTATCCTCATCAACAGGTAACGCATCCATATCGCAACGATAGCCAATATTTCTTTGCGGATTGCTTCCCCTGACCAACACCAACAGAGCAGTTGGTAATTCTGGTAGCTCTTTAATTTCCAAATTGGTTTGAGGAAAACTGGCAATAACCTGCTTGATATATTCATGTGTCTGATACTCATTCATCGCTAATTCCGGAATCGTATGCAAGTGTCGTCTGATTCCAATTAATTCATCACTAGTCAAAACCATCGCTATAACTTCCTTAGGTTACTTTCTATTTGTGTCTTATCAGTTGTCTTTTGATCTTTGATTTTCAGTACTTTTGCTGGAACTCCTGCCATAACACTATTAGGCGCTACATCTTTAGTAACAACTGCTCCAGCTCCAATAACAGCACCATCGCCTACTTGAACACCTTCCAAAACAACGGCATTAGCTCCTACAATAACGTTATTTCCAATTCGTACTGGTTGAGCCGAAGCCGGTTCAATAACTCCCGCTAAAACGGCATTTGCACCAATGTGTGAATTCTTACCGACAATTGCACGACCACCGAGAACAGCTCCCATATCGATCATCGATTTTTCTCCGATTTCAGCACCAATATTAATGACTGCTCCCATCATGATTACTGCATTAGCACCAATTTCAACTTGATCACGAATAATGGCTCCGGGTTCGATTCTGGCATTAATATGCTTAATATCTAACATCGGTACAGCCGAATTTTGTGCAACAGTTTCAGCATAGTAATTAGTTAAATTATTAGCTTTCAGAATTGGTTCAATAACTTGATAGTCACCAATAATTATTGCCAAATCATTTGTTTTAAAAACCTTTATCTCCGTCGGAAAATCAATTTGAGAAATATCACCTTGCAAATAAATTTTTACCGGCGTAACTTTCTTAGCATTTCCTATATAATTGATAATTTCTGTTGCATTCATCTTTGCCATTTTTCTTCTCCTAATAATTATCATCTAGTCTAATCAAATCTTCGTATGTTTCTCTCTTAACTACCAACTTTGCTTGACCTTTTTCAACAAAGACAACTGCTGGTCTAGGATTTCGATTATAATTCATTGCCATGGAATAACCGTAAGCCCCTGTATCAAGAACTGCTAACACATCCCCAACTTCTGTTTCAGGGAGTTTTTGTTGATCAATTAGAATATCGCCTGATTCACAATATTTACCAGAGATATGAACTGTTTCTATATCTGCTTGATTCATTTTGTTAGCTACAACGGCTTGATATTTAGCTTGATATAATGCTGGTCGAATATTGTCACCCATACCACCATCAACAGACACATAAGATTCCAAACCTGGGATATCTTTTCTTGACCCAATTTGATAAAGCGTATAGCCAGCTGGTCCCACAATAGAGCGCCCTGGTTCAATCCAAATCTCAGGAACGTCATCACAATCTTTCTTCAACTCTTGAGCAATGACAGAAATAAAATCATCGGCAGTGATTGGATCATCATCTTCGTTATAACTAATTCCAAAGCCACCACCAAGATTGATAACCTGTGGCCAGTAATTTGATTCTTCTTGAAAATTCTTAGCTATCTCGACCATTTTTTGAGCTAGCATTTTAAAACCTTCAGTACCAAAGATTTGAGATCCAATATGAGCGTGATAACCTAACAATTTCATTTGTGGATCTTCCAAAACTAACTGTAAAGCTTTCTTAGCTTGACCAGAATTAACATCAAATCCAAATTTACTATCAGTTTGACCAGTTTGATCATATTTGTGCGTATGGGCTGAAATTCCAGGAGTTAGGCGTAACATTACTTGAATCGTTTCTTCATTCTCTTGCAAAACTTGATGCAAAAGTTCAATTTCATGGAAATTATCTAACATAATAACTCCAACATGATTTTCAACGGCCATCTTCAACTCTGCTAAAGATTTATTATTACCATGAAAACTAATCCTATTACTAGGAAAGCCAGCCGCTAAAGCTGTATAGAGCTCTCCACCAGAAACAACATCTACATGAACATTTTCTTGCTTCATGACTTGATAGATTGCTTTAACAGCAAAAGCTTTACTAGCGTAACTAATTTGATAATTCAACGATTCTTTTTCAAAAGCAGATCTAAATTTTTTTATTTGATCACGGACTTTGGAAATATCAAAAACATAGAGTGGTGTTCCATATTCTTTAACTAAATCTATACTATCAACGCCATCGATCATCAAATGGCCATTTTCACTTATCAATTCATCTATAATCATTTTCAAAACTCCTTTATCAAACAAAAAAAGATCTCTTTGCTTAATAACAAAGAGACCTTTTCGATCCACCTTAAATTTGTTATAAGCTCACCGTGACATTAGATCACGACAGTTCGTATTCTCTTATTAATACGCCCCAGTTCATCAGATCCTGTAAGATCCAACACTTCGGCAACTTCCCCTTTCGATGAGTTCATAGTCATTACAGTGACTCCCTCATTTACTAATGTCGGTTGCGACCTCTTTTATTGGTATTAAGATTATAACAATGCTCATTATTCGTCAAGTAATATTAAAAAAATAATCATTTTTCTAACTTTATTGAGTTTTTTCTTGTCATGAAAGCGAAAAATGATACACTCATCATTAAAAACTATTTAATTTTAGGGGTGTGTTTTATGAAGGTTATCAAGTTTGGCGGCAGTTCCTTAGCTACCGGAGAGCAATTTGAGAAAGTAATTAGAATTATTAAGGACGATATCGAACGAAAAGTTATCGTAACTTCAGCACCAGGAAAAAGATTTTCTGATGACATTAAAGTTACTGATTTATTAATTCAATACGCCAATGCCGTTATAAATCAACAAGATTATCAAAATATCGAAATTAAAATTCTCTCAAGATATCAAGAAATTAGTGATCATTTCAAACTTGATGACTCCGTAATTAAACTTCTAAAATCCAAATTAGATAAATTATCGCAAACAAAATTCGTCGACAATGACCACCTCATGGCTGCATTTAAAGCACATGGTGAATTTTTAAACGCTATTTTGCTTACACATGTCCTCAACTCACAAAATATTAAAGCAAGTTTTATTGATCCTAAAAAGGCTGGTATTAGAGTCTACGGTCAACCTAACGATGCCGATATTTCACCAGAAACTTATACTAATTTAGAAACATTTCAACTGCCTAAAGACAGTCGAGCTGTTTTCCCCGGATTCTTTGGCTACAACGCCGATGGTGACATTTGTACCTTTTCTCGCGGTGGTTCAGATATTACTGGAGCTATTTTAAGTCAGGGTTTGAATGCTGACCTTTACGAGAATTTTACGGATGTAGATGCAATTTATGTTGCTAATAATCACATTGTCGATCATCCTCAAGCCATTAAAAAAATGTCCTATCGTGAGATGAGAGAATTATCTTACGCTGGTTTCTCAGTCTTTCAAGATGAAGCTATTATTCCCGCCGTTAAAGGACAAGTTCCTGTCAATATTAAAAATACCAACAATCCACAAGCCGATGGCACTATGATCGTACCCGAACAATTTATTTTTGATCCTTCCAATCAAATTACTGGTATTGCCTGTTCAAAAAGATTCTCAGCGCTTTACTTACATCGCTATCTGTTGAATAAAGAAGTTGGTTTCACACTGAAACTGCTAAAAATTTTTTATAAGTATAATATTTCGTATGAACACATGCCTTCCGGTATTGATGACTTAACAGTTATTTTCGATCGCAGTAAATTAGACAAAGAAACAATTCAAAAACTTTGTCGAGATGTTAAAGAGGTTCTCCAGCCTGATTATTTGGAGTGGATCGATGATTATGCCATTATTATGGTGGTCGGAGAAGGAATTGCCCACAATATCGGAACCATTGGCAAAGTCATTGATTCTCTGACACAAAATGACATCGCTATTCATATGATCAACCAAGGTGCTTCCAGAATATCAATTATGATCGGTACCCGCGCCTCGGATGCTGACAACGCCGTACAGCAAATCTATAAGACTTTTTTCGATTAAGTGAGGTTTTAAAATATGGTTAAATTATTAAAAGTACACGGTTCAGAGAATAAATTTTTTATTCTGGACCAAACTCTTCTAGAAAATGAATTAAATGATATTGAATTAAAAAATTTGGCAATTAATCTCTGTAAAAATATTTTAAATGGTGCTGACGGACTTTTAGTCATCGATACTAGTGAAAACTGTCTTGGTAAAATGCGTGTTATCAATGCTGACGGTAGCGAGGCCAAAATGTGTGGTAATGGATTACGTACAGTGAGTCGCTATCTATCTGAAAAATATCAGTTAGATCAATTTAAAGTTGAAACTCTGGAATCCGATTTGTCTGTCCAAAAGGCTCCTGATTTTTATTCTGGAGTCCCAGCCTTTAGCGTTGAGATATCACCTATCTCTTTTAAGAAAACAGATTTACCGTTCTCATACAAAGATCTGGATGAAATGATAAATGAGGAAATCCCTGAATTTATTCCTGAAGAAAAATTTTCAGCCGTAGCTGTTCCTAATCCCCATCTCATTAGTTTTGTCTCGGATATTCAACATGATGCCTTGAATGACTTGGGACAAAAATTGAATTCCACAAATGATTATTTCCCCGAGGGTGTCAATATCAGCTTTGCTAAAATACTGGATGAAAATAAACTATTCGTTCAGACCTTTGAACGTGGTGTCGGTTTTACCAACGCCTGTGGAACTGGTATGTCAGCAACAAGCTTAGTATTCGCTCTATTGCATCCAGAGCAATTTGATTCAAATAAAGATATTACTGTCTATAACCCTGGCGGTATGGTCAGAACAAATGTTAAATTAAATCCAATCAAAGAATTAAGTGAAATCCGTCTGATTGGTAATGCCACCTTCACACATAATCTTGAAATCTCTGAAGATGCCCTACATCAAAACCAACTGGATGATTTAAATGTTGAAGAAACTGGCGAAGAGAAAGATTATCAATCATTTATAAAAAGTATTAAAGAATAAAAAAATAGACCTATGATATTTCTATCATAAGTCTATTTTTATCTGATGCGCCTAGTAGGAGTCGAACCTACAACCTTCTGATTCGTAGTCAGACACTCTATCCAATTGCGCTATAGGCGCATAGCAAATCAACAAAAATAAGTATATCATATATCTTTACAATTTGTATATATTTATTTAAAAATATTTTACAAATAAAAAAGTGCTCACAGTATGAACACCTATTTTATTTGTAAAATATTCTCAATCTCATTGATCCAATAATCATTATCGGTTGGAGCCTTGTAGGACGATGCGGTTTCCAAGTACTCCGGATCAATTGGTTCGGCAACTTCATTATAAAAATTCTTAATAGATTGTCTTAGTCGATACATTTTATCCTTACTGAGCTTAACTTCCCTAGATAAGCCTTGTTGCCAACTAGGATCATCTTCATGATAAATTAGGACGATATCTGTTATATCACTGTTATCAGGATCAGCTTTTATATATGCATCATAATAACTAACACCAATAAGGAAGTCATAGCCATGAGTTTTATCGTTCTTATACGTTACATAGGAGAGATATTTAGTCATTTATTCTTCCTCCGGTCCCTTTTATTTGAATTGGTGCCAGTATAATGGCTGTTTATTTTCTTTGCAAACAAAAGAGACGATATATTGCCTGATCAACGGTTCTTTTTGGACATTGATTATTTGTATGTTTTCTTTATGATTTTTTGACAACATCAGACTAAATAAATACAACTATTGGAACTTATTAGACAACAAAAAAACCGTATATCGATTGATATGACGGTTTTTTGTTGTTAAATGTTTTTTTCGAATTTATCCAAACGGAGAGTAAGGGGTTCGAACCCTTGATACAGGTCAATACCCGTATACATGATTTCCAATCATGCTCCTTCAACCACTCGGACAACTCTCCAAGTAAAAAAAAACTCCGGATGTCAGACTCGAACTGACGACACCCTGATTAACAGTCAGATGCTCTACCAACTGAGCTAATCCGGAATAATAACAGCGTGGCAGCTACCTATCCTCGCGGGTAGTTTCCCACCAACTACTTTCGGCGTGGAGAAGCTTAACTTCTGTGTTCGGCATGGGAACAGGTGTATCCTTCTCGCTATCGCCACCACACTATTGTTGCTCGTACCTTCAAAACTAGATATTAAGATTATGAATTAAATTGAAACACTTCGAACTGCTGTAAACTCTTACTCGGTTAAGTCCTCGATCTATTAGTACTGCTCAGCTCCATGTATCGCTACACTTCCACCCGCAGCCTATCTACGTCATATTCTCTAACGGAT